>NZ_JBALBY010000007.1:0-110289 GCF_036919575.1 Nostoc sp. | reverse complement strand
GCGTAAGCGTCATCGAGAGATTGACGCTTACACCCAACAAATATGGGCTTTATCGTCTTAAGTTGACACCAATGAGCATTGCTGTGCCCCTACGACAGATGTGGTTCAAATACATGATTTCTGCTGTAATCCGCCAGGATGTCTAGGTTTTCTTTTTGTGATCATCGTTAACTCCTAATGATAGGCCGAAGGTGAAGGTAACGAGAGGTAGTAGCCACGCTTTCATACCCCAAAATCTGTGTTTAATTACAGGTGTTCGTTATCTACTGAACACCTCAAGAGTTTAATTAAGCTTCAGCAATATCTTTGTTAAGCCATCGCCTAGCTTTTCAATAGATTCTTGCTGTTTAGGATCTTTTAATGTGCCATCGGCGTTAAAGGCTTCGTAAGCTTTGGGTACGGCTACCTGGTCGGGAAGTACTAAAACTTTGATGTTTCCCAAGATAGACCGCAGGTGAACCAACCCGCGTAAACCGCCAATAGCGCCTGGGGAAGCGCTCATAATGGTAGCAACTTTACCTGCAAAAGCAGCCAATGATGCTTCGTTTGGGGCTGGACGGGATGCCCAGTCAATGGCGTTCTTCAAAACTGCTGTGATCGAACTATTATATTCCGGCGAAGCAATCAGCAATCCTTGATGAGAAATTAACAACTCCTTGAAAGTACGGGCGTTAGCAGGTAGTCCTTCTTGAGCTTCCAAATCTTCATCAAACAGAGGTAAAGGCAAATCGCGGAGGTCGAGATAAGTCACTTCTGCACCTGCTGCCTTAGCACCAGCCGCCGCAATTTTTACCAATTTTTTGTTGTAAGAATCAATCCGGGTGCTGCCAGCAAAGGCGAGGATTTTCGGTGTAGATGCCATAGTTCTAGGTTGAATGGGAAGGATTGGCCAGTTCAGCTGCATTATCCTGTTTCCAGGCGATCGCTATTTGCTACCTTTAGATTTTCTTTAGAAACCACTCAACTGAGAACCGCGCTGAACGAATCTGGAAACAATACGGTAGTATCTGAATAACCTAAGTTTTGTTGGACAAAGGCGGATTCATGTTCCAAGAGATTGCCGCTCAAATTGCTTTTTCTGACTCATTTCCATATTTAGTTACAGTCTTAGGCATTACTAGCACAGTGGGAATATTTGGTTGGCGCTGGTGGAAACAAAAGAACACTTACAAATCTCTACAGTCCCTTCCCTCTCCTAAGAGACACTGGCTATTAGGAAATATTCCTCAAGTATTAGCAGCAGTGAAAGAGAAGAAATTCTTCCAATTATTGTTTGATTGGAGCCAGCAGCTAGGCCCAATGTATGTTTACTGGACTGGCAATCCAATTCTCATTTTGAGTAAGCCAAAAGTTATCGAAGACACCATTGTTAATGGCATGAGAGATGGTAGCCTAATTAGGTCACAGCGAGCGAGCAAAGCTTGGAACGACATTAGTGGGCCGATTCTTTTCGGTCAAAGTGGAAGTGAGTGGCAGTACAGACGCAAAGCTTGGAACCCTGAATTCAGTTCTAGCGGTCTCTCCAAATATGTGGAAATTATTAGCCAAGCTTGCGAACAAGTAATTGAGAAAATTCAGTCCGCTGCCTCACCAAAAGAAGTTCAGGTAGATCCTCTGTTTGTAGAGCTAACAATGAGGGTGATTTCCTGTTTAGTACTGGGCATTCCGGTGGATAAAAACATTGCTAGTCAAGAAGGACAACCCCTTGATGTCCTCAAAGTGTACGAGGCGATGTGTATTGTAAGCTATCGGTTCCTACGGGTAGCTACTGGCGAGAAGATATGGATGAAATATCTGCCAACTAAGAACTCACGAGATTATTGGGCAGCAAGGCGATATTTAGAGGAGTTTATTACTCCCCGTGTAGACTTAGCTTTACAGATGAGAGAACAAAATCAGACCGATTTAACACAGGTAAGTCCTTTGTTCCAGGAATCAATGTTAGTGAAAATAGCTGCCAAAGAACCAAAATACAATCGGAAAACACTGGTAGCAGAAGCTATTGAACTTTTAATAGCTGGTACTGATACGACGGCTCATACTTTATCCTTTGCAATAGCAGAGTTGACCTTAAATCAAAGGGTTTTTCAGCAAGCACAGGCCGTTGTTGACCAAGCTTGGGAAAGTCAAGGCGGTATTAATTCAGAAAGCCTTAAGGAATTGAATTACATCCGCGCTATTATCAAGGAAACTTTGCGCCTTTATTCAGTCGCCTCTGGCTCGACTTCATTGGAGGCTCAACGTGACATTCTGATCGAGGGTACGGTTATTCCTCGTGGCACGAAAATATACTGGTCAATGCTTGCTGCTGGACGAGATCCAGAAGTCTATTCTCATCCCGATGAATTTCTGCCAGAGCGTTGGTTAGAGAAGAATAAGGAAAGTACCGTACTTCCAATGATAGACTTTGGCTCAGGTTCTCATCGTTGCTTGGGAGAGCATTTATCAATGCTGGAAGCAACGATGATGCTGGCACTACTGCTTTACTACTTTGACTGGGAGTTGGTCAACGGTCGATCATCTCTGGAACAGTTACAGCAGAACCTTTTGATTTATCCGCCGGATAGAATGCCGGTGCGCTTTCGGTTGAGAAAGTAGGGATAACTAAATCAATTTCTAAAGCATTTTTTCTAAGAACTGCTTGGCGCGATCGCACTGAGGATTTTGGAAAAACTCACTAGGAGTAGTATCTTCTGCTAAACTTCCCTGGTCGAGGAACATAATCCGATTGGCAACAACTCTAGCAAAGCCCATTTCATGGGTAACGATCGCCATTGTGATTCCAGATAGCGCTAAAGCTTTGATCACTTCCAGCACATCTTTAACCATTTCTGGATCTAGTGCAGAGGTGGGTTCATCAAACAAAATCATCTCTGGTTCCATTGCTAATGCACGAGCGATCGCTACTCGCTGTTTCTGTCCCCCAGATAGTTTGGACGGATAGACAGACGCTTTTGGCTCTAAACCTACCTTAGCAAGCAATTCTAACCCTTGTTCTTCTGCTTTTTGCTTGTTTATTCCTTTCACCTTTATGGGTGCGTAGGTGACATTTTGCAGCACACTCATGTGGGGAAACAAATTAAAATGTTGAAATACCATCACCAAATGTTGGCGCACCTTAGCAATGTTTACCTTGGGATTAGTGATTTCTTGGTCGTGAAAGTAGATTCTTCCTCTGGTGGGTTGTTCTAGCAAGTTTATGCATCGCAGAAAGGTAGACTTACCTGAACCAGAAGGGCCTAATATGGCAACCACTTCGCCCTGATAAAACTCAGTGGAAATATCTTTGAGTACGTCGAGTTTGCCAAAGGATTTACATAAGAATTCCGTGCGAATTACTACATTACTCACTTTGCCGTAACCTCCTTTCTAAAGCGGATGCACCCAAAGTCATACCCATTACCAAAACATAGTAGATTAACCCTGCAAATAGCAGTGGTTCAAAATAAATATACTTGTTTGCACCAACGATTTGGGCGCTGCGTAATATTTCCACTACCCCAATCGTTGACACCAGTGCGGAATCTTTGAGCAATCCGATAGTTTCATTCACCAATGCGGGGAGAATGTTCTTCAATGCTTGGGGAAAAATCACATCCCACATCATCAACCAATAGGGAACACCCATAGACATCGCCGCTTCACTTTGCCCTTTATCCACCGCCTGAATTCCACCTCTGATGGTTTCCGACATATAAGCGCCAGAATTCAGGGTAAAAGTTAGCACCCCTGCCTCCAATGCGGAAATGTCATAGCCTGTAAGCTGGGGTGTTGCGTAGTAAACCAACGCCAACTGTAATAATAAAGGTGTGCCTCGGAAAACAGAGGTGTAGGCGTTAGCAACCCAGGTAAGCGGCTTGATGCCGATAATTTTTAATAGAGACAGTATTGTTCCCCAGATTAACCCCAAGGATACAGATAATAGCGTAAACAATAAAGTTAAAGGGATTCCCCGAAGAATAAAGGGAATGTCAGGAAGAATTCGGGTGAAGTCAAGATTCAATCCGCCTTTAGCAGGAGTTGAGGATGCAGGATTGGCGGTAATGTTCTGTGAAAACCACTTGGCTACCAATTTAGCTAATGTGCCATTGTCCTTCATTTGCTGAAGGACTTTGTTAAACGGTTCTGCTAAAGAAGAACCTTTAGGAAAAGCGATCGCTGATCCACTTGCCTCCTCTGAGGGAATAATATTAAACTCTAAATCTGGGTTAGCTTGGGCGAATCCCTTAGCGACAGTATCTTCAACAATTGCTGCATCAATTCGCCCAGATTTGATTTCCTGAACTACTTCCGGCACTTTGTTGAGTTGCTTTAGCTGAATACCCGCAACTTTTTGAGCAATTTTCTGAGCATTTTGTTCCTGTATCGTTCCTAGTTGTACCCCAACCTTTTTTCCTGATAAGTCTTTGGGCTGCTTCAGGTTGCTACCTTTAGGGGCGACAATCGTATCTTTAGCTTCGTAATAAATAATTGAAAAATCAATATTTTTCTGACGTTCTGGAGTTGGAGTCATCCCAGCCATTACAAAGTCAGCCCGATTTGCTTGGAGTGCAGGAATTAATCCATTAAAATCGGATTCCATGATCTGAAGTTTAAACCCTAGTTTTTGAGCAAGGGTCTTGGCAATATCTATATCAAAGCCAACGATTTGGCGTAGGCGTAGCCCGTCGTAGACATCGCCTCCTTTAGTATCATAAAACTCATAAGGAGGATAATCTGGGGAAGTAATCATCGTCAGCGTGTCTTTACCTAAAGATGAGGCAGCTTTTAGATAATTGCTATCTCCTGTAATGATGCTGATTCCTACTACTGCTACAAACAGTATTGTTAATAGCCATACTTTTTTTTTCTTCATAAACTTGATAATTATATAATTTACATTCCGCACCTTAAAGCAATACACTTCAGTTAAGCATTTAAGTAGGAAGACACAATTAAATATAAGATAAAACCTCACCCTCAATCCCTCTCCTTGGTAAGGAGAGAGAAGCCGGAGGCAGAGTGAGGTCTTATATTTAATTTGACCCACTTACTTATTCCTTCTCTTCCTTCTCTTCCTTTGCGTCCTTTGCGTCCTTTGCGGTTCGTTAAAAAAATTGATTTTGACAAAGAGTTTTAGCCTTAACCCAAGCGTATTGCAGCTTAAGAGACTTCCAAATAAAAAAATATCCCAAAGCTGACGCAAAAATCCTCTCTATTTCTCCTCTCTCTGTGTTCTCTGCGCCTCTGTGGTTCGTCAAATTCTTACTTTAGTCGCTTCCAACAACTTAACACTGGCATAAATAGCATCAATATAAGGTGTGGGAATTTGAGTGAGTTTTCCCAATTCTGCCACCGCGCCAACAATAGCGTCTATCTCCGTAGCGCGTCCGGCTTCAATATCTTGTAGCATTGAGGTTTTATGGGCACCAACATTTTCTGCCCCATTAATTCGCTGTTCCAAACTAATGCCAAACTTTATACCTAAGTTTTCCGCGATCGCCTGAGTTTCAGTCATCATTTGCCGCGCTAATTCACGAGTCAGGGGATAGCGACAAATACCTTCTAGAGTAGCACCAGTCAGCGCACTGATGGGATTAAATGCGACATTACCCCACAACTTGATCCAAATTTCCGTGCGAATTTGATTGCGGATTGGTGCTTTGAATCCTGCCTGTTTTAAAGTCTGTGCTAATAATTGGATGCGTTCTGTTTTAGTGCCGTCGATTTCACCGAGAGTAAAGCGATCGCCTTCAATATGTTTGATTACACCTGGTTCAATTATCTCAGTTGCTGGGTAAACAACACAACCGATGGCGCGTTGGGCACCGATATTAGCTTCAATAATCCCATCTGGGTCAACAGATTGAATGCGTGTACCTTCATATTCACCGCCATGCTGACGAAAGTACCACCAAGGAACACCATTTTGGGCTGTCACCACCATTGTGTGAGCATCATAGAGTGCAGGGAGAGAGGGTGCGATCGCAGACAAACTCTGAGCCTTTACAGTTAAAATTACTACATCTTGTCGCCCTGCTTTCTGAATATCGCTAGTTGCCAAAGATGGACTAGCAATTTGGCTAGAACCGTCTGCCATAAGCAACTTCAGCCCATTTGTTTTAATTGCCTCCAAATGAGAACCACGCGCAATCAGCGTCACGGCTTCACCTGCTAGTGTCAGTTTTGCCCCTAAATATCCACCAATCGCACCCGCGCCAACAATACAGATTTTCATAAAAATATCCCCGAATTGGCGATCGCTTAAAGATAATTAGCTGGGTTCACGGGTGTACCATCTCGACGAACTTCAAAGTGGAGGTGAGGCCCAGTTGATAAACCTGTGGAACCGACAGCAGCGATCGCTTGTCCGCGTTCAACAGCTTCACCTTCGGTTACATACAATTCGCTGGTATGTCCGTACAATGTCGTAATGCCTTTGCCGTGATCGATAATTACCGCTCTGCCATAACCACCATACCACCCAGCAAAAATCACTATTCCCGAATCGGCTGCCCGAATTGTACTGCCATAGCTAGCGGCAAAATCCAACCCGGCATGAAAGCGACGATAGCCGAGGATTGGGTGCATTCGCCAGCCGAAGGGACTGCTAGTAGGAGCATCACTAGGATATACCATTACACCAGTTCCCCGAATGATGAAACTTGTACGGCTGTTGGTTTTTGCTTGCGCCTCTTCTGTTGCTTTGGCTTCTGCTACCTTTTGTTGAATCAAGACTTCCAGATTTTGGGATTCCCTCTCTAGCTGGTTTTGCGCTGCTTCCAAGGCGAGGCGATCGCTATTGAGGCGTTGAATCAATTCTGATTGTGACTGCGCCTGAGTTTGATAATCGGTTTTTTGTGCCAATAGTTGCTCACGCATCAAGGCGATTTCATTTTTTTGCTGTTCAACTTCCGTTTTTTGTTTATTGAGCAGATTTGCTTGGGCGTTGAGTTTCACCAAAATTTGTTGGTCTGCCTGATACACTAACTTCAACTGATAACGACGGCTGATAAAATCGCTAATATTTTCACTTTGGAGCAAAACTGCCCATCCAACAGATGCTGGCGATCGCTGGAGATAACGCAATCGTGCTACTGTTACTATTTGACGAGCTTCATAGTCACGTTCCGCTACAGCTAAATCAGTTTCCAACTGTTGCAGGCGTTGAGTAGCTTGTTGTAATTGCAATTCGCTCTCTTGAATATAGCTATCTGTGGTTTGCAGATTTTGCTTTAAACCAGTCAGGTGTTTTTGCGCCTCTTGTTGGATATTTGTTAAGCGATCGCGATCGTTAGCCCCACTCTCATGCTGCTGGTTCATTTGTTGCTGCTGTTGTCGCAGAGTATCAATAGACTCTGTGGGCATTGCCTGGGCTGGAATTAATGCCAAACAAATCCACAAAATGCCGCAAAATGCAATAGATAAACAGCAATAAATAAATCGCGCTCTCATCGTGCGAACCTAACCAAAACGATGCTTTCAAACACTATGAGGATTATTCCCAAAATCTGATTCACCCACTCCAACACTATGTATCAAATTGGTCTGCCAAGTTTTAACACAAAGATTCCATTTGTGTCAGCATTCAGCAGATATATCAGCCGATCAGATGTGTGAACTATATTTCAGTAAAATTTTATACTTATAGTAGTTCTCAGTCCTTGTGAGGTACAAGAACCCCTCGCCGCAAGCGAGGCTACATTACCCCCCTTAATCCCCCCTTATAAAGGGGGGAAACAGGAAATTTAGTTCCCTCATAAAGGGGGAAAACAGGAAATTTAGTTCCCTCATAAAGGGGGAAACAGGAAATTTAGTTCCCTCATAAAGGGGGGAAACAGGAAATTTAGTTCCCTCATAAAGGGGGGAAACAGGAAATTTAGTTCCCTCATAAAGGGGGGAAACAGGAAATTTAGTTCCCTTATAAAGGGGGGAAACAGGAAATTTAGTTCCCTCCCCTTTATAAGGGGAGGGTTAGGGTGGGGTATTTCTGTGAATTTTTGTGTGCTGAATCATAAATTAATAGTAAAAATTTTGACATCATACTTTATACGAGAGTATTATTTCAAACAGCATCAATCTTCAAAATGATGTTTATACTTAGAAGGAAGCAAATGAAGGTAGGTGCATAATGAAACTGCAAGATTTCTTAGGAAAAGATGAGAAATGGGGATTTGAGGCGATCGCTAAAGATGCAGACTTGGCTCGTCAGGTTCAGACACTATTAATCAACTTAGGTTTGCTAGAACCTCCATCTGATGGGAAATTTGGCCCTGTTTCTGTGATATCTATCAAAAAATTTCAAGAATTAACCAAGACTGGAGAAAATGACTTTTTAGGAGCAGTCACAGCCAAGAAACTAATTGAAACCAAACCAGATGAGCTTCCTAAACCCCCCTTAAAACTTGGTAATGACATTGCCAGCAGGATTGTCAAATACTTGCAATCTAAAGAGTATCAGGTATTCACCAATCCAAAAGAATACAACATTGTTTATATAGAGGGTATAAATAGAGACTGGACTCTCAATAGTGATACACCCAATGAATTTAATGATCGGCGGATTGTCATTGAAGTAGTAAATGGTGTTCCCAAAATCGTAGATCACTGGGAAGCGACTACAGAACCAGGGAACTACTACACTTATAATCCGATGAATCCCAAAGGAGCAGCTAGGATTCAGTTTGGACAATACAAAGCTTGGGCTGTTGGCATCCACGGCACAGCAGAGCCTCACGAAGCATTAGTGCAAGTTGGAGATATAACTGTTTGTAGAGATTTCAACAAAGATTTTAAACGGACTGGCGACAAACTTGATACAGGTGATGATTTCTATGTGAATCAACACTACGGCTTTGATTTTCCCCGAAATGATATTGGCCATGCCAGTGCAGGTTGTTTAGTGGGACGTAGCCGTGAAGGACATAGAGAGTTTATGGCGATTATTAAACAAGACCGTCGCTATCTCGCTAATCGCAAATATGTTTTCTACGCTACCGTGATTCCTGGGGATGATTTAGCGAAGACGTTTCCAGCATGAGGTAATGGTTAATTGGTACGAGTTATTGTTGTAATCCAAGTGTGGTAGGTTAGCACATCTGTGCTACCCTACTTTGTGTGAGACAGGAATTTGTCTAAGTAAGTTGGCGCGAAAAAACCGAAGTATATTACGAAACGTAAATAGGCTTAAACCCCTTACTAATGACCAATGACCAATGACAAAGGACAGCCTTCACCAGTTAGCTTTAATTGCGCCGACCTACTTAACTTTGTTCTTGTGGTTGCCCTATCTGTGCCGTCAGCTTCTCTTTATCTTGCCTGCGTTTTTTGGCGTAAAGTTGAATAGTGACTGCCATCAAAATAATCATGGCAAAAATAGCCCAGGCAGCGATATCTGTAGGTAGATTATTCTTAAACACAGCCAGCAGC
Source organism: Nostoc sp. (assembly GCF_036919575.1). Lineage (GTDB taxonomy): Bacteria > Cyanobacteriota > Cyanobacteriia > Cyanobacteriales > Nostocaceae > Nostoc. Next base: position 100,881 of record NZ_JBALBY010000007.1, on the reverse strand, counting down.
ACGATCGCTACTAACATAACTGTGGGTGCTTCATTTAAAGCACGTAATTGCTGACTATTCCAGCCACATTCATCTACTGCTAACTTCTTCATTAGCCGGGCGCAGTAATGATGATAGCCAATTAAAATGGCAACAAACAGCAGCTTGATATGCAACCAACCCTCTTTTAAAATGTCCGGTTCAGTGCTTAATAAACCGATAGCCATTGCGATCGTCACAAACATTCCTGGATTAGTGATGATATGATAGAGCCGCTTTTCCATAATTTGATACTGATTTTTCAGTATCGTTCGGGCTGGTTCCGGTTCAAGGTTCGCTTCAACGTGATAGATAAAAAGACGTACCAGATAGAACAAACCAGCGAACCAAACTACAAATCCGACAATATGAAATGCTTTAAACCATGAATAAGCCATGAATTCTAATCTCCTTTACTTGCAATACTGCGTAGGTTTTGAGTCGATCCCCCCAACCCCCCGATAAATTGGGGGGCTAAAAATGCCTTATTTTTCCCCCTTTTTAAGGGGGACTAAGGGGGATCTCAAATGACTATGCACCAAAAACCGAGCAGTATTGCCTTTACTTGTGGTTGTGATGCCTTTTTAATGGTAATAAAAAGTTCACAAATGCCGGCGGGGATAACATTTATAAATCTAGCAAAAATCCCGAATTTATTTTTTACCACAGAGAAATGATAGATATTTCTCTGTGGTAATCTTGGTTTCATTTTTATAATATCGATTTTTGCCAAAGGTATATTGTCAATGAGTATCTTTACGACGCACAAAGGGTAAAAGGTCTTGCAAAATTACCTCGTGGTAGTGTTCTTGAGGATAATGTCCGACGTTATTAAGTTTTATTAATTCGGTATTTGGTACGGAATTTGCAAAATTTTCGGCAATGTCTACAGGTAGCCAAGGGTCAATCATGCCCCATTGTATAAGAATTGGCTGTGGCCATTCTTGAAAGCCAGATTGGATTTCTGTCATTGCGGAATCAAGCTGTAAATTGCGAATACTTGCTAAGAGACTTCGACCAGATGCAGAAGTTGTCAAAAATGGTTTTCGATAAATATCTAAGTCTTTATCTCCGATGCGATAACGGCTTCCACCTTCTAGCGTCCGGTCAACTAAAAGTGGGTCTTGGGTGATCACTTCACCCGCCAAAGGTAAACCCATTTGTTTAATTTTCCAGGGTAATTTAGCAGCAGTTGAAATTGGTGTATTTAAGATAGCTAAATTAGCAATTTGTTCTGGATGACGCAAAGCATATTGTAGTCCTACAGAACCTAAAAAGCCTTGGACAACTAAAGAAAAATGTTCAAGTTCTAGGGCTTTAATAAATCCTTCTAAAGCTGTGATAAAAGCATCGGGAGTGTAAGCAAAATCTCGTTTTTCTGGTTTTGCAGAAAAGCCATAACCAATCCAATCTGGAGCGATCGCTCTTGTCCCCTGATTCGCTAAAGCAGGTATAATATTACGCCAACTGTAACTTTGTGAAACTAACCCGTGTAGCAACAACACAGGCGCTAAGTCAGTTCTGCCGATTGGTAAAGATTCCCGATAAAACCATTCCAGTGAATCTACATTGATTTTATGTTCTGTTATTGACACGCTATTTTCCTATATTGGCATTGGGCATTGGGCATTGGGCATGGGGCACTTGTACTGAGCGAAGTCGAAGTATTGGGCATGGGGCATTGGGCATTGCATGAGTTATTCTTCCTCCCTCATCCCCCTCATCCCCCTCATCCCCCTCATCTCCCTCATCCCCCTCATCTCCCTCATCTCCCTCATCCCCCTCATCCCCCTCATCCCCCTCATCCCCCCACTCCCCACTCCCCATTCCCCACTCCCTGAAAAATAATCATCTCACGAATTGCATAAGCTGTGGCGGGTGCTAGTAAAACGCCGTTGCGATAGTGTCCGGTAGCGAGGAGGACATTACTAAACCCTGGTAACTTACCAATAACTGGGGCTGGGCGTCCTTCAGGACGGGGACGTAACCCCGACCAAGTGCGGAGAATCGTTGCTGTGGCTAACTCTGGGCAAAATGCGATCGCTTGTTCTCTAATAGATTCCAGCAATTCTCGATTTGGTGGTATCTCATCGCCATTGCTGGGAAATTCCACTGTTGCGCCTACCCAATAATCTCCACCGCCCACAGGAACAATATGCACATCGTTACCCGTTATCACTGGCTGGAAGTCGGCATTACCTAACGGATGACCCAGACGCATTTGCAACGCTTGCCCAAGTACGGGGCGGATATCAAGCATCTGGTTTAATTTTGCCGTCAGTGGTGTTGAACCTAGCCCGGCGGCGATTACAAACCAATCTGCGGCTATTTTTCCTTCTGTAGTCTCAAGTTGCTGACAAAATTGAGGATAAGATTCAGGTGTTGAGTTGGGGGCATCCAAAACAGCCACACCAAATTTGAAAGTCACACCATTTTGCTGGGCAGCCTCAACTAAAGCTAATGTCAGGGCAGTTGGATCAAGCTGGCGGTCTTGGGGAGAATAGACAGCGCCAGTAATTTTTTTGTGTAGGCGCAGCCCGTCGTAGACATCAACTTGAGGACAGATATTCTGGAGTTTAGCCGTGTCCCAGATTTCTAAATGCCAGCCTTGAGAGTGGCGAATTTCTACTAGCTTTTCCCATGCTGGTAAATTCTCCTCTTCCAAATAAAGACTGAGAATTCCCTGGCGATTAAAAGGGATTTTGCGACCTGTTAAAGCTTCTAGTTCAGGAATCAAAGTTTCATAGCGTTGGATGCTAGTATGTCGCATCTGCCAAGCCTTGCCCTTGACTTTTTGGCTGATTGCGCCCATCAAAACGCCAAGTGCAGCGCCCGTGGAAGCTTGTGCTGGTGGTTGCCGATCGCAAACTGTGATTTTTAGCCCTTTTACTTGACTCAGTTCATAGGCGATCGCAGCCCCAATTACACCACAACCGATAATAACTACATTCATAACTTGTACTTGAAGTGAGGAGTGAGGAGTTAAAAATTTATAACTCTTAACTCCTAACTCCTAACTCATAACTCCTAACTCATAACTCCTAACTCTCTTCTCTTTTCGGAAGAAGCTGGAGGAATTTGTCAATGTCTGCGAAAGCAGCTTGGGATTTACTCAAGGCAATTAGAGGATTGCCAGCACTAGTAGCTTTATCAAGTTTAACCAGGTCGTTAAACAAATCTCGCGTTATTTGACGTGCTGTGGGTTGGTCTTTGGGTAGAAGGTTGGGAGTGACATAAGTCAGGTTCAGCCTTGCTTCTGTTACCGGACCATGTATAAAGTTACGCACATTGATCCAATCACCTTCTTGGATCAGAGTTTTCAACTCTTGTGAGCGATCGCGCACAGCCTGAATTTCAGGAACATAAGCCTGAATTCTTTCAAGTTGCGTTGCCGTGTAAGTTGGAGGTGCCACCGCGACACCAGGACTGCCACAACTCAAGAGGAATGTGGCCAATAATACTAGAACAAATGAAAAAATCGAGTGTTGACGCACCATACACTAAACTTAATTGCTTTTTGTTTGCCGATTAACAGTGTCATTTTAGATCGCTAGGGCAATTTATCGTTCATTCTCAAGTTTTAAACAGAAAGCGATCGCAAGCCAAAAGCTAATGAGATAGCTGGAATCGAAGCCAGGATTAAAGACCTTAAGTCACTTAAAGAGGAGCTAAAAGAAGAACCTGAATAAAACCGCCCTAGCCTTTACAGGCAGGACGGTTTTGTTTTGTGAAGAGGATTTGAATTATGAATGCGGGATTTACCGAGGCAACTACAGGTTAAATAAATATGATCCACCTGGCTAAGGAACGTAAATTAATTGAAGAAGAATTCAGAATCCAGAATCCAGAATTCACCAATCTTTCAGTCGGGGATTGGGACCCGCGACTTTCTTGTTGACCACAAAACTAGAATTTTTGGTGGGGGTGCAAAAACGCCGATTATTCATCCGCTTTTTCGTTCAGAATACCCAACTGAATTCTGACTCCTGACTCCTGACTCCTGAATTCTGTTCGATAAAATACAAAACTTCATCCTGTATCTAGCTTCCCTCTCCAATATATCGGAGAGGGATTGAGGGTGAGGTAAGCCAGGGAGATAAATTGGATGTTAACCCAAGTTGCAGGTTATCGACTGATCTGTGCTTGTTACCACTCAATTAATGCGATCGCGTGCAACAAAGTGGCGTTGGGCTGTGAAGATTTCTTCTAAGACAATGCGCGATCGCTTTCCCCCACGTTTAGCTAATGCTTCTTTTGGTGTAAGATATTCATAGCCCATGTTTTGCAGAAGAGTAAGGGCAGGAAGTTGGGAGATGATATTTTCTAGCCAGTCACTTGGGGATAGGTTCATTGTCTTGTGCTTTAAGTCATCTGTGGTAGGCTGCTTTAACTTTCTGCATCATCATCGGAGAATTGATTTTGTATGTCTCTAAATTGATGAAAAATTCTTACAATTTCCAAGTATTCAGTAAGCTGAGTGTAATATATAGTATAGGGCTTAATGGGTAAACTGCGTAGTCCTGTTTGGAGTTCATCTCGTTTTCTTCCCATATCAGGAAATTGAGCTAACATGGGGAATTTATCAAGTAACAGATTGCTTAATCTGCTTCACCAAATGCTCTAATACCTGCATCTGTTCCACTAAACTTAATAAACTCCGTGGGTTTAAGTCCCCCGGTTCTATAATCGGTAAGTTTTGAGTCGGGGTCAAATCCCCTTACAATAACTTTACTTCCGACTTCCGACTTCCGACTTCTTTAATTGATCAATTTTATTTAAAACGCGCTCAATTGAAAAGCTCATTATTGTTCCTCCACTACTGTTGATGATTTTGCTAACTGTTCCCTCACCCATTCCCGCACATGACGAATTAAACTTGTTTCACCCATTATTAAACTTAATTCCAAAAACTTCATCAATACAGCAGCATCAAAAATCGGCAACACTAACGATATTTCACGAGGTTGGTAGTCATTATTAACTAAACTCAAAATTGTCAAAGTTTCACGATCAAAACGCCATACCTCTGGCACACCCAACGCCGCATAAATCCCCATCCGATTCATCGAACTGCTGGTACTATCAACCTCAATCGCCAAATCTGGAGGTGGATCAATTGTCAAATCAATTACATCTTTACCGCGTACAGCTAACTCATTTTGAATGTAATAACACTCATCTGCTTCTAAACCCTTGCGTAAATCTTCTCGTGTCCAAGTTGTAGAACCTAAACTGAAAATTTCAATGCCTATCTCTTCTGTAGTAACTTCAACAAAACGACCCAATAATCGTTTATAACGTTCGTGTGGTGGTAGCGGCATCATAATCTCCAAAGTTCCATCATCATAAGTCAGTCGCGTTCCTGGTTGTGACTCCAAATCTCGCACTAAATTCTGATAGGTATCCCAGTGAATGCCTTGCAATATGGTTATGTTTGTAGGTAATAATTTTGCCAAAGGCGTATCAGAAGCGATCGCACTAGTCATAGTTTTCTCCTTTAGCTATAAATATCCAATTCTTTGAGATATTCACTCATCTTAACTCGCACCTCAGATAGTTCCGCCTCTAGCCCTTCAATTTCCTGCTGAACTGCGGCAATATTAATCTCTTCTTCTTCCTCAAAAGTATCTACATACCTGGGAATATTCAAATTAAAATCATTTAATCGCGTCTCTACTCCCTGTCTACGCAAATAATTATGGCTACGCCAGGCTGCGCGAACAAAAATCAAAGCAGACTGCTATATCTTGCCCCCTGGTGTCAGCTTCGCTTAAGGCAACATTAAGCTTTAGGTTGTAATACTACTAGCTGAGTAGGGTTTTCAATTGTTAGTTCACAAGTGCCGTCTTGTAGTTCTATTGGCTCTACTCCAATAATATTGACTTGTTTTCTATTAATAATTTCTGGTGAGCTAGCATCCATAATTTTGTTCAGCGTTTGTGAAGAAACAAAGACTTGGCAGGTTTGATGATTTTCTCGTTCCAATCGTAATCGAATCATTCCATTGCCCTGCTTGGTCAAACCAGCCACCCGTCCTAGAATCCCTTGAGATGTTGCGTTACAAAAAAATTGTACAGGATTTCTACTAAAATTAGCGCAAGACAAAACTTGATCTGCTCTTAATGCAATCGTTCTAAATTCTTTATAGTCTGGCTCTTCTCCTCTGTCGTAGTTTGCCTGTTTCTTAATTCTTTTAGGTGCATTTTCTAAAATGTTTTGAATCTGCTTTTGAATAGTAGGAGTTAATTTTGGAGATAAGTAAACTCCTGTGCCTGGAATTTCTCTACTAATTTGAATTAGTCGGAATTGTGGATCATCCTTGACCGTAGTGTATACAACTGCTCCTATATCTGCTTGTTTATTAGCTACTAGCTCTCGGATTTTACTACTTCTATGTCCTGCCGTTACAGTTATAGATTTTCCATATAAATTATAGGCAGGCATATAGAAGCTCGAAGCTGAATTTAAATCTCCAAGAGCGATAGTTGTTGTAGACTTAATATCTTCAATTGACTTAATTCGACTATCAGACCTAACAAATAAAACTGATTCATAAGTAAGTGGATACTTAGGATACATTCGAGCTAACCATTTGTAATTATTATCTTTAGCTCGCATTCCATTCATGGGTGAGTTGGCAAACACGATATCCCATTTGTTTTTAGAAATATTATTTTGAGCATCTTTATATGTAATTTCAGAGTTACCTTCAACTACTACATTTATGGCTTGAGAACCGAGTTGTTTTTTTAAGTATGTTTTAAATTCTGAATACTGGTTAGGTGAAGTGATAATGCCTATAACAAGAGGCTTTTTAGTAATATCTTTATAACAAATACTATTTACTCTTGTTTCAGTAGCGGTTTCGCATGGTCTTTGATTAAAATAATACCAAACCGCAAATATTCCTACTCCTACTACTACAAAGCAAGTAAGGATTATAGAAGGATAAATATATTTATTATCATGTAGTTTTATCGGGGGAGCAACAGCAATTGGAGGTGGTTTACCAACTCGTTTTATCGGTGGGTCAACAGGTATTGGTAGCGTAGAAACTATTTGTGTACCAGAGTCAGTCGGCTGACCAATAAGTATTTCAATTTTTTCTAGTGAGATTCCTGTGAGTTCGCTAATAATTTTTTTAATACCAACTTCATTGAATTTTGCAGCAACATTTTCCCTAGTTCTAATACTGCCTAAGACCTGTTCTATTCTAGATACATTACAAATTTGCACTGACCTTCCATGTTGAAAGCTATTAATAACTGCATCTTTTATTTCAAATTGTGTTTGATCGGGAGCAACAACAAAATAATTAACCCAAAAATTAATATCCTGAAATATACAAGACCGAAGTTTATCTTTAATAACTAGGCTGTATCGTTCAACTTGTATATATGGATTGCCGCCAACTGCTTTAATTTCTTGATTATCAGAAAACCATGTTTCGTTGGCGCTTCCTGTCCACTTACCTTTATATCCTTTTGCCTCCAAACATACAAATACTCCTGGCTCCATAACCACCAAAGCATCAATTTCGTGAAGCTTTGAACTGAGAGCCTCTCTAAAAGCAAAACCCATAAGGGCATAACCTGCAAGTTGTGCTTGCTCTAGAGTTGTTTTTAATTCTCTCTCAAAACCTTGAACTTCAACTCCCTGTGGTAAAAGCACTTTCATAATATTTCATCTTCTCCAACATCCCCTCAATCTTCTCCATCGCTAGCGGCGACAGTTTAGAGCGTCGATTTTCCCAACGATTAATTGTTGTATATGTCACACCGAAAGTTATTGCAAGCTGTTCTTGCGTTAGCCCAGCCAAAAGCCGCAGCTTAAGTAACTGATACTATATTATTTGCTACATATTAACCATGTAAAATCGCGGACTACATCAGTGAATACCCTGAAAATGTGTTTTTATAGTAAATCTTTTTGCTTTAATTAAGGGAATTTTTTAAGTGATGTTGAATTTGAATTCAAGGGAGGGAAAGTTGCTAGTAGAACTTACGCATTGACAAACTAGACGAAAAATGCAATGAGGGGCAAGAGAAAAACAGGCGATGCCTACGCTAATCGCTAGGGACTTTAACCTGTTCGTAATTAAGAATTAAGAATTGTGAATGAGGGTTTTGGCAGATCCGAATAATTTACGTTTTGGTGATTTTTTCCTGAATGAATGTCCTGTTTTATGTTTCTACTCGCTGTAGATGTGATTAGAAACGCAAGGATTATTGGGGAGAATTCTTTGAGCATCGAAAACGACGGTCGCGGCAGTGGCAGGAAGTGTTATGGCTTTTGTATTAGTTATAGATAGCGTAGGCTTTGCCCAACCTAGCGATCGCTATCCCTTGGTGAAGCTCCCATCTTAAACTGGTGTAATGTTGAATGGGGCAAGAGTGATTCAAAAGGGTTAATGTCTCTTACCTGCTCCCAGATATAGCTCACCCACTTTCGGGTCATTCAACAATTCTTCACCAAGACCGGAGATCGCATCACGTCCCGACTCTAATACATATCCACGATTGGCCATCTCTAAAGCTTTACGGGCATTTTGTTCTACTAGTACGATCGCAGTACCCGCCTGATTAATTTGTTTAATCTGCTCAAACACTTGTGTCACCAAGATGGGCGATAAAGCAGCAGATGGTTCATCCAAAATCAGCAAACTAGGTTCCAACATCAAAGCTTTGCCCATCGCTAGCATCTGGCGTTCTCCTCCAGAGAGAGTACCAGCGCGTTGACGACGGCGATCGCTTAATCTAGGGAACATAGTAAATATTTTATCTTTGATTGGTTTCAGGGGAACGTTAAGCACAAAAGCACCCATCTCCAAGTTCTCTTCAACACTGAGAGAGGGGAACACATTGGCGATTTGCGGTACGTAGCACATTCCTCGTTGGACGATTTGATTGGACTTTAGCCCCACGATATTTTCACCTTTGAAGGTAATTGTGCCTGTGTGGGGGATCAAAAGCCCAAAAATTGCTTTTGCCAGGGTAGATTTACCAGCACCGTTGGGGCCAATCACTGTTACCAATTCTCCTGGTGCAACCCGAAAATTCACACCTTGCAGGATATCTACATCTTTGATGTATCCAGCGTGGACATTTTGAACATCTAGTAAATAGTCATTTGTCATTGGTCATTTGTCATTTGTCGTTGGTCAACAGTCAAGTCAAACATAGCTATTGACTATTGACTGTTGACTATGGACTATTACGGAGTTTTTTGCAACTCCGGTCGTTCTTCTGGAAGAATCGCCCCTTCTACTGGGCAAACTTGGAGACATATACCACAGTCTATGCAGGTGGCAAAGTCAATCCAGTACCAATCGGTGCCCTTGACATTTTTGCCTGGGCCTTCATGAATGCAAGCAACTGGACAAGCACCTACGCAGTCAGCGACACCTTCACAGACTTCTGTAACAATCGTATGCGGCATGTTCTCGATTCCCTCTCTTCTGTATCGGCTATTTCTAGCCTAGCAGGGGAGTGGGGAGTGGGGAGAGTAAGAATTTTAGATTTTAGATTTTGGATTAAAGAATTGAAATTTAATCCAAAATCTAAAATCCCTTCGGGTTCAGCAGTCACTCATGGGGGAAACCCCCAAGACCGCGCTGCTTCACCAAAATCCAAAATTGAATTGCCCTGTTTGGCCACTAACGCAATGATTCAATGGTTGGTGAGCCATCAGCTTTGATCCAAGCAATTTGGGCTATGCTGCGATCGCGTGCATATTGGCGAATAGCGTCTGCATCCCTTCCCCCCAAATCAATTTCTACCCGCACCAAATGAGTAGAATCTCTGAGTTTTTGCGCGTAGGCAAAGGCCGCAGTGTTAGCACTCGGCGTCTCTGGTACTACTAACCAGTTACTCGCTGGGGTTACTTGTGGTAATTGCTGAGTAGACAACAAAACTTGGTATAAATCTTCGATATTGAGTCCAAAACCAATTCCGGGGATATTTTCTCCTTGGGGATGATATAGCCCCAAAAGCTGGTCATAGCGACCACCGCGCCCTAAAACTCTGGCTTGGGATTCGGTATCGTTGACAACTTCAAATACAATACCGGTGTAGTAATCTATGGTCTGAATCAGGCTGAGGTCGAGGATTAACGGAAATTTTTTCTCTGACTCTAGTAATTCTACTAGGGATTTGAGGTTATTCACTGCCTCTCGCTGTTCTTCATCTAAATCCAAACTACTAACTTTTTGTAACACGTCTGCACTAGAGCCGCGCAAATCCAGGATGATTCGGGCGCGATCGCGTAGTTTGTCACTTAGAGGTAAAGTATCTATAGTAATGCGGTCAAGATGAGCGATCGCACTGCGAACTTTATCCTGTAAATTAGCAGGAAAGGCACTCAGAAGCGATCGGGTAATTCCCGCCTCACCTAAAATTAAATGCCATTCCCGCAAACCCAGTGCTGCCAAACAATCTGCGATTAACAGCAGTACTTCGGCATTCGCCAGCAATCCGCCAGCACCCAATAACTCCACCCCAGCTTGATAAAACTCTTGCTGGCGATTATGTCTACTTTCCCAAGTGCGGCGAAACACATTGGCGTTGTAATATAACCGTTGTGGATAACGCAGATCTGCCATCCGAGTCACAACGGTGCGAGCAATAGATGCTGTTAATTCTGGACGTAGCCCTAACTCATCATCTTCGCCATTTTGTTGTAGTTGAATCACCATCTGGCGCTGGATTGCTTCCCCTGCCATCAGAGTATCCATGCGTTCTAAAGTCGAGGTGATAATCCTGTGATATCCCCAACGGTGAAACACCTGCTGTAACCGATCTTCAATCCAGCGTTTTTTCGCCACATCCAAGGGCAATAAATCCCTGGCTCCCGATGCAGGTTGATACACCATTATTTTTTCTTCCCACCAAACAAACCACCGAACAAACCGCCACTACCAGATTTATCTGGTTGCTTATCTTTATTATTGGGGGATGAAGTCACCTTATGATCGCCATGTTGTTGTCCTAAAGCTTTATCTATTTTAGGTTTCCATTGCAGAGCCGTTTCATCATGGGGGTCTAATTTTAGAGCGTTGTCAAAGTGGATTTTTGCCATTTTTAGCTGATTTTGCTTTAAATACACCATTGCAATTAAGCTATGGCAGCGACTATTTTTAGGTTCTAGCTTTAGGGCATCTTGCAACTCTACTTTGGCTTGGGCAAATTGGTTTTTATCAATCAAAGATTGAGCGCGACGAACATATTGTTCTATAACCGAGTCTTCTTTTGGTGGCGCTGGTGCTGGTGCTGGTGGTGTATTTTTTGCTGTATCTGGATGAGGCGTATCTGATTGAACTTTGGGTTGAGCATGTGGCGGCGGCGCTGTGGATGATTTGCCCGCACTCCGCATTAAATACACTAAATTCAACTCACTAACTTGGGCAATGACTTGCAGCACTTGCTCTAAAGAATCATATTGAGTTTGGGCTAGTTTAGCGATCGCACTTTTATAGAAATGATCGAGATTCGGGGCTTGGGCTAACTGTTTACCCAAGTCAGTGTTTAGAGTTACCGAAGTAGACTCTTGTACTAGGCGCTTGCCAATTTGCGACAAAATTATAATATATTCGGTGCGAGTGCGATCGTTAGTCAGTTTTTCGTAAGCCGGGTTAACTAGCTTTGATAAGAATTCGTTCCCTAGCTGTTTTTGAGCCGCACTTTCAGTAAGATTACTGTCCGGGTGCAGACGGCGGGCGATTTGGAGATAACGTTTGCGAATCTCTTTGACATCTGCATCAACTGGAACGCACAATATTGCGTGATGATCTATGAAATCATATTTAAATAGTCCACGATCTATTTTGAAAGACATACAGAACTCTTGCACCAAAGGAGCAGTTAGATTCTTTCTAGTTTACTTCGCTTGATCAGTCATTAGTCATTAGTCATTAGTCATTAGTCATTAGTCATTGGGCAATAATCAATAGTTCATCTCCCCCCACTCCCCACTCCCCACTCCCCACTCTCCACTCTCCACTCCCCACTCCCCTCACACCCACGCTGACAGTGGCGGAACTTGTGAAAGTTCGTTACTGAGAGAGTCGTGAATATAACTATTTGTTGCGAGAATTCTACCTGATTCAATTTTGACGGGATTGCCATCGTAGGCGGTGACTTTGCCCCCAGCTTCTTGTACCAAAATTATCCCGGCGGCAATATCCCAAGGAGCAAGCCCTCGTTCCCAGTAACCATCGACACGTCCACAGGCAACATAGGCCAAATCTAGCGATGCGGAACCGCTACGTCTGACTCCTTGGGTAAGATGGGTGAGGTGACTAAATTCTGCGTAGTTGTTATCAGAAGTTTCGCGGCGATCGTAGGCAAATCCTGTCACTAGTAGGCTTTTACTCAGTTCCGATGTTACCGAAACCTTGATGGGATGACGGTTTCGCGTTGCTCCTAAGCCAGTAGCCGCACGGAATAGCTCATTGTTAAATGGGTCATAAATTACACCAACTTGCGGAACGCCATGAATTAACAGCCCGATAGAAACCGCAAAAAATGGGTATTGATGGGCATAGTTGGTTGTGCCATCTAGAGGATCTATTGCCCAGAGGTATTCATTCTCTTGATTACCTAATTTCCCTGATTCTTCAGCGAGGATAGAATGCTGGGGAAAATGGCGGCGCAAAAGTTCTAAAATCAACTCTTCTGAGGCTTTATCAGCAACGGTGACTAAATCACCAGGGCGTCCTTTTTCAATAATTGCATCTTCTAACTTACCCAAGTAACCTTGCAAAATAGTACCAGCAGCTAAGGCCGCTTCCGTAGCAATATCTAGAAAAATTTGTAGATTTGTCATTTGTCATTTGTCATTTGTCATTTGTCATTTGTCATTTGTCATTGGTTCATCTCCCTCATCTCCCTCATCTCCCTCATCTCCCTCATCTTCCCCACTCCCTATTCCCCACTCCCCATTCCCCACTCCTCAAAGATTTTGGCGGCGAAACTCGCCGGGAGTGAGGCGCATGGGTTTTTCTGCATTCCAGATTCCTTGCCCCATGAGTCTAGCCCATTGTTGGGCACGTTCTAAACGCTGGTCATATTTGTGGTTAGGCGATCGCCCAACAAACATTGCATTCCCTTGTTTCACCAATTCTTCATTCAACAACACCTTATTTTTCCACACATAAGCTAGAGTTCGGCCGATTTTGTCTTTTGCTTCTAAATCAAACTCTAGCGTTACCGATTGTTCTGCACCACCAATTAGATTCTCTAACTGTTCTTTTGCTGCTTCCCCCCAAGGCCGCTGCCGCAAATCTGGTGCATCAAGACCCACTAACCGCACTTGGGAAATCAAATTTGGTTGTTCCGCCATGCCTAACACTTCCAAACTTTGCCCACTAACTACCCGCGCTACTTTCACCTGAGCTTCATTGTTTGGCAGCTGGTTTTTACCTTGGCAACTCACCAAGAGCAATAAGCAAGCCAAAATAGCTATTTTTCGCACCCAGTTACCAAAATGTACAGGCATCGGAAATTCGGTGATTTTGAATAGTTTATCAAAACAGAATAAAAGCGCCAGTCGTCAGAATTCAGAATGAATTTTGACCGAAAAAGCGGATGAATAGACTCTTTTTAGACCCCCACCAAATCGTAGATTTGGTGGTAACAGAGCAGCGCCGAAGTGTGGTCAACTTTCGTAGTGGCGGGTCCAAATCCCCGACTGATGGTTACGTAGCTCTGCCGAAGTATTGATTCTGAATTCTGAATTCTGAATTCTGAATTCTGGATTCTGCATTCTGAATTCTGGATTCTGCATTCTGAATTCTGGATTCTGCATTCTGAATTCTGGATTCTGCATTCTGAATTCAATCCTCATCTAAGGGTAAACCCGCTTTAACTCTCCCCCTAGCAAAATATCGTCCAAACTGGAGTTCGTAGACTTCATCTTCGTCTTGTGTCTCCACCTCCAAGTCAGAACGGGGGTAACTCACACACAACAAGGCATAACCTTGCCGACGTAAATCTGGCGACAATCCGATCGCCTCTGGTTGGTAAATTTCTCCTGACAACACTCTCACAGCACAAGTGGTGCAGGCCCCGTTGCGGCAGGAAAACGGCAGTTCCACCCCTTGTTTTTCGCCAGAGTGCAGGATGTAGCGGTCTTCTGGAACTTCTAGAGTGTATGTTTTGCCAGTGGCGCGATCGCTAACTCTAATTGTGTATGTACGGGACATCTGGATTTGCTTTTTGGGATTGGGACTTTCAGATTCAATCTAAAATATCTTTCTTTATCTTTGCATTTTCTGCGATTCTATAGTATCATGGTAACTTGTGGCACCTGGAGAGGTGGCCGAGTGGTTGAAGGCGCACGCCTGGAAAGTGTGTTTAGGGCAACTTAACGAGGGTTCGAATCCCTCCCTCTCCGTTCTCAAACCTAGTTTAAATATATAGTTTTAATCAGACTTATACAAATAGTCCGGTTTAAAAAATAGCAGAATATATTCTTAAGATTGCTTTGAAGGTGGGTTAGCGTAATCCTACTCTTACAGCTATTTTCAGCTAAATAGACCATGCGGTAGGGGCACAGAAAAAGCTCATGCGTGTCAACTTAAGCCAAAACCCTTTTCAAATCTCGTTTCCAGCCTCTTGCTGGAAATGCAGTTCCTGGTGGCTCTGCCGCCAGGAACAGAGGCGGAGCCTCAATGACGGGCATTCCCAGTCGGAGACTGGGAACGAGACAATCTTAAAAGCTGCTTATAGACTGGCTTTCACGTTAAGTTGACACCAATGAGCTTTTTCTGTGCCCCTACGACAGATGTGGTTCAAATACATGATTTCTGCTGTAAGCAAGCTACGCACAGCGTCGTGTTAAATCTGACTGCTAAATTCAATACAGAATCTCGCCGGAAGTAACATTTGTTTATTTTTAAATCATAGTCGAGGCACTTTGTCAAGTAGCCAAACTCCTACTTCACTATGGTGACAGCCTGATGAACGGATCGGGTAAATTAAGATAAGTAAAGAAAACGCTTTGAACCAAATGGCAACTCTAAGCTTAGAAGAAATTTCTACTCAGTTAGAAAGTCCGAATTTACGCGATCGCATGGTAGCCTTGGCGAATCTGCGTCATGTTGCTGCTGAGGATGCAGTCCCTTTGATTAAAAAGGTACTAGATGACGAATCTTTGCAACTGCGATCGATGGCAATATTTGCTCTTGGAATCAAGCCGACGCCAGAATGTTATGCAATTTTGGTCAGAATTCTCGAAAATGACCCCGATTATGGTATACGCGCTGATGCTGCCGGTGCTTTAGGATATTTGGGTGATGCTAGAGCCTTTGAGGTGCTTTCACGGGCGTTTTATGAAGATACTGATTGGCTAGTACGCTTTAGTGCCGCCGTTTCTCTAGGTAACATTAAAGATCCGCGTGCGCGTCAAATTCTGCTTCGGGCATTAGATAGCGAAGAAGTAGTGTTGCAACAAGCTGCAATCTCTGCACTGGGAGAAATTCAAGACATTGAATCTGTCGATCAGATCCTGCGCTTCGCTCAATCAGATGATTGGTTAGTAAGGCAGCGTTTGGCAGAAGCTTTGGGAAATCTTCCTACTCCCAAGAGTGTCTCAGCTTTGAAATATTTGGAAAAAGACAATCATTTCAACGTTGCTGAGGCAGCCAGGATTGGACTGAAGAAGCTTGAGGAAATAGCCAATCAAGCTTAATATTAAAGTTTCCGACGACATTTTAATCAGAAGAATTCAGAACTCAGGAGTCAGAATTCAGTATGAATTCTGTACGAGTGGGTGATGAATATTGGTCAAAACCTCCCCCCTGGTGGGCGAAAAAAATTAAAATGTTCTTCCTAATTAAAACTCTATCCCTTTATGGGTAGAGAATTCTGAATTCTGAATTCTGAATTCTGACTCCTGTTTTATCATAATTAAGTGGGAATTTTAGCATTTTGATGCAGGGTAATTTTATTCATGAATATTGAAGAGTTTTTTCAGTTAAGTGCTGGTAAATGGTTTTCTCATCGTACTAGTCAACATTTGGCTTTTAACCAATCTGAAAATAGCAAGTCAGACATTATCATTGAGACACTGGCAGTAGATGATCCAGAAGTGATTAAACTCTGTCAACAGTACAAAATTAATCTTAGTTCTGCCTCTTGTGCTACCAAAATTACTTGGAACGGCACAATGGAAAAGGATCAAGCAAAACACAGTGGTTCAACTGTGTTAGTTTTGGTGCCTGATGCAGATAATCCGGCTCAAGGCAAGTTACTACGAGAAATAGTTGATGCCGATAAAACTCCAGTTGCCGGACGCTATAAAATTGATAGTGATGATGCTTTGACTCTCACTACAGAGGATGAAACCATGAGTTCTGAGGAGCGTCTGTGGTTTGCTAGCCCTAATTTGCGAATGCGGGTAAATGTCCTCAAAAGTTTTGGTGGACTTAGTATCACTTCCTTCACTTCTGAGATTCGCATGGGTGGTTTTCCACCAGCCGCGAAGGTTTCCGAGGCGGCTAATTCAGTATCTAGTTAGTTTTGTAGGGGAGCCAGTGCGTTAGGACTAATGTCCATAACGCACCCTACCAGATTATTTTACTGGGGAACAAATTCAAATCACAAAATACCAAACTGTGGTTAATTGCATAGTTGGGAAAAAATTTAGATATCTAGTATAAGATTAGTGAAATGCACGTAGTGGACCCTCTAGACTAAAATAGTGCATTAGACGTAGACGTAGGTTGGGTGGAGCGGAGCGTAACCCAACTGATTATCAGGATGTTGGGTTACGCAAAGCTTGCACCCAACAAAGCAATTTTTTTGCAACATTTTTTCAGAAATCAAATATGATTCCTATATTTCTCTCTGGCGTTGATACTTTTTAAATTTGCAAAAAGTTAGCGATCGCCTGCGGTAATGGCAGAACAATTATAATCAGTAAAGCGATCGCCAGTAATCCCCAAATGTCACGTCCATTATCCAATTCCGTCACATCATTCAGCGCTGGTTCATCAACCAACGGCATAAATAATAAGATAATCGCCCACACCAAAAATTCTTCCCGAACTAAAGAAAGTAATAGCAACAACACGCGAGCAATTTGACCAATTACCATTGCAATTCGTTGTCCAAACATCGCATGGACAATGTGACCTCCATCAAGTTGTCCCACAGGCATTAAATTTAACGCCGTGACAACTAATCCCAGAAAACCAGCGACTGCAAGTGGGTGTAAGTCAAGGGCTGATTTTGCTGTTAACTGACTTCCCAAAGCTAACTTCGAGAGTAGCGCCAGTAAAATTGAATACTTGGGATTTAGGGCATCAAGATTCAAAACTCGGCTTTTTTCATTCAGGGAAACTACGTCAGAATGAGCCAAGCCCCATATTAGTAATGGCAAGGTAACAACAAAACCTGCAAGTGGCCCAGCGATACTAATATCAAATAAAGCTTTGCGGTTAGGAATAGGACTACGCATCTGAATAAATGCGCCAAAAGTTCCTAAGAAGAAAGGCACGGGAATAAAGTAAGGCAACGTCGAGCGAATATTGTAAAATTTAGCTGTCAAATAATGCCCAAGTTCGTGAATACCCAAAATAGTCATTAGTCCTAAAGCATAGGGCAATCCTTTGAATAGGGCATCTGGGTTAGATAGAACTTTGAACAAAGAGCCAATTTCCCAGATAGGCGGCAGAGAAACACCAGCATTTTGCACTCCCACCAAGGTAGTAGTTACCAAAGTAGCTGCTAGGAGCAGAAGTGCTAATCCTGGTCGAGTTAACCGTTGCTGCTCGTGTTGTGGTGTATTTCTCTCTTTAGCAGCTTGAGTGTTGGGAACTAGCACAAAGAAAGGTTTGTCATTTAAACCTTCTTGAAAGATTAGTACGAAGCGATCGCCAAATTCTGCTTCAATATTAGTCTTAATCTGCTGGTAGGCGTTGCTGGCTTTAGTTCGCAACTGACCACGACAAATCACAGCTTGTGGCCGATACTCAATATTTTGAACGTAGTATACAGACCAAGGAAAACAATTTCGTAGTTGGGTTTCTTCTGTTAACTCAATGGGACGCACTATTGGTTCTGGGGTAGGTTGGATAGTCGGCTGTGATTCGGAGGCTTGAGCTTGGGCTTCGGTCTGTGTATCTGTTGGCGCTTGACGCCCCCATTGAAACAACGTCCAATACAATAGTGTGCAGACAAATAACGACCAGAGAATCAGCGCTGGCGGTGGAGGTTGTTTCGCCCCATATATCAGCGTCCATCCACTCAACAGAAATGCTGGTGTCATTAAAACCAGCCACAACAACCATACTGGCGTCCGGGTGATGTGAGCGACGCTGTGCTGCACCATTAGATAAGTAGCTAGCCCCAGTAGGATGATAAACAGAAACCAAAATGCCATATTATCTTCAGTAATTTGGACAAAACGCCCCACCAGTAGCTTCAGCACCATAGCATTAACTACAAGGCAGACCTGAAACCCCAATTTTATTCCCAACGGTTAACAGTGCTGTTTAAGGCTTAAGTTTCAATTCTTCAGAATTTCCACACTGTCATCAGATTGTTCACAATTTCTCAGTTTCGGTTTTTTGATCATGTGCCCTTTACCTCAAGTGCCAAGTCATACAACTAAGCCACCACGGGCTGTCTTTCTTGACGAAGTTCCTAGCGGAGGTTCTCTGCAATCGGACTTCGCCCCAGAGAGCATTTTTGCCTTTCCACCCAATCGGGACACATTAGGGGGAACCTCTTATTTTATTGTAAGAAATGAAGGCAATATCCTCATAGATTGCCCTGCTCTAGACCAAACAAATCAAGATTTCTTAGGAACGCATGGCGGCGTGCGTTGGTTATTTCTCACCCATCGAGGCGCGATTGGCAAAACTGCTGAAATTCAGCAAATCTTTGGCTGCGAGGTGCTGATTCAAGAGCAAGAAGCTTATTTATTACCAGGTTTAACCGTAACTACCTTTAGGCAGGAATTTACTCTCGATGCCGCTACACAAGTGATTTGGACACCAGGGCATTCTCCCGGCTCATCTTGCCTCTACTACAGCGAATTTGGAGGCATATTGTTTTCTGGTCGCCATTTAGTTCCTAACCAGCAGGGTCAACCAGTACCATTACGGACAGCGAAAACCTTTCACTGGCCTAGGCAAATTAACAGTCTTCGCTTCTTGTTAGAACGTTTTACACCAGAAACTCTCCGCTACATTTGTCCTGGAGCTAATACTGGCTTTCTCAGAGGCAAGCGTGTGATAGATCAAGCTTATCAACACCTCACCTCTCTGGATTTACCAGCTTTGCTGCGGATACAGCCGCTACTTTAGAAGTCTACAGTGTATACACAAGTCTCTTGACGGACAATGCCATTGCATCGGCTTTTAAAACCTCGTTTCCAGCAAGAGGCTGGAAATGCACCTCATTGTGGCTCCGCCGCAAGTCTTGAGGCGGAGCCTCTCGGAATGCATTCCCAGTCGGAGACTGGGAACGAGACAACGGAGTTCAGAGGTGGATGAATCCAGTTCAAAGACTCGTTAACGGAGTTTAAAGGTGGATGAATCCAGTTCAAAGACTCGGTAATACCGTTTTACTTTAATAATGATACAAATACGTTGGTAGGGGCACAGCATTGCTGTGCCCCTATGAGAAATCTATATGTATCAGGCTTTGTGTAAAATGGTATAAGTCATCAAAAAGCGATCGCCACATCTATTTAAAGTGCTTTTCTGCTTCCTGCTAATACAAGTTTTGTAAAGTTTGTTAACTAAGATATTGTCCTGGGAATTCTAACTTTAGTACACAGGAATTCTCGGAAAAGTTTATGAGCGCAAAAGTTGATGGAACTGTAACGATCGCTGGCTACCAAATTATTGAGCAACTTTATTCAGGTTCTCGCACTCAAGTATATCGGGCACTTCAAGAAGGCGATACCTTCGGTGGGCTTCGCCAACGCCTTCCAGTTGTGATCAAGCTCTTAAAACGAGAATACCCTACTTTCAGTGAATTAATACAGTTTCGCAACCAATATGCGATCGCTAAAAACCTAGATATTCCCCAGATCATCAAGCCCTACAGCTTAGAAGCCCATCGCAACGGCTATGCTCTAGTGATGGAAGACTTTGGCGGCATTTCTTTGCGGGAATTTACCCAAGGACGACCATTGACTTTAGAGCAATTCCAAGGAATTGCTCTGCAACTGCTAGACACGCTACACCTGTTACATCAACAGCGGGTCATTCACAAAGACATTAAGCCAGCCAACATCCTGATTCACCCCGACACGAAACAAATTAAGCTGATTGACTTCAGCATTGCCTCGCTTTTACCACGAGAAACCCAAGAGATCCAGAGCATCAAAGGACTGGAGGGAACGCTAGCGTATCTTTCCCCAGAGCAAACCGGACGGATGAACCGGGGCGTTGACTACCGCAGCGACTTCTATTCATTAGGTGTGACTTTCTTTGAACTATTGAGCACAGAATTGCCCTTTGAGTCCCATGACCCGATGGAGTTGGTGCATTGCCACATTGCCAAGCTTCCACCCTTCCTCTGCGATTTAAATCCCAATTTGCCTTTGATGCTGGGCGAGATTGTCCGCAAACTGATGGCAAAGAATGCCGAAGACCGCTATCAGAGTGCTATGGGACTTAAACATGACCTTGTTACCTGCCTAGAACAGTGGCGAGAAACAGGCAAGCATACTTGGTTTGAATTGGGAGAGCGCGATATCAGCGATCGCTTTCTCATCCCCGAAAAACTCTACGGACGCGAATCGGAAGTACAGACGTTATTGGAGGCATTTGGTCATGTTGCCAATGGTGGCTGTGAACTGATGCTGGTGGCAGGTTTCTCTGGCATTGGCAAAACCGCCGTCGTCAATGAAGTGCATAAGCCGATCGTCCGGTGGAACGGCTACTTTATCAAAGGGAAATACGACCAGTTCAACCGCAACATTCCTCTATCTGCTTTTGTGCAAGCTTTTCGTGATTTGATGGCACAGTTGTTCAGTGAAAGTGATACCCAACTGGAGCAATGGCAGAGTCAGATTTTAGCCGCAGTTGGAGAGAACGGGCAAGTCTTGATCGAGGTGATTCCTGAATTGGAACAGATAATCGGTAAACAGCCTGCGATCGCTGAATTATCGGGCAGTGCAGCCGAGAACCGTTTCCATCTGCTGTTCCAAAATTTCATTCAAGTCTTCACCACAAGAGAGCATCCCTTAGTGATGTTTCTCGATGACTTGCAATGGGCAGATTCGGTATCGCTCAATTTGCTGAAGCTGTTGATGGCAAGCAATCGCGGTTATCTGTTCATTATTGGCGCATACCGCGATAATGAGGTGTTTGCGGCTCATCCACTGATGTTAACGCTAGATGAAATTGAAAAAGCATCCTCACCTCTCAACACTCTGACTCTAGGTTCCTTGAGTCAAGCAGATGTGAACCATTTAATCGCCGACTCCCTCAGTTGTGCGACTGAAATCGCATTGCCGTTAACAGAATTAGTTTATCAAAAAGCCAAAGGCAATCCCTTTTTCACGACTCAGTTTTTGAAAGCACTGCATGAAGATGGGCTGATTACCTTTGATTGGGAAGCAGGTTTTTGGCAGTGTGATGTAGCGCAAGTGCGATCGCTGGCTCTCACCGATGATGTGGTGGAATTTATGGCCCAACAGCTTCAGAAATTGTCCGACATCACTCAAGATGTTTTGAAACTGGCAGCTTGTATTGGCAATCACTTTGATTTGGCGACGCTAGCGATCGTTTATGAAAAATCCCAGACAGAAACCGCTTCGGACTTGTGGAAAGCATTGCAAGAAGGATTTATCATTCCTCTCAATGAGGTTTACAAGTTTTATCAGGATTCGTCATTGGTGAGCCAGCGCGATCTTGGGGGTTTCCCCCATGAGCGACTGGCGAACCCTGAAGGGGTCATTGGTCATTTGCAAAGGACAAATGACAAAGGACAAATGACAATTTACAAATTCTTGCACGATCGCGTCCAACAAGCGGCATATTCCCTCATCCCAGAGGAGCAAAAACAGGCAACTCACCTGAAAATTGGGCAACTGCTGCTGAACAATACGCCAGTCACAGAACACAATGAAAACCTATTTGAGATTGTCAATCAACTCAATATCGGGAAATCCCTGATTATTGAACCATCCCAGCAAATAGAACTGGCTCAACTCAATTTGAACGCTGGACAAAAAGCTAAAGCCGCAACAGCTTATCCAGCTGCATTGGAATATTCCACCACAGGCATCGCCTTGCTGAACCTGAGTCAGGGGCAGTCTTGCTGGCAAACCCACTACAACCTCACCCTTGGACTGTATGAACTAGCAGCAGAAACCGCGTATCTCAACGGCAATTTTCAGCAGATGGAGCAATGGGTAGATATTGTCCTGCAACAGGCAAAAACTTCTGTTGACAAAGTGAAAATCTATGCTGTCAAAATCCAAGCTAATATGGCGCAAGTCAAAAAGCTAGAAGCAGTCAAAATTGGGTTAGAAGCCTTGAAACTTGTGGGGGTAAGCATACCAGAATCACCCGAACCCTCAGACATTCAGCAAGCACTAACTCAAATCGCCAGCAATCTGGAGGGGAAGAATATCCAAGAATTGATTAACTTACCATTGATGACAGATATCAAGCATCTATCTGCTGCCAGGATGTTAGTCAGTATTACCCCTGCTATCTATCAAGCTGCACCGATACTATATCCATTGGTGATATGTGAATTGGTGAACTTATCAATCAACTATGGCAATTCACCTTTCTCAAGTTATGGTTACGTTTCTTACGGTTTACTGTTAAATGCAGTGTTTCAGAATATTGAATCGGCTTATGAATTTGGGAGATTAGCCTTAAACCTAACAGAAAAGTTTAATGATCCAGACATCAAAGCATCTGTATTTGTTGTGATGGGAGTTTCTATAGCTTATGCCAAAGTTCATGTCAGAGAAACGTTGCCAATTCTTTGGGATGCCTACCAAAGCGGACTGGAAGGCGGCAATTTTGAATTTGCTGGCTATGCTGCCATACATAAATACCAGCACACATATCTGATGGGACAGGAACTGACAATAGTTGCACAAGAAATAGCAACCATTAGTGATGTCCTAGCTCGACTCAAGCAAGAAAATGCTTTAAGCTTTTTTCATGAAATCTTTCAACAATCAGTCTTGAACTTGCTGAACCCCTCAGAACATTCAGGCATCTTACAGGGTGAAGTCTATAACGAGGAAACAACTTTACCACGGCTGAAGGATACTAATGATATAACTGGGTTTCATCACTTTTATTTTAATAAATTGATTCTTTGCTACCTGTTTGGAGACTATGCACAAGCACAGGAAAGTGCGCTGCAAGCTGAACAGTATTCAGATGGAGTGCAAGGTCTTCTGGTAGTACCAGTATTGTCTTTCTATGATTCTTTGGCGCACTTAGCAGTCTACCCATCGCTGCCAGATTCACAACAAGAATCTCTTTTGAGTAGAGTCACAAACAACCAGCAAAAAATGAAGAAGTGGGCAGACCATGCGCCGATGAATTTCTTGCACAAGTTTCATCTAGTGGAGGCGGAACAGCAGCGAGTGCAAGGAAATAAAGCTGAGGCTATGGACTTGTACGATCGCGCCATCATTGGAGCCAAAGAAAACGCTTATATCCAAGAAGAAGCACTTGCCAATGAACTAGCAGCTAAATTTTACCTCAACTGGGGCAAAGAGCGGATTGCCCAAGAATACATGACCCAAGCCTACTACGGCTATGCTCGTTGGGGCGCTAAAGCTAAAGTCGCCGATTTAGAACGACGCTATCCCCAACTCCTCGCCCACATCTTAGAGCAAACCCGTTCTCCCCTCTCAACTCACGAAACTATTTTCAGATTGGAGAGTGTCACCTCTACCAGTTCCACCAGTTCCAGCAGTAGCAGCGTCTCTGTTGCTTTAGATTTAGCTACCATTCTCAAAGCTTCCCAAACCCTTTCTGGCGAAATCGAACTCGAAAAACTGCTCTCGGTATTTCTGCATATCGTCATTGAAAATGCCGGAGCCGATAAATGTGTGTTCATGCTTTTGGAGTCAGGTCGGTTGCTAGTTCAGGCTTTAGCAGAGCTTTCCCTTGGTGTTACATCTGGAGAGAACAAGGGAATTGCCCACGTCAATTTTTACCCAATGTTGCTCAACCCGCAACCCATTGAAGACTCTGTTGATGTGCCAGTTAGCTTAATTAATACCGTCAAACGCATCTTAAAACCAGCAGTAATTATTGATGCCACGGTGCATCCGCAATTAATCAATGACCCGTATATTCACCAACAGCAGCCCAAGAGTATCTTGTGCAGCCCGATTTTGCATCAGGGTAAGTTGCTTGGTATATTGTATCTGGAAAATAATGTGGCAACCGGAGCCTTTACACGCGATCGCGTCGAACTGCTCAACTTACTTTGCACTCAAGCTGCAATCTCTTTAGAAAATGCTCGACTTTATCGAAATTCCCAGAACTATGCTCAACAGTTGGAACAATCTCTAGCAAAATTGCAGGCTGGTGAAGTTCGCTTCCAAAATTTGGCGAATAATATTCCTGGTATGGTGTACCAATTCCAGATCGCGGCCGACGGTTCAACTTCAACACCCTACGTTAGCTCTGGCTGTTTCGACTTGTATGGTTTAGAGCCAGAGTCGGTGATAGCAGGAACCCATAGTCTTTACGACATGAATCATCCTGACGATCAACCAGCTATTGTCCAAGCGATCGCTTACTCTGCCCAAACTCTGACACCATTTGACGTAGAATGTCGGATTATCCTGCCTTCAGGAACCGTCAAATGGATTCAATCTCTTGCTCGGCCAGAGCGACAAGCCGATGGCGCAATCTTATGGGATGGGGTGATGATTGATATTAGCAATGTCTACAACGAGCTTCGCTTACGCAAAGAAGCCGAAGCATCTCTAGCCAAAGAACGAGAGTTTTTGAATGCGATCATTCACAATATTACCGATGGGATTGTTGTTTGTGACCTTAGTGGCAAGTTGACCTTATTCAATAACGCAACTCGTGAGTTTCATGGCTTACCAGTGGAATCATTACCAGCAGAACAATGGGCAGAACACTTCTCACTCTATCAACCTGATGGTCAAACACCTCTGTCAATCACAGAAATCCCTCTGTTTCGCGCCTTGCAAGGGGAAATAGTCGAAAATGCCGAAATGGTAATTGCGCCGAAGCATGGTTCTAGGAGAATTTTGTTAGCAAGCGGACAAGCAATCTTCGATCCTTTGGGTAACAAAGTCGGTGCAGTAGTTGTGATGCGAGATATTAGCGATCGCAAAAAAGCTGAACTTGCCTTGCAGCAAAAATCACTTGACTTAGAACACGCGCTAACTGATCTGCAAAACACCCAATTACAAATGGTGCAAAGTGAAAAAATGTCTGCACTGGGCAACTTAGTTGCTGGTGTAGCTCACGAAATGAATAATCCTCTCGGTTTTATTGCTGCCAGTCTCAAACAAGCTAAACCTACTTTTGGTGATATTATCGAACACTTAAAACTCTATCAATCAAGCCTGCCCAATGCCAGTGATGAGATCAAAAACCATGCTGAAGAAATCGACCTAGATTATAGCTTAGAAGACTTGCCCAAGATGATTGATTCCATGACGATGGCGTGCGATCGTCTGAAAAATATCAGCACCAGTTTACGAACTTTCTCCCGTGCCGACAAAGATTATAAAGTGCCGTTTAATATTCACCAAGGCATTGATAGCACAATTTTAATTTTGAAACATCGTCTCAAGGCCAATGAACAACGTCCAGCTATTGAAGTGATAACTGAGTACAGTACTTTTCCTCAAGTTGAGTGTTTTCCTGGACAATTAAATCAAGTATTTATGAATATCTTAGCAAATGCTATTGATGCATTGGATGAATCAAATGCAAATCGGAGTTTTGAAGAAATTAAGCTTAATCCTAACCGCATAACAATTCAAACATCACTAGAAAATGGCAGTGTAAAAATTACCATTGCTGACAATGGTAAGGGGATGACTGAAGAGGTAAAACAAAAGATATTTGACCATTTATTTACGACGAAAGCTGTCGGTAACGGTACAGGATTAGGACTTGCGATCGCTCGTCAAATTATTGTAGAAAAACATGGCGGGGCGATTAACGTGAATTCTCAACTTGGCGAAGGAACTGAATTTGTGATTCAGCTACCGTTGTCGGCATAAGCGAGAAAACAGGAGTCAGGAGTCAGAATTCAGAATTCAGGAGTCAGAATTCAGGAGTCAGGAGTCAGGAGTCAGAATTGGTGAATACTCTACCCATAAAGGGATAGAGTTTGAAGGCGAGATATGGTCGTACTTTTGTCAGTCAATTATTGTAGGATAAAAATAATTTGTTACTGCCCTAATTTATGCCTCGTTCCTCGCTTTGGCGTTTGACAGTTCCCCCATTGGAAAACGGCGATCGCTTAACCCGCTTTGAATTTGAGCGGCGCTACAGCGCCATGCCAAAGCTGAAAAAAGCCGAATTGATTGAAGGAACTGTCTACATGGCTTCACCACTGCGTTTTGAACCCCATGCTGAACCTCATGCTAGAGTCATAACTTGGCTAGGAGTGTATCAGGCTATGACCCCAGGAGTGCGTGTTGGTGATAACTCAACCGTTCGCCTTGACTTGGACAATGAACCCCAACCCGACGCGATATTATTAATTGATGCTCAGGCGGGTGGGCGATCGCACCTCAGCCAAGATGGTTATGTGGAAGGAGCGCCAGAACTGGTTGCCGAAATTGCCGCCAGTAGTGCCACGGTTGATTTGGGTGACAAAAAGCGTGCTTATCGGCGGAATGGAATACAGGAGTACCTCGTGTGGCAGGTGTTTGAGCAGCGCATTGATTGGTTCCACCTAGAAGCAGGAGAGTATATAAGTCTGCATCCTGATGCGGCAGGTGTGATTCAAAGTCGAGTCTTTCCAGGATTGTGGTTAGATCAATCCGCCTTGGTGTCGGGTAATATGCAACAGGTATTAAGCGTATTACAGGCAGGAGTGAATTCTATCGAACATCAAACCTTTGTGCAGCAGTTAGCCCAGACAGTCCAATCGGATGGATAACGGCATAAGCGATAAAATCACATATTGTAGGATAAAAATAATTTGTCACTGCCCTAATTATGCCTCGTTCCTCACTTTGGCGTTTGACAGTTCCCCCATTGGAAAACGGCGATCGCTTAACCCGCTTTGAATTTGAGCGGCGCTACAGCGCCATGCCAAAGCTGAAAAAAGCCGAATTGATTGAAGGAACTGTCTACATGGCTTCACCACTGCGTTTTGAACCCCATGCTGAACCTCATGCTAGAGTCATAACTTGGCTAGGAGTGTATCAGGCTATGACCCCAGGAGTGCGTGTTGGTGATAACTCAACCGTTCGCCTTGACTTGGACAATGAACCCCAACCCGACGCGATATTATTAATTGATGCTCAGGCGGGTGGGCGATCGCACCTCAGCCAAGATGGTTATGTGGAAGGAGCGCCAGAACTGGTTGCCGAAATTGCCGCCAGTAGTGCCACGGTTGATTTGGGTGACAAAAAGCGTGCTTATCGGCGGAATGGAATACAAGAATACCTCGTGTGGCAGGTGTTTGAGCAGCGCATCGATTGGTTCCACCTAGAAGCAGGAGAGTATATAAATTTGCACCCCGATGCCGCAGGTGTGATTCAAAGTCGAGTCTTTCCAGGATTGTGGTTAGATCAATCTGCCTTGCTGTCGGGTGATATGCAACAAGTATTAACCGTATTGCAGGCAGGGCTGAATTCTATCGAACATCAAGCCTTTGTGCAGCAGTTAACCTAGGCAGTCCAATCGGATG
Organism: Nostoc sp.; assembly: GCF_036919575.1. GTDB lineage: Bacteria > Cyanobacteriota > Cyanobacteriia > Cyanobacteriales > Nostocaceae > Nostoc. The sequence goes on along the minus strand of NZ_JBALBY010000007.1, from coordinate 73,003 downwards.
GATAAGAGGATGTTTGAAAAGTCTAATTTATCACTAGCCGGGCGACTAGAAGTCGCGGCTACACAGACAAAACCCACCTTTCCTGCGGAACGCCAAGGGCGAACGTGGGTTAAAAACGCTTGATTTTGTATTAGTCCACGGAGGTGGACTAAGTTTTGTGTAGTAGCGAATTCTATTCGCCCCATACTTTTCAAACATCCTCTAATGGCATAAGCGATAAAATCACACTTATGGATAATTTACCACATCTTCATACATAATTGGCATTAAGTATCGCTAACCCGATCAACGGAAGTTACCTACTTTGCAAGAAGCGCTTTGAAATTGCAGCAGGGGTGAAATTGCTAGGCTCTGCACTCGCTGATCAATACCATCTCCCTGAATAATTACCTGAGAACGTGACTGAATTAATTGGCGTATCTGCGGACAACCTAGAACAGGAGTCAGTTCTTTTAAAGCAAAGATAAATTCTGTGTTTAATTTATCTAACGATGGTCGCAATGTCTGGTTTAAGTCTGGCACCTTAGGAAAAGATTTAATGCCTTGCTTTTGCCAGTTTTGAAAATCAACTGTTTGGATGAGTTTTCCTGCTTCTATTTGTCCTTGAAAAAATGCTGCAACTGTATCGGGTTCTAGACTATGGGTTGTCGCTTGTTGCCTAACCTTTAATAGTAACTCTTGTTCCCGCTTTCGATCCTCAATAGGACGTTTGTGATTCCATTTCCACCGGGCTACATCATGTGCAATTAGCAATCGTTGCTGGATCAATTTTAGTAATTTATCTACAGGTACTTGTTGATCTGCGATCGCAATAGCTTCAGGATTTGCTGATTGTACTGACCCAGACTTCTGAGCAGCGAAATATAATTTTAAGTTGGCAGCAACTACTGTACTACTGAAAAAAAGCCCAAAGAAAATTATGATGACAAACAACAGTGGATGCTTTCTGAAAAAACTTAAATTCATGTCAATAAGTTTATACACCCTGCTACTTAGCAAGAATTTTCAGTAATTCGATAGGAATACAGTATTTTCAATCTCAGACAAAATATCTCATAGTTACTGACAAAAAGCAAGTTCAGGAGCTATCGGATAACAATTTCGGTGATTCCCAGTCTCTGACTGGGAACAAGGCGAACTCCTAACTCCTGTACAGACGCGATTAATCGCGTCTCTCCAAGCTCCAAACTCCTGTACAGACGCGATTAATCGCGTCTCTTTACGCCTTTCCCGCCATCACCGAGTTTTTAACCAAAAGTTGCACTGCTGCTTGATATTGCAGATCCGCTTCGGTGCCAATCTGTTCGCGGTTAATTGGATCTTGGGAAACCACTTTATCTGGCTTAATACCTAGTTTGTTGATATCCCGATGTTGAGGAGTTTCATACTTAGCAATTGTGACTGCCAAGCCCGAACCATCTGATAATTCAAATAAGGATTGAATTAGACCCTTTCCAAAGGTAGTTTCGCCTACCAACTGGGCGCGACCGTTATCTTGGAGTGCGCCGGCGAGAATCTCACTGGCACTGGCTGTTCCTTGATTCACCAAAATCACCAGAGGATCGTTCGTCAGGGCTGGCCCGATGGCTTCAAAACTACCCTGAATGCCTTGTCGGTTAACAGTGTAGACGACAGTGCCGGAGTCTAACCACAGACGGGCGATTTCAATTCCTGATTGCAATAGCCCCCCAGGATTATTGCGTAAATCCAGAATGTAGGCAGCAGCGCCTTTTTTTTCTAGACTAGAAATAGCGTGTGCCAATTCCGTTGAAGCGTTGGCATTGAATTGAGTCAGGCGAAGGTAGCCAATAGGTGTACCCTCAGTGGAAACACGTAATTCGGAGACCACAGGGTTAAGAGCAATGCGATCGCGTGTCAATCTAATTTCCGTTTCTGTCTCTCCGTCTCGTTCGATCACCAGAGTCACAAGGCTACCAATCGGTCCGCGCATCCTAGTCGCAGCTTCATCAAGGGTGAGATTTTCCGTCGAAACGCCCTCAATTTTGAGAATGCGATCGCGTGGTCTAATCCCCGCTTTATCTGCTGGTGAACCGGCGATGGGAGCCACTACTTGCAACTTCCCAGTCTCAGGATTCAAGGCAATTTGCAATCCAACCCCAGTCAGTTCCCCAGAAGTATTGACCTGTAAGCTGCGGTACTGTTCTGGATCTAAAAAGCGGGTAAAAGGATCATCGAGGCTCTTGAGCATCTTCCCAATTGCCGTATAACTAGCATTTGAGTCCGTGAGCGGCTTCTCCAGAGCCTTTTGCCGGACAGCCGCCCAGTTTTGATGATTAAACGTCTCATCTAGATAAGTGCGATTAACAATTCGCCAAACTTCCGAAACCAGCTTTTGTTCCGTGGTCAAAGCCACCGCCGGCTGAGTCAGCGTACCCAACGCCAACCAAAACGCCATTAACAATGAAAATCCAACCCGAAAGACTTGTTTATTCATGAACCCCATTATCAATTCCACCTCAACCCAAATTGCCTAGAAATGCCCACTTCCCCTGTTGTTGATGAAATCTATCTCTCGATTATGTTACTTTTTTTATAGAAGTGGTGCATTTTTCTCATCAAGTTGTTCAGTCAACTGATGCATCGTATCCACTCACCAAAGGATAAAATCTACTTTGTGTCCACCATTTTCTGTGTAGGGGCGTAAAGAGATCGCAATATATTCCATCTTTACAGAGTGTAAAGTTTCTGAAGTCTCTGAGCACGCCAAAAGCTGACAAGCAAAAAAACTCCCCTTTACTAAAATCCCAAAATTGCTAATTGGGAGAGAAGTCTGAGCGACAGTGAGACAGCGTTGCAGGAGGGTTTCCCTCCGCAGGCGACTGTGAACCCGAAAGGGCTTTTGCTGATTCAGAACTTCGGGATTTATCAACCGCAACCGACTTTTAGGAACTTGAGATTGTATGGCCAACGTTTACGACTGGTTTGAGGAACGCCTAGAAATTGAGGCGATCGCTGAAGATGTCACTAGCAAGTACGTCCCTCCCCACGTCAATATATTTTACTGCTTGGGTGGAATTACCCTAGTTTGCTTTCTCATCCAGTTTGCCACTGGATTTGCCATGACGTTCTACTACAGACCAACAGTAGCTGAAGCTTTCTCCTCAGTGCAGTACATCATGACTGAAGTCAGCTTCGGTTGGCTAATTCGCTCCATCCATCGCTGGTCTGCCAGCATGATGGTATTGATGATGATTTTGCACACCTTCCGGGTTTACCTGACTGGTGGTTTCAAAAAGCCCCGCGAATTGACCTGGATAAGTGGTGTCATCCTGGCTGTGATTACCGTTTCCTTTGGAGTCACTGGCTACTCCCTACCTTGGGATCAAATTGGCTACTGGGCTGTGAAAATCGTTAGCGGCGTACCAGAAGCAATTCCCGTGGTTGGCGTTCTCATCTCCGACTTACTGCGCGGCGGTTCAAGTGTTGGTCAAGCAACACTAACTCGATACTACAGCGCCCACACCTTTGTGCTGCCTTGGTTGATTGCAGTCTTCATGCTGTTTCACTTCTTGATGATCCGCAAACAAGGCATTTCCGGTCCTTTGTAATCTTAACTATTAGCGAAAGGTAACATTTGTCAGTTTTCAGATGAAGTTGTTTGTTTTAAACTTATGAAACACAAGAAATTAATTGTACATAAGTTCCAAAAAACAAACACTTTATATCTGAAGCCGAAAGCTGTAAAGACCCTCCAGGCAGCTGACTGTAAATAGACAAACGCTATTTGCCGCTTTTGCTAGGGTTGCCTAGTAGCTGATAGCTTTCACAAATGCTTTAATTTAACTTAAGCAGGAGAGCACATTTCAAAATGTCAACACAAAAAAAACCTGACCTGAGCGATCCTCAGTTAAGAGCCAAACTCGCTAAAGGCATGGGTCACAATTACTATGGTGAACCCGCTTGGCCTAATGACCTACTTTACGTATTTCCAATCGTGATCATGGGTTCCTTCGCGGCGATTGTGGCTCTAGCTGTGTTAGATCCCGCGATGAACGGTGAACCAGCAAATCCTTTTGCCACACCATTGGAAATTTTGCCAGAATGGTACTTATATCCAGTCTTCCAGATTTTGCGATCGCTTCCTAACAAACTTTTAGGAGTGTTAGCAATGGGTTCAGTACCAGTCGGGCTGATTCTCATTCCTTTTATTGAGAACGTCAATAAATTTCAAAACCCTTTCCGCCGTCCAGTTGCAACCACAGTATTCCTTTTTGGTACCCTTGTCACACTGTGGCTGGGTATTGGTGCTGCCTTGCCATTGGATAAATCTTTGACCTTGGGACTATTCTAAATTAGTCACCAAAAAGTGCTTTGACGCCTGTGAGTTTCAAGAGCAGATGCAGATGTGCTTTTGAAAAAAATCAACAGGCGTCAATTTTAACAGGAAAGAATTCAGGAGTCAGGAGTCAGAATTCAGGAGTCAGGATTCAGGAGTCAGGATTCAGGAGTCAGAATTCAGGAGTCAGAATTCAGGAGTCAGGAGTCAGAATTCAGGAGTCAGAATTGAGAATTGAATTCTGAACGAAAAAGCGGATAGCGCAGCAGTAGCGAGTATTCGAGCGTTGCGTCTGAATAAACGGATTTAAGTTACCACTAAATATGCTTTCTTTAGTGGTTAATAAGACAGTAGTGGTAACTGAGCTTGCGTCGTACCCCTACGGGGAAGCAAGCTACGCGTAGCGTCTCTAAGAGTTGGGTCGAAGTATGGGTCCCAATCCCCCATTCATTGATTACATTCTGAATTCTGAATTCTGAATTCTTCTTGAAGTTTTGGATTGAAAAGCTATTCCAAAATCTCAAATCACTAAAAGTCAACAAATACAAACATTTTTCACTTACTTAAAGTAAGTTGCTAGTTACAACCCTCGAAATGCCAAAATGGTTCATGTTTTGTATTTTGGTACACAGAATATGTCAACTTAGATTTTTATATGTCAGAGAAATTTTGCGAATAGTGCAAAATTTAATAACTAGTAACTTGGGTTTATTTATATTCAAGTCACAGTTAATTCTTAGCATAGTGCAGCAAGATCATCTGAGGGTTAAGAGCGAACTCAGTCTCCTAAATCAGGTGCAAGAATGGTTCGAGCAATTTTGTCTACAACATTTGTCTCAACTTGGCTGGTCAAAAACCCAACTTGATCGCCTCAATTTAGCATTAGCAGAAGGCTTTACCAACGCTGTTCGTCATGCTCATCATGCTTTACCCCCAGAAACAATCATTGAGATTAATGTTTATCTCTGGATTGACCGACTAGAGATTAGAATTTGGGATTATGGAAAACCTTTCAATCCTGATGCGATCGCAGAACCAGCCCCAGGTACTCTACAAGTAGGCGGGTATGGATGGTTTCTCCTGCGGCGGTTGGCTGACCGTGTTGTATACGAACGTGGTGCGGATGGTAGAAATTGCCTGCTCATCGTCAAATACTCTGTAGAAACACAAAAATAAAAGTGAAACAGTCAAGGGTAAAGGAAGGTAAGAATACTTCTGATGCCAATTTTACGGTTTTGAGCGCAGCCAAAGCGTAGGGAACGAGTACCAGCCGCGTGCGAGGGCTTGTCTTCTCTACAAAAGACTGGGCATAGCTTGTTTATACTTAGGAGTACGAAAAACAAAACTTCTCCGATGGTCGCCGCTATGCGTAGCTTCCCCGTAGGGATACGGTTATTTTGCCCAAAGTTGAGCCACTCACTTTAAAACAGAAGGACGAGCGTAAGGAGTCTCTGATCAAATATGTTATTTGATTGACAAGAGTATACTCTTTTTTCAATATTGTTTTGATTGGAATAATATGTTTTTTACGTGAAAATGCTTATTCATTATGATTTTTTTGTAAAGCCCAAAAAAGATTTTCAGAATTTTTTTGTATAAAAAGAATTAATGAATACAGTAAAGATAACATTCGAGTTATACTAGCTCCCTAGCCTTTGAGTTTGTTGGATTGGACGCAGTATGTAGTCCTAAATACCAGCTTATTGCGAGAAGATGAGCATTTTCAAGTAGTAGCTAACCCCAATAAAGCTAAAAGAAACCTCGGATGGGAACCCCAAGTGAGCTTTGAGGAACTTCTAGAAGAAATGGTAAAAACAGATTTAGAACGGTTACAAAACAGTGCCGCAGCTACGCCCCTCGTAGACATCGCTCCCTGAGTGCGAGTATAAATAATCTAATATACACATTACTACAGTGACAGAAAAGCTGAAGTTAGGTAATAAAGTTAACAAAAAAACTAACCATGTCTTCGTGTTTTTAGAAATTTTTGCCCACGAAGGTGGTATTCAATCATATATAAAAGATATTTTTCGCGCCTATGTGGGATTGAGCCAACCCTACAAGGCAGAAGTCTTTTTGCTGCGAGATAGTCCTGATAGCTCAAATCCGTTTGAAGACGAGAACTTAAAATTTAATTACTTTAAAAATCAGTCTCCCCAAATAGGAAGACTGCAAATGGCAGCAGCTTTACTTAAGTGTCTGTTGCAAAGCCGTCCGCAGCAAGTTTTCTGCGGTCATATTAACTTAGCAGTATTAATCCAAACTCTTTGCCAGCCCTTGAGGATTCCTTACACCGTGCTAACTTACGGTAAAGAAGTCTGGGAACCGCTCAAAAATCAAGAACGTCGCGCCCTGACATCAGCATCTGGAATTTGGGCAATTAGTCGCTACAGCCGCGATCGCGTTTGTGTTGCGAATGGTCTAAACCCGAAAATGGTACAGATGATGCCCTGTGCAATTGATGGGGATAAATTTACTCCTGGTTGCAAGCAGCCAGAATTAGTCCACAAGTATGGCTTAACTGGTGCTAAGGTGTTAATGACCGTAGCGCGGTTATGGTCAGGGGATATTTACAAGGGTGTAGATATCACGATTCGGGCATTATCACAAATCGCTCAGGTTTTCCCAGAAGTGAAATATTTGGTAATTGGTCGCGGTGATGACCAACCACGATTAGCGCAGCTAGCAAAAAATTTAGGTGTGAGCGATCGCGTCGTCTTTGCTGGTTTCGTTGCCACAGAAGAATTAATCGAACATTACCGCCTTGCTGATGCCTATATTATGCCTTCGCAAGAAGGCTTTGGCATTGTTTATCTGGAAGCAATGGCTTGTGGAGTGCCGGTATTATCCGGTGACGATGATGGGTCAGCTGATCCCTTGCAGGATGGTAAACTGGGATGGCGGGTACCACATCGCAGTTTTGATGCTGTAGCAGCCGCTTGTATAGAAATGCTTCAAGGGGATGACCAGCGCTGTGATGGAGAGTGGCTGCGAGAACAAGCGATCGCACTGTTTGGCATAGATGCCTTCCAACAGCACTTGCAAAAAATACTTCTATCCTCAGTAATCAAGTCCAAATGACAAATGACAAATGACAAATGACAAATGACCAATGACTAAAATCGCTATCCTAGAAGGAGAGCAGGACGACATTTAAAAAATGAGCTTTAAGTCATTTCAATTGAATCTTTTAAATCTCCGCCCTTGGCTCACCCTGCTGGCAGTCATTTGGTTACTGGCATCACTGGGCTTTGGTTGGTTGGTTAATTCGTTGCTAATTATTTTCGGGTTGCTGTTGTTGGCACCCATTGTGGCTTTTTTTGGCTTTCGTTGGTGGCTGCAACGCAACTTGATTGCCGATCAGTGTCCCGTCTGTGGATATGAATTTACAGGTTTAAATAACAGTCAGTTGCAGTGTCCTAACTGTGGGGAGTCACTGTTAGTACAAAACAGTCATTTTCAGCGCTTCACACCAGAAGGCACAATTGATATCACTGCTGTCGAAGTTCCAGCCCAATCACTGGAAGATTAATCACACAATTTTGGATTTTAGATTTTAGATTTTAGATTGAAAAGAGCAATCAAGTCACTATCTCTGTCATTTAATTTTAGATTTTAGATTTGTTTCACGTAGCTTGCTTCTCGCGCAGCAAGTATAAATTTGTTTGCTCGTAACCCTTTTTAAATTTTAGGCTTCGCCGTGAGCCTCAGTCGAACGGTTTTGAATCTTCAATCCAAAATCCAAAATTTAAAATCTAAAATTCGGTTATTGGTCATTAGTTATTAGCAAAAGACAAATGACTAATGACTAATGACTAATGACTATTTATTTTTTTGCGAGATTGAGAGGGTGTAGCTATACTCTCGTTGGGATAGTTCGCCCACATGCAGCGAGTATTTTCCTGCTTGCCAGTAACCAGACTGTTCTGACTTACCTCCAGAGTAACTATCTGCTAGTACACAAAAGCGACCCCCAGGCCCGTCGATCAATAGCGTTGGCTTCCCTTCACTCTCTACTGTTAATCGCAAATAAGGTAGTGACTCTGTAACCTGGATAACTTGACTAGGTTCAGTGGTAATATTGCCACAATTACTTTTGACAGTTCCCCCAGACTTTCCCTTCAAAATCAATGGATCTGGTTGGAAATTCCGATTAATTTTGATCTCTGGTGTCTGTGCCAAATTAGCCTCAGTGAAAACCAAACTCATCGCCAAAGCTGTGGGAACAATTGCAAGTAGCCTAAGCGTCTTCATCTTAATTAATGCTCCAGATTTGTTTGAGAGCAATATTGTTATACAGTAGTAATTTAATTGACGACAGCAATCCATCTTGGTTCCAAAAGCTGCCGTATAAAGCAATACTATTCAGTTAAGGATTGTTTGTGAAGATTTCAGTTGTGTAGAAACCATCAATCGTGCAAATTATCTATTTTTAGTGGCACTTTTGCACCAAAATATTTCACCGTATATTCCGCACTTCAATCCGTAACACGCTAGGAAGCTAAAAATCATCATAATAAATTTTATCTGTCCAAAAAGTTCCTGCACATACAGACATTACGCCGTGTGCGACTTTATCTCAGAGCTAACCCCCAACGCCTTCCCTCATCTGACTTTTCACGTTATGTGGAAGAAACCTACGAAAAACCTAACCCCCTAACCCCCTTCCCGCGACGGGAAGGGGGAAAATTCAAAGTCTCTCTCCTTTTAGGAGAGAGAAATAGAAGTGAGGTTTTCCACATACCGTGAAAAGTCAGCTTCCCTCATAGGGAAGGGGAGTAAGACTTAAAGCCTCTCTGGGCTTGCCTGACGGCAGGCTGACGCCAACGGGGGGAGGAATGGAAGCGGGGTTCCAAGAATAAGTCGCACATCTCGTGACATTAGCTAAAATCACTAAGAGGTTGTTTGAAAAGTGTTTCGCTGTGACTTTAGGCACTTTTAGATCCCCCCTAACCCCCCTTTTTAAGGGGGGAACCAGAATCAAAGTCCCCCAATTTCTCGGGGGATTTAGGGGGATCTAAAACTATTTGATACCGAGAATAGGACTTTTCAAACATCCTCTAAGACAACCACCAAAAAGAGAATTTGGTTGATCTGTTGTTGAATAAGTGACTTAGCTGAGGTAAAAAAGATTGATGAATCCTCAACCAGAAGAAGACTTACAGCGTCGCCTCAATAAGCTAGAGGCAGAGATTAATAATTCCCCACCTGGGGTGGTTCCCCAACCACAAGAACAAAAACAAACGTCTCAGTCTGTTTTTGCCAACTTGAACTTGCAACTAGAGCGATTTCAGATTTGGTTCAACAGTTTATCTGGGGTAAAAAAGCTGGTAGTTTCGGGTGTGACGGTGCTAGTGGGCTTGGCGATGCTGCAAACAGTGTTTAAACTGGTTGCATCTGTAATTACTCTGGCACTTTTGGCAGTCTTAGTGTATGTTGGATACAAATTTTTTGTGTCTGGTAGCTTTCAACGTAAGTAATAAGTTGATATGCCTTTACTTTGCACTCTGCCCGGAGTTATGAGAGTCAGGAGCCAGAATACAAACGGCTCCTGACTTATGTCTCCTAAATTCTATTTCCAGATGCTTTTCTTTTTGCCGATTAGCTTAGTCTATTTTAATTGTGCCGATCGCGGCGTAGAAATAATATCGAAGGGAATTATACGATGACGACACCAATTGTCAGGAGAACTAGTAATCAATCTCGTCAGTCAAAAGAACCGGAAAGAGCCAAGTCGCTGTTGCTAGCAAGTAGGCGTTTTGCAGCTTGGGCGGCTGAAATCACACTAGTGGTTACTAGTGGGTTGATTCCCTTCGGCATTGGTGTCTATGCCAATTCTAGAAGCGATCTGAACCGAGTACCGCTTAACCCCGTGCTGATCGTAACGCAAAGAGCGATCGCCAGACCCCTGGCTCTGCCTGTGAGCTATGGCATCCCTAACGTCGCATGGCCGACTAATATTTTATGGACAATCGCCTTGTTAGCGCCTGTAACTCTCTCGTGGTGGCAATTGTATTTACTGGCTAAGACTGGTAGCACAATTCCTAAACGTTGGTTAAAACTGCGGGTTGTCAACGAGTCAGGGACACCGCCTGGTTTGGGAGCAGTTGTAATTAGAGAAGGAGTTGGGCGTTGGACTGTACCCATTTCCATCGCTTATCTGCTGTGGCGCTACAGCTTTGCTTTTCCGAATTTAGGATTATTCACATTTTTGTCTTTGTTAATGATTGTGGGTGAAGGGATCGGCTTACCATCGCGCCGGGGACGTCGCGCACTCCACGATCAACTTGCAGGCACTTATACAATAGATGGACTTTTAGCTAGTAACAAACAAGTTCAGTCTGCTGACGGTAACGATCAAGCAGAAGAATGGCAGGAAGGAAATGAAGAATTAGCCGCAGCCCAAACTAACCAGTCGCCTAATCTGTGGCGGCGGATACAGCAAAATCCTAATCTTATCTTGTTTGGGGTAGGGCTTACGAGTATGACTGCTGTGTTGGCAACTTTAATCGGCACTCAAGTTTATATCCAAATTCAACAATCTCAGCGAGCAACTAAGCAAATCAACAGCCAACAGTTTCTCGAACTCGTTAAACAATTGAGTCCTAACTCTGGGGCGACTAATAAGGAGCGTGAAACTGCAATTTTAGCTATGGGTGGTCTTGATGACCCACAATCGATTAAATTTCTGGCGGATCTCTTGGTTAGCGAAACCAACCCTAGCCTCTTGGATACGATTCAACAAGCTTTGACAACTGTCGGGCCGAAAGCCATCCCCGAATTAAAAAATAAGAATCAGTTTTTGGTGGGTGAACTGGAAACTGTGGGTAGCACTGCAACCCAAGAGCGGGAATTGCAGCAAGGGCGGCTACAAAGAAACCAGAGGACGATCAACAAGATTCTCTCCGTTTACAGTGGTAAAATCGAGGGCGTTGACCTGAGTCGCACCCAATTAGGGCAAAGCGGTACTCCAGGAAGTTCCTTTTTCAACTTGGTATTAGACAACGTTGATTTATCAGGAGTTAAGTTAAAATCAGCAAATCTGAACCAAGCCAGTTTGAAGGGTAGCCGCTTTCGGGGTGTGGGTGAAGATGGACGCTGGGATACTTATGACGATGCGATCGCTGATTTAAGCCAAGCTCAGTTACAGCAAGCCAATCTGACTGATGCTAACCTCAGTCGCGTCTTGATGAACCGTACCGATTTGAGCCGCGCCACTCTCAACGGAGCCAACTTATCCAACGCACGTCTATTTGAGGCTAAACTCAATAGCACCCAACTAGTAGGAGCCGATCTGCAAAACGCAGTTTTGGAAAGAGCCAGCTTAACTGGAGCAGATTTAGGCGGCGCCAACTTGAACGAAGCTAATCTGTACGCCGCGCGTTTAGGTCGCGTCAGTGCTATAGGAACGCAATTATCCTTTGCCAACTTAACTGATACTGATTGGCAAGGGGCAGATTTATCAGGAGCCTATTTGGATCGTGCTAATCTCAGTAATGCTAACCTGGGCGCCACTCGTCTAACTGGTGCTGTTTTGCGTTCTGCCCAGATGGAAAACGTGAATTTGCAAAATGCCGACCTGAGTCTTGCAGATTTACGAGGGGCAAATGTCGCCGGAGCCGATTTTAAGGGGGTAATTCTCGCCCCTACCAAACAAGATCCAGCAGATCAATTTGTCCAAACCCCAGATTTAGGCTCAGTATCTGCCGTAGTCCAAGGGGTTGATTTTTCTCAAGCCAAAAATTTAGATTCCAAGCAATTAGCATACATTTGTACTCAAGGAGGGATTCATCCCCGTTGCCCGTAGAATTAGATGGGAGATGAGGGAGATGAGGGAGATGAGGGAGATGAGGGAGATGAGGGAGATGAGGGAGTAAGAATTTTAGATTTTAGATTTTGCGAACGCGAAGAGCGTGTCGGAGACATAAAGTTGCGTGCGGGGGTGGAGGAGTTTGAGCAAACTTTTCAAGACAGATTTTAGATTAAAGAATTGAAATTTAATCCAAAATCGTCAATCCCTTCTCCCAAGGGGAGACGCGCAAGGGACGGCTTGGTGCAGTCACTCATGGGGGAAACCCCCTGTTCCCGCGCTGCTTCACCAAAATCCAAAATTGAATTGCCCTGTTTGGCCAATAACAAATGACAAATGACAAATGACAAATGACAAATTGGTGTGAGGAGTCGGTTATGAAGTATATTCAATATTTGGTTTCAGTTTTGGGGGCTGGTTTGGTCTTGAGTCTGGCTAGTACGAAACCAGCACAAGCTCAAGTAGCTTATGGCAGTTATATCGGTATAGGCCCCGCTATTGGTATTACCGATGGTATCCAACTCGGAGGGGTGATAGCGGGACGCTACAAGCTTTTGGAAGCACCAATTTCACTCCGCGCTCAAGTGTTAATTGGTAATAATACGGCAGTTGTGCCAACGGTTTCCTACGATTTCCCCCTCAACTGGCAAGCTGATGCCTACCTGGGTGCTGGGTTGGTGTTGGCTGGTGGTGGTGGATCTTCTCCTGTGGGTGACAAAATTAGTTTTGCTTTACAACCGGGCATTGATTATATGATCCCAAATAGCAATACTGTGCTTTTTGGCAACGCGATCATCGCTTTTGATGCCTACCGTGATAGCAGTGGTACAGCTATCTCCGTACAAGGTGGTATTGGTTTGAGATTTTAATGGGCAGATGAAAACCCGACAGCGATCGCTATCCCTAAGAAGCGTTAAACTTCATTGCAAATTCAGAAGTTAGTCCAAACAACGTGATAATTTTTGGTCATGAAGAGAAACAGCACAGGATTAACACAGGAGAACACAGTGGCAATGGAATCAAATTTATTAACGGATGCGGGCGCAGATGAAGTGAATCAAGATTTCAGTGAATATGTCGCCAACTTGCAACTTCACATGACTCTGCAAGCTCGCAATCTTGTTCCACCCCTGAAACAAACACTGGTAGATAGTCGCCAGCAATTACTCCATCAAACCCAAGCCCACTTTGAAAAGCTCGTTTCTCGACAAGGGCTATAAATATATACAAATTTTAATCAAAATTCCCATAAAATAAAGGCAGATGTTGTTGGATCAATGCCAATGGTGTTCTCACAAGGTCTGCTTTTTCGGCTTTTTTAAGTATTAAGTTACTCAAATCACCCTTTTGAGGCAATAGTAGAGAGGTACACTAAATCACCAAATACTTTACTAAAATTATCCATTGTTAAGCTGTTGCGTATTTAATTTGTATATTGGACGCGCTCATGTTGCCCGCACTACAATATTTTTGGGTTTTCGTGTTATGCAATTTAGCTGCACATCAACTTATCTGTTATGGGGATTCTTTTGAAGTCAACACCAGTCGCTACAAGTCGGCAGAGCCAGACACAAGACAAGACTTGTCCTGAGCGCACTCGAAGCAGCGACGGGAAAACGGTCTTCGTACTGGCTCCCTAACGCGCTGGCTCAAAATAGTGATATGATATTTTTCAACTTTAAAACTAATATATCTGCTACCCATCAAAAGCGAAAACCAAGCCAAGTGATATCCGCAGTATATTAGTAATCAAGTTTAATATTGGTACAAGTAAGGTTGGCTTGACCTGAATTTACGCCTGTGGACTGTTGTAGCCGACTACCTTGGTAGAAGCAGGAATAAGACCCAGTAGCGCTGCCTAGATAATTCTAGTTTACTACAATCAAGTTTCTAAGAGCAGCAGAAACTAGTTAAGATTATTGCAGCAGTCCCTTTGAAGATCAGTTAGTTAAGGCTAAATGGCGGCTCGAATTAAAATGACTTCATTACTTCCCCGAAACCTCAGCGTTGTTATCCGACCACTCCAATACCGGGATTTGGATGGGATTGAGCGCATAACTCAAGAGTCATTCGCAGCCCTCACTCCCAAGGGAGCAGGTTTTGCCATCAGCCAGATGCTCATGCTGCGTCGCTGGTATGGATTACTCAAATTTTTGAGTTGGTTTCCTAACCCGCTACAATATCGCCTCTGTGCCTACGTTGCAGAGCAAGGGCGGATGCTTCTAGGAATGATTCAAGTGTCACCGTTTAACCGGACACGCAGTACTTGGCGGATTGATCAAGTGCTGTTAGAGCGTGGTGTCGATAAACAAGGAATTGGCTCGCAACTTTTGCGTCATTGCTTTGAATCGATTTTGGAAGCTCGCACTTGGCTACTGGAAGTTAACATCAACGACATTGAGGCGCTGGCACTATATCGACAAAATGGATTCCAGCGTCTGGCAGAAATGACGTACTGGGAAATTGGGCCAGAATTACTGGCTGAATTGGCACAAGCAGAGCCAGATTTGCCCAACCTCTTGCCAGTGAGTAATGCTGATGCCCAGTTACTATATCAGCTTGATACGGCATCGATGCCACCTTTGGTACGTCAGGTTTTTGACCGCAATACCCGCGACTTTAAAACCAGTTTGTTCGGCGCTTTAACTGATGCAGTGACGCAATGGCTGACGAAAACAGAAGTAGTCAGTGGTTACGTATTTGAACCCCAACGCAAAGCTGCGATCGGCTATTTTCAGGTGCAACTTGACCGGAATGGTGAAGTTCCTCACGCTGCAACGCTGACGGTTCATCCTGCTTACACTTGGCTGTATCCAGAATTATTATCTCAACTGGCTCGCATTGCCCAAGATTTTCCCCAGCAAGGTTTGCAACTAGCTTCCTCAGACTATCAGGCAGAGCGAGAAGAGTATTTGGAGCGAATTGGAGCAAAACGCATAGAACATACATTAGTTATGTCTCGCTCTGTGTGGCACAAGCTACGGGAGTCTAAATTCGTCTCCTTAGAAGGGATTCAGTGGACTGATATGCTACAAGGTTTACAACCGTCACGTAAACCTATACCAGGTGGGATGTCATGGATACAACCACCAAAGTTGCCATCGTCAGATAAACCGTTGCAAAGCTTGTCAGAACCGATTAACTTTTCGGTAAAAAACCCTAACATAGAACCATCGCCGATTCCTGAATCAGCAGATGCACAGCAGGAGAATTAGTGTGATATCCCAAGAGCAAGCAAAACCGTTTATTTCAGCGTTGGGACTAGATTTTGGTCGCAAGCGGATTGGTATTGCCGGGTGCGATCGCACGGGTTTAATTGCCACGGGAATCACTACAATTGAGCGCAGATCTTTTGAGCAGGATGTCGAGCAAATCCGACAAATAGTTAATGAACGCGAGGTGCAAATTCTAGTTATGGGCTTACCTTATTCAATGGATGGCTCACTAGGATTTCAGGCGCGTCAAGTTCAGAAATTTACTACCAGACTTGCTAGAGCGCTGAAACTGCCTGTGGAATATATGGATGAGCGATTAACTTCATTTCAAGCAGAGCAAATGCTGATAGCTGAGAACCGCTCCCCGTCACGCCATAAAGGTTTGATTGACCGCAAAGCAGCCGCTTTGATTTTGCAACAATGGCTGGATGTTAAGCGTGCCAACTGCCGCAGTTCAGTGGCGGTTATTCAGTATTGATAGCTTTTAACATGATATTCTGAAAACGATTACCCAGCAGTTGTATCTACGTGTAAAGCTATTTGGTTGACGTAATATGTGATTAAATAGTTAAGCGATTTTTCAAGTTGCTGGTATTTATTAAAATTCTACATTTCGGCTATGTTTTCCTCTCCATTTCCTGAAGAAAATGATAACGCTCATGCGGGTTCCATCACTTTAACCGATGACAAAGGGCGATCGCTCGAATGTTACATAGAGCATTCCCTGGAGGTAGATGGGCAAGAATACGTTTTACTTCTTCCTGTAGACTCACCTGTAGAAATTTTTTCTTGGGAAGGTGAGGGTGAGGAAGAAGAGGCGGTTCTGGTAGAAGACGACAGCACCATTGAGCAAATTTTTGGCACTGCCCAAGCTGTACTATCTGAGCAGAACCTGATATTGAAGAACACAGCCTATGCTCTGACTGTTGCAGGTGATTTACCGCCAGTTGAAGAATCAGAGCTTTTCACCTTAGAAATTGAAGACGAAGAGGCAGATTTAGAGCCTGAGCAATTACAGCTACTCGCTAGCTTTTATGATGAAGATCAGGAGTATGCAATTTATACACCCCTCGATCCCCTGTTATTTTTTGCACGGATAGCGAAAACAGGTCAACCTGAATTACTCTCGCCAGAGGAGTTTCGCAAAGTGCAACCTCTGTTAGAGGAACATCTGTTTAATGAAGTCGAATAAGATTAAAAATTCAAAATGTAATATTTTCATTTTGAATTTTTTAATTGGGAATTTTTCATTGTAATCAAAATTTACTTAAATCTTTTGCCATGTCCCTTTTAATGTGGAAGCAATGAAACATTGACACTAAATTGGGACTATTAGTATTGTTTAAAATCCTGAAAAAAGCATTTTGGGACTTCCAAGAAATAAATTATCCAAAGAAACGAACCACAGAGGCGCAGAGAACACAGAGAGGAGAGAAATAGAGAGGGTTTTCGCGTCAGTTTTGGGATATTTTTTTATTTGGAAGTCCCTTTAGTTGCTAGAGATTTTCAATTCCATTATCCAAAATCCAAAATTGGTATGAGGTGCTGAAAATGGCTTATAGTGACTTTACATTAGGTAAATTTAAAAAGTCATTCAGCATCCGCATTGATGAAGAAGCTGATTTATTTGCCAAGATAGAACCTTTACAGCCAAGCGATAAACTCAAAAATTCTTTAGAAGAAACTACAGAACTAGCTTTAGCAATTAATACTGAAAAAGCTCGTTCCGAAATGATTATTACTCCGATATTGTTGGAGGTAAGACGCAGGGCTAATTATCCAATTAGTTTGTTTTCGGGAACAGATTTTAATGTAGATGCAGAAAAAGGTCTGAATGGCTATTGTGACTTTATCATCAGTCGTTCTAAAGAGCAACTAACGATTAATGTACCAGTGGTGGTTATTATTGAAGCAAAAAATGAAAATATTAAAGGTGGATTAGGTCAATGTGCGGCGGCAATGTTGGCAGCACAATTGTTTAATCAACAAGAAGGAAATGAAATTAGGATAATTTACGGCGCGGTAACAACGGGGGATATTTGGAAGTTTTTGAAGTTAGAAGAAAACGATATATTTATTGATTTGAGTAATTATTACATTAAAGAGATAGATAAGATTTTAGGGATTTTATCTCAAAATGTTCAGGGAGATATTCCAGGATCGAGTTCGACTAACTAAACTATATTGGGTTATGCTCATTTGTCTGAGCTATTTAAATTTGACTGTTGACTATGACCTGGAACAATCTTTTACAGCCTGACTTGATTTTAGAGGGTTCAGTGTTAAACCTAACACCAGATATTATCCAAAAATACGGGCTGAAGGGGCTGGTATTGGATGTAGATGAAACTTTAGTACCCTTTAGAGTCGGGATAGCTTCCCCAGAACTACGAGATTGGGTAGAGCAAATTCGCCCCTGTACTGCATTGTGCTTGGTGAGTAACAACCTGAGTGAAGCGCGAATTGGTGGAATTGCCCGATCGCTTAATCTACCTTACTACTTAGGTGCAGCCAAACCCTCTCGACGCAAAATTAGGGCAGCACTTAGGGGAATGGATCTACCAGTGCATCAAGTGGGGATGGTAGGCGATCGCTTATTTACCGATGTTTTAGCAGGGAATCGCCTGGGAATGTTTACCATTTTAGTCGAACCGATTATTCATGCCGACGCAGCCCTCCGTTCTCATCCCATCCGCAACTTTGAAGTCTGGATATCAGAAATTCTGGGAGCCTCTATTACCCCCAAGAAAACTAAGATTCACAAAAGTTAAGAAATCGTCAGGAAAGTAAATCTAAAGAAATGATTAAGGAATCTTATTGTCATCCAAAAATCGGGGATCATAAGTATTAATAACATGGGGTCAGCCAAAAAAGACCCTAAAGCATACTAAGTAAATATACTCCCGTAAAGCGTCAGCCTTCACTATAGAAGGATTGGCGCTTTACAATTTCTTTAGTGCTTTGTCATTTGTCATTTGTTAATAGCCGAAAATGACTAATGACCAATGACCAATGACTAATGACCAATGACTAAAACAATTGTTGTCAAAATCGGCACTTCTAGCCTAACTCAACCAGAAACGGGACAATTAGCACTTTCTACGATCGCTACCTTGGCGGAAACACTGTGCCATTTAAGACGCCAAGGACATCGGGTGATTTTGGTTTCCTCTGGCGCTGTGGGGGTAGGTTGTGCGCGGTTGGGCTTAACTGAACGTCCCAAAGCGATCGCACTAAAACAGGCTGTAGCAGCAGTTGGACAAGGCAGGTTAATTCGTATATATGATGATTTATTTACTACTCTGCAACAGGCGATCGCCCAAGTATTACTGACTCGTAGTGATTTGGTACAGCGCAGCCGCTATCTCAATGTCTACAACACTTTTCAGGAACTACTCAGACTGGGAGTGATCCCCATAGTAAATGAAAATGATACCGTAGCAATAGACGAACTAAAATTTGGCGACAATGACACCCTTTCGGCATTGGTTGCCAGTTTAGTAGAAGCAGATTGGCTATTTTTGCTCACTGATGTCGATCGGTTATACTCAGCTGATCCGCGTTCCGTACCAGATGCGCGACCGATCGCTTTAGTTAGTAGCATTAAGGAATTAGCAGAATTACAAATACAAACAGGTTCCCAAGGTTCTCAGTGGGGTACTGGCGGTATGGTGACAAAAATTTCAGCTGCGAGGATTGCGATCGCGGCTGGAGTGCGGACTGTAATTACCCAAGGGCGATTTCCCCGGAATATCGAAAAAATTATCCAAGGTGAACTTATTGGGACGCATTTTGAACCGCAACCTGAACCAACTTCGGCGCGTAAACGTTGGATAGCTTACGGACTTGTACCTGCGGGTAAATTGTATTTAGATGAAGGTGCGATCGCGGCAATTTCTCTGGCGGGAAAATCGTTATTAGCTGCTGGAATTAAGGTAGTAGAAGGAGAGTTTGACACACAAGACGCCGTGCAATTATGTGACACCAACGGTAACGAAATTGCTAGAGGACTTGTAAATTACAACAGTAATGAACTGCAAAAGATTCGCGGGTGTCATTCGCGGGAAATTTCGACAATTTTAGGTTATGCCGGTGTGGAAACCGTGATTCACCGGGATAATTTGGTTTTGACTTAAGATGGAAATGAGATAAATTTCGTGACTACTAACCGTGAGAGCGAAAAATATTATGACTCAAACATTAGAAAATGCTGTTAGTTTACCAGAAGAACAACGCTTCTTCAAGCGTGGATTAAGTTGGGAACAGTTCAAAGCGATTCAAGCTAGCTTTGAAAATGTGCCAGGGGTGCGGTTGTTTTATTGTGAGGGAATTTTAGAAATTGTGACTATTGGTAAGCCTCATGAAGTGATTAAGTGTTTAATCGCTGGACTATTGATTACTTATTTTGAAGTCAAAGGCATTGAATTTTTCCCCAGTGGCAGTTTTAGCCAGATTATTCCCAAGATAGTAGAATATCAAGCAGATTTATCTTATTGCTTTGGAACCGACAAACCTGTAGCAGACCTCTGTATTGAAGTAGTGATTACTAGCGGTAGTCCCATCAAATTACAGAAGTACAAATTAATGCAAGTGCCGGAAGTTTGGTTTTGGGAAGATGGCACATTTGAGGTTTACTGCTTACGAGAAGAAGAATATGAAAAAGTTGTTAAAAGTGAGTTGCTACCAGAATTAGATTTATCCTTACTCAATCGTTGTCTTTTGTTATCCTCTCCTTTGGAAGCGATTAGAGAATTTCGTCAAAATATTCAACAATGATATAGCAATCCTAAATCATTCGTGAAAAATTAGATCCCCGACTTCTCGAAGAAGTCGGGGATCTGGACATCGCGCATTTTCACAACTCAAATAGGATTGCTATAGTAGGTTAAAGAAAACAATAATCAAATCTGTCCAAAGATGACTAACCAAAAGCTGACGTTAGAAATTCCAGAATCTCTGTTTGAGCAATTGCATCATTTTGCTGAGTTAACTGGTCAATCTATAGAATCCTTAGCATTGCAAAGCATTACGAGCAACTTACCTTGCTTAAGTGAAAAAGGGGAGCATCCCAAATGTGCAAGTTTATTTTTATACGGTATTTGAACTCATGCGGAGAATAAAATAACGAACCGCAAAGGACGCAAAGAACGCAAAGGTAAGAGGTTTGTACAGGGTTTTTGTACCAGTCCTGTGTCTTTTGGCAAAATTGGGATGCTCCCGTGAAAAAGTACATG
Source organism: Nostoc sp. (assembly GCF_036919575.1). Taxonomy (GTDB): domain Bacteria; phylum Cyanobacteriota; class Cyanobacteriia; order Cyanobacteriales; family Nostocaceae; genus Nostoc. The sequence goes on along the minus strand of NZ_JBALBY010000007.1, from coordinate 52,447 downwards.
ACCCCGATGAACTACTATCACGATTAACACCCGATAATTTACATGATGAAATTGACAGTGGAAAGCCTGTAGGTCATGAAATATTCTGATTCTGAATTATACATCCTCTGATTCATGCAATAAGTCTAATGGTGTGACAATAAAGAAGGCAGTTGGTACATGGAGTAAAACACACGCGCTCCACATGCCTCAAATAGAGTAGCCTCACTTGGCTCGGTGTAACCTAAAACTCTCATACCAGCGGCAACACCTGCACGTACACCCAAAACGCTATCTTCTACAACCGTACAGGATGCAGCTTGAACTTCCATCTTTTTAGCCGCGTATAAGAATAAGTCAGGTGCTGGCTTCCAACTTCCAATTTCATATGAGCTAAAGATACGTCCTTCAAATCGAGGCAGTAGGTTAGTTACACGCAAAGCTAACTTAATTTTTTCAGGTGGGCCACTGGAAGCAACGCAAATAGGTAGATTAATCTTGTCTAAAGCTGCTTCTATTCCTTCTACAGGACGTAGTTCACGCTTGAATGCTTCAGCAGTACGCAAACGAAGCTGAGTTACAAAATCTTGCGGCATCTTTTTCCCAAGTCTTTGCTCAATGACAGCAACACAATCAGCCATTTTGCAACCCTTAAATAACAAAATGGCTTCTTCAAGTTTCATTGCAAGTCCAAACTCAGCGACAAATTCCACAAGAACGCGATTACCTAATACCTCGCTGTCTACTAATACTCCATCACAATCAAAAATAACTAATTCTGTTTGCATTTCGCTCCAGGCATCACTCATTTACAAATTCGGGATTTGTGATCAAAGCGATCGCCACACCGCCCCACAATGGCGCATCATCCCCCAACACCGCCGGCACAATTTCAAAATCAACTTCCGGCAAAGCCGTCTCCCGCGCCACCCGTTGCACCATCTGCCAAAAATCCGCCCCCGCCTTCGTCACACCGCCTCCCAACACAAAGCGCTGCGGATTCATCAAATTCGCCACATTGCCAATACTTACACCCAGCGCCCAAGCAGCCTTATGCAAAACTTCCTTAGCCAAATCATCACCAGCCGCCGCCGCCTCACTTACCAACTGCCCCGTCAGTAACTCTAAATTATCCCCCACCAAACCCCTCAAAACCTCTCCATCTCTGAGTCCTCCGCGCCTCTGCGGTTCGTTTTCCAAAATTTCCCTAGCATTTTGCGCCATATAAGGCCCCGAAGCCAAACGTTCCACACATCCCCGCTTACCACATAAACATACTGGCCCAGCAGGATCTACAACTATATGTCCAATTTCGCCAGCCATCCCACCAGCACCCCGCCAAGGCTGCCCGTTGAGTATCCAACCACCACCCACGCCAGTGCTAACAGTTATGTAAAACAGGCTATCGTATCCCTGACCGGCACCAAAACGATGTTCACCCAAAGCAGCAACATTAGCATCATTATCTACACCAACAGGAACGCCAAACTCCTTCTCCAACAACTCTTTGAGAGGAATATTTTCCCATCCGGCGACATGATGAGATAATCGCACCGTCCCTGTCGAAGCGTCAACTGGGCCACCAAAGCTGACACCGATCGCAGCAGGTTTTGCGTCTTCTAACAGCGAGTAAATGAGCGATCGCATAATTTCCAAGTCAGTACTAGCATCTGCACCTACTGGCGAGAGACGACGTTCATAACGCAACCACTTTCTAGAACCGATATTTACCAATCCTGCCGCCAGTTTAGTTCCACCAAAATCGAGAGCTAAAATTAATGTCATAGTTGTTTATACCTCTTTTGAATTATTAGAATACGTGGTTTCTTTCTCAAGAAAGATGTTTGCAAGCAAAATAAATTTAACACTATAGAAAACGCCATAATAATTTAGTAACTTATGACTCCCGATCAACCCAATCCACTCATCGATTTCTCTCACGCCAAAGAAGCTCCTCGCTCTCTTGATATCGATAAAGCTCAAGAGGCAGATCCTATTGAACCAGACGAAGTTAGTGGACAGAGTAAGCAAAACCCCACTCCTGATGATTTGAATCGGGAAGATGAAGATCCTAGAATCGGGGGTACTCAAATAATTAGTGCCAATATTTCAGGTGGTTAAATAATTGGCATGACTTAAGTTACTCACCTCTTTGTGAGTTAAGTACCCCATCAATAAACTGTTGTAATCGTTCATAATGGGAACCTTTCCAATAAATGCGATGCCTACGGCGGTAAACTACGCAGTCTTGGCAACGGCGGAATTCATCAATCTGCGTAGCTTGCCGCCGTAGGCATCGCACATTTTCTGGCACTTGGTCAATGATAAATTGCTTATCTACAGGCTCTAATAACCCATTACAGCGCAAACACCGTTTAAATGGTGAGATTAATTTAAACAAGTCAAAGCGTTGCAGTACTTCTAGGATTTGTTGTTGAGGGTTAGTGTTTCTAACATAATACCCGTGCTTTACCAAACTACGCATCAATAGACCTTTATCACGAGTCAAGAGAATCCGCGCTTGGCTGTAGGATATTTGGGCTAATTTCTCATCCTCGTAGTCATTGCGGTATAAAGTATCAAAACCTAAAAGTCGTAGAGATGTCGCTAGCTTGCCCAAATGAATATCTAAAACAAAGCCGATAATACTAAGCGGTTCTGGCAGAACAGAAACGCTTGGTATAATAACACTCCTAGCTGAAATTGGATAAACATTGATAGTATCTCCATCCGAAACAATGTAAGAAAAATTTACATATTCACCATTAACATTTATAAAATCAACTTCTGGATGAGGGACACCCAACGACTCAATCATGTCCTTTATTGAGGCTTTCTCCTCAAAAAAATGAGAGATTCTCATCTGCTTGTGATGTTGTGGTAAAAAATGATTCAATTCTGCATGAAAGTAGAAATATGCGATCGCCATAGCTACAGATATTTGGATTAGTAAGTGCGCCCTTACTAGCAACAATTTGTTACAATTACAAAAGTTTATCTATTAGATTGAAAGTATCAATGCTTGTTCTAGTCAGCTATTTCCATTATAAAATGCCCGTTAACCTTGATTTAACCAACTTCCTGGAGGCGACAAATTGTAAAAACTTATAAAGATTATCAAATACTTGCATTTATTATTGACTTCAGTTACAGTCAAAGCAGATGCCTATCATCAAACCCTGACAAGAGCTTCAGGAAGTTAGATTAGGTAAAAAGCTAAATACCAGTTTTGTTAATGTTGATGTCAGTGACGCTGCTAATAATTAGTCACTAGTTTTGATCATTAACTTATCCCGCATGGAGTAAAGGGCAGTAAAGCATTTACCCCTGATTTAATTATTTTTATTTTTTCTCATCTAATTGAGAATTATTTGCAATATGTATAAATCTATAGATACATTAAAAGCAGATAGTGTGGAAAAAGTCTTAAAACAGTATTGGCTTGCCAAAGCACCAACTGTTTATCAAGTAATATATTTGACTTTGCCAAAAAAACCAACTTCAGAAAAACCGAGTTTCAGCAAGTGAAAATTTATGAAATACCAGATAACTATAAAACTAGATACAAAATTAACGCCGCTATTACGGAAAAATATCTCTTGACACTGTTTATCTCTATTGTGGAGAATTTATTAACGGGGAAGAGGTTGATTAGAAATGATGTTATAAAATTGCTACCTAGTTTGAACTGGCAAATACATATTGTTCTTTTTTATCTCCTTGAGTTAAGGATATTGTAGCTAAGAACACAATTGTATTTTCTAATACCTTTTGTCCATAAAATACGCTAATGAGTATAGTTAGATGAATACTGTTTTTTGTTCTGACAATTCACGGCTAGCAGGAGAAGATATTATTGGTAATGCCACTAATTACCAAACCTATATTTTAGTTGAGTGTCCTTTACCTTGGACATCAGAAGCCTTTAATTCCAAGTGGGTGCCCCATAATTTGAGGATTTTGGTAGAAGAAGTGAAGCGTGCTAAACTACCAATTAGATTCCTCTTAATTGCTAATGATATATCACACAAAGTAAACTACACTACACTTTTGATTTATCAAAGAAAAGAGGGGCTGAGTAATGGTTTCTGCAAGCAAGAGTTTAAGCTAACAAATATTGAGCAAGTAGCAGCAGTTGTCCAAAAATGGTTATGGGGTATCAATTCTAATTCTGAGTTAGAAACAAGTACAACTAGAGATATTTTAGTGTGTACCCACGGTAGCCATGATAAATGCTGTGCCAGATATGGCGCTCCCTTTTACTTCAAGTTAACAGCGACTATTGCTGATTTGTGCTTGGAGAACGTGCGAATTTGGAAATCATCGCACTTTGGTGGACATCGGTTTGCACCAACAGTTATAGATTTGCCAGAAGGAAGATATTACGGTGTTCTCGATCAAGATTCATTCCGATCGATTTTGACGCGGACTGGAGATATTCAATGCTTAAATAAAGTCTATCGAGGCTGGGGAATTCTGCCTGCTGCACTTCAGATTTTGGAAAGAGAACTAATCCTCCAGAACGGATGGGATTGGTTTAACTACAAAGTTGCAGGCAAAATTTTGGAGCAAAGTTTAGACAATAATACTATTCTCGCTGAACTAAGTTTTGAAAAGCCTTCTGGTTCTCTCTACACTTACCAGGCTAAACTTGTGAAAGATGAAACTAAGACTCAACAACTGAAGAGTTCATGTAATGCTACACAAGAGTTGGTAGTTAGTAAATATGCTGTAGGTAGTCTCTGGCTTACCTCTAATAAAGTGATGAGTTATAGTACATAAAAGTAGAGAGTTTTTAAACGCAGAGGGACGCAGAGATTTTGTTACTAATTAGTACAATGTTTTACTAGATACAGCTTTTAATTAATTCGTAGTGAACTAAATTTGGCAAGACTCTGCGCCCCTCTGCGCTTCCCTTTGCGCCCCTTTGCGTTTAAGTTCCAAATTCCAAATCCAAAATTAAGATTAAGCCATATTTAAGACTTTCCGTAATAGTACTTGGTCTTCTAACTTAGCTTTTAAACGACCATTTTCGATATCTCGAATCCAGCTTTGACTTTTACCTGTAAGCTTTGCTAACTCCCTTTGGGAGAGATTCAAATTTTTTCGCGCCTGCAAAATCTGTTCACCCAGCAAATCGTTTGTAGCTTTGGGCTTCCTTTTGGCTTTAGCAGTTCGTCGTTGCTTTTTTTCTGATTCTGAAATTTGCTGTTCCCATTCTGGTGGGAGTTCAAAAGCCAAAATTCGCGCATTCATTAGCAGATTCCACTTACCACGGGGGCCTGTGTCTGTGAGGCGAGTTTCGGCACCACCGTCATTAGTCCAAAATTCTAATGCTTCATCTGGATCTTCGGGAAGATCAACTAATTTTGCCCACAAAGGTTGAATTTCTGGTGGGTAGGTAACTGGATCGAAAAGTGGTTTCATTCCATAGTGATTGAGAATTTCTAAATCGCTTTCAAAAGTTCGCAGCAGACGTTTGCGTTCTTCCCGTTGTCTGGATGCGAGGGCGACTTTTTCTTCACCGTAAGCAATACGCAGCAAGGTAGGAATGGTAATGCGTTGTTCTTTGCCCATTTTGGTTTTAAACAGCAACCACAGCATTAGTCGGACTGCGCCTTCATGTTGCTGCCAAATGCTCATGACTGTGGTTAGCAGCGTTTTGGGAAGACTGCCGTATTGATAGAATGCGGTTCGCTCTTTACATGCTTGTTTGTTTAAGAAATATTTTGCCCAAATACCTACTTTTACTTTAAAAGTTAGCCCAATCAGATATTTGCATCCGAGATTGTCTTCTTGAAAGTGGTGCTGAATGTCTACTAAGTGCCATAAGCGGCTTCCTGTAACAGAGAATCCGTTAATTCGACCTTGTTGAGGCCAGTCAATGGAGATAATCAGTGAGCAAGCTTGCTGAACGATATTTTTCATTAAAGCTAGCTTGGCAGCTTTGCTCAAATCTTTGCGTTTCTCCATCCCCAAATATTTCTCGATTTGTCGTTCATCGATCGCAAATTCTTGCTCCCAAGGTTGATCTAAGGCTGTGGCATAAGCTGCAAAAATTAGATGTATGCAAGCGGCTCTGATGTCAAGCCCCTCAATTGCTGCTATATCTGTGGCCTTGTCGTTAACTTTGAATGGATCTTGGATGTGAAAAGCGATCGCACCTCGGCCTTGGTTGACTTGTCGGCTGTAACTTATGTAGCCATCTTCATCGGTTTCCCAATGTAAAGATGTGCGTTGCGCCAATACATTACAAGCTTCCCAAATTGCGATCGCTGAAGCAAATGGGTTATTCTTGCCATTAGAAAACAAGTCTAAGCTGGTAGCATCTCTCGGCTCAACTTTGCATCTCCCCTTTTTCGCCTGCGAGGGAATGGGGGAATTAGTTGGACAAGCTATTACACATTGCGGTTCTGAATAATAGCCCTCACAATTATTACAAAGACCAGGATCAACCCAGTATTCATTGTCCTCTATTTTGATTGCACCCGTAGGACATTGGGGGCGGCAGTTGTCACATCCAACGCAACTGTTGTTAGGAATTGTATAAGGCATTTGGCTCTTTTCCCACTCTAATCGTTGAGATGTCTGTTTCAGGTCTCCCCTGGATGAGTCCTGTTTATCGAACAGAATTCAGGAGTCAGGAGTCAGAATTCAGAATGAATTCTGACCTAAAAAGCGGATGAATAACCTCTTTTTAGACCCCCACCAAATCTAGGATTTGGTGGTGCAACAATTCAGTCGGGGATTCAGACCCGCGACTGATTGATTCTGACCGGAGCTTTCGGAAGTCTCCGGCTCCGCTCCTGAATTCTGACTTCTGAATTCTTCTTCAATCATGACTCGCTACAACATTATCTTTCTGGCGAGAATTATCTTTTCTCACCACACTCAATCCCCACATCCATATTTTGACTTCGCATCCAATTGGAAGATATTTAAGGCTTTAAAACTGAGCCTAAGAAAACTTCTTATTAACTATACATTTCATGAAAAAAATGATTAATTTGTTCGTACTGAGCTTAGAAAAAAATCTTAACATTTATTTTATTAGGTACTTAATGAACATTTAAGCTTTGACCATAAAACCTTACTCAAGGTGTTTATAAGGAAAAATTAAGCTTATTGCAATTGGACTTCCTCGGATTTATTAATAATTTTAATATTTAATGTAGGGTAATATTCTGCCATCAAGTTTACAGTTCCTTCATAAATTAATTCTGTTTATTGAGATGAAATCATAATATTCCTTTTGTCACCATTTATCTAAATAATTTGATCAAAAAAAATTAAAATTGTTGCTTGATAAAATACATATTGCATATATCAAACTGTAACTAATGAACATATAATTTTGTATATAGGTATACTGTTTATCTAGATTTATTTGCTTAAACCTAAATATATTTGAAAAAGAATATCATCACTGTTATAGATATAGTTGCATTTGCTGGAAATAATAAAACTGCATCTACACGAGGCTTTACCTCAATTTTTCCTTATGCTGTAGGTGGGAATGGCTGATTAGGGGCTGCTGCCTTCAGTCAGAAATTGAGTCAGAGACTCAATGAATGCGTTCCCATGCAGAGCATAGGAACGAGGATAATTAAATATTTATAATAATTACTGTCAATAACTTCTTGAAATAAAAATAATTTTGTATTGTGTTCAAAGTCATCGAAATTTGATGAGATAAAAGTAATTTTTGAATACAACAAAAGAAAAGGTTAGGATAATATGATGATTAATGCACAAACAGATTGACAGGCAAAATTGCCGAGGATTTATTCATGGCACAACTAACAGGTTTGACATTTGGCGGTAAGACTTGGACACCAAAATTTGCTCAGGAAATTGACAAGGACAAATGTATCGGCTGTGGCAGATGCGTTAAAGTATGCGGGTACAATGTGCTAGGTTTGAAGGCGCTGAATGAAGAAGGTGAATTTGTAGAAGATGAAGATGATGAAGAAATTGAACGGAAAGTAATGGCAGTTACTTCTCCAGATAACTGTATTGGTTGTGAAGCGTGTTCACGGATTTGTCCGAAGAACTGCTACACCCATGTTGCATTAAACAATTAAGGTTTTTGGAAGTAGTTAAAATTGTTGTTCATTCAAGGAAGCACTGTTTGTAGAAAGCGCAAATGCGCTAGGCAAGGTAACTTGAGGGGAATATTAAATATTTACCGGAACTAAGAAAAAGTTCACAGTAAACAAATCCGTAAATCGCTAAATGTTAGCTATTAACAAATTTAAACTTGCTGCTAATATAGCCTAATCAATATTAGGTCTAACAACAGTGCTATTTCATTCTCATCTAGCCCGCCTCAGAATGAATTCTGAGTCTAATAGCGAAAGTTGTCTAAAGACGACTGAGAAAAGATTATAGTCCGTTAAAACGGACTTTAGCTATTAGCCCGGAACTAAAGTTCCGGGCGGTTTATGTCTAGAACTAAATAGCTCTGAGTCTAACAGTGTCCCTTGGAACAACTAGCTTTTGTGAAAGCAGGGGGCTAACTTTGTCATAGGAGTTGAAATATAATTTGTAATTTTCTGGGGGAAAGATATGGAAAAAATCTGGAAGTTTCCCCCATTTTTTATGGCTGCACGTTAGAAAGTTAATAAGTGAAAAGGGAATGGGGAGTGGGGAGTGGGGAATGAGGGAGATGAGGGAGATGAGGGAGATGAGGGAGATGGGGGAGAAATAACCAATGCCCAATACTTCGACAACGCTCAGTACAAGTGCTCAATTCCCAATTGCTAGAAAATCACACGTTTAAAGACGGTTTACAAAGCAGGTAGCATGTATGCAACAAGTTCCTGTTTCACTATGGACTCTGGTTGCTGGAATAGTAGTTACAGCAATCAGCATTTGGATTGGTCAGAATCATACTCTAATGCCGGTGCAGGCATCGTTACAAGCGCCTTTGGTAGACGGTTTTTTCAACGTCATGTTTACCATTGCGATCGCACTCTTCTTAGTGGTAGAAGGAACAATTGTAGTTTTTTTGATTCAGTTTCGTCGCCGTCCGGGTGACGATACCGATGGCGTGCGAGTGGAAGGTAACGTTCCTTTAGAAGTCTTTTGGACAGCAATCCCAACAGTGATTGTCCTCCTCTTGGGCATCTACAGTGTAGATGTTTTTAACCGAATGGGAGGCTTTGAGCCTGCGGGTCATCCTCATTCAGCAGCTCATGTTGCTCAGATGCCGGGAACTGCTCTTGCAGCGACATTAAGCGATACTTCCCAAGCAACAACTGCTCCAACAATTGCCCCGACAATTGGGATTGGTGCGTCTCCTCAAACTCTAAACAAACCAGCCGACTTAGTTGTTGATGTTAAAGGCATACAGTACGCCTGGATATTTAACTATCCTGATAGTGGCATTACCTCTGGAGAATTGCACATACCCGTCGGTGCTGATGTGCAACTCAACCTTTCAGCACAAGATGTAATTCATTCATTCTGGGTGCCAAATTTCCGCCTGAAACAAGATGCACTTCCCGGTATTCCCACTGAATTACGATTTGTCGCCACCAAACCAGGTACATATCCCGTAGTTTGTGCTGAGTTATGCGGTGGTTATCACGGTTCAATGCGGACACAGGTAATTGTCCACACACCAGAAGAATATAATAGCTGGCGGACAGAAAACCAGATTGCTCAACAGCAAAACCTCAATCAAGTCGTTGCAATTAATTCAGCCGACTTATCAACATCAGAGTTTCTCGCGCCCCACATCCATGATATGGGAATTAGTGCAGCAACTCTAGAGTCAATGGTCATTAGTCATTAGTCATTAGTCATTGGTCATTGGTCATTGGTAATATTATGTCCGCTCAATTAACCATTAGGAACCCCACCCCCAACCCCTCCCCGCAAGCGGGGAGGGGAGTAAAAGCGCAACTTTGGCGGGGAGGGGAGCAAAAGCGCAACTTTGGTGGGGTGCTTTTACTATGGGCGACATTAGATAACTGACAAATGACAAAGGACAAAAGACAAAGGACAAATGACAAATGACAAACGACAAAGGACAAAAATATGACGCAGGTAGAATTTCCCCGGAATACTCCACCAGAAGAAAATAAACCGAAAACTCTGGTGGTTGGCCACACCTCCCATCCCCCGGCGTGGAAATGGCAGGATTATTTTACATTTAATGTTGACCACAAGGTTATTGGTATTCAATACCTGGTCACGGCGTTTGTGTTCTATCTGATTGGTGGACTGATGGCGATCGCTATCCGTGCCGAATTAGCAACACCAGATGCAGACTTACTCGACCCCAATCTGTATAACGCTTTCATGACTAACCACGGGACGATTATGATCTTCCTGTGGATTGTCCCTAGCGCCATTGGGGGATTTGGTAACTATTTGGTGCCGTTGATGGTTGGTGCAAGGGATATGGCGTTTCCAAAGCTGAACGCGATCGCCTTTTGGTTAAATCCACCAGCAGGTGCGCTCATATTAGGTAGTTTCATCTTTGGCGGTTCGCAATCTGGTTGGACAGCTTACCCACCATTGAGCTTGGTGACAGCACCAATCGCTCAAACTATGTGGATACTGGCGATCGTCTTGGTAGGAACTTCTTCAATTTTGGGTTCGCTGAACTTTGTAATCACCATTTTGATGATGAAAGTTCCTAGCATGAAATGGGATCAAGTACCCCTGTTTTGCTGGGCAATCTTGGCAACCTCTCTGCTGGCGCTTCTCTCCACACCTGTATTAGCAGCAGGTTTAATACTGCTATTGTTTGACCTCAACTTTGGCACCTCCTTCTTTAAACCAGATGCAGGCGGTAACGTTGTAATTTATCAACACTTATTCTGGTTTTATTCTCACCCGGCAGTATATTTAATGATTCTGCCCATCTTCGGCATCATGTCGGAGGTAATTCCAGTTCACTCCCGCAAGCCAATCTTTGGTTATAAAGCGATCGCTTATTCTAGTGTAGCAATCTGCGTTGTCGGTTTGTTCGTCTGGGTACACCACATGTTTACTAGTGGTACACCCGGTTGGATGCGGATGTTTTTCACTATCTCCACTCTCATCGTTGCAGTTCCCACTGGCGTAAAGATTTTTGCCTGGGTTGCGACCCTCTGGGGTGGTAAAATCCGCTTCACCACTGCGATGCTTTTCGCCATTGGCTTGTTGTCGATGTTTGTCATGGGCGGCTTAAGCGGTGTGACGATGGGAACAGCCCCCTTTGATGTTCACGTCCACGACACATATTATGTTGTCGGACATTTCCACTATGTTCTGTTTGGCGGTTCTGTGTTTGGCATCTACGCCGGTATTTATCACTGGTTCCCCAAAATGACCGGACGAATGCTGAATGAAACCTGGGGACGCATTCACTTTGCCCTTACCTTCATCGGCACAAATTTGACCTTTTTACCGATGCACGAGTTGGGTTTAAAAGGAATGCCGCGACGAGTGGCAATGTATGACCCCCAATTTATCGACCTTAATCAGCTTTGTACCTTTGGTTCATTTGTTTTGGGGATATCGGTAATTCCCTTTGCCATCAACATGATCTACAGTTGGCTGAAGGGACCCTTGGCAGGTGATAATCCTTGGCAAGCTTTGACTTTAGAATGGACAACTAGCTCACCACCCGCAATTGAAAACTGGGAAGTGTTGCCGGTTGTCACTCATGGGCCTTATGACTACGGTCATAGTCATAGTACAGAAGTACAGCCATCTGCAACACCGGAAGCTAGTATTTAGTACAGCTTTGCGTAAAAGCGTAGCGTTTTTAATAGACCTCTTGCATAAATCAAAAATAAGAAAGAACCCCACCCCGCCAAAGCTACGCTTTGTCTCCCCTCCCCGCAAACGGGGAGGGGTTGGGGGTGGGGTGTTAGGGACTTTTGCAAGAGGTCTAATGCAAGCCGATGCATTAACAATGCAAGCCGATGCATTAACAATGCAAGTCAACGCATTAACAATGTAACCCGATGCATTAACAATGTAACCCGACGCATTAACAATGCAAGCCAAAGCATTAACAATGTAACCCGACGCATTAACAATGTAAGCCGATGCATTAGCATTGTTGGGTATTACCAAATTTAATTCGCTACGAATTAATGAAATGCTGTACTTAGTTAAGAAATAACTCTTGTGGGCTTGGGCATCCTGCCTTAATCTAGGACAAGTGAGACACCCATCCCACAAGCAAATCAGGACTGTGAAGAATTGAATTGCCCGACGCTTCACCTTTGAGGGTAAACAATATGACCATAGCTACGACAAGCGAAGATCACAGTGTAGGACACGAAGAACATCCAGATTTAAGAGTTTGGGGACTGTTGACGTTTCTCGCTTCTGAATCCTTGATGTTTGGGGGATTTTTTGCCACTTATCTATTTTTCCGAGGTACTACAGCAGTTTGGCCTCCAGAAGGAAGTGAAGTAGAACTACTTGTACCGACGATTAACACCATTATTTTGGTATCTAGTAGTTTCGTCATTCACTTCGGTGATACAGCGATTAAAAAGAATAACGTCAAGGGAATGCAACTATGGTATGCAATTACTGCAATCATGGGGGCAATTTTCTTAGGTGGTCAGGTTTATGAGTACTCAACTTTAGGATACGGACTGACTACCAACGTCTTCGCCAACTGCTTTTATATCATGACAGGGTTCCACGGTTTACACGTTTTTGTGGGACTGTTATTGATATTACGTGCATTGTGGCGATCGCGTCTTCCCGGTGAATATTCTGCAACCAATCATACTTTCATCGAAATGGCAGAAATTTACTGGCACTTCGTAGACATTATTTGGATTGTTTTATTCACTTTGGTGTACGTTCTCACTTTGTTTTAAATTGGGTATTGGGCATAGGGCATGGGGCATTGGGCATAGGGCATTAGGCATTGGGCATTGGGGATTAATTCTTCCCCCTCATCCCCCTCATTTCCCTTATCCCCCTCATCCCCCTACTCCCCACTCCCCACTCTCCACTCCCCACTCCCCACTCCCCACTCCCCAATAAATTATGCAAGCTAATACAAATAAATTCTCATGGTTTCAGGTTCCAGAAGATATCAAAAACCTATTAATTTTAGCTGCACAAAGCTGGGAGAACACATCAGAATCGGAAAAGTATATTCAACAAGCTTTAGCACAGACTGGTGAAAATACAGATGTCTTAGTAGCAGCATATAGATTTTTCTATTATAAAAATAATTATTCTCTTGCACTACAAACAACAGTCAAATTATTAGATAAAATTAAAGAAGTAGAAAAATTGCCTGATGACTGGGAGCAACTTAAGCCTATATTAGTCAATCGCAAAGAAGACCCACAAATTCGATTGTACTTAAATGCTTATGCTGCTTCTGGATTAGTACTAGCAAAGTTGGGAGCGATCGAGGAAGCAAAAGAAATCAGCACCAGAGTCAAACAGATAGACGAAAAGAATGATTTTGGTGCCGGGATTCTGCTGGATATTTTGACACGTCCAGTAGAAGAAGATGATTAATTAGTCAACGTGCTTCTCTAGAAACAAAGTGGGGAGTGGGGAGTGGGGAGTAGGGAATGGGGAGTAGGGGATGAGGGGGATGAGGGGGATGAGGGGGATGAGGGGGATGAGGGAGAAGAATTAATGCCCAATGCCCCATGCCCAATGCCCAATGCCCAATGCCCAATTCCCAATGCCCCATTCCCAATTCCCAATGCCCAATGCCTAATGCCCTTTTGGTGAACAATCATGAACAATTGGTTATCTACTACATCATATTCCTCTTACTCCCTATTGGGAGCGGCTACTGATAGTAACTCTATCTTCCCTGCTATCATCATACCTACTAAAGCTCCTGTAGGCAGTCTTCCTAATGTCTCTCCGATCATTGTCATCCAATCTTCTGGGCTATCAATTTAAAAGTTATGAAAGGTAGAGATTGGCTGCTAACAGGGGATGGTCAGTATCAAGCCTGTAAATCTGTGAGAGCATGGGATTTGTTGAGAGAGAATTATCGTCTTTATCGGTTTTTAACTGAGGTGGAAGATGTTCTCAATGGTGTTGACGATGAAGCCAGTCGTCTGCCAGAAATTCGGATGCTCGTAAGGCGCTTGATAGTAAATTCCTACTGGGTGCGAAGTCAATATTTAGAGCCTTCACCCAAAACGGGAACCTCTGTTTTACTCCTATATGATGAATTGGGTTTTCCGTTGACTGTGCAAACAGTAACATTTGCACCAGGAACCCGATCAAACATTCATAATCATGGAACGTGGGGAATAGTGGCGGTGTTAAAAGGTCAGGAAAAAAATACTTTTTGGCGACGCACTAATAACCCAGATTTTCAGGACAAAATTGAAGCAACGGGAGAGGTAGCTCTATTTCCAGGAGACATTATTAGCTTTACTCCCGATGCAATTCACTGTGTAGAAGCAGTGGGTGATGAACCAACTGTGACTTTTAATATCTACGGCGAAACTGATCCAAATGAGAGATTTGAGTTTGACTCAGTTACTCATCAGGCTAGGAATTTTTAATTAGGAATCGTCAGGATTAATTTCATCGGCTGGGAGCATCTCAATGAGTGTAAAAAACCTTGTAAAACCTCACCCCAACCCTCTCCTTATCAAGGAGAGGGAGCAAGAGTCTTGTTTCTCATCTGGTATATTTGCTTTCACTGAGATGCTCCCCATCGGCTCGTAGTTGGCGCTTTAATGCTAAAGCGCAACTACAAACAATTGAGTAATTAGGAGATAGTTAAATGGCAAGAGTAATTTTCTATAGCAAACCAGGCTGTCAAGGTGGTACTAAGCAAAAAGTTTTGCTCACAGCTGCTGGTCATGAGGTGATAGCATACAACCTGCTAACAGAACCTTGGACAGTTGAGCGGTTGCGTTCATTTTTTGGCGATCGCCCCGTAGCCGAATGGTTTAATCGTTCCTCTCCAAAGGTAAAATCTGGTGAGGTGGTTCCTGAAAAAATTGATGCAGAAACCGCTTTGGGGCTGATGTTGAGAGAGCCTCTGTTAATTCGCCGTCCTTTGTTAGAAATAGGCGACCGCCGCGAGGTAGGATTCGATGTAGAAAAGATTGATGCTTGGATTGGTTTAAAGCCTGTAGATGAGTCCTTGCGAGAAATCAGCGAAAATCTGATGAAGCAAGATTTACAAAACTGCTCCCACAGTCACGGTCATAAACACCACAATCAGCAACGTGGCTCTAATCACGGTGACGGTTCTCAACAACACCAAAAGCAAGGTCAATGTAACCATTAGTACACGACTTAGCGACTGACAAATAAAAAAATACTCAACTACTTCTTGTGGGGTGGGCATCTTGCCCGCCCCACAACATTGGCTAATTTATGTATCAAAATAAAACCTCGGAGGGAATTAGTATTCGTAAAAATATGTATACTTTTGTGTTATATATTAGACATCTAAACTTGCATGGGCATATTAAGAATGCTTACATAGCAATAAAAAACAATGACAGCCACTTTAGCCGGTTATCAACTCGTCGAAACCCTTCACTCTGGTAGCAAAACCGTCATTTATCGTGGACGGCGAGAAACCGATAACGCCTCTGTCATTGTCAAAACTCTCCTGTGCGAACATCCACCCCTAGAAGACATTGCTCGACTACGCCACGAATATCAAATCATTGAGCCACTGCGAATTCCTGGCATTGTTAAAGCCTACGAGTTAAAGAATTATCAGCATGGTCTGGCTTTGGTTTTGGAAGATATTCCGGGTTGCTTGCTCAAAGAACTGATTGCAAATCAAACAACCACCTTGATTACTTTCCTGAAGGTGGGGATTAATCTGGCACATATTTTAGGAGAACTGCACGCCCAAAAAATTATACATAAAGATATTAAGCCGCACAATATTTTAATTAATCCCGAATCTTTTGAAGTCAAACTGATTGACTTCAGTATCTCCTCGCGCCTTGATCAAGAAAATCCCACTTTGAGCAATCCTAATTTGCTTGAAGGTACTCTTGCCTATATGTCGCCTGAGCAAACAGGCCGAATGAACCGCGTGTGCGACTACCGCACCGACTTTTATTCGTTGGGTGTCACCTTATATGAAATGCTGACGGGTACTTTGCCGTTTGATGCTGCTGATCCGATGGAGTTGATCCACTGTCACATTGCCAAAATGCCAGCCGCACCCTGTCAAGAAACTGTGTGTCGCGTTCTGGAAGATGTGCCAGAGGCGATTAGTGCAATTATTTTGAAGTTATTAGCGAAAACAGCAGAGGATCGGTATCAAAGCGCTTGGGGACTGAAAGCGGATTTAGAGGAATGCTTGTTTCACTTTCAAGTGACTGGCAAGATTAAAAACTTTGTGCCAGGAAGACAGGACAAATCAGGGCATTTTTTAATTCCGCAAAAGCTGTACGGACGCGAAGCAGAAGTAGCAACATTGATGGCTGCATTTGAGCGTGTGGCAACTGGTAGCAGCGAACTCATGCTCGTTTCCGGTTATTCAGGGATTGGTAAAACGAGTGTTGTTAATGAAGTTCATAAACCGATTGTGGGAGCAAGGGGTTATTTCATTGCAGGCAAGTTTGACCAGTTCAAGCGCAATATTCCCTATGCGTCGTTGATTCAGGCGTTCCAATCTTTGATTCAGCAATTACTTACCGAAAGCGTTGCCCAAATCCAAGGGTGGAAAGAGAAACTATTAACCGCGTTGGGAGAAAACGGGCAAGTTATTATCGATGTGATTCCTGAAGTCGAGCTAATTATTGGTGTTCAGCCACCTGTAACCCAATTGGGAGCAACAGAATCTCAAAATCGCTTCAATCGCGTCTTTGGGCAATTCATTGGGGTATTCACGAATCAAGACCATCCCTTAGTTGTGTTTCTTGATGACTTACAGTGGGCAGATTCGGCATCGCTGAACTTAATTGAGCTATTGATGACAAATAGCGATGGCAAATATTTATTTTTAATCGGGGCATATCGTGATAATGAAGTCTCGCCGACCCATCCACTGATGATGAGTTTGTCCAAGATTCAAGCATCTGGTGCGGTGGTGGATAACATCGTTTTGGCACCATTGCAGTTAACGGATGTGGAAGCGTTAATTGGCGATACGTTGAATCACGTAGAACAAAGTCAACCACTAGCAGAATTACTATTACACAAAACCGGCGGCAATCCCTTCTTCTTAACGCAACTGCTGAAAACCCTGCATCAAGAAGACTTGTTAACATATAACTTCGAGTCTGGGGTGTGGCAATGGAATATCCAACATATTCAAGCGATCGGGATTAGCGACCTGAATGTGGTTGAACTGACAGCGAGAAATATTCGTAAACTCTCATTAGAAACGCAAAAAGTCCTGAAACTGGCTGCTTGTATTGGTAATACGTTTAACTTAGATGTATTGGCGATCGTTAATGAAGCATCTTCTCTCACAACTGCGGCGCAATTATGGTCAGCGCTGCAAGCTGGGTTGATTTTGCCGTTAAATCAGGATTACAAGATTCCCTTAGTGTTTAATCAGGAGGAATCTGGCGGAATTGTCTTGACAGATATCAAGGTTGATTATAAGTTTTTACATGACCGAGTACAGCAAGCAGCTTATTCTCTGATTCCCGATGACCAGAAGAAAGCAACGCATCTGAAAATTGGTCAATTACTGCTGCAAAATACTACACCAGAAGAACGCCAAGAAAATGTATTTGCTTTAGTTAATCAACTCAATTACGGGACTGATTTACTGATATCTGAAACAGAAAAATATCAACTTGCAGAACTCAATTTCATCGCTGGTCAGAGAGCTAAAGCAGCCACAGCGCACGATTCCGCTATCAAATATTTGCAAGTTGGTTTAGGACTGTTGGCATCTGATAGTTGGGACAATCAATATGAACTGACATTAGTACTGCACTCAGAAGCAGCAGAGGCAGCTTTTTTGAGCGGTGATTTTGAAGGAATGCAGAAATTCGTTGAGATCGTCCAAAACTGCGCCAAAACGCTGCTGGACAAAATTAAAGTGTATGAAGTCCAGATGCAAGCTTACGTCGGGCAGAACAGGCTGCTAGAAGGGGTTAACACGGGGCTAGAAGTTTTAAAGCTATTGGGAGTAGAGTTTCCCCCAGAGCCAAACTCATCAGATATTGGGCAAGCACTAGAAGAAACTGCGGCCATTTTGAATGGTTTGGGAATTGAGGATTTAATTGATCTGCCTCAAATGAGCGATCGCTATAAACTAGCAGCCATCAGAATTTTATCAAGTCTCTTTGCTCCTGCATATATTGCAGCCCCACAACTGTTGCTGTTGACGTTGTGCAAACAAGTAGATTTATCCGTCCAATATGGCAATGCTTCCGTGTCTCCCTCTGCTTATGCAAATTATGGTCTTCTGCTTTGTGGCATTGTGGGAGATATTGATTCAGGTCATCAGTTCGGTCAATTAGCTTTAAATTTATTGTCAAAGTTAAATGCTCAAGAAATCAAAGCCAAGACAGTCGTCACAGTAAATATATTTACCCGACATGGGAAAGAGCATCTTAGAGAAACCTTAGAACCTTTAGTGTCAGCTTACTCTATCGGCATGGAGACGGGAGATTTACAATGGGCTGCCTTTGGTTTAATGCTTTACTCCTATTTCGCCTACTTTAGCGGCAAAGAACTGACTGTCCTTGAAAGAGAGATAGCAGGCTACAGAGATGTTGCTAATAAAATGAAGCAAGAAATAGCGGTTAGTTATATAGAAATGTATTGGCAAGCTATCTTAAATATGCTCGGAAAGAGTGAAAATCCCTGCGTTGTAAAGGGTGAAGCCTACGATGAGCAGATCGGGTTGCCATTGCTCCTGCAAGCGAACGACAAAACGGGACTTTACTACATATATTGGAACAAACTTTTACTTAATTACTGGTTTGACAATTACTCAGAAGCGATTGAGAATATTGCGATCGCAGAGAAATATTTGGACGCAGTGGTAGGATTACCCCTGATTCCTCTATTCCATTTTTACGATTCTTTAATACGGCTAGCGGTGTATGGCGATCGCTCAGAGTTAGAGCAACAGGAAATTAGCGATCGCGTCCAAGCTAATCAAGAAAAAATGCAGAAATGGGCGCATCATGCCCCAATGAATTATTTACACAAGTTCTATTTAGTAGAGGCAGAAAGGCATCGTGTTTTCGGCGAAAAACTCGCAGCGATGGAGATGTACGATCGCGCCATCGCTCTGGCTAAAGAAAACGAATACATCAACGAAGAAGCGATCGCTCATGAACTCGCTGCTAAATTCTATTTGTCATGGGGTAAAGAAACGATTGCTAAAACCTACATGACAAATGCCTACTACGCCTATAGTCGTTGGGGGGCTGTTGCTAAAGTTAAAGATTTAGAAGTACGTTATCCGCAATTGATTGTGCAATCAAACACAGAAAAGCCAGAAACGAATTACCTGCAAACTATTCAAACAAGCTCTACAACTACTGGAGGCGCTCATATTCTTGACTTCATGACAGTGATGAAAGCTGCACAGGTACTATCAGAAGAAATGGTGCTAACTCACCTGCTTCAAAAAATGATGAAGATTGTCATCGAAAATGCTGGCGCTCAACAAGGTTACTTTATTACCAAACACGAGAATCAATGGCTGCTAGAAGCGACGGGAATGCTTGTAGGTAAGGAGATTAGCGTTGTTGTTAACGCAAAGGACAAAACTAATTCACCCTTACTCCCGGTTGCCTTATTCAATTATGTCGAAAGAACCAGAAGCAATCTGGTTTTAGATAATGGTGTTAAAGACTCCCGCTTTGCGGCTGATGCTTATATCACCACTCACCAATCTAAATCGATTTTGTGTCTACCTTTGATTCACTCTGGTAAGTTTACTGGGATTATTTACCTGGAAAATAATCTGATTTCTGGTGCTTTTACTCCAGAACGGGTGAAAGTGCTGAGTTTATTGATCGCACAAATTTCGATTGCGATCGACAACGCCCGTCTCTACAGCAATCTGCAAACCTACTCGCAACAACTGGAAGCCAAATCACAAGAACTCGAAGCTAAAAACGAAGCTTTCCAAGCATCCGAAACACGAGAGCGAGAAAAAGCTGAACAGCTTGCACAATCGCTGCACAAACTCCAACAAACCCAGGCTCAACTTGTGCAGACCGAGAAAATGTCAAGTTTAGGGCAACTGGTAGCAGGTGTTGCCCACGAAATCAACAATCCGGTCAATTTTATCTTTGGCAATCTGACCCATGCCAACACCTACACTCAAGATGTGTTGGGACTGCTGGAACTTTACCAGAAACATTACCCATCGCCTCATCCAGAGATTCAGCAAGAAGCTCTGGCAATTGATTTGGAATTCTTGCTAGAAGACTTACCCAAGCTACTTTCCTCCATGCGGGTTGGGGCAGATCGGATTCGCCAAATTGTCGCTTCCCTGCGAAACTTCTCACGCATGGACGAAGCCGAGATGAAAACCGTTAATATTCATGACGGCATTGACAGTACAATCATGATTCTGCAACATCGCCTCAAACCAAAGTCAGATCGTGTCGGTATTGAGCTTGTTAAATACTACGGCGATTTGCCCGAAGTGGAATGCTATGCAGGGCAGATGAATCAAGTGTTTATGAATGTGTTGAGTAATGCGATCGATGCTTTGGAGGAGTCATTAATGAACAATCAAGAACAAATAATAACTCCAACTATTAGTATTTACACTGAACAAATTGATGCCGATCAAATCGAAATTCGGATTGCAGACAATGGTCTAAGTATACCAGAGTCCGTTCGGGGACGCCTGTTCGATCCTTTCTTCACCACAAAACCTGTGGGCAAAGGCACAGGTATGGGCTTATCGATTAGCTACCAAATTGTCACCGAAAAACATGGTGGTTCACTCTCTTGCACCTCAGAACCCGGCGAGGGAGTCGAGTTTCAAATCCGCATTCCAGTTCGCCAGGAAGTCCGTGACAACGTTGCTGTTGGCGTCTAGAAGGTGAAATACGGCTGCGATCGCTTAACTTTGTTGACACGCATGAGCAATGCTGCGCCCCTACGACAGATGTGGTTAAAATACATGATTTCTGCTGTAATACATATAGCAATACGGTTCAGTTAAGGCTAAAACTCTTTGTAAAAGTCATTTTTTTAACGAACCGCAAAGGCGCAAAGGACGCAAAGAAGAGAAGGAAGAGAAGGAAGAAATGCTTAACTGAACTGTATTGAT
Source organism: Nostoc sp. (assembly GCF_036919575.1). GTDB lineage: Bacteria > Cyanobacteriota > Cyanobacteriia > Cyanobacteriales > Nostocaceae > Nostoc. Next base: position 31,269 of record NZ_JBALBY010000007.1, on the reverse strand, counting down.
ACATATAGAACTTACGCAATAACTCTCTGAAACTTTTATTCCTTTGCGTCCTTTGCGACGGCAGTCGCTACAACGGGGAGCCACTGCGGTGGACGGGTTCCCCGGCATAAAGCAAGTGGCGGGGGAACCCCCGCAACGCGCTGCCTCTCCTTTGCGGTTCGTTTTTTCATGATTTTGCGTAAGTCCTGACATAGTTAGCTTTGCAATGAAAACCGTCCTTTTCGACTTAGACGATACTCTTATCCGCCATGACGCTGCGATTAGAGGTGCATCTGAAGAACTACTTCTCTCTATCTAGCTTCTCTTGAATTGCTTCACGGCAAAATTCTGGAGGGTCGTCCTTAGCCCTTACCTCCTCCTTCATTTCCTTGGTGACACGCAAATGTAGATATTCAGTTAGTGGTTGCTCTCTGTCCGTGGTGAATGGCTTTAAATTATCTGGATTACCTTTATTTTTAGACATTGTGTAGAAATATGAATAAAGTCATTTTCCACATGTATATCAGTGGAGAATGTTTAATCGGTGGTGTTCACAGTCAGCAAAACAAGTTCACCACCGATACCACTTTTATCAAGAGGTAATTCTATTTTATGTTCACACGGTCAGAACTCGAAATCAAAACCATTGGTGAGTTGAAAGACTTGTGTAGGCGTTACGGACTAAAGCCTACTGGGAATGGGGGATACAAGATTAGTTGGATTGTTTCTTTGATGGCATTCCCACAAATAGCGATCGCTCAATTAAGGCAGGGAAGAGGGTTAAAGTCCCCAGGTTTTAGCGTTATTCAATTCCTTGAAGGGGTGGTAGATGAGATGAACTCACCCACAGATGAGCAAGCCGCGCTGATTAAGCTGACGATGGAAGGTAAAGTGATGAACTATCCTGACCGATACGATCAGGAAAACCTGCTGAACTTGCACAAGGCTAAGATGCACCTTGAGATGGCTATCGGACTGCTAAACCAATAAATCAGTTTACCTTAGTCAGTGCTGAGGCTGAAAGTATTGATTTTACGGTAACTTGTCCAAGTCTTGAAACATGGGTGTGCTGAGGTAACGTTCGCCAAAGGAAGGCTGAATCATCACGATTAAACGTCCGGCATTTTCTGGACGTTTACCTACTTGAATTGCGGCGCACAAAGCTGCACCAGAGGATATCCCAGACAATAAGCCTTCTTCTTTTGCTAAACGGCGTCCATAGGCGATCGCTTGTTCATCGCTGACTCTAATTACTTCATCAACCAATTCTAGGCGGAGAACATCTGGGATAAATCCGGCGCCAATACCTTGAATTTTATGTGGACCGGCTTCACCACCAGAGAGGACTGGGCTGTTGCTGGGTTCAACTGCGATCGCTTTAAAAGTCGGCTTGCGCTGTTTGAGTACCTCTGCAATCCCAGTAATCGTCCCACCAGTACCTACCCCAGCAATGACGATATCTACTTCCCCGTCTGTATCTGCCCAAATCTCTTCTGCGGTGGTTTCTTGGTGAACTTTGGGATTCGCAGGGTTGCGGAACTGTTGCAGCATAAAAGCATTAGGAGTATTAGCCACAATTTCTTCGGCTTTGCGAATTGCTCCCCGCATTCCCTCAACCCCTGGTGTCAACTCCAAAGCTGCACCATAAGCTTTAAGCATAGCCCGTCGTTCTTGGCTCATTGTCTCTGGCATTGTCAAAATCAAACGGTAGCCACGCGCAGCTGCTACCATCGCTAGAGCAATACCTGTATTACCTGAAGTAGGCTCAACTAAAATGGTTTTTCCAGGGGAAATTGAGCCAGCTGCTTCTGCTGAGAGTACCATACTTAACCCAATGCGGTCTTTCACCGAAGCCGCCGGGTTCATGCCTTCTAATTTGACAACTATCCTTGCTACTACTCCCTCAGCTTGGGGAATCTTGTTCAGTTGAACTAAAGGAGTTCGTCCGATAAGTTCTGTTATGTCTTGAGCAATCCGCATTATTTAACTCCTAAAATCCCAAATCTTAGTACAAAGTATTTACTTATAACAATAAGCTTTTGTGTATTGAATTTTTAGTTTAGTGGCAATGAGTGCATATACTATGTATTCTAACTAAACCACAAAATATGAAAGTTTAGGAAGAACTTTTATCAGATGTTCCCATTGATTATCACTTCAATAGAGGTCTAGCTCACCATACTTGTATTTTACCATTTGCAATTGCTGACTATTATCTCTTGGGCTGAGATTCGGTTACTTTAATTCGGGAGCTTCTCAGTTTTCCAAATATACCAGGTGAAAAACAAGATTCTTGCTCCCTCTCCTTGGTAAGGAGAGGGTTGGGGTGAGGTTTTGGCTTTTTAGACTCATTGAGATACTCGCCTTTAATTCTGTATATATGAATAATTTTTACCATTATTTTCTATTTGTTATGGAAATATAATTTACTTTCAAAATATTTAATTGTTTTTCCTAATTTATTAGTCTATCTTGATCAGGAGACATTGATATTGTCTTTTGAGTGCAGGTTTTGTCCGCCCAAAACTGCATCAAAAACAGTCCCTTAACCATTGCCTACATTGCTTTGAGGTTGAGTGCAAAAATACCAGAACCCCACCTCGGAAATACTAGAACCCTATCCCAAAAACACTAGCACCCATACCCCAATTAATTTTTGTAAGACTTATCAGGTAGGAATTACAGGCTTTGAGTACTATTCTAATGAATTTAATAATCTTAACTGGGCTGGGGTAAACTGTTTTGTGGAGAGCGGCTGATATAAATCGTATAGGATTTACGCAGAGATTCCCCTCTACCCCCCAACATTCCTGAGCGAAAGCTTAGTGAACTAGGGGGGACTTCTTAATCTCTCTTTTGAGAGTAGGATGGAACCACATTCGGGGAATGTGAGTGCGTTATTTCTGACTGATTAATCCGATATTTTGTGAAAAGTTTGGTAACTTTTTAGCCATCATTGGTCAGTGGTAATTAGAAAAATAACTGACAACTAACGATTGTGAAAATTACCGATTACACATATTTTAATATCAAAACTGTTTGAGAGGTAGAAATATATAGGGAGCATCTCAGTTTTGCAAATATACCAGATGAGAAACAAAATTCTTGCTCCCTCTCCTTACCAAGGAGAGGGTTGGGGTGAGGTTTTACAAGGCTTTTTACACTCATTGAGATGCTCCCAAGATATACCTACTTTAGATAAACAGCAAAAGATATTTTCTTTCTGGGTGCATACTACCTAGCAAGGGAGAGCCAAGATGAAAACCAAACTTTTAAATGTTCTCACAGTTTGTGTAGTTACCTTAGCAGTGCTTTCTCCAGGACTAGTAGTATTTGGCATAGTTTGGGAGCGACATCTGGAGTTAGTAAAATCCCAGAATTTAGCCTGCGAAGTCAACAAGACTAGTACAGATACTCCCGCCTTTGCTCCCCAGACAGAGGGTACACATTCCTCTCAGACTAGCATCCAATCCTCTGACCGTAATGTGGTTCATCAAATGCTGACTGTTGCTGAACAATATAAATTTGCCACTATCCTGCAATGGTTCTTCTTGTTAACCCCTATTTGTGTTGGCTTAGGGATTCTCTTTTATGACAGATATCTTGTTCATCGTGCGGCTGTTTTAAGAGAACAAGTTGAAATGTTGGAAAGACTGTGGCAGCAAAGTATCGAACAGTAATCAACTCACAATTTACTCACTCAAATCACCAAATTTACCATGACAGAACAACGCGAACAGCTGTATTTTAATCTGATTGATGAGTTACTTAAATGCCCTAATGGTCAAGAACCAGAAATTTTGGAATCTAAGCCAGAATTGATTGATTCTGGTCTAGTACAAACAATGTTACAAGTAGCAACTATGTTTGCCCATGAAGGTAATCAAGATGGTGCCCAATTTTTATTTTTTGTGGCGCGTGAATTAGCTAAAGAATTGGGTTTATACCCGGAAGTTCCCAATACTGAAGTTGCAAATCCTGAAGTTGCAAATAAGGAGTAAAAATGCTGTTGACATCAACGGATGCGGGACAAATTGCTTTAGAACTGCTGATGGCAGATTGGAATATTTCAGAAGAGGACAGAGAGTGGTTCACAATCTTTAACTCTCGTCTGATTGGCGAGAGTTGGTACACTGTGGAATTAGGTGTAGAAGGATTTCCCGATAGGTGGTTTATTCAAGTATATGACAATGGAGTGTGTGACCCAAACTATACATTTATTTCACCTATCGGCGGTTCTGAACGATTTACGGACGTTATAAATGTGCCGGATATCATAGCAGAGGTCTTAGTTTGTGAACGCAATGCTCGATAATAATAATTAAAAATCCAAAAGTTAGAATTCAACACCATAGTATTTGGGAGCATCTCACCTTTACAAATATACCTAGCGATTAGAAATCGCGGCTACACAAACAAAGTGCGCCTTCGCGGACTGTATGAAATGCTTTACGCAAATCTGAGGTGATACCAAATAAGGTACGCCTCTTTTTTTGTCTAATTTTAATATTTTATTTAAGTCTATTAGGTTATTTTGTCATATTTAACTGACAAAATTATGTTATATTAAATAGCGTGATGGACGCTACAGAAATATCAGTTCCAATGATTGCTGAAGATATCTTAGCCAAAGAATTCACAAGAGTCGTCAACCATTACTACCCGCAAGTTGGGGAATTGCTGGATGGGTGTTATGTGAAAGTCATCACCTGTTTTTGGGGACGACCTGCCAGACGTTTGCAATATATAGGAATTTATTGCTCTGACGAAATGATTTCCTGTGTGCAAGCTCAAAAAGAAATACTCAGAGAAGTAGCAAACAATATGGGTCTAATCCAAGTTGTCTGCATGAATGCCAAGCGATTGTTGCGCGATCCGATGTCGAAGGTCAAAGAGAACAACCCACGCCTATGGTTGGAGTTGCAGTGGGTTGCAACTTAGTGATTAATCGCATTAATTGAGAGGGGTAAATACTTTTGTAGAGAGGACTTTATTCCTCAAATATTTAAGCAGTAAAGTGCTTACTACAAACCTATCGACCACTAGAATAACCAGCACCTATGGTGAGTACAAAGTATCAACGCAACTAATGAAAACTGGAATTTTCTGCAATTACGATAATTTTCACCAAGATGCTCGTCGTGCCATCTTTGAGCAAACCGCACTGGTAAAACAGGCTGAAAGCTTAGGTTTTGAAGAAGCCTGGGTGAGTGAACACCATTTTAGTGAATCCAATCTCAGCCCGTCCATGTTGGTGTTAATGGCACACTTGGCGGGATTGACTTCAACTATCCAATTAGGGACTGCGGCGGTGTTACTGCCATTCCATAACCCGATTAGGGTAGCGGAAGATATTGCCACTTTGGATAACCTGTGCAATGGACGATTATTATTTGGGGTTGCTAAAGGCGGTCCCTTTCCTCAACAAAACAAGCATTTTGCGACACTACCGAGTGAATCCCGTCCCAAGATGCTAGAAGCGATCGCATTGATTCAAAAGCTTTTATATGAAACTGATGTATCATTTAATGGGCAATATTTTCAATGCGATCGCCTGACAATTTACCCAAAACCATTGCAGAGTAAAATACCAGTGTATGTTGCCACTGGCGGTGATGACGGTATCGAGTTTGCCGCTAAACATTCCTTCAGCTTGATGGGTGGGCCGCCATTTTCTCTAGAGAGATTGAAGGATACTGTTGCCAAATATCGAGCCTTAAATTCTAGTGGTGCGGAAAACTTTGTGCTAGCACGCTTCTTTTTTGTTGGCAAAACATTTGATGAGGCAGTGAGTGAAGCGTTACCTTTCGTTCGCCAATTTAGCCAGAAAATGAAAGCTAATTCGGCTGAAGTATTACAGAATAGTGCGAATCCCAACCAAAAACCATTTGATCGCACAAACATTTGTTTCGACGAAGATTATTTGATTGAAAACTCAATTATCGGTGATGTGGAGACTTGTCGAGACAAAATCAAGAAATTTCAGGACGAATTAAATTTAGGTACGCTAGCACTCAAACCCTCGTCTGCGGATATGCAAAAAAACCTGGAGAGTTTGACGCGCTACAACCAAGAGGTGCGAAATTATGTCTTCTAAACTATACCTGCTTCCTCCCGATGATTTACCTCCCACTGAGGTAACGAAACAGGATGGAATGCTGCAAATGGAGCTAGAACAGTCTACTGGGAGATGCTTTTATCTAGCGTGCGATCGCATTACGCGAGTACTGTTATCTAATTGTCAGTGGTATCTCACAACAAATGCTACCATTCTAACATTAATTATTGACTGCCCTGACATATTATCTTACTGGCATATTGTCAGCAATATTCCCCAGTTGGGTAATAGGTTAGAGCGGTTTGCTAAGAATGGGAAAATTCGCGTTTATCCGCCATTTGGCAAGGGCATGCCGTTTGAAATCAGCGTAAATGAAATATCAGCTTATCGAGATTGGCTTTGAGGTAAATAGGCATGAATTGGGAATCACAAAAAATATAGCTTATTCATCCTTATCGCTGTCTTCCACCCTGTACTCATAAAGTGCAGGGTGTTGCAATTTTAGAAGAGTTACAATATCATCTATATTTTTATTTCAAAGAGGTATTTTGGGCTGGATAAAAAAGGTTTTACTTTAAACCCAGAGGAACGCAAAGGAAAGCACAGAGGGGCGCAAAGTTTTTGCTATGACGATAGAGTTAGCCATGCATACCAATTCTCTAACCCAGCACCAGTCGTTGCAGAAACCTGAAAAATCTGAATTTGGGGATTTACTTGTTTAGCATATTCTATGCACTTTTGCACATCAGAATCTACATAAGGTAGTAAATCAATTTTCGTGAGAATCATTATGTTACTAGCACGGAATATATGCGGGTATTTTATCGGCTTATCTTCTCCTTCAGTGACGGAGAGAATCACGACTTTTGCATTTTCTCCCAAATCAAATAAGGCTGGACAAACCAAGTTTCCCACATTTTCAATCATCACAACTGAGTTTAGTGGCGGATTCAGTTGTTGTAAACCCCTATCTATCATTGATGCATCTAAATGACAGCCTGTTCCGGTGTTGATTTGGATGACTTTACAACCTGTTTCTTTAATTTTTTTGGCATCATTAGCAGTTTCTTGATCGCCTTCAATGACACTGATAGATAATTGATGCTTTAAATCATTAATGGTTCGCGTTAAAAGAGTTGTTTTCCCAGCACCGGGAGAACTCATTAAATTTAGGGCGAGAATATTTCGACCTTTAAACCATCCCCGATTTTGGGCAGCTATTAAATTATTCTTTGCCAAAATATCCTGTTCTAAGGATATTGTTGTGTTGTGTATTTCGCTATGAATTTGAGACGCTTCTACGGGACTGTGAGAATGAGTGACGATAGTACCATCTGGTAAAGTGTGAGTATGATGATGGTTATGTTCTGCTTCACCTGTTTCCATATTGGTAATTTTAGTTTCGCCATCATCAGAACAACCGCAGGTTACACACATAATTCCTCTATTTCTATTTCTTTAATTTTCAATTCTTCACCAGTAATTAAATCTAATTGCACGCTACCGCAGCTACAGATACCAAATGGTTTATCTAGAACATTTTCTGCACCACATTGCCGACATTTTGCTAAACCGGGGATTTCTAAAATTTCTAATATCGCCCCTTCTAAAACTGTACCTTGAGTGCAAATATCAAAACAAAATCGGATAGCGTCGGGCATAATGGCTGAAAGTTTACCTATTTCTAATAAAACTCGCTGCACTTTTGCACCTCTGGCGTGTTCAGTCACAATTGCCACAATATTTTGAGTGATTCCGAATTCGTGCATACTATAAAATCTATTAACAAATTCGTGGTAATTGGTCGCCTACCAGCATATCAATAATCCTTTCAGCACCAAAAACTGTTTTTAACAAAACTATACCTGGAGGTGAAGGAATAACTTCGCCAATAATACAAGCATCTTTACCTGCTGGGTGAGATTTCATGGCGGATAAAATATTGTCAGCATTCTCTTTTGGAACCACCACCACTAACTTACCTTCATTAGCTAAATACAATGGGTCTAAACCGAGAATTTCACAAACTCCGTTGACTTCTTCACGCACTGGAATAGATTCTTCATAAAGACGAATTCCCACATTAGAACTGAGGGCAAATTCATTTAAGACTGTGGCTAAACCACCGCGTGTAGCATCTCGCATAGCATGAACTTGGGGACATACATGGAGAATAGTTTCTACTAAATTATGTAACGGCTGACAGTCACTTTCAATATTAGTCTCTAAAGCTAATTCCCCACGGGCAATTAAAATTGCTGCCCCATGATTACCTATTTCACCATTAATTATTACTGCATCTCCAGGTTGAATATTGTGGGCGGAAATACTAACTCCTCGTGGAATGATACCAATACCAGCAGTATTAATAAAGAGTTTATCGGCAGCACCGCGATGTACAACTTTTGTGTCACCAGTGACAATTTGAACACCAGCTTTTTTTGCGGCTGCTTTCATACTGGCTGCAACACGCCGCAAAGTTTCTACAGGCAATCCTTCTTCTAAAATTACGCTACAAGTTAAATATAAAGGTTTAGCACCGCTAACAGCTAAATCATTAACTGTACCGTTGATAGCTAGTTCTCCTATATCACTACCGGGAAAAAATAACGGGTCTACAACATAAGAATCTGTAGTAAATGCGAGTCTGTCTCCTTGTTGTAGAAGAGGCGCTAAGTTGAAGCTAGCTTGGTCTTCTAATTGTGAGAGAATTGGGTTATCAAAATTGCTGACAAAGATATCATCTATTAAATCACGCATGGCTTTACCACCGCTACCATGTGCGAGAGTTATATGAGTGTCTCGCACTTTACCTTGGCGGCGGCGGACTTGTTCCATTTTTTGAAATAGGGGATTTTGTATTGAGTTTATGGGGTAAATATTCATATTAAAATTGAGGATTTTTTTAAACGCAGAGGAACGCAGAGGGAAGCGCAGAGGTACGCAGAGTATTATTTAGTCTGAGATGAAGCCGCAGGCGGGGAGAGGTTCTTGAGTTATAGTTACTTTTGGTTTTTGGGCGATTGTTCTTTTGGCAATTGTAGAGAGTCGCCCATATTTGTAATAGGCTGCACAAGCACCTTCGGAAGATACCATGCAAGTACCAATGGGTGTTTCTGGTGTGCAAGCTGTACCGAATACTTTGCACTCCCAAGGCTTTAAGATTCCTTTGAGGATTTCTCCACATTTACAAAGTTTATGGTCGGCTACTTTAAGATTAGGAATGGTAAATTTAAGTTCGGCATCAAATTGAGCATATTCAGGTTGAATTTGTAATCCTGAATAGGGGATGTCACCTAAGCCGCGCCAATCAAAACTATCTCGCACTGCGAAAACTTTATTTATAGCTTGTAGCGCTACTGTGTTCCCGCTTTTTTCGACAATTCGGTTATATTGGTTTTCAACTTCACAACGATTTTCTACTAGCTGTTGCAATAACATCCAAATTGATTGGAGAATATCTAAGGGTTCAAATCCTGAGACAACAATTGGTTTATTATATTGTTGGGAAATAAATTCATAAGGGTCAGTGCCAATTACCATGCTGACATGACCCGGGCCAACAAATCCATCCAGTTGCAAGTCGGGATTATCTAATAATGCTTTGAGGGCGGGAATCACAAGGACGTGATTGCAAAACATACTAAAGTTATGAATTTCTTCGGCTGCGGCTTGCAGGATGGTGAAGGCGGTGCTGGGGGCTGTAGTTTCAAAGCCTAAAGCGAAGAAGACTACTTCTTTGTCGGGGTTATCTCTGGCAATTTGCAGGCTATCTAGGGGAGAGTACACCATACGGATGTCTGCACCTTGTGCCCTGGCTTGCAGTAAACTCGTTTTGGAACCGGGAACTCGCATTGCGTCGCCAAAGGTGGCAAAAATGACGTTATGATTTTGGGAGATTGCGATCGCATCATCTAATCTCCCTTTTGGCATAACGCATACTGGACAACCAGGCCCATGAATTAGTTCAATGGCTTGGGGTAATATTTCTTCGATACCATATTTAAATATGGAATGGGTATGTCCGCCGCATACTTCCATGATTTTGATGGGTTTTTCTAGCTGGCTGCATAATTTGGCGATTTCACGGCGTATAGCTTCAGCTTTTTCTGGTTCGCGGAATTCGTCAACATATTTCATAGGATGTGTATCAGTTAATTTCGCTTTTGTGGTAAGGAGTTTTTTTTAACGAACCGCAAAGGACGCAAAGGGCGCGAAGGAAGAAAGAAAGAAAGAAAGAAAGAAAGGCATGAGTTTTAAACTTTTTCTCTGTGCCTTTGGGTGAGACGAAAACAGTCTATTATTTAAGTACTAATCCCTGTTTGTGCTGCTACTAATTCTTGGAATAGTTGTAATGTTTCCGCCGCTTCTTGTTCGTTAATTCGATTCATGGCAAAGCCAACATGCACTAGCACCCAATCACCAATACAAGTTTCGGGTGGATGTTGTTCATCTACGATACAAGCAATATTTACTTGGCGCTTAACTCCACCAATGTTAACTATGGCTAATTTATGGTTAACGTTGGTAATTTCTATAATTTGTCCGGGGATTCCTAAGCACATTATTTTTTTAAGATAAACGAACCGCACGAGGCAAGAGAGACGCAGAGAGATTTATTTATGAGACAAAGTTTTTCAATTATCAACACTCATGTATCAATTGTGCGGCTGCAATAACTGCTTGTCCTAAAGATAACCCGCCATCATTAGCTGGAACTAAACTGTGAGTCAGTACTTTTATTCCCAATGTTTGTAATCCTTTGCTAACTTGCTCTAACAATATACAATTTTGAAATACTCCTCCTGTTAGGACAACCTGATTAATCAGATTTTCTTGACAAAGATGCTTAACCATTTCCACAATCGTATTCGCTAAACCTTTGTGAAATTTGTCAGCCATAATTGGTTGTGAAATCTGCTGCTGTAAGTCATTGAGCAAGGCTTGCCACATTGGACGCGGGTCTATACAATAAATACTATCTAAAATGCTAAAACTAAAAGGGTATATTAGCGTTTCTTTATCATTATTTAAGCTCCTAACATCTACTATAGCTTCCATTGCGATCGCAGCTTGTCCTTCATAGCTACATTCTTCACGGCAAATACCCATAGCCGCAGCCACTGCATCGAACAATCGCCCCACTGAGGAAGCTGGAGGAGAGTTAATCCCTTTCTCTATAAGTTGATTGAGTAGTTTTAGTGGCTTTTTATTCAGAAATTTTACTATTTCTAAATCAGCATATTGTTGTTGGCAATCATCCCAAAGTTTAGCAGATATTAATTGAGTATACGTATTACGCCAAGGCTGATAAGTTGCTTGTTCACCACCAATCATTGCTACTGATTTAAATGTTGCTAATCGTTTAAATTTCCGGTAATCTGCTAAAATAAATTCTCCGCCCCAGAGTGTACCATCATCACCGTAACCTAAACCGTCTAAAGCAATGCCTAATACTGGAGGTGAATCTAGATGAATACCATTTTCCGCCATGCAAGCGGCGATATGCGCGTGATGATGTTGAATTTGATAAATTTTAATTTTATTTGTATCCGCAAGTTCTTTACCAAGTTTGCTTGAGATATATTCAGGATGTTTATCAATGGCAATTACTTCTGGCTTATGCTCAAATAAATTTAAGTATAAATTCAATGTATCTTGGTAAGCATTAAAAGCCGCAGCATTTTCTAAATCTCCCAAATGTTGAGAGAGAATTGCTTCTCCTTCACGCAATAAGCAAAAGGTATTTTTTAACTCACTACCCATTGCTAAAATTTGTGGTACATTATGAAATCCCGGTGGTAAACTAATCGCTGCTGGTGCATATCCTCTGGCACGGCGAATTATTTTAACTTTATCGCCGACAACACGCACAACCGAATCATCTACCCGATTAATAATCTCCCGATTATGAAAGAGAAAATAATCAGCGATTGTCCTTAACTTTTCTCTGGCTTCATCATTATCAATACATTGCGGTTCATCAGCAAGATTGCCACTTGTTAAAACAATTGGGCGATTCATCCGCCGCATAATTAAATGATGTAAGGGCGTATAAGGTAGCATGAAACCGAGGGTATTTTGCCCTGCTGCAATTGACGATGATAGTTGTTTTTTACCTGAAGCCTGTAGCAAAACAATTGGTGCAGCCGCACTTGTCAATAATTCTTTTTCTTTGACATTGACAGTACAATATTCTTCAATTACTTCAATATCTCGCGCCATTAAAGCAAAGGGTTTATGATAGCGCCTTTTACGCTGTCGCAGTTTTTGAACAGCAGCTTCCTGAGTTGCATCGCAAGCTAGATGAATACCACTTAACCCTTTAATTGCTACAATCTCACCCTTTTGCAACAGGGTACAAACGGCATCAACATCATCTAGCATGGAGAACATAGAAGCAGTAACCGGTTTACCATCGGCACGTTCTAACCAAGCTGTGGGGCCGCAAGCATGACAAGCTATAGGTTGAGCGTGAAAACGGCGGTTTTCGACATCATGGTATTCCTTTGCACATTCGGGACACATGGCAAACGCAGACATACTGGTATTGCATCTGTCGTAAGGAATGGCACGAATAATACTCAGGCGGGGACCGCAATGAGTACAGTTATTAAAGGGGTAGCGATAAAAGCGGCTAAAGGGGTCGAATATTTCTTGTTGACATTGCGGACAACTGGCTGCGTCAGGAGTGATTTCTGTTTTAATGGCATTACTGACACTATTAGAAATCACAAAATTATCAAATTTAAATTCACCTTCATAAATAATTCTTGTTAGTTGATTAATTCTTGCCAACGGTGGACATTCTCTTTGCAATCTGGCAACAAATTCGGTTATTGCTTCCTCACTACCAGATACCTTAATTAATACACCTTGACCATCATTACAAACATCTCCACGCAAACCGCAGGCTTTAGCAAGACGATATACAGTAGGGCGAAATCCTACTCCTTGAACAGTACCACGAACCCTTATTTCTTCAGTCGGCATAAAAATGTGACTTTCCAAAATTACGAATTAAGAATTACGAATTACGAATTACGAATTAGTTAAACTGCCACAGCAAAATTCGGTTATTTCCAGAATCAGCTATTATCGCCGTATTGCCACAAATTTTTATGCCGTAACACCAATTTAAGCTATCTCGTTTCGGTAGTCCGAAATTACGATTTTCACCTTTACTTTGAAAATTTATTTGTCCTGCCAAACCATCTGCCACTACACCTTGCAATGATAAAATTGATTCTGGCTTTCTCCATCCTAACAAACGGGAATTGGCTGTATCTGCAACTACTAACCAATCTCCAGCCACCCCCACACCATAAGGCATACTTAAACTACTAGCACTAGGATAATAAATTCCTTGATTCATTTCCATAAAATCAAAGTTTTTTTGTCCTAAAACTACCGCACAAGGCGCATTATTTTTTGTTGGTATTCCCTGCCAAATCATTACTCGGTGATTACCTGCATCACTGACAACCAAATTCTCTCCCCAAAAGGTGATATCGTGACACCAACGCATACTCGCTGCGGTGGGAGAAGCACCGCCGTTTTCATTGCGAGATATCATATCTGGTTGTCCCAAAACTAAATCAGCAGGTTGACCATTTTCTGTTGGTAATTGATGCCAAATTAATACCCTTCGATTACCAGTATCAGCAATAAATAGCCGTCCTTGATGATAGAAAACACCATAAGGCCAGTGCATTGTACTGGCGGATGCTTGTTGACTTCCCCGATTTGATTCATTATCCGTAAAATTCGCTTGTCCTAACACCAAATCTGCTGGAACATTGTTATCTTCTGGTAAGTTTTTCCAAATTAAAACCCGATGATTCCAAGCATCTGCTACAGCTAATCCTTGGCCGCAAGCACAAATCCCTGTTGGTACATTTAGGGTTGCCTTTCCCGGTGTACTTTTAGCATTTTGTCCCTCATGATAAAAGTCAGATTGTCCAATTACCCAATCAGCAGGTTGACTATCTCTGGTGGGTAAATTCTGCCATCCCAATAATCGATGATGTCCTGTATCTGATACCCATAAAGGGCCTGTTTCTGATAACAAACAAGCAGCACGAGGCCCGAACATTGTTGTGGGACTAGGTGCTACAGGTATCACTAATTGTTGTGGTTCAATAATGTTACCTAAAATTACCTCTGCACCTTGAGGTGATAGAGGTAAATCTTGAGAAATTTCTGTTGCTTCTGGCGGTAATTGTGATATGGGATTAATTTTAATTGGGATATCCATGAACCGCAGATAGACGCTGATAATTATTTAAAAACATTAATGTTGATCAGCATGTAACAACAGTAACAATTTTGCATTATGTTTTTTTCCAATTGTTAAAACCTTTAATAAACTTCCGTATTAATCAATTGAAAGTAATACTGATATCAATAAGCTTTTAAATCTTCCTACTGCTCGATTACCAGTCTATCTAGACCCTTCCTCAATATTCCAGAAACTCGAACCGAGGCCCTTCATCAATACTTCCGTCAGGTAGCCGCAGGTTCCAAATAAAAGCATCATGGATTCGGAATACCGACTCAGTGTTAGTAGAACCATTCAAACTAGTTTGAACCAAAATAGCTTCTTCCAGATTAGTGAAGAACAAATTGGCATTCTGCAAACCAGCTTTAGTCAAATTAGCTCCCGACAAACAGGCTTCGCTCAAGTTAACATCACGCCAATCGACTCGACACAAACTAGCACCAGTCAAATTGGCTCTGCTCAGATTAACTTCAATCAAAGTACTCCCAATCATACAAGCTCCGAACAAGTCAGCCTCACTTAAGTTACTTCTTTCAATGCGAACGCCACTCAGGTTAACGCCTCTCAAATTAATTCCTGTCAAGTCAACATTTTTGAGTATCTTAGATTTATCGAAGTTAATCCCAGCAAAGTTATGCTCTCCAGCAGCGTACCTTTGCAACAATTCTTCAAAAGTCATAATTTACCTTCTGTATCAACTAGCATATAAAGCTAATTAACTTGAAATTTTGTCAAACTACAATAATATCACAAAACTTTTTTGCCAGAGGTCTACTGAAATGAAAAAGCAAAGTATCTGTGATTTCCTAATTACACAGTATATAGCAATCCTATTTGAGTTGTAAAAATTATCGAACCACTAAGTCGCCAATAGCGCCAAGAGAAGAAGGAAAATATCTACGAATCATTTATGACTGCTATATTTGCTGATATGTTACTTTCGTATCATCATTTTTGCAGTTTCACAAAAACCTTATCGTCTTTAATCTTTACTGGATACGACTGAAGCGAAATATCAGGTGCAGTTAAGCATTCACCTGTCTCTAACTTGTACTGAAATCCGTGGAAAGGACAGGTAATAATACCATTTTCAACCTTACCCTCTTCTAGGGGAGATCCTAAATGAGTACAAGCATTACGGTAACATTTTACTGTAGCACCTTGACGATGTAAAATCAGTGAATTACCAGCAAGTTGTACTGCCAATACACTAAATTCAGGAACTTGATCAATAGTCGCCACTTTGATCCAAGTAGAAGTTATTTTTGAAGAAAATGGACTGATTAAACCAGAATTCGTGTTCTTAACAGTAGGGTTGTTATTGACTGCAACTACTTTGGTAATTTCGGGACAATGGTTTTTGATTGCCTGTTCTACTCCCTGAGATAAAGTCAAAGTAGAAGCCGGACAACTGTTGCAAGTTCCGATTAATCTGACTTCTACTGTATCTGGTGGCTTAATTGCTACTAGTTCTACATCCCCATTATGGCTGTTTAAACCTGGGCGAACTTCTTCAATGGCTATCTGAATGCGTTGTGCTAATGGTGCTTTTGGTGGTTTAACTAATTCGTGATAAAGCAGTACTGCGTATACTACTTCATCAGCAACAGCATCACGCAAAGCTGACATTGATTCTTGTTTTAGGCTTTTAATCAAATTAGTCAATGCTGCTTTGTGCAAAGCTTCAATTGCTCTTTTTAAACCCACCGCTACACACCGTTGGCTTTCATCCCACTCGGATATAATCGCCTCAAACCGGTTAATTTCCTGAACTAATTCTTCAAGGTTGGACATGGGAGAGAAGAATTTTAGATTTCGGATTTTGGATTTTGGATTTTGGATTTTGGATTGAACAATCTAAAATTGCAAATCCCAAATTGGGCATGGGGCATCAGGCATTAGTCGTTAGCTTTGGACAAAGGACAATTCACTTCATTTTGAAATCTTTGAGGAGAAATGGCATAATCATGCCGGTCACTAAGCTAGATAGTGTTATTGGTAAGTAGAAGGGAATTGGGGCTTGTGCGAGTAACACTAGCAGTAAGAAACCTACAGCAATACCAATGATAGTTTGCTTGACAAAATACATCGGGTCGCGTAATAGCTTGCCTTTAAAAAATAACTTGGCAGAAAACCACCCTATCTCTAACATATTTTCTCCTAATAATTTGTCAACCAATTTAAGACAACAAGCCCTAAGAGGATAGCGGGAATTACACCCGCAGGGGCAAATAATGCGCCAAGCATTGCTGAAAACTGATAGCCTATATCTTTTCCAGCTAACAGCATTCCACCAATTGCACCGCCAATCATAGACAAGGCTGTTGCAATGATTATCCACACGAATTCTGTTGCTAAGTTTAAGTCACCATCTGCTAAACTTGTGATAAAATTTATCACGTTTTGGGTTGTTAAAATATCTCTCATGCTGTTTTGTCCTAATTAGGGGAGTGGGGAGTGGGGAGTGGGGAGTGGGGGGATGAGGGAGAAATAACCAATGCCCAATGCTCAATGCCCTATTCCCTATTCCCTATTTCTGCTTCTACATCTTGTAATGCTTGAACTACTACTTCTGCTTGTCCAATTTGTTGGTATTTCGTAAATATTTCTAAAGCATCTTGATAGTAGATACGCGCTTGTAAAAGATTTTTAGGATTACCAGCTTCTGGTTTTTCTTGGTCATCTGGTAAGTTAAATAGGGCGTTGGCTTTGTTTGAAATTGTGTTAGCGTACTCTAGGGGTGTATCTTTGAGATTACGCACTTTTAGCGCTTCATCGTAAGCCGCGATCGCTCTTAAATTATTCTCCACAGGATGGGAACTCACTAAATATTGCAAAGCGTTACCTAAGTTGTTTTGCAACATCGCATATTCTCTGGGATGATCAATCAAATTAATATGCTTTAGCGCCACCTCAAATGATTGCACTGCTAACCCTTGACGTAAGTATTCCCGTTCCGATGCTAGAGGCATAGAAAGGTAAGCGATCGCAATATTGTTATATAAAATCGCGTATTCCTGCGGGTAATTCTCCCAAGTAAACACCCGCAAAGCCTCATGATAAGCTTGGATGCTGTCGGTTATGCGTGCCAAATTAAATGGTACAAGCGACTGCAACACCAGCCCAAAATTCATCTGCGTCTCTGCTACTTCCTGAGGCGTTGCTAATTGTTGTAAAATTGGTAATGCCTCTTCATAACCTGCTTTTGCTTGCAGCAGCAGTTGGTACTCAGCATCCGGTATTGCCTGTAACGTCCCTGCCATACCCACTTGCGCCCTGGCTTTCAGTAGGGGATACTCCTCACCACACATTTCATAAGCCCGGTAATATAAGCCAACTGCATTCCGCAAATCTTGGGCAGTTTTGGGCTTTTTTTGAAAGCCCTGTGCTATCTCGATCAGCATCTGGATTTTTTCCTCTGCTGTGGCTGACTCCGATGCAATAGCTGCGATCGCAGCCTTCACCGCCGAATCTGTAATGCTGGGGGTCATAACTCTGCCGTACTCTAGCCAATTGGAAATTGAGTCTGTCAACGCCCACGAATGATCGAAACACGCGATCGCATCTCATCACGGGCCATACTGATTTACGCAGGCTTCGAGTCCTTTAGGCGGAATTTCCCCTTTGTTGTCTGAGACTAGGGCTAAGGATTAGCGATTAGGAACTAGGGAAAAAGTTGACCCCATGCCCAATGTCTCATGCTCAATCAATTTTTTTACTATAAAACACCCTATTCCTAAAATTCTAGGGGGGAATTGCCAATATTAATGTCAGCTTTAAACACCTGACATTTTTAAAATATTTTTTGTATCATGCCAAATTTGAGTGTGCGATGTCTACGACGGGCTACGCCTACGCAGATGAACACCGAAGTGTAAAATATATTCATTAACTGTAAAATAAGCTGCATTGAAAACAGACAGTATCTTTTATCGGATCTTTCAAAGTATCCCCAGCACTTTCTTTGAACTGATTAACCAACCACCGCAACTAGCTAGCGCTTATCAATTTTCTTCAGTTGAAGTCAAACAACTGGCGTTTAGAATCGATGGTGTATTCCTTCCCAATGCACCAGAGTTACCGATTTATTTTGCCGAAGTCCAATTTCAACCCGACAAAAAACTCTACTCACGTTTATTCACCGAAATCTTTAACTATCTCGACAAAACCGAATTAACCAACAATTGGCGTGGTGTTGTCATCTTCCCCAACCGCAGCGTTGATACTGGAGATACCGAAAGATATACAGAATTACTCAACTCACAACGAGTGACTCGCGTCTATCTTGACGAATTAAGCTCAATTGAAGCATCATCAATCGGCATAGAGACAGTTAAACTGATTATCGAACCCGAATCAACTGCGACAACAAAAGCTGTAGAAATAGTCAACAGTGTCCGACAGCAAATTCCAGATGTCGCTACTATTAGAGAAATTATACAATTGATAGAGACGATATTAATCTACAAATTGCCGCGATTGACCCAGGAGGAGATAGGGAGAATGTTTGGATCAAATGAGTTAAAGCAAACTAGATTCTACCAAGATGTTTTTGAAGAAGGCAGACAAGAAGGCAGACAAGAAAGTAAGTTAGAAATGATACCCCACTTATTAGCGTTGGGTTTAAGTATTCAGCAGATAGCTCAAATGTTAGGTTTGGACGAACAACTTGTTAGGCAAGCTGCACAACCTAAATCCTAAAACAATAGGGTGCGCGAAGGCTTAACAGTGCGTTTAATAGAGACGATATTAATCTACAAGTTGCCGCGATTGACCAGGAGGAGATAGGAAAAATGTTTGAATTAAATGACTTGAGGCAAACTAGATTTTTCCAAGATGTTTTTGAAGAAGGTAAAAAAGAAGGTAAGCAAGAAGTTTTTGAAGAAGCTAAACAAGAAGGTAAGCAAGAAGTTTTTGAAGAAGCTAAACAAGAAGCTAAGTTAGAAGTAATACCTCAGTTATTAGCGTTTGGGTTGAGTATTGAGCAGATAGCTCAAGGCTTAGGCTTGGACGAACAAGTTGTTAGGCAAGCTGCACAACCGAAATCCTAAAACAATAGAGTGCGCCAAAGTTTAAACTTCGCTTTATCTTAAACTTATCAAAACTTTTGGTGGTACGTTACTACCAAATCAAAATAGAATCAAGGCATCAGTTGTCCAAGTGATTTGATGCAAAATTTGAGTGAGCAATGTCTACGATGGTCACTGAGCTTTGTCGAAGTGCGGGCTGTTCGGTGACGCAGATGAACATCGAAGTGTAAAATATGTTCATCAACTGTAAAACAACCTACATTGAAAACAGACAGTATCTTTTATCGGATCTTTCAAAGTATCCCCAGCACTTTCTTTGAACTGATTAACCAACCGCCGCAACTAGAGTAAGCTGATCTCAAATGCTATTCACAAGCGGGTTTAGAGACATCATCATGTTGGAAAAAGCAAGCAGCAAGAATCGGCTTGTGATTAATAGTTAACCTAACCTCTTTCTACAGCTTTTGTCAGGCTGGTTTCATAAATTGAAACTGGCTTTATGTAAAGTCGTTTTGTGTAATGGGCATTATTTACACTAAATTTACATAACTTCATTAAAGCTTTAATTAATACCAATATTTAACTTTTGCTACGTGGAATACTAAAACTAGAAATCTCTAGGTCTTCTCAGTTAATCAGGTAAAAATTGTATGGATTTTGAATCGATTATGAATATGCCTTTTATCGGGCAAACTATTACTAGTGCAATTGAAGATGGCAGAAAGTGGGGGCAAACGTTTCTCAACGATTCAAGCTGGCACGGTGATAAAGATAGCATGGCAAATCATGCCATATATGAGTCAACAGTGTGGTCTGTGGGCAACGGAATTGCTAGTGGGGTTGTGGGCATAGCTGGGATACCGTTTGAAATTGCTAGTACACTCTATGCCCAAGTAAAGCTGGCATCTACTCTTTTCGCTATACATGAAATTAACACCTACAACCCATCTGCACAGCCCTTAGTCTTAGCAGCTGCTGCTGGAGTTGGTGTATCTGAACTGGCTAATCAATTAGGAACTCAAGTAGGAACTCAAGTAGGAACTCAAGCTATTCAAAAAGCTTTGAGGTCCATTCCTGGTAAAACATTTGCTGAGATAAACAAAGCTTTAGGAATTAAGTTAATTTCCAAAGCAGGCGAGAAAACTTTAGTCAACGTAGTAAAAATAGTGCCTTTCATAGGGCCTCCGATCATTGGTACGATAAATGGGGCAATGATGAATGCTTGTGGACATTCGGTGATTGCCTTCATCCATGCTTGGAAAAGGTTATAAATTCAGATGGCATTTGTAGCGATTATAGGGGTTTGCAGTTGAGTCCAATACAGACCTAACCCCCAACCCCTTCCCTACAAGGGAAGGGGAGTAAGATTCAAAGCCTCTCTACTCGTAGGAGAGAAGTTTGGAGAGAGGTCAAAACTCTACTCCACTCAAGCGAGAACCGCTATATCTGGATTTTCTAGTCTAGATAATCGTTAATACATAACAGTTTTTTTCTACTTCTTGCCTTGCTTGTGCTGTTCTCGCGTCTGGGTCAACTTACTCACATTTATTATGCTATTGTCGTCCCTCTTCAATACTGACGAAGATTTACTCAAGAGTGATATCTCCTAATATTTGATCCCGATCTCACGTATAATCTCCACTACCCCTCTTAAATTGCTGCATAAATAGCGTCATGCCATCATGACCAAGGGTTTTAGTTAGCGCTTCTATTCCCAACCGGCTAATCTCACTCTGAGAAAGTTTAGTTACATCTAGCATTTTCATATTTGTAACTTTGGGCAGAACATCTGAACTTTCAACCTGTGATATCCGCCTTTTTTTGATTCGGGCAACTATTTCCTTAATAGTAGAATTTCCCAATATTTCATTCCTATCTCGCGTGTAATCACCCCTGCCTATATCGAATTGACGCATAAATAGCCCCATTCCTGCTGGGCCAAGAGCTAAACTCAGCGTATCTATTCCTAATTTCTGAATTTCAGTTTGAGTCAACTTACTCACATCGATCATTTGTAACCTCTCTGAGCCACTGAAGCGGGTTCTCTACTCTAACTTGTAGCAAGTCTTTGTACTTTGCAGCCAAACGTAACATTCTGTCATCAGTTGTGAGCAAAACATCGGCTTTGCCAGCTTCTGCACAAGCAATATGCAACGCATCGTAATCTTTAAACCCCTTTTGAGCAAGTTTCCTACTACGAGACTCGATTTGTTGGGTTATATCAACTTTGCTCATCGCTAAAGCAGCCCAAATCTGCATCTGCCGTTTTCTTGCTCCTTCAGGAGTTTTCCGAAGCTCATCATCAAAGGTTTCGCTTCCTTGCAGCCGCCAATCACCCATTTGAACAATAGCCAAAATGCGAAGCACCGCCTCAGTTTCCAAACGAATCCGTTTTTGTGTCTCCTGGTCATCAAAAGGGCGATTCAGACAACACACATCTAAATAAATTAAAAACTCCATCGGTACATTTTGCTGGGTATGATATTTAATCTGCAAGCATTTACCCAGTAATAACCAGCTATGACACAGAACTACCGCATTACTCTACTCCCCGGCGATGGAATTGGCCCTGAAATAATGGCAGTGGCGGTAGATGTGCTAAAAGTCGTAGGAAAGCAATTTGATATTCAGTTTGAATTCCAAGAAGCCCTCATCGGTGGTGCAGCAATTGATGCTACAGGTGAACCCCTACCATCTGCGACTCTAGAGACTTGCCGTCACAGTGATGCTGTGTTACTGGCTGCGATTGGTGGCTATAAGTGGGATTCCCTGCCATCTAATTTACGCCCAGAAGCAGGTTTGTTAGGACTACGTGCAGGGTTGGGATTATTTGCCAATTTGCGCCCAGCAAAAATTTTGCCCCAGCTAATCGACGCCTCGACTTTGAAACGCGAAGTTGTGGAAGGCGTCGATATTATGGTGGTGCGTGAACTCACTGGCGGGATTTACTTCGGTAAACCCAAGGGGATTTTTACTACAGAAACTGGTGAGAAACGCGGTGTAAATACAATGGTTTACACCGAGTCAGAAATTGAACGCATTGGGCGGGTGGCTTTTGAGGCGGCTAGAAAACGCGGCGGAAAACTTTGTTCGGTGGATAAGGCGAATGTATTAGAAGTATCTCAGTTGTGGCGCGATCGCATCACTCAACTTTCACAAGAATATCCAGATATCGAACTCTCTCATTTATATGTAGATAATGCTGCTATGCAGTTGGTACGCGCTCCCAAGCAGTTCGACACCATCGTTACAGGCAATTTGTTTGGTGATATTCTCTCTGATGCTGCTGCCATGCTCACGGGTAGTATTGGGATGTTACCCTCAGCTAGTTTGGGCGCTTCTGGGCCTGGTGTGTTTGAACCAGTTCATGGTTCCGCCCCAGATATTGCCGGACAGGATAAAGCAAATCCTCTAGCACAGGTTTTGAGTGCGGCGATGATGCTACGCTACGGTTTAGACCAGCCAAAAGCGGCAGACCACATCGAACAAGCCGTATTGCAAGTTTTAGAACAAGGCGATCGCACAGGGGATATAATTTCTCCAGGAAAAAATCTTTTAGGTTGCCGCGCTATGGGCGATGCACTGATTAGAGCCATTGAAGGAAAATAATTAAATAATGCAACTTAGGCAATTTGGCAACCTTTGCTATAAGTTTCGGGTAGACTAGAGAGAAATCTAGCAATCAAATAACAGTCGATAGTGTACGCATTACGACAAGGACAAGCAAATTTTACCGCCCCTAAAAACCAGCCGCCTTTGATTGATCCCGCCGTAATCAGAGCTGCTGGGCAGATATACTACACTCACTGTGAAGTACATCCCGAAATAGCTGGGCAACCTTCCGGTGTAGCAATTAATCGCATCAATCATCGAGGTAAGGTTATTTTTACTAACCAACCAGTTCTCTTACCTCAAGAGTGTTTTGTGCCCTTGAGTCAAATTGAATCTCATATGTATTAGTCATTAGTCATTGGTCATTGGTCATTAGTCATTGGTCATTGGTCATTAGTCATTAGTCATTAGTTCTTGACAAAGGACATCTCGACAAAGGACAAAAGATAAACGACAAATGACACAGGACAAATGACAAAGGACAAATGATTGTATGGACATTTTGTTCGCCGTCCCGGCGAGTGTAATGGTCTTTGCTTTAGGTGCATCTATTGGTAGTTTTCTCAATGTTATTGTTTATCGGCTACCTGCTGGGTTGTCAATTCTTTGGCCGCCTTCTCGTTGTCCTAAATGCTTAAACCAGCTAAAAGCTTACGACAATGTACCAGTATTCGGCTGGATTTCCTTAAGAGGGCGGTGTCGATATTGCAAAAGCAAAATTTCTGTCCGTTATCCCGTGGTAGAAGGGGTAACGGGCATAATTTTTTTACTAATTTTTTTGGTATTTCAAGTTTCGACTTTAACAATAGGCTATTGGGCTTTTTGTAGTTGGTTATTGGCGCTATCGCTTATCGACCTAGATACAATGACCCTACCCAATCGACTTACTCAGTCGGGTTTAGTGGTAGGGATTTTGTTTCAAATGGTGGTTGGTTTTTTACCAGAAGCTAGCTCTGTAGCATTGGTAAATCATCTTATGATGGCGATAGTTGGTGCAGTATTGGGTTTATGGCTGTTTGATGCGATCGCCCTATTGGGTTCAATTGCCTTTGGTAAAGCTGCAATGGGTGCCGGTGATGCCAAGTTAGCAGCCATGATGGGAGCCTGGTTAGGCTGGAAATATTTGTTATTGGCTAGTTTTATTGCTTGTGCGCTAGGAGCGTTAATTGGTAGCAGTGTGATTATACGGCGATCGCGACAAAGGTTAGGACAAAAGATCCCTTTTGGCCCTTTTCTGGCTTTAGGATCAGTGATTACTCTGTTTAGCGGCGAAGCGATATTGTCCAGCTACCTACGGTTATTTTTTCCAGCGTCTTAAACTGGAGTGGAGAGAAAGAATTTTAGATTTTAGATTTTAGATTTGGGATTGAAATTTAATCCAAAAGACGCTCTCTACGAGACGCTGCGCGTAGCTTGCTTCCCGTAGGGGTACGCGGACTCACTCTCCGTGGCGCTATCGTCAATCCAAAATCGTCAATCCAAAATCCAAAATTGAATTGCCCAATACCCTTTCATAAGAAAAATTTATAATTCGTGACTGTAACCAGCATTACCCCATCTGCCCTTCATATTTTGATAATATTCAGCTTGTGACTTGTATTACCCTCTTAACGACGATTAACCGTTGGCAAGCATAACTAGTGCAACAGATGCTGATTGCTCATAACCTAGCAATACGAATAATTGATTTGGGTAGGAGGGAGAAAGCATCTTATTTGGAGGTTGGTATTCTCATGGCTTTGTCACTACGTCCAGATAATTAAGTCTGCTGAAAAAAAGAGCAAGAGACTTGTATTGGCATAAGTATTTTCGTTAAGCTGGCAACCAAAGATGAAAATTAAGGTTCCAACTGCTTAAAAGCGTACTTTAATGTGTTTTCGACCTCATACCCACTTAAAATAAAATAAAAAATGGCTAACAACGAAGAATCACGCGGTTTAAAGTCTCTATTTGATTGGTTTGCAAATCGACGGAAATCAGGATCTACCAGCCTCGAACGCCAAGAACGTGAAATTGCTGATGGTCTGTGGCATAAATGTTCTAAGTGTAGTGTCTTGGCATATACAAAAGACCTGAAAGCCAATCAGATGGTTTGTGTCGAATGTGGTCATCACAATCGGGTAGACAGCGATGAGCGCATCCGTCAATTGATAGATCACAATACCTGGAAACCTCTGGACGAGCATTTGCGTCCAACCGATCCCCTAGAATTTCGCGATCGCAAACTCTACAGCGATCGCCTACGAGAAACACAAGATAAAATTGGCTTAATAGACGCGGTTAAAACTGGTTTAGGTCAAATCAATGGCTTGCCCATTGCCCTTGGGGTTATGGATTTTCGTTTCATGGGTGGTAGCATGGGTTCAGTCGTGGGAGAAAAACTCACCCGGATGATTGAGCAAGCCACTCAACGGCGATATCCTGTAGTTATCGTTTGCGCCTCTGGTGGTGCAAGAATGCAAGAAGGAATGCTCTCTTTGATGCAGATGGCGAAAATCTCCGCAGCCCTCCAGCGCCATCAAGATGCCCGACTATTGTATATTCCTGTTTTGACTAATCCCACAACAGGCGGCGTTACCGCAAGTTTTGCGATGTTGGGCGATATCATTTTGGCAGAACCCAAAGCAACCATTGGTTTTGCCGGTCGGCGAGTGATTGAGCAAACCCTGCGCGAAAAACTACCCGATAATTTTCAGACTGCTGAAGATTTGCTCCAGCACGGTTTTGTTGATGATATCGTACCCCGTACCCTATTAAAGAACACCCTAACCCAGCTGATTGCCCTACACCAGCCTGTATTAACAACACCACCTCATATGGTGTTGTGGGAAACAATGTCTTTGACTTCTACCGCCGCAGAATAAAGCATTGGGCATGGGGCATGGGCATGGGGCATTGGGCATGGGGCATTGGTTATTTCTCCCTCATCTCCCTCATCTCCCCACTCCCCACTCCCCACTCCCCACTCCCCACTCCCCACTCCCCACTCCCCACTCCCCACTCCCCACTCCCTCATCCTCTCCCCGGCTCTTTGAGAAACATGAGTGGAACAAGGGCTACTAGTCGGAATAGACTAGAGAGGGCGAACAAGCCTAGTAATCCTCCAGACTGAGAAAATTGGATAATGAAGCTGCCTATAGTTGCGCCTAAAGCACCACTCCCTCCAGCAACGGCAGCTGCGATCGCAAAATAGATAGACTGATTTTTAATTGGTGCGATCGCCAATTGTATATTGTTGCTGCACAAGTCAATCGCCGCCCAAGTACCTCCAAGAAAGATGTGTAACAGTGGGAACCACAACCAGATGTCAAGGCGATTAGCACTAATCCCCAGCCACAGCAGTGGTGTGACTGCAACTAAAATCCCAATACAGATGAGGATGGGACGATTACCTATCTTGTCTGCTAATTTGCCCCACAGGATGAGCATTAGCAAAGTCGCTCCCGCTTGAAGGCTGTTGTAGATAGTCACGTAACTTACATCTAAATCCAGCGTGTCCAGCATATAGAGGTTAAAAAAAGGAGCGCTGAGGTTAACAGCAAGCGTCCAGAAGCTAGAATACAGTAGAAATATCAAAAAGTTACTATTTTTCCAAATACTATTAGTTAACTGGTTTTTTGGTATATGAATTGATTCAGGTATTTCAGAGGATTCATCTTTTACAACCTCTGACTGAATCTCACTTATATAACTATTTTGCGATCGCGGATTCATATCCACCTGGAAATATTGACACCCCAATCCCACAATCCCAAATACAATGCTTACCAGCAAAACTACCCCATAGCCTTGTAGAGTTCCCCCATACCAATGTGATACAGCTATACCAGCCATTGGTACGCAAAGCAAATTGGTGAGACTACCGACACTATTGCGTATCCCAAAATACCTGCCTCGTAATCGCCGGGGAACTATCATTGCCACCCAACTTAGCCACGATGCGGTTCCTAATCCTCCCAAAAGATGGCTGAATAGGACAATCAAGAGTGTCAATATCACTAACTGGTGAGTATTAACCACTCCCCAACTGGCGCTGGCAATACCAATTACTAAAACCAGCCATAGCAGCCGACCAATTCCGTGTGTCCGAAGAGAATATTGAAAGCGACTGGTGGTGCGTTCAGACAAGTAAGCACCCAACGGCTGAATAAGATTGACCAACATGGGGATAGAGGACAGCATCCCAAATACCATTGGACTAGCACCCAATTCCACCAAGAAATTGCTGAGTAAAATCCCGCTAGTTCCAAGGGAGTAAACCGCTGCTAAAACAGAATCCGCAGTTGAAGCTTTTAAGCTGGTGCGAACAGCATCTTTGGGAATTCGAGAGGTTGGAGAAAGTGTTGTTGGTGGTGAGGCAATCTGGGGAAATTCCAGAGTTAGTGGCGCAGTTGTTTCAATCTGAACAGAATCCATAATCTATGTTTATGGGTGAAATACCCTGGATTGAAGAAGAATGCAGAATTCAGAATTCAGAATTCACCAATCTTTCAGTGGGGGATTTGGACCCGCCACTGAATTGTTGCATCACCAAATTTTTAATTTGGTGGGGGTCTAAAAAGAGGTTATTCATCCGCTTTTTCGGTCAGAATTCAGAATGAATTCTGACTCCTGACTCCTGAATTCTGGTCGATAAATCCGGTTGCAGAGGAACTCAGTAGGCTTTAATTTGCATTCCTTGATAATTTTTCGTTATTTTAGCTTGCAATTCTCAACAGAAATTTCCGAGAAGTAAAATATCACTCCTTAGCAACAGAAGGTATAAGTTAGAAGAAAGAGATTGTTATCTATCTGTGGGCAAGAAAAGATTATTTAATTTTTTGGGATTGGTGATGGCGATCGCGATCGCGATTATTGCTTGTCAAAGCTTACAATTACCAAGTAAACCCTCAGCATCTACCGCAGTCACCATTAAACTCAGTGGTTGGGGAGGCTCTCCTGTTGAGCAAAAACTCTTGAGACAAGTACTGCAAGACTTTGAGGCACAACATCCAACTATTAAGGTCAAATATGAAGTAATCTCTGACCAATATATGGATGTAATTAAAACTCGTTTGGTTGGGGAAGCCGCACCTGATGTTTTTTATCTGGATGCGCTGGAAGCTCCTTTTTTAATGAGTCAAAATGTCCTGGAACCGTTAGATGCTTAC
Source organism: Nostoc sp. (assembly GCF_036919575.1). Taxonomy (GTDB): domain Bacteria; phylum Cyanobacteriota; class Cyanobacteriia; order Cyanobacteriales; family Nostocaceae; genus Nostoc. The sequence continues at coordinate 3,159 of NZ_JBALBY010000007.1, read as the reverse complement.
ATCACCCCTAAATTTGACCTAGTAGACTTCGAGGATAACCTACTTAACAGCTTTAAGTATCAAAACCACATTTATGGACTTCCTAAAGACTATTCCACCCTGGCGCTGTTTTATAACAAAAAAGCCTTCGCCGCCGCCAGCTTGAGTAATCCGCCAGCTACTTGGGATGAATTACGTAGCTACTCGAAACAATTGACAGGCAAAATTAACAGATACGGCTTTGGAGAAATCCCCGAATTGGCGCGTCAGGCTTATAAAATTAAAGCCTTTGGTGGACAACTCGTTGATCAAAATGGTTATGCTATCTTTGCCAGTGACGCAGGTTTACAGGGTTTAGAGTTGGTGGTAGACCAGTATCAAAAAGACCGCTCTTCAGCCCAAAAATCTGATGTGGGGACAAACTCAGGTAGTGAAATGTTTGGTCAGAGTAAAGTGGCAATGGTGATTGAAGGTAATTGGGCAATTCCCTATTTAACTGAAACCTTTCCTCAGCTAGAGTTTGCTACCGCGCAATTACCTACTATTAATAATAAAAAAGGCACGATGGTTTTTACGGTTGCCTACGTGATGAATAAACAAGCACAGCACAAAGCCGAGGCTTGGGAGTTGATTTCCTATCTCACGGGTAAAGAAGGGATGCAGAAGTGGACAGGAACAGGGTTTGCTTTGCCAACACGTAAATCAGTGGCCAAGAATTTGGGCTATGACCAAGACCCGTTGCGATCGCCATTAGTGGCGGGAGTTAGTTATGCTACACCGTGGCAGGTAGGTCAGTATCCAAGTGCGATCGTCAATAACTTTGATAACCAGTTTATCAGCGCCTTATTGGGACAACAACCATTAAAGCAGGCGATCGCGCGAGGGCAGAATGATGCTAATCAGCAGATTAAGGCGATGGAGTGATTGAGTTCAAAAAAGTTTACTCGTTCGCCATATCCGCTCTCCAAAACCTAAAATTGATAAGCGGACGGCAAGCTGTTGTTCTGTTGTTGAGCAAGGGGGGGAAATTGCATCAGGCTTTTCGCAAAATAGGATCAACTAGGTAACACACGCTTTTGTGAAACACTTTGTGCAGCTTTAATCATATCGGCTGCCTTTTCGCCAATCATGATCGTGGGTGCATTTGTGTTTCCGGTAGTGATGAGTGGCATAATTGATGCATCTACAACTCTTAACCCATCAATACCCCGTACCCTGAGTTGGGAGTCAACAACTGCCATTGGATCTTTGCCCATTTTGCACGTCCCGACAGGGTGGTTCACAGTATCACACGCTTGCCGAATATAGGCTTGAATCGCTTTGGTGTTAGACACCTCAGTGCCAGGGGCAATTTCCTCACCCCGAAACTCATTTAATCGGCTCGAATGGGCAATTTGACGCGCAATCTTAATTCCTTTAACCAATATTTTCAAGTCAGATTTATTCTGGAGATAGTTCGCCCGGATTAGTGGCGGCTCTTTGGGGTTAGAAGAATGCAAACTGACACTGCCACGACTTTGGGGGTGGTTGTTAATAACAAGGATGCTAAATGCCGCACCTGGACGGGCAAAAGCAGGATTGACAAATAAAATGGGAGCCAAGGTCAGCTGGATATTTGGTGCCGCATCTAAGCTCAGATTAGTACGCACGAACAGCCCAGCTTCACCGAGATTGCTGCTTGGTGCAAGAGGGAGTTCTTGCAGGGATTGGTAGGCTACAGAAACCATCGGATGATCTTGGAGGTTCTGACCGACACCCGGCAAATCAACGACTACAGGAATGTTTAACGCCCGCAGATGTTCTGCTGGCCCAATTCCAGAAAGCATTAGCAGTTGGGGGGAATCAAATGTGCCAGCGCTTAGAATCACTTCCTGGCTAACTCTTACTTGATATTCAGTTCCATTCTGGATATACGCCACCCCAACCGTGCGCGTTTTCTCAAAGAGGATTCGACTCACCAATGCTCCGGTTTTAATGGTCAAATTAGTCCGATTGAAAATCGGACGCAGGAACGCAATCGCTGTACTTTCGCGTTTGCCATCTTGAATAGTCCGTTGGTAAAGTCCCGCGCCTGACTGTTGTATGCCATTGAAGTCGGGATTAGATTCATAATCTCTCGAAATCGCTGCTTCTACAAAGCGTTGTGACACCGGACTTGGAGCCGCTGGATCACTGATGCCAAGGGGCCCATTAACCCCATGAAATAATGATATTCCTCGCTGCTGATCCTCCGATTTCTTAAAGTAAGGCAAGACATCATGATAACTCCAGCCCGGATTGCCTAACTCTTGCCAGTGATCATAATCATGACAATTACCTCGGATGTAAATCATGGCATTGATCGAACTGCTACCGCCCAAGACTTTGCCACGAGGGTGAAAGATTTTCCGCTTATTCAAGTACGGTTCTTCTTCAGTGAAGTATGCCCAGTCCACCTCCGTGCCTAGTAAGGTAGGCCACTCTACAGGAACCTGAATTGCTGGCTTGGTATCGGGATTACCCGCTTCGAGTAACAAAACTCTGGTTGCGGGATTTTCTGTCAAACGGTTTGCGACAACACTACCCGCAGAGCCGGCACCAATCACCACATAATCGTATTGAGCCTTTTCATTTTCGACAATTCCAGCACTCGTAGGACGAGGATGGACTAGTGAGGTGATTAAACCAGTAGAGAATAGCGCGGTATTTTGAAGAAAGCGACGACGCTGATAAAGCTTATTAAGCATAGATTTCTCCTACCCTAGTAGACACACTAGCTAGATACTTACTCAATGAGGTTCAAGCGATCGCGTAATTGAGTATATTTGTTTGAGTAGTAAAACACTAACTCCATGACTGTAACTTCAAATTTTTGAATCGTGTCGAAACACAGGGCTATTTCATTCTAGATAGGACTGACGCACGAGTTACGGAATAACGAACCGCAGAGGCACAGAGAAGCCAGTGCGTTGCGGGGGTGGAGGAGTTTGTAGCAACTGGCGCGGCACGGAGAAATCAGAGTTTGAGAGATATTTTGCGTAAGTCCTACTAGACATAAACCGCCCGGAACTGAAGTTCCTTTTCTAATAGCTAAAGTCGGTTTTAACTGATAAGTTGATGTGCAGCTAAATTGTATAACACGAAAACCCAAAAATATTGTAGTGCGGGCAACATGAGCGCGTCCAATATACAAATTAAATA
>NZ_JBALBY010000006.1:0-33679 GCF_036919575.1 Nostoc sp. | reverse complement strand
AGCAGCTGACTTCAATTCGGTTTCAGCAGTTGTAGCGACTGACTTTAATTCAGTTTCAGCAGTTGCAGCAGCTGACTTCAATTCGGTTTCAGCAGAGCTAGCCACAGATTGTACAGCACTCTCAGCCGAACGAGCCGCCGCTTCCACCGCACTTTCGCCAGAACGAGCCAAACCTTCTAATGTACCTTCAGCCGAACTAGCTAGACCTTCCACTCCTTCTTTAGCAGAGCTTCCTACAGCCCCAATTTCTGCACTTCCGGCTCCAACTGCTTCAGAGATTTCCTTGAGTGCGCCAAGCATTGCCGCCGCGATCGCTGCTGGTACCGCATTGCCAATTATTCCAGCGATTACTGGCCCAGCCGCCGCTATGATTTCGGGGAGAATTAAGGCAAATAAGGCAGCAACTAAGTCAATAGCTATAAGCAGATCGATTTGTTGCTGAAGTCTTTCTATCCTTTCTAATAAGACCCCGGCATTAATCTCTATTGCAGCGCACCTTTCATTTACAAGGTGTATTTGTGATTGTAGATTGTCGATTTTAGCTTCCAAAGAAGCACAGCAATCACACTGATGACCGGAGCAATTGCTAATGTTTGACAACGAGGAAATTAGGGCTTGACCTGAAGCGGACACTTAACAAACCTCGCTATTAATTTTAGAAATTAGACCTTCAATTGAGGCAAATTCCCCTTGCTCAATGCACACCTTGCCATCGGGACAGAATGTTGTCGGGTCAACGCATTGTTTCCCAGCAGCACAAGCGCCACCGTTGGCACAAACTGCCTGACAATCAGCAAGAGACTTGTAAATTCCAAGCGTGTTGTACTGCGTTTTTTTGATGCATTCTCCGTTTATGCAGTCATACGAAACTTGTAGAGGAATTGGATCGCAGCTGCTACTAAAACTCAAATAATTTAGGATAACTGATCCTGGATTATATGGGCCGCCCACAATAACAGTGCCCTGATTGCCATCGGACTTTATGACATACTCGCTACCATTCCCCGTTAAAACCATGTAAGCCGATTGATAAGAACCATCGGGCACCGTAACAGACCCTGATTGCATTCCGGGGTAATCGTTACGCGTGAAATAAATTGTCAATTCGCAAGTCATTTATTCGTTAGACAGCGTTCGGGTCAAATATTGGAGCGGCGTAACTTCCGTAGAACCTTTCGGAAAATTGAAATTGCGTTTTAGGAACACCATTACGAGTAATTGGAGAGGAGATAGTAACGTCGCTTGTTGCCAAAACACTTGCATCTGTATTGGCATTTAGCCAAGTGTGAGCATAGGAAACAACCGCAGCATATACTTCCAATGCGGTTGGATTGCTACCCGTAAGAGCGGGTAGGGAAGTAAGAGGAATTGCTAAAATTTTTGGTGTTCCGCTAAGTGTAGAATTTGCGCCGAATAAATCAGTAATTCCAGGTTGCATAAATTGAGCTAGTTATGAAGAGTAATAAATCTGTTGTATGAGCAATTTCAAAATCAGCCAATATTCCACTTTTATGTAAAACCAGCATATTCGCTGAGGACGTATAATGCTTGCTGCTAATAGGATTGAGACGAAGATTCCTAATACTTTAAATTAGGAATATTCCGGTTTAACCATTGGGAGTGGTTAAACCGGAACAGACAGAAGTTATAAATAAAATGAAAAATAATCGAAATGGACAGTCCGCAATTTTGAGCGATGCGGATTATTCCAAAATTCGTAAGCAGATCCGCACTCAGAAATATAAGCTGCTTTTCGATCTAGGTTGGTACACCGGGGAAAGGTGGGGTGCTTTAGTCAAGTTGCAACTCCTGGATGTGTACAACCTTGATGGCACTCCAAGTGAGTATATCAATTTTCGCGCCAGGACTCGCAAGGCCACCCCGAACGGAAAACGACAAACGCGCCAGGTACCAACTCACGATACTTTGGCTGAGTTGCTAGCAGCATATAAGCCAAAGCCGGGTTCAATTTGGTTATTTCCTTCTAGGGAGGGAGACAAGCCGATGGGGTTAAGGGGGGCTGACCAAATTTTACGCACAGCTGTAGAAAGAGCGGGATTAGCTGCTAAGGGCATATCGACTCATTCCACCCGCCGGAGTTTTATCACCAAACTCGCAAAACGCGGGGTAAGCCTCGCAACTATCAAAAAAGCCACTGGTCACACTGACTTAAAGGTGCTTTCCCGGTACATCGAGGTAACTGACGATGATGTTAAGCAGGCGATCGCCACCCTATGAACGCCAACCTGCTATTTTTGCAAATCGAAATATTTTTTGGGAGATTGCAAGCTGGCGAATACGACCATCCTCTCTACCTAGCTATGGCACTAGAGAATCTTGCTAGTCAGGCTTGGGATGAAGTTGATGCGGTTTATCCCAACCTATGACAAATTTCACTGTGGCAGATAGACTGAGATCGGATTTGTTAGAACCCTTATAATTTGTGCGATCGCGCTTTTTGTGGCTAAGAGCGCGATCGCATTTTTCATGAGCTTCTAAGCAGCTGCTGGCACAGGTTCAGGAGGCAAAACAGCCAACGCCTCATCAATTAAGGCTTGAATGTGTGGGCTATCACCAAGTATTGCTGTTGCTGTTGTTTGGTCAGCACCCAGGAGTGATGCTACCTGACCTAAAGCCGCATCTCTATCATTTTCAGCAGTGGAAACACGTTGAATCAAGTTTCTGATGATTTCTGCAAACTTGTTAAGCAATGCGGTTTGAGATGCCAGAGCGTCGTCTGTCTTACTCATAATTCAAGAAATGATTTGACGGCTCAGTTATAGCATATTAACTGCGATCGCTATTCGTAATTCGTAATTCGTAATTCGTCATTGGGCATTGGGCATTGGGTACACCCCAACTCCTAACTCCTAACTCCCCACTCCCTCACCCGCATTGCCTTGTCACGCGCAATGCAGCCTGATAAAGTACCTGTGACTCTCATTTGAGGTTAGATATGACAGGCAAGGGCGGCCGCCGGGTTACAACTTGGAATTCTCAATGGAACCACGGCAATACTAAACATATTCGAGTTCCCGCAGCGCTGGAGCAACAAATAATAGAATTCGCTCGTGCGTTGGATTCTGGAGTTGTTCATTTAGACTCTGAACAACTCCACAAAACAGTTCTTCTGTTGATTGACCAGTTTGTAGAACAAAGGGTTGCTTCTTTTCATCCCAATCAGCACAGCCGCACTGCTTCAACTAATAGCCGAAGATGGGATGAGTTGCGACGTTTCAGAAACTCTGTTGCTTCTGGCAATCACCACGCCAGGAGCAAATCAACTCCTGAATCTGAACCGGCGATCGCCCGTTGATGATCGAAATCTCCACAGCTTCCTTTTTCTGTCTTGCTAGGTTACTGTCTACACTTCCGAGGTAGATACGGTTCTTCTTCCTAGCTAACATCCAACAGTAACGAAAATACCAATATTTTCTATCAGACCTTTCTACCCAGTACTTCTCTACCCAGTGGGTATCGTGTTGGGGCGCAGTTTTTTGAGTGCGATTAGTAACCTTCCCACCAACACGAGTTTTTACTGTGGTGTCAATAGTGCGATTATTAACTTGCGCCCCAACAAGTGTTCGCCACTCTGCCCAGGCTTGATGATAATCATTATTAGTTTGATAATCATCTGGGTCTGGTGGTTCGTGACTGTCATCGTAGAAAATTGTCGGCTGACCGTCGGAATCTAACTTGCGGGGCACTTCCCCAAAGTCAGCAGGATTCCAGTGATTATCCTCCGCTTGTTGGGGCGCAAGTATTTCATCCCAGTAAGGATCGTGAACAATAATTTTCTTTTCAGTTGGAGCAACAGTCAATAGTGTTAACTGTCCCGGTACATCAGAATTATGTTTCATAATGTTTGTGATTAATAGAATTCGCGGACGTTAGCGCGTCCGTTTTTTTGTATCAACTATCAATCAGATTGATGATTGATAGTTGGTGAATTGACAATGCTGATAATTCGATCGAATATTTCGGGTAATTTGTTACGGTAAATTCCGTATAGGTTCTCGAATTTCTCAAAGAATAAACGCTTGCATTCTTCGGTGAGGTTTTGAAAAAGTCTTAGTCTTGCATCATCAATTCTCCAGTTATACGTTGTAACAAATGATTCCCTAAAACCCAGGTCAGGTTTTGGCTCTTTACTTCTTTCTAAAATGCGCTCATACATGAGAGCTTGCCGATCCGCTTTCTTTGTGTCACGAGAACGTAACTCAAGAATTAGCGCTGTAGTTTCTTCTTCAAAAGTTGGTGCAAGAGTTGGAACTTGCTCCACAAGTTGCAACTCTTGCATCACTTCTTCTTCAGTAACTTCTTTGAGAAGTTCCTGAGAAGATCCTGAAGAGTTACTGAGAGGCTCTGAAACCCCAGTATTTTCAAGGGTTTCACTAGAGATAGGCAGCGCGGCCGCGCTGGATATCGTCAGATTGGCGCGGGATATCGGCGTATCTGTGACGGATATCGGCGCGGGTTCACCGATAGACGGTGAATTTATGTCGTCTATCGGATCAGAATTCCAAAACTCTTTTATTCGCCTAGCACCATGTAAATTTATGATTAGCCAGCCTGCTGTTTTCCGAGTGTCTTTTGTACAGGTATCTCGCTTAAATTCAAATAGTCCGGCGGCGTATAAAACTCTTCTTGCCACCCTGAAGGCTGTATCTTTTAAACTGGTTGTTAGCTTGACAAATCGACTACCGAATGGGTCTGATTGCCAGCATTCATTCCACAAACTTTGTATGCTTTTAGCTTGATTTAATACCCATGTCATATCCGCTACTGGGATAATGCAATGGGGTTTATTGTATTTGGGTTGTTCTCTTGATGGGGCGTTCTTAGAGATAGAGACAACTTTAAGTTGTGGATAAGATGCTTGATTTTGTGTGCTATTTTCTGGCATAATACTATTAGTTTAATTTCAAGCAAAAAGCCACCACCGACCTTGTAAATCTGGGTGGCTTTTTTGCTTTTTACTTATTCGTCATTGGTAATGTGTCGCTTGTCGTAGCTAGGACGTGGGCGCTTGAGTTGTCTCCAGTCATCAGGCAAATCATCCACCTCCTTGATGTTTAGGTCTCGGCATAAAGTCTTTAATTGAGCAAGTGATATACCATCGTCAGCGATAGAACTGACATCCATACGCATTGATCTAGCTAATTCTTTGAGGGAAGTACCTAGTTCACGAGCCAAAGCAATTGCGTTGTCGAAACGTGGCATTTTTCTTCCACTCTCCCAATCGCCAATAATGCGAATACCTACACCCAATCGCTGGCTTAACTGTGGTTGAGTCAAATCAGCACTTTCTCGAAGTGTCTTCAATGTTGGCGGTTCGTTTTCTAATTCTGAGTTCATGATAGCACCATAGTGCTAGCGCTTTAGTGCTTGACAGGAAAACTGTCTTGCACTAAAGTGCTAGTTAGAGATTAATGAAAAGGGCAGGCTCACTGAGTTTGACCTGGGGGTTAGCTAATAAGCCTGCCTTTTGCTAGTTTCTCACCCAGACGGAAAGCTGCTGTGATTTCGCTCCCCAACGCCTCACCGTTCGCGTTGCACAAATGGAGCAAGCACCCGCGCACTGCTTTTATGCCCCGGCGCGGAAACACCCTCAAAATCACCTGTAGCGATCGCGGTAACGAGTGTTTGCCGCGTGGTGATAACTCTAGTTATATCTGCACACCTATACTTCGGAACCACATGACAACCACAATTCGAGAATTGTTTGAACACCTGAAACGCTACCCTCTTGAGACGGCGGTAGTGATCAAAGACGTTGACGATGAAGAATTTGACGATGAAGAATTTGCGATCGTTGATTATAAGTTTTCAGAAAACGTGCTGACTATTCAGATCGGCGAGAAGGGATACGGCGAGGAGGAGGGAGACGGCGAGTAAAACTATTGCCCCGTAAGCGTTTCAGTAAAATGACGCGGCGCGATCGCAGTAGTTAAACGCCTGTATACATAGCCAACAGTACCACTTAAGACCTATTTAAGTGCAACTTAAGCGTGACTATTTGCAGATTTAAGACCCACTATAACCCTGGTATGCAACGACTATGGAAACACTAGAAGCCATTAGTAACGGCACTAAAGCAGGTTCTAAGACCGAAGAAAAGACCGACATAAACCCCAAATCTCAGAGAGCAAAACGAGTCTTGCCAACTTTGCCCAGTGCGGCATCAGTTGCAGACATGAATCAGGTTGAATATTCGGGACTAGCTGACCGAACAGCAGTCGGATGGGATTCTTTAAAAAATTACGAAATGTTTAGCCTCAGCGCTGATGGCTCATTTCCGATGATGAAAGTCAGCCGCAGCAAAGCCGTTCGCCTTGCGGATCGTCAGGTGATCATGGTTGGCGGCGGCGTGTGTTTTCGAGTTTCCTTGTCCAATCACCCAACACAGAACAAGCCCCAGTCATGACAAAGGGGCTTGTTCAACAGTGTTTAATACCATTTTTACCTAACTAAAACGTACCATGAACCAGCAACCGCTAACCGACAAAGAACAAAAAATAGTTGAGGAATTTGAAAAAGCCCGTCCGGGACTGGGCGCGATCGCAGAAAATAACATCCGCAATAATCACCTTACCGGCTGGGCTGACACCATCGCCGACACCCCAGAATCTGAGTTAGTAGTCCGCGACGGCTCCTCATCGAATTCCTTTATGTACCGGAGGATCGGCGGATGAAATCATTGTCCAAGCTAATAACTGAAGCATCACTAGTCTTGACGCAAATCAGCGATCATCCAGACTACCGAGCTTTGGTAGATGAGGGATACAGCGCCGATTTAAATATTGCCGATGCTTGTACAGCGCTGGTGTACCTTTCTTGGGTGGTCGATCCATTGGCAACAGTTCCCGAAATCCCTGAAGTTGAGGTGAGCCATGAATCAAGAGCGTAGTCCGTGGTTAGAAGGAGCGATCGCGATTAGTGAAATGCTCAAACTGGAGCCACCAGAGGTACAGGAATCAATTCGCCGGATGAATCGCAAAACCTACCCAGAAACGAGTAAGGCGATGTTCGAGAAAGAACTGGAGGGTAGATGAACCAAGTGATAATGCTTTTCTTCACCATCACCGCTTTGATACTGTGCATAATTGCGCTTTGTAAGCAGGAAAGCGATCGCCCAATGTACCTAAAAATAGAGGTGCAGTATGGGAAATGATCTAATAGATATAAAAGTTGCTTCCCCTCCCAGAACTGCCAACGCACACACCTGGGTAGAGATGGACTTGCCAGACGGTAAAACCTTAGTGCGTTACTGTGCCTGGGGAATAGGTAGGTTATGTTTTTCTGTGTCTTTATTCACCGTAAGCATTAGCCGGAATGCTTTTAAATTCGGCATTTGGCTATGTGACGGCTTTGAAGCTGGGGTCAAGCGCTTGCTGAAAGTGTATGATGCTCTCCCCTACGCCGGAACTCCGATGACCCAAGTCATTGAAGCAAGCGCTGCTGTGGTTGAGGAACCATTGGAAATCATCACCGATATCATCGCCGCGATTGAAGGTAAACAGGTGATGGTGATCGGTGAAATGGGCACCGGTAAATCAACTCTGGCTCAGTACCTCGCCTACACCGTGGGCGGTCGTGTTCGCGTCTATGAATGCGAGGGTACACCGACCGACTGGCAAGGGCTTGAGGTCACTGGTAAGGGCGAGAACTGGGTTGCTATTGACCGAGGAATGACTGAGGATCTTGAAGACTTGTCTAAGCAGATGAAAATCCGCGAGGAGCGAGGCGATGCTGCTTTGGTTGGCACCGAGCGCGTGATTATCGTTGAAGAATACCCCGAACTGGTTTCAAAAGTAGGCAGTTCTGGCGAATGGCTCGAACGTCACGCCCGTAGAGGTCGTAAAGCGCGGCGGTTCACGATCCTACTCTCGCAGTATGACCGCGTTGCCGCCTGGGGACTGGAGGGTAAGAGCGATTTAGCCGATGCTTTTTTCCGTATTCGCCTGGGTAAAAAGGCTATCGCCCACGCCAAATCCTTGAAAAATGAGCAGCTTATTAACTGGTTAAAACAAGACCAGTCACACTGTTTACTCGACGATCAGCCCTTAAAACTCCCGCCATACAGGGAGATGAAAGCCGCAACAGTTCGCGGTGGTTCAACCATAGTCCAACCATACTATGACAACGCGATCAACCCCCAAAAACGGGTTGAAAATGACCTCAAACCAGCTACTAGAGCGGATTTAGAGCAAAATTGTTCAGAGAATGACCGCGCACTTTGGCGGGTAATTCAACGCCTGGGGGGTGAAAAAAGTGATAGTGCGATCGTTACTGAGGTGCTTGGCTTCACTGGCAAGCGCTATGGGGAGGGAGCCGCGCTGCTGGAGCGGTTAAGGAAGCAGTTCGGGGGATAATTTCAAAAGCGATCGCGCCCATCCCAAGAACGCGATCGCAATTGATTGATCCAACACTCAAACTGGGCAACTAAAAAATAACACACGTGTACTGGAGAAGCATACATGACCAAGCATGATACTTGGGTGAAACTCAAACCTGGAAACCCTTACGAGCCAATTTTAGATTTATTTCCAGATGGCATGATACCCATGCGTGACCCGTTCCCAATGGAACTATCAGCAGACAGAAAAGCCAGCCTGTGGATCATCGACCTAGAAAGGCTTAAAAGCTCTCAGGCTACTGCCATAAGTCAACTAATTGCCCGCAATTGCGGTGCTGATCCAATTGAAGTTGCAACAGAAGCGATGAACAAAGGCGGCTTTGCCATGAGTCACGAATGGATCGACTCTATGGAATGTGGTGACGAAGGAATTCAGCGCCAGAAAGAACTTGCTATTTTTTTCGAGGCTGCACCACAGCCACCAAGTCGATTAGCGTGGGCTCAATTTATCACGGGGCAAGTTGAGCGCTGGATCGAGGGTAACGAAACGCCACCGCCCATTAATTCAATTGAAGACGTTTATCCCAGTTTAAGAACGCCGGAACTGGAACGAGCTTTAAAAATGCGGAAAATTGAGTCTGTGATCGGCAACGGTAACTACTCAGTTCTTGATGTGCTAACGGGTCGAGCGTTTACCGATGCTCTTAACATTATTGACCCAGAAAACTCATATTCATTAGTTGGATATGATGACGAATTTGAGGACGATGAAGTTTATGATGAATGAAGAAAATTCAAATATTCCTCAACCAGATCCAGCATGGGATTATTACGAAATCTGGCAATCATTGCACACTATTAAAAATAAAATTGATGCCGGGATAAAGTTGATTTCTGCTGAAGAACTGGCAGACAACACAACTGATGAAAAGCTTAAGGAAATACTAGAACCAGCTTTAGAACAACTTGAGTCACTCATCGAAAATGATTTAACAGATTACTCGGAGGATATTGGAGACGATGAATAATTCCTCCAAAGATGATCCCATTTATTTGCCCACAGATGCATTTGTTCTAAACACTTTGGCTATGGGGGTAGCTATACAAATTCTTGCCAAAATAACCGGGGAACCCATAGAAGCATGGAAGGAGTGCATACGGTCAAAAGCTGACGAGCAATACCACCAATTATCAGAAGCAGAAATTCAGGAAATAGTTGATTCTCTGGAAAAAGAAATTAGAACCGCCTGATGAATCGTAATTGCGATCGCGCTCATCCCAGCGCGGGCTACCTGACACAGTAGCCGAAACGACGGGCTATATACCCGTCGTCGCGGGTTGTGTCCAAAGCAGTCCGTCCCACTGTTTCTAGGGAGTGGGGCGTTAGTAACCAATTGCACACCCAATTTGTGGGGTGTTGTTACTTTCAAGCGCACCTTCCCTAAAACTACCGGGTTAAACCCAGCGTTAAGAGTGAATGGCGCCCCTGTATTTGGGGTGTTAGGAGGATTCGAGCGTCAAACTGGGTTATTCAAATTTGTGTTGGCAGCACAAAACTAAAGAACTCCAATTTATTAGCAGAACCATGACAATTAAATCGATTACATCCTTGGGAGTTGATGTTAGCAAGTCAAGCGTAACTTGCCATATTTTAACACAATATCCCATCGGTGGTTTAAAGACATATTGGCAAAAAACCAGAACTAAAGTTAATAGTTTATTTCCTACTTACCACTCTAGTCCGAAGCCAAAAAGCAATCAGAAATCAGCTTTTGATTTTGCCGATTATGTAACAGAGAATAAACCTGATCTTGCCATCCTGGAGCCAACAGGAAATCATTACTCTAGGTTATGGGCGCAAATTCTAGAAAGCTTAGGAATTAAGATCCTTTGGGTTGGTCATATTGAGTTACGCCGCTATCGCGGTGGTAAAAATCTCCCAAATAAATCTGATGCGGCCGACGCTTTAGCTATGGCTGCCTACGCCGTAGATCAAGAAAATTATCTAGAATCCGGTGAATTGAATGATCGCCAATTCTTGATGCACCGACCAATGCAAATTAATCAACTGCGGGAGCTAGTGCAACAACTCGAACACCTGAACCGTGTTCAGTCACCAATCATCAACTACACTCGCCAGATGCTAGCGTGGCAATTCCCAGAAAAAGCACATAGCAAAACTGAAAGTACCAAGACCGGAAACGTCCCGCCACTATGGGGATGGTTAGCTCAAAGGGAGTCAGAAGTACATTCACCAAGCTACAAATTGATAACTAGAAAATACCAAAAATCAATAGCAATTCAACTTGGGCTAGAGATAGATCCGATTGTCCGGCTACACGCTGACTGGCTTTGTGACATCGACATCGAGGAGCAGCGCCTAGAGGTTGACCTTAAGGCGCTGGTCAACGATCCGGAGTTCAAAATCTACAACCAGGTTTTTGAGAAATTCAGTTTTGGGCTGAGGATTCGCGCCCGCTTACTTAGTCGCATCTATCCATTTGAAGCATTCCTCACCAATGGCAAGCAGTTGATTGAGCGAGAAGTTCGGGAAGTGAAGAAAAAGGAAGTCACCCGCGAACACGGTAAATCTGTAGTCAAATTTCTCCCTGGTGATGTCAAACGAGTTAAGCGAAATCGCTCCCGTGACGCTTTCAAACTCAGACTGGGCATGGGAACCGTTCTAGAGCAGTCTGGAGATAAGCTAGTAGAAAAAGGTAGTGGTTCAGCGTTATGCCGAATGACTTTTTGGCAGTACGTGATCACCAAAATAGAAATTGATAATCGTTTGCCTGACAATCCTATCGGTGAAGAAATTGCTGTTTACAAGGAGACGCTTAAAAGTAAAGTTGATGCTTCCGGTAAGCAATTACTCAATGGCAAGCACTTGCAAAACAAGCTAATGTCTAAGGTTGCTAATGTTTTGTTTCGGGAGTTATCGAGAGCGATCGCAGTTCATGAGCAATAACTTACCACCCCAAATTAAACCACTTCCTACAGATGTTAGTTTCACCCAAAGCCGTGACGCTGGCGATCCTGGCTGCTTATGTTCCCGTTGCCTAGTGCCAATTGGTGAAAAGACTGTACCAATTCGGCTTTTCCCAGACAATGGACGATGGGAGCTTCGGTTTCATCCAACGTGCTTGGGTTTTGAAACTAACGACAATAACCCAGAAGACTGGGGAGAGAATTACAAAGATTTACCCTACTAATTAAAATTTCCCCTCAAGAATTTTAAAAGCTTGAGGGGTTGTTAAAATTCCCCAAGGTTATTAGAGTGAAAGTAAATTAAGTTGATAATATAACCTTTGTTTTTACATTCTCTCAAGAATCGAGCAAAGTTCCGAGCGGCTAAAGTTGTTTCAAATGCAAAATCCGCTTCAGCATTCACCAGAGTTTCTAGTCTTTCTAACATTAATCGTCCGGCTTGACTGGCTACGGATTCCGGGTTAAAAGGAGAAAGTCCGGCTGCTATTTCATCGGCGTTGACATATTCAAATACTTCTAGGAAGTAGGGAAGGATTTGCAGGGCGGCGGTAGTTTTACCAGAACCGTTTGCACCGCCGATAATGTATAGGTTGGGCATTAATCTAATGGTAATACTAATTGTGCGGATGATTTTGGCCCAGATTTGGTCTTTTTCTTGGTTGAGTATCAAAAACTTATTGTTGTATTCTCAAATAATCTCTCCTGCTCCCCACCTGCGAGGACTAGAATTAGAATTGACGTGACGTTTTCTAATAGCCAAAGTGACAGACTCTCTGCCATTGCGCGATCGCTATCTTGCCTTAATCGATGAAATTGTCGAAACTACCCTCAAGGGCAAAATTAGCTCTGTGGATATGGTGTATCAAATGCTGCTTAAAGGTATCACTTCCGGTACAGGGGAAGTCTTTGAGCTAGTTTTGAGCGATCGCCTGAATGCCCTCCAAAGCCAAATAGATAGCGAAAAAGACGAACTCAAGACAGCGAAAGCTACCCGGAGTTTGAGAGCCATTAAAACTATTCAAACTCAATGGCAACGCTGGCAAGAACAAAACAAAGCCACAGAAGCGATCGCCTCCGCAGTTTCAGAAATTACCACAGCCCCTGCTGACGAGCGTCTGGCGGCATTTATCCGGGTTACTGACCCCAATCAGAAGTATCCGCTAAATTTGCAACAGTTACAGCAATTATCAAAAGCATTACAGCAATTTGCTCAGGCAGATTCTGATTTAGAACAATTTTCTGAAGGGATTACCCGTGGTTTAGCTTCATGGGGGCGATTGCAAGACAACTTGCTCAGTTGGATGTATGAGCAAAAAGAATCTTTGGGATTTGGCGGCGTACCGGGAGAACGTGGCCCTTGGGCAAGTTGGGCTAAACAACTCAATAGTGAGTTACCCAAAGCACTGCTTCGCACCTTGGCGATGGAAGAATCGGCAATTGAGTTTGCCCAGCGACAACGAGGAATCACCCTCAGAGATTGGGTGGAAATGGCATTAATTTTACAGTTCTTACAACGGGGACTAATTAACTGGTTTGACCAACAAGCTTACGATGTGAAGGCGGGGCCAAAGTTGTCCATTTCCACGTTCTTGACCTTTGCAGTGATTTGGAGTCAGTTAGCAAGTGGTTTTGCCAGCATTGGGACAGTATACAGCGATGCCTGTTCTCAAATCATGCTCCAGATTTTGCGAACCTTTGCCCAGCGTGCATATTTTCCCTTTTACGGCGGGATTTTTGCCTCTTTTACTGGTACTTATTTACGAGATGCCTTAGATTATCTGGATGAACCACTACGACGAGGCGAAGGAACCCAGGAAAAGGCGCGAATTTTGACACTTTTAGGTTATTCGCAGCGTGCTTTGGGAGAATATCAGCGATCGCTTGATTTTCATCAGCAGGCGCTAGAAATAGCCAGAAATGCAGGCGATCGCGCCTGTGAAATTGCCAATCTCAACCACCTCAGCCGCACCTACGTACAACAGCAAAATTATGCTGAAGCAATTAACTACAGTCAACGAGCATTAATATTGAGTCGGCAAGCAGGCGATAGAACAGGAGAAGCCAACGCGTTAGTAAATTTAGGTTACAGCGAAGTTATGCAGGCTCAGGAACTAGAAAACCTAGAACCCGAAACTTATGAAGCCGCAATTAACTATTTGGAACAAGGTTTAAAATTATCAGAAAAATTAGGCGATATTCAAAGTAAAGCTTTATGTGTCAGCAGCTTAGGAATTGCCTATCTAGTAATTGGACAACACCAAACGGCAATTAAATATCTTGAAGATGGCTTTAAAACAGCGCAAGTTTCCGGTGATTTGTATCTGCAAGGGCGGAACTTAGCTTATTTAGCGGAAGCTTATTATCATCTGCAAAATTCCGAAAAAACTGTTTACACAGGCTGCTTGGGAATGTATCTTTTAGAGCAAATAGCTTCTCGTGAATGGCGTCAACCAGCAGGGTTACTGACAATTTTACAAGGACAAATAGGGGTAGAAGCTTTCCAAAAGTTCTTACAGCAACATCGCCCGAAAATTATTGCAGTTATTGGTGTGGATGGGTACGATCACATTCCGCAATTGTTAGAAGAATATAAGCGAGATATGTAAGAACTGAAAAAACTGTGCGATCGCTCCACAGCTTAACAAATCGCAACAGTCTCTATACAAGAAAGAAATAACACTCTCCTCCAGTATATTTTCTAGCAGAACTCCATATTGAGCTTGCTTATTTAAATGAACTGTGGTAAGTTCATTGTAGTTTAAACAACTGTAAGCCGATTGACTTGCCGTAGTTTATTTGATAGGATCACTACTCTAGTTAATAAATTTGTTGTCACTAAGTAGTTGAAAAGCTGAGATCAGTTGATTAGTAAGATATTTACGGTTATTAGCCAAAAGTTATTTGTAGCATTGTCTACTGGACATGATTGAAAAATACGTATTTGCAGCGAAAAAACTGCGTAGGCGCAGCCCGTCGTAGACATCGCCTACCGAGCCATAACCATAAATCCTTTTTTGTCTCGCTAGTTTAATGGTGAAGCGATGTCTATCGACAAACCTTGACGCTATCACCAGCACAGAGGCAGCACTGTACGTCTACCCAATCCATACGTAGGAGTTGAAAATTATGGTGCAAACTTCTCTCGTCCGCCCCAGCAATCCCTTTCAACCACCGACCTTTGTTTCCATTGAATCAGAGCGTCGCCATCGCCAAGAACGTTTAGCAGCAGCCTTTCGGGTATTTGCGCGTTTGGGTTTTGCTCAAGGATTGGCAGGACATATCACTGCCCGTGATCCCGAATTTACCGATCGCTTTTGGGTAAATCCCTTTGGCATACATTTTAGTCGGATTCGCGTATCAGACCTGATATTGGTAAATAGTGAAGGTCAGGTAGTCAAAGGTGAAGGTAAAGTTAGTCAAGCAGCCTTTGCCATTCACTCTCAAATCCACGAAGCCCGCCCTGATGTCATAGCAGCGGCTCATGCCCATTCCTTTTACGGCAAAACTTGGTCATCTTTGGGTCGGTTGCTCGATCCGATTACCCAAGATTCCTGTGCTTTTTACCAAGATCATGCTCTATTTGATGATTTTACAGGCATTGTCTTAGAGACAAGCGAAGGAAAACGCATTGCTCAGGCACTAGGCGATCGCAAAGCTGCGATTTTACGCAACCACGGAATATTGACCGTCGGACATAGTGTGGATGAAGCCGCTTGGTGGTACATCAGGTTAGAGGATACTGCTAAAGCGCAATTGCTAGCAGAAGCCGTAGGGAAACCCGTCCTAATTGACCATGACATCGCCTTAAAGATCCAACAACGTGGTGGTACTCACCAAGCAGGCTGGGGTGGATTCCAGTATTTGTGGGATGAAATTACCCACGATCAACCAGACTTGTTTGATTGATTGGGCATTGAGCATTGGGCATGGGGCATTGGGCATTGGGCATTGGAAAGAGGAGGCAGAAGTTCTTTAATTTTGAATTTTGAATTTTGAATTTTGAATTGATTTCTCCCTCATCTCCCTACTCCCCACTCCCCACTCCCAACATTTTCAGGAGAATTAATTATGCCAATTGAATTTATTGGATTGATTCGGACAAAACCGACTTCGGAATTAAATAGTGCGTCAGGTGGTCTGGGCGATGACATCATTGATCCAGCTTATGTTCGTGAATTTGCCAAAGCCCATGAAGAAGGAGGCTTTGATAAAGTATTGATTGGCTATAGTTCTAGTAGCCCTGATGGTTTGACTGTTGCTAGTTTTGCAGCTTCCGCAACCGAACGATTGGGCTTTTTAATTGCTCATCGTCCGGGTTTTGTCGCACCAACTCTGGCAGCTCGCAAGGCAGCTACCCTTGACCATTTTACCAACGGTAGGATCGCAATACATATCATTACCGGTGGTAGCGATGCTGACCAGCAGAAAGATGGCGACTGGCTGGATCATGATAGCCGCTACCGCCGCACTGATGAATATTTAGAAATTGTTCGTCGCGTCTGGACAAGCGACACTCCCTTTGATTACGAAGGTGAATTTTACCACATCAAGGATGCTTTCTCTGCGATCAAGCCGTTGCAAAAGCCTCATATCCCACTTTACTTTGGTGGTGCATCTGGCCCAGCCGTACAGGTAGGAGCCAAACACAGTAATGTCTATGCCTTGTGGGGTGAGCCAATTGCCGCAGTTAAAGAACGAATCGCAGAAGTACGTGCTGCCTTACCAGCCGGTCGTTCTATTCGCTTCAGCGTCTCCCTGCGACCGATTCTTGGTGCTACAGAACAAGAGGCTTGGGAGAAAGCACATAGTATTTTAGCGCAAATTCAACAGTTGCGAGGAGGCGCAAAATTAGCTACTCCAGCTAGACCCCAGGCGGTAGGGTCACAACGTCTGCTAGATTTTGCAGCCAAAAATGAGATATACGATAAACGTCTATGGACACCGATCGCAGCAGCTACTGGTGCGGCAGGTAACACTACAGCCCTAGTGGGTACACCGGAACAAGTAGCAGAGGCTTTGGTTGATTATTACGATGCAGGAGTGACTACCTTATTGATCCGGGGCTTTGATCCCCTAGAGGATGCGATCGCTTATGGGCGTGATGTTATTCCTTTAGTACGTACAGAAGTCGCACGGCGAGAACGGCAAACAGTTGGAGTCAGGAGTTAATAATCATGCGTCTACTACAACCTTGCGATCGCTAAAATAGCTCTTGGTGCGATCGGTGCTGACCCGATTGATTAACTATAGAGTTTAATAGAACATCTCCACAAATTAAATACATGTTATCCAAAATCCTTGTAGAGATGTAGCACTGCTACGTCTCTTTTTTACTTACAGCAGTTATTATTTCTTTTCTCTTTGGTAAGCCTGCAATAGATATTCACCATTGAAATGAATCAAATGAGTTGAATCTTCAGCAACCCAAACATCTGTTTCCCAAGCAATGTCTGCCAGATATGCCACCATTGCCTTACGACTGAGAAATGTAGTTACCATCACCAGAGGTATTTGGACACCTCTAAATAAAACTTCAAGTTCCTTCTTCCGTTTAGGATTAATTGGGCCGTGTGAGGTTACAGCTTCAATCAGCACCAACCAGTTATTTGTTGTGAAGTGAATGATCACATCTGGCATTTTGCCGTGAGAATCGATGTTAACGCCCAAATCTGCCAATGCTGTTTCATCAAAGTAGAAGAACTTTTCATCTGTATCGCCAACATAGATGAGCTTTCCACTAGGTGTAAAACGAGGGGCAAAATCATTAATAATTTTTTCAATCAGAATATTCTGACCACCTGGCGATAAAGTTTTAAATTCTCCGTTAATTACTATGGGAATACGGGACATTTCACGTTCTTGAGCATATTGCTTTTTCAAAGTTTCAACCGAAGCAAGGTATGTACAAATGCTCTTTTCCCATTCGTCAGTGGTGTAGGTTCGTAATAGTTCTAGCGCACTTTTTTCAATTTGATATACAGTTTTGCGACTGTTCTTAGGACGGCTTGCATCATCTGGATTAGCAACTATCAAAGCTGCATCCAGAAATTGATGCACTGTCTGGCGGCGAACTGTTTCCCTGTTGCCCTCATAAATTTTGCCATAATGTTGAGCCATAAAGTTCATCATCGGCGTAATTCCCATCAAAGGCAAAGTTGCTAATTGCCAAGAGTCTGTCGGTTTTAAGTCAAGCAACGCCAGGAGAGTTAAAGCTGACCGTTCATTAAGCTGTGCCCGTGGAAAGCCTAATTGCGTTAAGATTTGCAGCGCTTCATCAATTCGAGACTTAGTTGCAATTGGATTATTCTCTGACAGATTCGACATACTTAATAGCTGATTTTCTATAAGTTCATCAATTTCCTGCAAAGAAGGAAACTGTTCTTTAATTGCCGTCCCTAAAGACAATAGCTGTGACAAATTAGGGTAATTTAATTTTCGCAAATCTGTTGCATTGACCTGAGTATGCCCATTGAACAACCGAAAAAAAGCATCGACTAGAGTTGAATTAAGATAAACAGCAAGCCCACGAGCCAAGGTAAAGTTAAGTCCACGCCCATCTTTGTGAAAGTAATTCAAGTGATTTTCAAAGCCGACATAGGCATAATTAAATTGGTCGGCATCAAAAACCACCGCAACAACACGCCTTTTCTCTTCTTTCGATGAGAATCTTTTGCATAGGACGTAATGCTCATTTGGTATCAAAAGATTCGCTGTTTCTTCTATATGAACTATTGCTTGGGGCTTTTTGGTTATTTTTGGGTACTCTACATATCCATTCGATAAATTCACCGGATAAATTAAAGGAACAGTATTGTTTTCTGGATTTGTCCTTAGATAATCTTTTGCTCGGAAATCTACTACCCGCCCGGTTGAAACTGTTAGCCCTAAATCTTTCAATGTACAGGTAAAAAGTTCCATTCTTTGAACGATTTGCTGGCTAATCTTATCTGGAATAATATAAATAAACTGCTCTAAATCATCGGGGTTAACTAACTCCGAATATGGTACAGAGTGTGACATTATCAAGTCATCATTAGCGCCACAATTAGTATTAATGATTACACTGCTAGACTTTTCCCTTTGTTTTGTAGCTTGGATGATGATAGTTTCCTGCAAAACATCATCATCACTAAATGCTTCTTGCCGCGACTCAAAAAGATGTACTTGCTGTAAAGCCATCATCTCTAAAAACATCTTGCGGAAGTCACGGAAATATGGACCATTACAAAAACTGCGCGGGGTAATTGCTACAAACTCCCCACTTGCTTTTAAAAGTTGCGCTGTAGCTGCCATAAAACCAGTATAAAGATTACTAGTTTCCAAACCGATAGAACGCAGCAATTCGCGCACCTTGGAATGAGCATTGATTTTTAAATAAGGCGGGTTGAGGATAGCATGGGTAAATTCTGTTGCGTAGTTTACCGCCGTAGGCATCGCACTATTCAATAAACTAAGCTTTTGCAGCCTGACTGCATCTTCGATAAAATCAGTCTCACGAATTTCGTAATTGAAGGAAATACCCACATCTTCGCATTCCCTCTCACATAGCTCTAGAGTCTGATGCAAATATCCAATTAGAAAAGGGTCAATTTCATAAGCTACAACGCGCAAACTTGAAGTATGTTTTCGCTGCTGGCATACTTTTTCCACAAAAGCCGCTAGTAATGAACCGATTCCGGCTCCAGCATCAAGCAAGGATATTTCAGGCAAATCCAGTCGATTAAACATCCCAGCCATCAATTGGGCTACTGAGGCGGGGGTCATAAACTGACCCATCGACCCTTTTTTGTTTTGCCTTAGCTTTAAACTTACTACAGCTCGATGAATATCCACTTCTGCAAGCAAGTTTCCACTTGATAGTTTTGCGAGACTGGTAAACCCCAAACTACTGTTATGACTTGCCACGAACGCTCTACTGCTTGATGGGACGATCACGGTCTGTCTTCTTAATTACGATCGAGTCTACAACAACTTTACGGTATCGTTTGCGATCGCATTGTGCAAAACCTTAGTATAGTTTTGCATAAAAGCGTAGCGTTTTTAATCAGTACTTACGCAAAATTATGAAAAAACGTAGACGCATACTTCTACGGAAAAACAAGCTACGCGCAGCGTCTCCAAGAGTTGGACGTAAAGGAATCGTTTCTAAATTTCAATAGCGTTAAGCTAGAAGAAATCCATTTTAATATTAGTGATGCCTAATATTCAAGAACACATAAACACTCTCGTTACAAAATTTGTTCCGGGTTATAGATTTATTCGTTTAGAAGAACTAACAATTGATAAAAAGAATTCAATTCAAACAAAAATTAATAGTAAATCAATTAAAGTTCTCAGTTGGAATATTGCCAAACAAAACTATAATAAAATTTGGATTGAAGATTTTTCAAAAATAATTGAAACTTATCAACCAAACCTCATATTTCTCCAAGAATTCTCTCTAAAGTTAGAAACAGATGAATGGTCAAAATGGCTGAAAATGAATTGGAATTTTGCTCCGAACTTTGTAGATATTCATCATCAAAGCTATTCGGGAATTTTCACAGCAGCTACAATCAGTCCACTCACCATAAAAGTTATAACTACTAAACATCATGAGCCGATTGTTAGAACTCCTAAAATTTCTTTAATTACTGAGTATCTGCTATCTGAACAAAGCACAACTCTTCTGACAATCAATAGTCATCTGATCAATTTTGTAGATTTAAATAAATTTAAAATACAACTAAATGAATTAGAGCTAGCATTATCTACACATCGTGGGCCATTAATATTCTCAGGAGATTTCAATACTTGGAGTCAAAAAAGAGCAGTTATCCTCAATCAAGTAATAACTAAATTGGGATTAACGCCAGTAATTTTCGCACCTCATGAGAAGGAGAAAATTAAACGCTTCCTGTTATCACCCCCTTTAGATCATATCTTTTATCGAAATCTCAGCGCGAAGAAAGCCAGTGCTAAGGTGCTAGATAAAATTTGTTCATCCGATCACAAGCCATTGCTGGCAGAATTTACTTATATCTAGGACTTACGCAAAACCACACGTTGTAGCTGACTTTTCACGGTATCTGGAAAACCTCACTTCTATTTCTCTCTCCTTTTAGGAGAGAGACTTTGAATTTCCCCCCTTCCCTCGTAGGGAAGGGGGTTAGGGGGTTAGGTTTTTCCTGGCTTTTCCACATAACGTGAAAAGTCAGACGCTGTAAGGGCAATTCATGAATTGCCCCTACCAGAAAATCACTCTTTTCGGCTATTGTTTGCGTAAGTCCTGATATCAATACTCAAAAAAACTCAGATGCTTGTAGATAGTGGTGTTCTAGCTATTTTTAGCACAGCTACAGTTGTTGTTCATGTCGTGGGAGTTGCACATGCAGCCCATGCAGTGATGAATGTGCGTTCTTCCCAAGGGGCAATTGCCTGGAGCATTTCTCTAATTACCTTCCCCTGGCTAGCGATTCCGTTGTATTGGATTTTAGGAAGAACTAAATTTCATGGATATGCTGAAACACTGCGCTCAGTCTATGCACAACACTACAAGCTTGTTCATCAGACTTATAGTGAAGTTATTAAATTTCAGGTTACGCCACCAGATAAACTAGCCAAGTTGCAACTATTAGCGGAGGCTTTAACAGAAATTTCTTTCACATCAGGTAATGCTGCCGAATTACTGATTGATGGTCAGCAAACCTATGAAGCGATGCTGAAAAAGATTGCATCGGCGACAAATTATATTTTGTTGCAATCATATACTGTTAACGATGACCAAGCAGGTAATAAGTTTAAAGAAGCGTTGATTGCTAAAGCCAAGGAAGGAATAAACATCTACTTTCTCTACGATGAAATTGGTTCAAAGAAACTATCTCGTTCTTATATCGAGTCACTAAAACAGTATGGAATTGCAGTGAGTGCATTTAACACCACCAAAGGACAGGGTAATCGGTTCCAATTTAATTTTCGCAATCATCGGAAAATTCTGGTGGTGGATGGAGAAATAGCATTTGTAGGTGGACTGAATATTGGTGACGAATATTTAGGAAAAAATCCTCGCTTGAGTCCCTGGCGCGACACGCACATGATGCTTCAAGGCCCAACAGTACAAAGTTTACAAAACTCCTTTGTGCGAGATTGGTATTGGGCGACTCGAAAACTTATCGAAGTTAATTGGCAGGTAAAAATTAATCGGGAAACTAATCAAACTGCATTTATTCTTCCTACAGGCCCAGCAGATTCGCTACCAGCTTGTAAGCTTTTTTTCGTACAACTAATTAATCAAGCTCAAACTCACCTCTGGATTGCTAGTCCATACTTTGTACCGGATGAGGCAACATTGTCAGCCTTAAAACTGGCAGCAATGCGAGGTGTAGATGTGCGAATTATCTTACCAAATCGACCCGATCACTTATTTGTTTATTTATGTTCCTTTTCTTACTACACCGAAATGGAAACAATCGGTATCAGGTTGTATCGTTACAAAAATGGGTTTATGCACCAGAAAATTATAGTCGTTGATGAGAATATAGCAGGGGTAGGAACTGTTAACTTAGATAATCGCTCTTTTTCCCTAAACTTTGAAGTTATGGGTTTTGTTACCGATCCTCGGTTTGTCCAAAGTGTGAAAAAGATGTTAGAGGATGATTTAGCTGTCTGTGTTGCTGTTGATCTTGATGAGTACGATAAAAAACCTTTTTGGTTCAAGTTAGCTGTGAGAGTCTCTCGATTGCTGACTCCTTTACTTTAATCACTAATACAGGACTTACGCAACTGTCACAATTGCGTAATACCATTTCTTTGTGAGGCTGCGCCAAACCCTTTTAACTTCTTTCTTTCTTTGTGTCCTTTGCGACGGCAGTCGCTACAACGGGGGGAACCCCCGCAACGCGCTGCCTCTCCTTTGCGGTTCGTTTTTCTTTCTTGTACTTAAATATGGTTTAGCGCATCTTCATACAGAATTGGTACTGAGAGCATCTCACTTTCGTAGAAAGCCTAAACCTCACCCCAGCCCTCTCCTTAGTAAGGAGAGGGAGCATGAATCTTCGTGTAGTGTATTTGCTTTCACTGAGATGCTCCCATTGGTACTTAAAGAAGTCCTGCTGATTCATATAATCGTTTGAGCATTGCTGAAATTTTCGTACCATAATCCAAATCTGCTGACCATCGCCCTGATAGCTGATCAATTAATGTTGCAATCCCGCGTGTGACAAAGCGAAACCTGGGATCTACTACTTCTTGTACCAAAGGTTCTAAACTGGCGTAAGCTTTCAAATGTTGGACGTGCGCCCTCACTCCAATTCTGGCACTTGGAAAAGATGCAGCCTCCGAACCTCCACCGATCGCACCTAAGCCAGCAAAGTTATTTTGCTCAGGTTTAATATCACCACCAAACCGTAAAAATCCAGTTTCTACACACATTTGGCAAAAGGCAATATCATAGTTTACTCCCTCTATACCTGCTTCTTCTCGATAAAGTTTTGGAATGTCAGGAAACTTTACCAAAGCATTTTCATTATTGTTTTTAATAAATAATTGTAACTGTACTTCTGAAGTATTCCCGTTCGACATCACCCGGTCAAATTGACCAGGGCAAACCGTCAAATTCGAGCGCAAGCTGACAGTACGATTTGCAGCATCCCAACTAACTGCAACCTTAAAATCTCGCAGTTCGATCGCTTTGACATAAACTACTTTGTGATAGGTAATCCGATTGACATTAGCTGCTTTTGAAAGGTCAATTCGTAGAAGGTCTACTAAATCAATGGGAATGTAAGCATTACCATTAACTAAAACCCCTTGCTCTGTGTAACTTTGTCCATTAATATTAATGTTAATTGGCGGATAATTTGCTTCTGCCGGAGTTCCAGGAGTGGGGTCAATCACCCGACTCCAAGTTACTAGTCCATCGACAATTCCCAAAGCAAAATCGCGGCGACGAGTTTGCAGCAAAGCCCGATCCTCTGGATTGCTGAGAAACCCCACTTGCATCACCAAAGCTGGAAGCGTTGTCTGGCGACAGAATGCTAAACTACCTAATCCACTATCTGTATCTGGCTTGACTCCCCGGTTCGGTAATTGGGCTACGCGACGCAACAACCCCATTAGCAACTGTTCAGCATTACTTTTGCGATCGCTATTATTAGCAATGTAGAAGACGCTAGCCCCACGCACAGAAGGACTGTTAGCCGCATCAGATTCAATTTCTAGGGCGATATCACCGCGACGCCCACGGGAATTGATCCAGGCGATAGTTTGGGCGGCACTCAAGTCATCAGGAACCGCCAAAATTTCCAAATTTCGCGCTCTTAGTTCCGTGACAATCAAATCCCGCAGCAGAATCATTTCTTTAGCTTCAGTTGTACCACCTGCGATCGCACCTGCATCGATTCCTCTAGTTTCTTTGCCTCCATGAGCCGCCGATATAAAAATACGTCCCATTTTCAGTATTTCCTCTGATACAATTAAGCGTAAGCAATTCTATATATCATTCTTGCTCTAGCAACAAGAATATAATAGCGATCAGAAGTCTTTTGTCATTTGTCCTTTGGTATTTCTCCAAAGTTCATGACCAATGACCAATGACCAATGACTAATGACAAAGCCATGCAAATCCCCCGCTTGCACCCAGACACAATTGAAGAAGTTAAACTACGGGCTGATATTGTAGATGTCGTCTCGGAATACGTAGTTTTACGCAAACGTGGCAAGGATTTTGTCGGTTTGTGCCCCTTCCATGATGAAAAATCTCCTAGCTTCACCGTCAGCCAAACCAAGCAAATGTACTATTGCTTCGGCTGTTTAGCTGCGGGAAATGCCATTAAGTTTGTCATGGAGTTGGGAAAGCGTTCTTTTCCTGACGTGGTGCTAGATTTAGCACGGCGTTACCAAGTACCTGTACAAACTCTCGAACCCGAACAACGCCAAGAATTACAGCGTCAGATATCTTTGCGTGAACAGTTGTATGAAGTTCTGGCTTCGTCAGCACAGTTTTACCAACACGCCCTGAGACAATCTCAAGGGCAAAAAGCACTTCAATATTTGCAATCTAACCGGAAACTTAAAGAAGAAACTATACAGCAATTTGGTTTAGGTTATGCCCCCGCAGGTTGGGAAACTCTCCATCGCTATCTAGTGGAAGATAAACATTACCCAGCGCAAATAGTGGAAAAAGCGGGAT
This sequence comes from Nostoc sp., assembly GCF_036919575.1. Lineage (GTDB taxonomy): Bacteria > Cyanobacteriota > Cyanobacteriia > Cyanobacteriales > Nostocaceae > Nostoc. The sequence continues at coordinate 9,164 of NZ_JBALBY010000006.1, read as the reverse complement.
TGATTAAGCCACGCAAGGAAGGAGGCGGTTATTATGATGTATTCCGCGATCGCTTAATGATTCCCATCCGTGATGTCCAAGGGCGCGTCATCGCCTTTGGTGGTAGAACTCTGACTGATGAGCAGCCTAAATATTTGAATTCACCGGAAACCGAACTTTTTAGTAAAGGTAAAACATTATTTGCCCTTGATCAAGCTAAAGGTGGGATTTCCCAAGTTGATCAAGCGGTGGTGGTAGAGGGATATTTTGATGCGATCGCTCTCCATGCCGTTGGTATTAATAACGCCGTCGCCTCTCTCGGTACTGCCTTAAGCTTAGAACAAGTGCGGCTAATATTACGCTACACCGAATCGAAACAATTAGTACTCAACTTTGATGCTGATAAAGCCGGAACCAATGCCACCGAAAGAGCGATCGGTGAAATTGCCGAATTAGCATATAAGGGAGAAGTTCAATTAAAGATTCTCAATCTACCCAAGGGCAAAGATGCTGATGAATTTCTGAACACGCATAATCCAGAAGAGTATCAAGCTCTAGCAGCTCCAAATGAAAGGCTGTCCACCCTAAAAAAATCTCGATATCGTATAGATGAATTATCTCCTTCTGAGCGGAAAGAACTTTTGGAAACCGCTCCACTTTGGTTAGACTGGCAGATTCAGCAAATTATTAAAGACCGCGACTTAAAACAGGCTACTGATTTTCAACAAGTAACTCAGCAATTAGTCAAATTACTTAAAAATATAGTTAACAGCGATACACGCAACTATTACGTTTCCTACTGTGCAGAAATACTCAGCTTGGGAGATACCAGACTTATACCCCTACGAGTCGAAAATCTGTTAACTCAAATTGCTCCCCCTGCGGCTACATACTCTAAGCCTGTATCAGCGAAGAAAGCATGGGGAGGTAGCAAAGTTTCAGACTCCCCACTTCCCACAGAACGAAATCTTTTAGAAAACGCAGAGGCTTTATTACTGCGAATTTACTTGCATTGTCCAGAACAGCGTCAAGCGATTATTGACGAATTAGAGGAGCGAGATTTGCAATTTAGCCTTTCCCACCACCGATTTTTATGGCAACAGATTTTAGAAACAGCCGTAGAACAGCTAGATTTAATATCAACTTTGGAAAACAGATACCTAGAATCGTCTGAAGAATTGGGATTAGTGTCGCATCTGTTCCATCTAAACGAGAAATGGAACAAAGAAATACTTCGGACTCCACAAGTGGTTCAAGCTGCGATCGCTTGCATGGATTTGGTAATGCTTGAAAAACGCTATCGTCACTTTTTGGAACTATGGCAAAAAACTGATCCAGAAGCTGAACCAGAGCGGTATCAATCTTATTATCAGGCTTTCTACGCTGAAAAAATCAAGCTTCAGAAAATAGACCGACAACGATTATTTTCGATCACCGAGTTGTTGTAGTTTCGGACTCACGCCCCAATACGGTTCGGTTAAGCCAAGAGACGCGATAAATCGCCGTCTCTACAGAGAACCGATTATTGTAAAGACGGCGATTTATCGCGTCTTTGCGATCTAGGGCGTGGTAATCCCTAAGAACAAAGATCAGCGATCGCCTTTAGCAGAACGGCGCGATCTGGACGAACGATCGCTAGACTGATCGCTATTGGTGGCAGGTGGCGCTACCTTACGTTTAGTCGATATCTGTGGTGATGCAATAGAACGAGCCGGACGCTTGTCACCTCCAGCCTTGGTTCTTTCTTGGCGTCCATTTGGGATTGGTTCTGCCTTAATGTCGGGGTTGGGGCTAAAGCCAGCGACCACTTCTTTCGGCAAGCGCTGCTGGATCAGTTTTTCTATATCTGTTAATAGATGCTGTTCATCAACGCACACCAGCGATACAGCTTCACCGGACGCGCCAGCGCGACCAGTGCGACCAATGCGATGAACATAATCCTCTGGTACATTGGGTAGATCGAAGTTGACCACATGGGGCAGTTCGCTGATGTCAAGACCCCTAGCAGCAATATCCGTTGCCACCAATACTTGTAAGCTGCCATTCTTGAACTTTGTCAAAGCGTTAGTCCGCGCTGGCTGGCTCTTATTACCGTGGATTGCCAGTGCTTGAATCCGGTCTTCGCCCAACTGCTTAACCAATCGGTCAGCGCCGTACTTAGTGCGAGTGAATACTAGCACTTGATACCAACTATCTCGCCGAATTAGGTGAGCAAGTAATTGGCGTTTCTTGTCACGGTCTACCTGATAAACTTTCTGGGCGATCGTGTCGGCGGTAACGTTGCGGCGTGCTACCTCAATCATCGTCGGGTGATTCAGCAATCCAGCAGCCAATGCCTTAATTTTGTCCGAAAAAGTAGCGAAGAATAGCAAATTTTGTCGCTGTTTGGGGAGAAGCGAGAGGATGCGACGAATATCATTAATAAAGCCCATGTCCAGCATCCGATCTGCTTCATCCAGCACCAAAACCTCAATTTGTGACAGGTTCACTGTACCCTGGTGTACGTGGTCTAGCAGTCGCCCTGGAGTTGCAACCAAGATATCCACTCGGCCTTTCAAACGCTGTTTTTGCAGATGAATACTGACTCCGCCAAATATCACCATCGAGTTGAGCTTCAAATACTTGCCGTACTCGCGCACGCTTTCTTCCACCTGTGCAGCGAGTTCACGAGTCGGGGTGAGAATCAGCGCCCGAATCGGCGGGTATCCATTAGAAGTACCTTTGCTCTTGTCAGACGACAACCGATGCAGAAGCGGTAGGGTAAAACTAGCGGTCTTTCCAGTGCCAGTTTGTGCGCCAGCTAGCAAATCCTTACCCGACAAGACGGCAGGAATCGCCTGCATTTGAATTGGCGTGGGTTCCGTGTACCCTCGCTCAGTAACGGCACGAATAATTTCATTGGACAAGCCGAGAGTAGAAAAAGACATAAAACTCCAAAAATAATATCGGCCTGTCGCCAATGAAGGCGTTAGTCTTAGGCGGACGGATAAAAAATCATTGAAAGGCTGGATAGGCAGTAGCGCCAAGACTGAGAGCGTGTGCCGCAGTTCTGCATTCTAACAGATTGCAATCCATTGTGTCGTTAAAGTTGCTCTGATTCAGTGTTGTGTTAAATTAGCAATAGCATTACTTGCTTGCAAAGTAAAGTGTTGAACAATTAGGAGAAATTCATTATCGCAATCCAAAAGCAACTGATTAATTCGCAAATCAAGTCACCTCATGTGTTCTTGATTGACCATGAGAATAATAATCGTGGTCTGATCGATACCAATGAGGCGCTACAGCTAGCCGAAAGCTTAGAGCTTGACTTAGTTGTAGTCTCCGAAGGCAAAGACGCTCCAATTGCCAAGATTCTTAACTATGGCAAGCTTCAGTATCAAAAGAAAAAACGTCAGAGCCAGAGTGCTAGACCCACGGTAAAAGAAGTTCGGTTCGGGCTAAACGTGGGTGTGGCTGATTACAATTTACGCATTGAGAAAGCCGTTCAGTGGTTGAGTAAAGGCGATTCGGTGAAGTTTGCCATTCGTTTACGAGGCCGAGAACATCAATATCGTGACCAAGCGGGAGACTTGCTAGACCGGATTGCAAACGATCTCAGTCAAGTAGGTAAAATCCAGTCGCTGGATAAACGCTCACTAATTGTTCAAGTTATTCCTGCCTAGTTAATCTGGCGATCGCTGGAGGATGTATTTGACCAAATAATTACTAATTCATAATTCATAATTAAACACACTGTACAGCAGCCCAGACTAAATCAAAAATTTAGTGGCCAACAATACAGTGGAGAGTAGCGAGCTACCACTGATTATAATTATTAATTATCAATTATGAATTATTTTGACCTTCCCACCGAACAAGCGCCGGGATATAACCAATTAATCGGCGCAATTAGTGATTAGGTGTGTCAAGGCATTAATCAGGCGATCGCTTTCCATTGGTATAATATCCTTCCCATGCATCACGTCTTGAGTCACATGAAAATTAACTAATGTGCCTAAAAGAATCCTCGCTGTTGCCTCTGGGTCACTAATATTCAGTTCCGGGTGAGCAGCCAAGTATTGAGTGATCGTTTCTAGCATTGGTTTAATCATCGCCCGAACACAAATCTGAGTTAATTCTGGAAAACGACCAGATTCCCCAATTAGTACTCGCCAAAATGCACAGTGTTCCTGGTCGTTATTCATCTGTTCTAATAATTTGGTTCCGAATTGGCGCAGTACGATTTTTGGTTCTCCCTCCATAGGTTCCATGCCAAAGAGAGAGTTAAACTTCTGATGTGCCAAGTTCTCGATCAGTACTTTAAAAAGTCCTTCTTTATCTTGAAAGTGGCTGTAGACTGTCGCTTTAGAAACACCAGCTGCTACTGCTACCCGATCCATACTTGTACCAGCATAGCCATTTTGCATGAACTCCTGCATTGCCCCTTGCAGAATTTGCTCCACTTTATCAACGGAATTATCTCGATCTACTTCGTCAGTTTTAATCCGTACCATTTATTAATTATCCTCTCTTATAAATAATTTTAATCAGTTAATTGGCATTTAACTTAGACGGGAGTGGGGAGTGGGGAGTAGGGAGTGGGGGAGATGAGGGAGATGAGGGGGAATTCTTGAACAAGTTTCTTCCTTGTCTCTTCCCAATGCCCAATGCCCAATAGACATCTGGTGAAATTAAATATGCGTTACCCAGAATCCTTGTAGAGACGTAGCAGTGCTACGTCTCTACATTCATTTTCACTCCTATGTCTAATGCCCAATGCCCAATTTTACTTTTTGCTCTTGACTAAACTACTCCGTTTAGTTTAGCATATATTGAACTGAACAGTTTAGTATAAGTTGCGAATGGGAAAAGGTGGACACTATGGTGCAGAACTGGAAATTAGAGGATTTAAAGTTTTCCCAAAATCTTTGGCGATCGCCTACTACATTAGCAATAATTGCATCTATTGCAATAGGTGGAGCTAGTGTTTATACGGTGCTAAAGTTTCAGGCTACTGCTAATGAAAAGCAAGCAGCGCCAGTAGTTGTTCAACCGGTGGTAAAAACAGTCACAGCATTGGGACGCTTAGAACCAAATGGAGAAGTCATAAAATTGTCTGCAACTTCTTCGACTGAGGGAAGTCTGCTTCAGAAACTATTGGTGAAAGAAGGCGATCGCGTCAAAGCTGGACAGGTAATTGCAATTATGGACAGCCGCGATCGCTTGCAAGCAAGTTTGGTTGAAGCCCAAAAACAAGTTCAAGTTGCCAAATCCAGCCTTGACAAGGTAAAAGCGGGAGCAAAACAGGGAGAAATTGGAGCCAAGCAAGCTGCTGTATATCGTCTGCAAGTCGAACTAGAGGGAAATATCAAAACTCAACAAGCCACAATTGATCGCCTAGAAGCGGAATTGCAAGGACAACAACAGAGTTTACAAGCAACGGTGGCTCGCGTCGCAGCCCAAAAGCGGAACGCTCAAGTAGATGTGCAACGCTATGACGCTTTATACAAAGAAGGGGCAATTTCCAGTCAGGAAGCCGATCAAAAACGCTTGAGTGCAGAAACTTCTACTCAAGAGGTAATCGAAAACCAAGCCAACAAAACCAGAACTGTCGCTACTTTAGAACAGCAGATTAAAGAAGCCAAAGCGAACCGCAACCAAACCCTCGCTAGTTTACAACAGCAGATTAACGAAGCCAAAGCTACTCTCAACCAAACGGCTGAAGTCCGTCCTACAGATGTTGCCAACGCCCAAGCACAGGTAGATAGCGCTCAAGCTACTGTGCAAAAAATGCAAGCGCAACTGGATCAAGCATACGTCCGCGCTCCCGAAGCAGGGCAAATTATGAAGATTAATACACGAGCTGGAGAAACCGTTTCTAATGACGGGATTGTAGAATTAGGTCGAACCGATCAGATGTATGCGATCGCAGAAGTTTATCAAAGTGATGTTAACAAAGTGCGATCGGGGCAACGGGTCAAGATAATCAGCGATTCCCTCCCCGGAGAATTACAGGGAACCGTCGATTGGCTGGGAATGCAGGTGCAGCGACAAAATCTGATCAACAGTGACCCCTCCAGCAATATTGACAGCAGAGTAGTGGAAGTTCATGTGCGACTAAATCAGGCTTCCAGCGCCAAAGCTGCCAACTTTACCAATCTACAAGTAAAGGCGGTGATTGAACTATGATTGGATTTATTCAACAACTGCGGCAGCGAACCCCTCTGGGATGGCTGCAACTGAGTCATGAAAAAAGCCGTCTGTTTGTGGCATTGGGAGGCATTGCTTTCGCTGATGTTCTCATGTTTATGCAGCTAGGATTTCAGACCGCCTTGTTTGAAAGTAATACTAAACTGCACAACAGTATACAGGCTGACATTTTCGTAGTTAGTCCTCAAGCCCGTAACCTGTTAAATGCATCCACCTTTACGCGGCGGCGACTGTATCAGGCAATGGATGTACAGGGGGTGAAGTCAGCAGAAGCAATGTATATCAACATTGTTGATTGGAAGAATCCCCAAACCCAGCAAAAGACATCTGTATTAGTTATTGGGATTAATCCTGAAAAGCAACCGTTTAATTTGGCGGATGTGAACAGCCAGATAGATCGGGTGAAGCTACCAGATACCGTCCTGTTCGATCGCGCCTCTAGAGGAGATTATAAAGAAGCGATCGCTCAAGTTGCACAAGGGAAACCTGTGACGACTGAAATTGACCGCCGGACGATTACCATTAGCGGCTTATTTTCAATCGGGGCTTCATTTGCGGCTGATGGGAATCTGATTACCAGCGACCAGAATTTCTTGCGGCTATTTCCGAAGCGAGAAGCCAGCAGTGTCAGTTTAGGTTTGGTTCAACTAGAACCAGGCTATGACTTAAAACAGGTGAAAGCAGCTTTAGAATCTCATTTAGATCATGATGTTAAAGTGTTGACTAAAGCAGAATTTATCGAATTTGAAACAGATTATTGGAAAAAAAATACGGCGATTGGGTTTATTTTTAGCTTGGGTGTCGGAATGGGCTTTCTGGTGGGCGTGATTATCGTCTATCAAGTTCTTTCTACAGATGTGAATTCCCATATCAAAGAATACGCCACTTTCAAAGCAATGGGGTATAACAATCTCTACTTATTAGGTGTGGTGTTTGAAGAGGCGATAATTTTGGCAATCTTGGGCTTTATCCCCGGAGCGATCGCACCTTTAGGACTTTATCATTTAACTCGTAATGCCACCAATTTACCAGTTTACATGACCCTAGCACGAGCCTTGACAGTATTAACGCTGACTATGATTATGTGCATAATTTCTGGTGCGATCGCCACTCGCAAATTACAGTCCGCCGATCCCGCAGATATGTTTTAAAAATTGTCATTTGTCATTGGTCACTGGTCATTTGCAAAGGACAAATGACAAAGGACAAATGACGGTCATCACGAGTAATCGAGCTATTTATGACTAGTCAACCTGTAATCTCTGTTAAAAATCTTGACCATTACTTTGGTCATGGTCAACTTCGTAAGCAAGTTCTCTTTGATATCAACCTGGATATTAACGCCGGGGAAATTATTATTATGACTGGGCCTTCTGGTTCTGGTAAAACTACACTTCTCACCTTATCAGGCGGCTTGCGTTCTGCCCAATCTGGCAGTTTGCAGATATTGGGACAAGAACTGTGTGGCGCTAACACCGCAAAACTTACCCAAGCGCGACGCAATAACGGTTATATTTTCCAAGCGCACAACTTGCACGGTAGCCTGACAGTACTCCAGAACGTCAGAATGGGTTTGGAAGTGCATAATAATATTTCGCCGGCAGAAATGAAAACCCGGTCAGCCCAAATGTTAGAGGAAGTAGGATTAGGGAATCGCCTGAATTATTATCCTGATGATTTATCTGGGGGACAAAAACAAAGAGTTGCGATCGCTCGTGCTTTAGTTGGTCATCCTAAAATTGTCTTAGCGGATGAACCCACCGCCGCCCTCGACAGTAAATCTGGCCGAGATGTGGTTAACCTGATGCAAAAACTAGCTAAAGAACAACATTCTACCATTCTCTTGGTTACTCATGACAATCGCATTCTCGATATTGCCGATCGCATCGTCTATATGGAAGATGGCAAATTAATAAATGACCGCGCTGTTGTTGCAGCTAGTTAGGAGATTTCAATTAAAATGGTCAGCGTATCTTGCTTGATCCAAGCGATCGCTTTATGGCCATTACAAAACGGCGGCTGCCGACATTTTTACAGTTTGGCAAAACTTCCAATCTTTCCCAAAAACTCATGCTCATCGGGTTAGCCATTACCCTATTTTTCATCTTCCTGGCATTCTTCGCTCCCGTATTCCAGGCTTGGGGATGGCTGCAAAACCCGAAAGATTTTCTCTCTAATCCAATTCACGAGCCACCCTCAGCTAAACATTGGTATGGTACTAGTCGCCTGGGTTATGATGTGTTCTCCCGGACATTGTTCGGCGCTCAAGCTGCTTTGCTGGTGGTGATTTTGGCAACATCGCTGAGTATGATTATCGGTGTGCCTTTGGGGATGCTGAGTGGTTATCTCGGCGGTAAATTGGATAAAGTGTTGCTGTTTATTATGGATAGCATCTACACCCTACCGGGGCTACTGCTGTCTGTGACGCTGGCGTTTGTAGTGGGGCGGGGGATATTAAATGCCGCGATCGCAATTAGCATTGCTTACATCCCCCAATATTATCGCGTTGTTCGCAACCACACCGTGAGCGTGAAAACTGAAGTGTTCATCGAAGCGGCTCAAGCAATGGGCGCTTCTACTTGGGTTGTGCTTTCTCGTTATCTGTTTTTCAACGTCATTCAAAGCGTACCCGTCCTATTCACACTCAACGCGGCTGATGCGATTTTGGTGTTGGGCGGTTTGGGCTTTTTGGGGCTAGGACTTCCCGAAGAAGTGCCAGAATGGGGACATGATCTAAAACAAGCCTTAGAAGCTCTACCTACTGGCATTTGGTGGACTACGCTTTTCCCTGGTTTAACGATGACATTTATGGTAGTAGGGTTATCACTACTTGGTGAGGGGTTAAATGAATTTGTCAATCCCCGATTACGGAGAGAAAATAGAATCCGAAAGTAGTCAATTGTCATTGGTCATTGGTCATTGGTCATTGGTCATTGGTCATTGGTCATTGGTCATTGGTCATTGGTCATTGGTCATTGGTCATTGGTCATTGGTCA
>NZ_JBALBY010000005.1:0-115903 GCF_036919575.1 Nostoc sp. | reverse complement strand
GTATCACTAAGAACATCAATTGCAATGTTCTTAGATTACATCTTATGCTGACTTTTTGCTTAAGTTGACACCAATGAGCACTGCTGTGCCCCTACCGCGTGGTCTATTTACTCCCCACTCCCCACTCCCTAAGAAACGCATCAAATGTAAACCTATCCGGTAGTGAAGTTTGTGCGCCTGGTTTTGTTGTCGCCAAAGCACCGGCGGCTGCACCCCAAACAACTGCCTGATGTAAAGAAAGTCCTTCAAAAAGTGCCGCCGTTAAGCCGCCATTAAAAGCATCACCAGCAGCTACTGTGTCAACCGCATGAACTGGAAACGCCGGTATAAAAAACTTTTCCTCAGCAGTGGCACAAAAAACACCTTTAGCACCCAGTTTAACGATCGCACATTTCACACCCCGTTGTAATAAAACTTCAGCTGCTTTGGCTGCAAGTTCTTCCCCATGCACAGGAAAACCCACTAACTGCGCTGCTTCAACTTCATTCGGGGTGATAATATCCACTAACGGGTAAAGTTCATTTGGGAAATCAGATTGTGCGGGTGCTGGGTCGAGAATTACGGTTATTTTAGTTTTTCTGGCGGCTTTTGCGGCTGCAATCACGGCAGTAATCGGAATTTCTAATTGTAAAAGCAGTGCTGTCGCTGATGGGAATAAATGGGACAATCTCTCGACATCTTCTTGATTGACACACCCATTTGCACCAGGAATTACAATAATTTGATTTTCACCAGCATGATTGACGGCGATGATGGCGACTCCAGAACTAACAGTCTTATCCACGAAAATATTGTCAATCTGCACACCAGATGCTTGCAAATTGTTGACAAGTTCTACACCAAAACCGTCTGCACCCACACGCCCCACCATTTGAGTAGGAATTCCCAATCTTGCTAATGCTACAGCTTGATTCGCTCCTTTACCTCCCGAAACTTGAAAAAAGTCTTCTCCTAGCAATGTTTCTCCTGGCACTGGTAATCGAGGTGCTGTTGCTACCAAGTCTATATTGATGCTGCCGAAGACGATAATGCTCATGATGCTTATTGTTCTTGATCGTCAAGTCATTCAGCCTAATATTACAGGAACACAGAAGTCTGAAATAGCTGATTAACCAAAGTTTTACCCCACCCTAACCCTCCCCTTATAAAGGGGAGGGAACTAGATTTCCGGTCTCCCCCCTTTACAAGGGGGGATTAAGGGGGGTAATTCGACAATGCCATTGTCAGCCGATGCAATGCCATTGTCAGCCGATGCAATACCATTGTCAGTCGATGCAATGCCATTGTCAGTCGATGCAATGCCATTGTCAGTCGATGCAATGCCATTGTCAGTCAATGCAATGCCATTGTCAGCCGATGCAATGCCATTGCAGGTTAAGAGACTTGTGTGTACACCGTAGCCTTTATAGCGTTTCCTAATCACATAAGGTAGATCATAGCCCCCTCCTCGCATGCGGGGAGGGGGTTGGGGGTGGGGTTCTTGTACGTCACTCAAGCGAGAACCGCTATATAGGAAGAGAGGCTTTGATTATTCGCAAAATATTGTTAGTCATTTAATTCCATCAATTCTTTTGTTTTCAAATCAGCCGCTATAGGTTGAGAACATCCTGCAATCTGAGGAGAGATAGAGCAAATCGCATCTGTTGTTGTTTCAAAACAATTTGATAACCCAATTGTTTTTAACAATCCTGAACGTTCTAATAGTTGTTTGACTTCGGGTTGTAAACCTGTGAGAATTAAGCGGCAATTGTGCCGTTCCATGTCGTGATAAATATCTTCTAAGGCTACTAACCCAGTTGTGTCCATATTTGGCACAAACCGTAACCGCAGAATTAAATACTTCACTTCCGGTTCATCGCGCAGGAAAGTAGCAAACCGTTCCGCAGCACCAAAAAATACGGGGCCATCTACGCGATAAACTGCGATTTCCTTACCTAATTCCAGAGGAGTACCAGGGGGAAATACTTCGGTTTCAGGTATTTTGACTAGGCTTAAATCGCTCATCCGTTTGATGAATAAGGCTCCAGCTGCAATCAATCCCACTTCCACAGCGAGAACTAAGTCAAACAAGATTGTCACTAGCCAGGTGAGAATCATCACCGCAAAGTCGGAGTAGGTAGCACGCATTAATAAACCAATGCCATCCCACTCAATCATCCGCAAGCTAACCACCATCAAAATGCCAGCAAGTGCCGCTAAAGGAATCTGGGCTGCTAGGGGTGCTAAAGTTAAAACAATAATCGCTAAAGCAACGCCATGAATTACCCCTGATAGTCGGGTTTTGCCGCCAGAACGGACATTCACAACAGTCCGAGCGATCGCACCTGTTGCGGGAATGCCCCCAAAAAATGGGACAATGATATTTGCTAATCCTTGACCAATTAATTCGCGATCGCTATTATGTTTTTCGCTCACCGTCATTCCATCAGCCACCACCGCCGATAGCAACGATTCAATACTTCCCAGTGCTGCTAAAGCCAAAGCTGGATTAATCAGTTCCCGAATCACGCTAAAATCATTCCAGTGGGGAATACCTTGAGGCATCGGTAAAGATTGCGGAATGCTGCCAATTGTCGGTACATCCAAATGGAAATAACTAGCGATCGCTGTTGCCAACACCAACCCCATTAAAGAACCCGGTATTGTAGAATTAATCTTAGGCCACAAAACCGTGGTTGCAATCACCACTATTGCCAACCCAACAGCAGCCCAGTTTAAAGCTTCTACATGAGTTGCACTTTGCCAAAGTCCGGGCGCAAAATGTTCACTGCGCGGTAGTTGTAAACCAAAGAAATTATTTAATTGACCACAAAATATAATCACGGCAATACCATTGGTAAAGCCTGCCGTCACTGGATAGGGAATAAACTTCACTAGCTGTCCAAGTTTGGCAACCCCCAAGGCAATCTGGATAATCCCAGCCATCACCCCAGCAATCCAAACTTTCTCTATGCCGTACTTGGCGACAATTCCCACCAAAACCACGGCCATTGCACCTGTTGGTCCTGTAATCTGTACCGAGGAACCGCCAAAGATTGCCGCGACAATTCCCGCCACAATCGCGGTGTAAAGTCCTGCTTTTGGTTCTACTCCACTTGCCACCGCAAAGGCTAAAGCTAAAGGTAAGGCTACCACTGCTGCTGTCAGCCCTCCCGTCAAATCGCCACGCAGTCCGCTAAATAAGGGACGCAGACGCTGTGGTTCTTGGAGGATATCTGAGATTGCCATATTCAGTTTCAACTCTTATACGCAATTTGCTGATACATACATTGATGTGATATGATATCCGGGCAATTAAGCATAATAAATACCCGGAACCCCAAACAGCCTGCGGGGAAAAACCCCTTTATTATAGACATCTGGTAAAAAAGTCAAGATTATATTGTGATTAACTTGTAGCGGGCAATATTGAAGAATCCGCCCATTTGGGTTTTAGATGAAGCTGCCTTAGCGGTGGATAAGGGACTGACAACAAATAAATTACCCAATCATGTGGGGTGGGCATCTTGCCCGCCTTTCTATATGGGCGGGCAAGTTGCCCACCCCACAAGAAGTAGTTGAGTATTTTTTTATTTGTCAGTCCCTAATGAAACAGAAGCGGCAATCTGGCGATCGCTCGAACTGATTACAGTCGATAGAAGTATAATTGCGTTTGCGTAGCGTACTGTAGGTAATCGCTCATCGTCAGACTCAAGACTTTGTTCTGTGTTAATATCAGTTGCACGAAACCGCAAAAAGCCGTGGCTACTGTATTAAAATCTCATCGGATATCAAGAAGGCGTAAACATTCAACGCATCCTCTCCAGCGCTTGCTTGAGTATGGACACCAGTATCGTAAACAAATTTGGCTGGCGACTACTTATTCCATCCTGAATAAATTTTTCGACTTGGCACCACCCGGCTTAATTGGCGTCGCGGTGGATGTGGTAGTCAAGCAGCAGGATTCCATAATTGCACAGTTAGGGGTACGCGATGTCTTTCAACAATTTTTGATTATTTCCTTCCTGACTGTAATCATTTGGATACTAGAATCTGTTTTTGAGTACGCCTACGCGCGACTTTGGCGGAATTTGGCTCAGAATATTCAGCATGATTTGCGTTTGGATGCATACAAACATTTGCAAGAGTTGGAATTGGCTTATTTTGAAGAACGCAGCACTGGCGGTTTAATGTCTATTCTTAGTGATGATATTAACCAATTAGAGCGATTTTTGGATGGAGGAGCGAATGATATTATCCAAGTTTCCGCAACTGTTGTAATTATTGGCGCTGCTTTCTTTATTTTGGCTCCTAGTGTAGCGTGGATGTCTTTATCACCGATGCCATTTATCCTCTGGGGTTCCTTTGCTTATCAACGATTACTTGCGCCTCGCTACGCCGAAGTACGAGAAAAGGTAGGTTTCCTTAATTCGCGTTTGTCAAATAATATTAGTGGAATTACTACTATTAAAAGTTTCACTGCCGAAACTTATGAAGCCTCTCGTTTGGAATTAGATAGTGATGCTTATCGCCGCAGTAACTCTAAAGCAATTGCTCTTTCTGCTGCTTTTGTGCCGTTAATTCGGATGCTGATTTTGGTAGGTTTCACGGCATTACTGTTGTATGGCGGAATGGCTGCGGTTTCTGGAAAAATGTCTGTAGGTACTTACAGCGTATTAGTATTTTTAATCCAGCGCTTGCTGTGGCCTTTAACAAGATTAGGCGAAACATTTGACCAATATCAAAGGGCAATGGCTTCTACTAATCGAGTCATGAATTTGTTGGATACTCCTATCGCTATTCATACAGGTGATGTGGCGTTACCTGTGAATGAAGTGCGCGGCGAAGTGCAATTTAAAAATGTTTATTTTGCTTATAAAGATAGATTTCCAGTTATTAAAAATCTGTCTTTGGATATTCCAGCAGGAAAAACGATCGCAATTGTCGGTTCAACTGGTTCTGGAAAAAGCACTTTAGTTAAACTTTTGTTGCGGTTATACGAAGTGCAAACCGGAAGCATTACTCTCGATGGCATTGACTTACAAAGTTTGAATTTGCAAGATTTACGCCGTTGCATTGGTTTGGTAAGTCAAGATGTCTTTCTATTTCATGGCACTGTAGCTGAGAATATTGCTTATGGTAGCTTTGAGACTAGAGAAGAAGAAATTATCACGGCGGCGAAGATAGCGGAGGCGCACGAATTTATTATTGAATTGCCCGAAGGTTATGAGACAATTGTGGGGGAAAGAGGACAAAAGTTATCTGGTGGACAAAGACAACGGATTGCGATCGCCCGCGCAGTCTTGAAGAATCCCCCCATTCTGATTTTAGATGAAGCGACCTCGGCGGTGGATAATGAAACAGAAGCGGCAATCCAGCGATCGCTCGAACGGATTACAGTCGATAGAACTACAATTGCGATCGCACATCGTCTTTCCACCATCCGCAATGCCGATTGCATTTATGTCATGGAACATGGAAAATTAGTAGAGTCGGGAACCCATGAGCAACTGTTGGAGAAAGATGAGATTTATTCTAGTCTCTGGCGTGTACAGTCAGGTTTGAGATAACTTTCGCGCAAAGTTTTGTGTCTTCATTACGAATTATTTATGTTTTTTGGCAATAGTCAAACAGAATCAGGTGATACTAAGTGGCGTCGCCAGTTGGATAAGTTTGTGAAAGCAAATCAGCAAGAATTGGCGGCGCTTTTTTGGGGATTGTGGTTAGCAAATGGTGACAGTCAAGGTACTGTTGGTATTGATTTGCAACCAACGCCGCATTTTGTTTATTGTCCGAAAGAGCAGATTGACAAGTTAAATAATCAAGTTGATAATCGGCTTCAGGAAATTTTGGGGATTGTTGAGAATCACAAGCCGGATGTGGAGGTTGTGATGATTGGGATTGGTAAGGGGGAAATTAAGTTAATTCAGTTTGCACCGGAACCAGCACCACCGATTTGTTTTGAGGAAGTTGGGAAGGATGTGGATGGGTTGTTGGATGTGCTGGAAGAGAGGATGAGGGAGGAGATTGTTTTTTAACGCAGAGGGACGCGGAGGGAAGCGCAGAGGTACGCGGAGGAAGATAAGAACTCTGCGCTTATTGTTTAGTTGATTGCTTTGTGGAAGTCTGGGTAAGTTAGATTTTCGGCACAATGCCAGATGATGTTAAATACGGCTTCGTAGCGATATGAACTGTTTTTGTAGAACTGTTTACTCAGATAGTCTTTTAGGGTTATGACTACTTGTGGTAAATGTTCGCTTTGGATGACGCTTGTCAAATTATCAGCTATATCTAAAAGACCGGATTCATAGGATAGCCACTCTGAAGGAAATAAATCTCCATTTTCATTTTCTTTAACCGCAAGATCCTGATAGGTTTGAATTAATCTAATAAAGACGGCGATTAATTCATTTAGTTTTTTGGTTTCTAATTTTATGCTTAGGTTAAATTGTTGTAAATCATAAGCAGCACTTGTCAAAATTGATTCATGCTTTGTAGTGTTCAAGAGCCGAATTAGAGTATCAAACGCCTGTTGATTATTGGAGTCTATTTCCAGCAAGATAAAGAGCGCATCTAGAGATGTACGCTCATCTTTTAAATTAACCATTTTCCACATGGCTTTAATTATTTGCTGCTGATAGTCATTAGTTGGTGCTAGTATATCTGCTGCATAAAAATACACCCATTCCTCCTCAGCAGTTTCAAGGATTTTGGATAAAGTGGTAATTGCTACTCTATTACCTGAATCGAATTTTCCTAGACATAAAGCAGCCTTACAACGGAAAAATTCATTCTGAGTGGTTTTAATTCTCTCAGTTAAAATAGTAATTGCAGCTTTGTTACCTGGATCAATTACCATCAGATATCTAACAGACATATCGAGCAAATATGTATTCTCGGTAGTTTCGAGAATCTGGACTAAAGTATTTAACGCTATTGCATTACCTGGATCGATATCCCACAAAGCCTTAGCTGCATCTGAACAAATCACATGATCTTTGTATCTTTGAATGAAATCAATCAGGGTAGCGATCGCAATTCGATTGCCATAAGCTATGTTTCCTAAAGCTTTAATCGCACCCTCATATATGTCTTCTAACATCAACCACTCATTTGTGATCTCATCAGGCTTCATTTTGATAAATTGGATTAAAGCAGCGATCGCAGTTTCGTTACCGTAGCCAATTTTCCCTAAGCTATGAATTACATTCCCAGGCGTTATTTTGATGAATTGGATTAAAGTAGTAATTACAGTTTCATTGCCATAGCCAATTTTTCCTAAGCTACGAATTGCAGTCCGAAGATGAGAGTTATTTTGCTGAATTAGCAGCATTAAAGCTGCGATCGCACTTTTATTACCCGGATCAAGTGTTCCTAACTTTTCGGCTGCAAGTCTAAGAACTGTGCGACTTTCAGTAGTATGAACCAAATGGACAAAAGCGGCAATAACCCGTTTTCTATCGGTTAATTCCAGAGTTTTTCTAGCTGTCTTCACCAATGGTTTTGGTAGCATTTGCCAATCGCTTTTATCTTGCCGAAAATAGGCATAACTCCATTTCAGCAGTTGTTCTGCGATCGCATCACCCAAACTACATTCTGGGAACTGGGATAAAGCCTCAGCCGCCAAAAAATAGGCGCGATACCGATAAAAATCGCCGCAGCCGTCATCAAAATCTATTAAAGCTTGGATAAAATCTTCTTTCTGCTGCTTATCCACATCCTTTTGGCTGAACCAGTGGAGAATCTCTGCTTTCCACTCCGGCTCAAAGATGCGGTAAGTGCCTTGATTTAAATTGCTGCGATCGTCGTTAAAGAAATACTGCCAATCATGCATTGCCTCCTATCCACTTCGAGATGTGGGACGAAAGGGACTTAAATAAATCTTGCTACATCAGTTGGCTTCCTGTCAAGTCTACACGCAATAAGTATCTGTAGAGGTAGAATAGCACGCAAGGTGATTTCTTGCATCGACTCACGGATATTAAAAGGCTTGCCAATTCGCCATTCATTACTCACCTGTCGGGTTATTTCGCGGATATCCTGACCATAAGCCCGCATCCTCTCGCCATGAAAGGGAGGAGCTAATAGTTGCCGTTGACGCTGGTGGCGATCGCCATCTGATAACATAAAGGAGCGATCGCCAAGCAAAAATCTTAGTCCTATATTCCCCCTACCAACCTCAAAATAGCTAGAATTAGCAGTAAAAATCTGCTCAAGTGCTTGGGGTTGACTAAAGTACACAAGATGATTATTAGAGCGACTACTCCTGATCGTGAAAGTGTCACCATAGATTTTGCCAAAATCATCTACATATTTCACTGGCTGACTAATAAACTTGATCATCCGCAACCAGCGCGGTATTTCAGGCCCATCAGGCAGATTGTAAGTTGTTGTCATAGAATTTTGGGGAGTTGATGGCTTCTGAATTTTATTGTTACGACTTTTCATGTTATTTAGGGTTACAAAAAGCGGTATATTCATTAATGGGGAGTAGGGAGTGGGGAGTAGGGAGTGGGAAGTGAGGGAAAAGGATAATGATTAATTAATACTCCTAATAACTAACTTAGTACTCAACACTGTTTCAAGTCAGTCCATCATCAAAAAATCCCACAACCAAACATGAATTTGATTTCTTCCCCTACTCCCCGCTCCCCACTCCCTTTCCCTAGCTAAAGCAGTGCCAAAAATCATCGCTATTCTCAACGGTAAAGGAGGAGTCGGTAAAACGACTACCGCAGTCAATCTGGCTGCAAACTTTGCGAAGAAAAACAAGGTGCTGCTGATTGATGCAGATATTCAAGGTTCTGCCAGTTGGTGGTTTGGGCGCAGTCAGCAAGGAATGGGATTTGATTTATCTCAAGAAACTGATCCCACACTTTTAGCTGATTTAGGAAAGATAACAGGTTACGATTTAGTAGTGGTGGATACACCTCCCGCGCTACGCTCTGAAGCATTAGTGGCGGTAGTTGCGATCGCAGATTATCTAGTTTTGCCTACACCCCCAGCCGCAATGGATTTAGCAATCCTCGTGGAAACAGTCAAGGAAGCCGTCATCCCCTTGGGAACCCCCCATCGGGTATTGCTCACCAAAGTCGATACGCGCAGTCTGGGGGAAGCGCAAGAAGCAAAAAATACTCTGACTCGCTTAGGTATTCCTACTTGTAATACCTTCATCCGTGCCTATAAAGCTCATGAACGAGCAGCACTTGAAGGTGTAGCGATTACTCAATGGCGAGGAGGAAATGCACGGGAGGCGGAATTAGACTACCGCCGTGCAGCTGATGAATTACAGCGTGATTGGAGAAAATAATAATGGCTAGGAAACAAAGTCTCTCTGACTTATTACAAGAAGAGGCGCAAAAATTTACACCCCCAGAAGGTGAACCTGCGATCGAAGTTACAGCAGAAAAAATTGCCGAAGAAGAGGCTTCATCTGATGAGGAATCCTCAGCACAAATACTTGAGCCAATTTCTACTAAGCGTACAAGTCCCACTAAGGCTGATTTAGAAACAACTGTCAAAGAATTGACAAGTAATCTGGAAGAAAGCCACGAAAAAGAAACATCTCTTGGACAGGAACTTGCTAATTTGCAATCAAAATTATCTAAGCAAAAAACATTTGCATCGGAACAACAATCATTACTAGAACAGCTAACAAAAGAACTTGACGAAACCAAAAAAACAGCACTGCAACTTGCACAAGCAAATTCCCAGTTGATAGAAGAAATTAATGCTTTAAAACAAACAGCAGAAGATAAATCTAAACTTGTTGTCAAAGAAACTAGCGCGATCAAACCAGTAAAAGAACAGTACAATCCACTTAACTACAAAAAATCACATCGGTCATCGGAAACACTAGCTCAAAATCAACCTCAAAATCAACCAAATGAGTATCCTGATAGTTCTAATGAGATGTGGTTACTTGACTAGAGTCAGTTGAAGAAGAATTCAGAAGTCAGAATTCAGGAGTCAGAATGAATCAGTCGGGGATTCAGACCCGCGACTGAATTCTGTTCGATAAAGATTAAATAGCAATACCTCAAAACCTATGGCACTGCTTCATTCCCGCAGTGCCATTTCTGACACAATTGATACTTCTGTGGTTTATGCTTTAGAGCTAAATTCTAAAATATGCTGGGCTGTGATTTGTGGTTGTTCCAGGTGTGGGAGATGACCACAATCTTGAATCCAGATGAGAGTACTGTGTGGAATTGCCCTTTTAAACTTTGTGGCATCCCCAGTACCTAAAATTTTATCGGCATCGCCCCACAAAATTAGCGTTGGTTGCACAATTTGTGATAGTATTTCAAGTCTAAAAGCACTGTAACCACCACTTTTAGTGAAAGAAATCAGAGCTTGATGCCAACTGTGCATTTGTAGGTGTAATGCGCCACAACATAGCGCATCGGCAGAGGCAAGACTTTGATTTTTATATCCAATGCGCGAAACGCGATCGCGCACCTTCAGATTACTCAAAAACTGAGTTGCTAAATAATCCAACGGGGGAAACATTAATTTACTTAATCGTGAACCACCTGTCAAGCCAGCACTGTCAATTAACACCAGCTTTTTTACTACTTCCGGGTAAGTCAGCGTAAAATCAATCGCCGTCGCACCCCCCATCGAAGCGCCCACTAAAATTACAGGTTGGTTAATCAGGCTTTTCCAGAAATAATAAAGATGGGTTTTAATCGTAGTTGGGCTATAAGGAATTTCTGAGAGTCTATCTGTAAACCCAAAACCCAACAAATCCACTGCCCAAGTTTCATTATCTTTTGAAAGCAGTGGCAAAAGCCGCCGAAATTCTAATACAGAACTGTCAAAGCCGTGAATTAATAAAATAGGAGTTCCACCACTCCCTTGCTTGACATAGGTTGTCGTAACTGGTTGATTAGTTAAAGGAGTAGCCAGAGCAGTTGTTTGAATACTCTGAGCTAGTGCGATCGAGGCAGATTCTGTCAGTTGCCCAACTGCTGTAGGAAGAAAATTCGGAAACATAAATTTCAGTTTATCGTACTAGCTTGCTTCCACGCATAGCTGATTTTGTTAAACAACAAAAATTATACAAACTAAGACGCTGAAGTATTATTTGTAATATCTAAAACATCAACCAACGGCTATCAAAATATTCTAACTCCCCACTCCCTAGACGCGATTAATCGCGTCTCTCCCCACTCCCCACTCCCCACTCCCCACTCCCCACTCCCCACTCCCCACTCCCCCAAAAATTATGGCATCAAAGAAAGTTTTCCAAAATGTCAAAATTTGGACTAAAGCCACGTACAATTGAAGTCGCCTATCCCTTAATCCAGGAGCTAATGCCATGCCAATGGCCGTTGGCGTAATTGAAACTTTAGGTTTTCCTAGTGTCTTAGCAGCAGCAGATGCAATGGTCAAAGCTGCCGCAGTCACAATTGTGTATTATGGTCAAGCCGAAAGCGCTCGCTTGTTAGTCGCCGTCCGGGGACACGTTGCTGAGGTAAAAAGAGCAGTTGAAGCCGGAATCGCAGCCGGAGAGGAAGTAAAGGTTGGTACAGTAATTACCTACTACATCGTTCCTAATCCCCCGGAAAATGTGGAAACCATATTACCAATCCATTTCACTGAAGAATCAGAACCTTTCCGCATCTTCTAAGCAATTTTGCTATCAAAATCTGTAGCGAAGCTTCGTACAATTAACTTGTCGCCCCCATATCGTTTATTCATACAGGAGATTAATAATGTCATTACAGGCAGTTGGAGCACTTGAAACGAAAGGTTTTCCTGCGGTGCTAGCAGCAGCAGATGCGATGCTAAAAGCTGGTCGAGTCACCCTCGTTGGTTATATCAGAGTAGGTAGCGCTCGCTTTACAGTTAATATTCGTGGCGATGTTTCGGAAGTAAAAGCAGCTATGGCTGCTGGTGTTGAAGCCGCAGAGAATGTTTATGGCGGTACCCTAGAATCTTGGGTGATTATTGCTCGTCCCCATGAAAACGTTGAAGCTGTTCTGCCAATTGGTTACACAGAACAAGTCCAACAGTATCGAGAATCTGTAGAAAATCCCATTGTTAGATCATCCAACAGTAGATAGAGTCAACCTCCTGGGCGGTAATTCAAAATTTAAGACAAGAATCCCCATGAATTCAAAGAGAAGTCTTTTGTAAGGCTTCTGATTATTAAAGCTTTTGAGGGTTGCATTGTTTCTGTTTTGAGATTTTGCATAAGTTGAATTTTGAAGCAGAGGGAAAGCAACAGTCAGAGTCAATAGTCAAAGTAAATATTGACTGTTGACTATTCATTTTTACCAATGTAAAAGTTTTAAGAATAACTCGCCAATGCTAGAGGCATAGTTGTGGGTAAAGCTAGTTTAAAAAGGATAAATTTGCCATACTAGAACTGATTCCACGCTGTAGCGATAGTATTTATCCAAGAATTTATTTAAGGTTTTATATAACGACTTACTAAACATCCTCTTAAACGGTAATTTACCTATATACATTTAATAAAATTCAAATATATTACGAAATTTAACTTAATCCGATTCAGTTAAGTAGATGTAGGTTGGGTGGAGCGGAGCGCAACCCAACTGATTATCAGGATGTTGGGTTACGCTTTGCCTCCACCCAACCTACAATTTTTTTACTACAATTTTTTTGCAACTTAATCCTCCCTAACCCTCCTTAAAAAGGCTACGGTGTACACACAAGTCGAAAAAAGCTCGATTGGACATTGTTTCCTCGTTTTCCTCGTTCCCATGCAGAGCATGGGAATGCTGATTAGGGGCTGCTGCCTCCAGTTAAATATTGAGTCAGAGACTCAATGAATGCATTCCCATACGGAGTATGGGAACGAGAAAAACCTCATCAAGCTAGGTTTTTAGGACTTGTGTGTACACCGTAGCCTTAAAAATGAGGGAGTTAAGCCCATTTTTAAGAGGAGTCAGCGCAGTCTTGGCAGCATCTTCTGGGGGAAAATATCACTAACGCTAAGTGTATTTAAATATACTAATTATTTTTCTACGTAAGGGGTTGTAGACGGTTGAAACTTATACGGGTGAAATAACGTCTTGGCATTAAGTTAAATTAGATTTGTTCCTCGGCTCGGTTACAAAATGTCAGATTTCCTCGATCCATCTCATGCAAAGGTGTATTGTCACCACTCTAGGTAAATTTCTGTTCTCAGTTAAATAACTAGGACTTACGCACTATACAAATAGACAGTAGTATGCATGATCGCTACTTGTAGGGTTAAGAAGTTTTCCTTCGCTCCTATTTCCAAAATTGGAAATGTAGTTTCCTCTGATGACGATGCTTCCTTAGCTGACTTGGATTTATTCTTCTAGTTGTGAGGCAAACAGGAAATATCGCAGTCACAGAAGCATGTAAGAAAGAAGGTTACACCTTATTTACATAATTGTCTTTCTGTCAATGCGTAAGTTATAGCTAGTTCAAAACCCCGACTTTATTGAGGTGATTTATGCCTACTATGGTCATCACCATACAATCAAAATTTTGTCAATGCGTAAGTTTTAATAACATAACTTTACAAAAAGTTAAAATTAACACAATAGACCGTAACGCTTTATAGGTATAGGTTTGGGGCTTTTTAAACTTGAAAGCAAAACATCAATGTAGAAAATTCTGCATAATTTTAGTGAATTAAGACGTAATAAAAGTGGAATCACTTAGATGTTTTCATGAAACTCATGAAATCCGGGGCAGTTGCCAGTTAAACAATTAGGTGGGACAAATGGGGGTTGTGATGCAAACTTCAAAATTGAGTTTCGAGGAACGCAATCTCATTATGACAAAGGATGTAGAACAACTGGCTCTAGATTGGCAAAAGCGCTTGGCTGCGGAATGTCCAGACCAAAATGAAGCTGCTAGGCAAAGCATTATTCTCTGGCTATTTGGATCTGACTCAAAACGGTTTGATCTGTTTAACCCTAAAGAATTCGATATTGCCAAGCAAGCGATGGAATATCGCTGGAGAATTTTACGTCAACGCTACTTGGGGCTGGGGCGAGAACGTGCTTATCGCAACTTGATAATGCGATTGGGGAGTTTAGTAACATTACGGAATAAGATTCAAACTTGGGTTTCCCTCAGCCGCGATCGCCAGCGCAGTGTGATCGATGTGTTACAAGAAGTACTCCAAGAATTATTGCAAAGCGATAGCCATATGCAACAGCAAATGGCTGATATTGCCAAATATACAACCGATCGACGATTGGGCGATGCTCTGCTATTTGCCAGTGTAGAAGAATATTCTCTGCGGCCAGTACGCAATCAACCCCTATTAGCTTACCGTTTTGTGAATTACTTGCGTCGCACTCAGCGCGGTGGCTTAACCCAAGTGCCAAGCGGTGACTTGATTAGACTAGTGTCGGAAGAAGTTCTCACAGATAATAATGATAATCGAGTTAACTTAGTCGATAGTCAGGCGATCGCAGAATATCAAGAAGCACAACAACTAGAGGAACAACAAGCACTGCGCCAGTCAGTACAAAAAGAATTTGAAAATTATTTACAAGAAAATCTGGGAACAGAAGCAGTGGAATGGCTACGACTGTATCTCCAAGGTAAGTCACAGGAAGATATTGCCCAGAGAATGAATAAGCAGACTAAGGAAGTATACCGTCTGCGAGAAAAAATTAGTTACCATGCTGTGCGTGTTTTTACCCTCAAAGG
Organism: Nostoc sp.; assembly: GCF_036919575.1. Taxonomy (GTDB): domain Bacteria; phylum Cyanobacteriota; class Cyanobacteriia; order Cyanobacteriales; family Nostocaceae; genus Nostoc. The sequence continues at coordinate 101,254 of NZ_JBALBY010000005.1, read as the reverse complement.
TAAACCAGAACTCGTAGACAGTTGGCTCTCAATTTCCTTGCAAGAACATAACTTGGGATTAACACAAAACCAATGGCAGCAACTTAATGAAAAATTGACTCCTCTGGGGCGGCAGATCCTAGATTTGCGGAAAGCAGGAAACTCAATAGAAGCAATAGCCGAACAATTAAAACTCAAAACCCATCAAGTGCTAGGCGAATGGACAAAAGTCTATCTTGCAGCCCAAGCTTTAAGAACTCAGGAGTAAACTGTGAGACATCTAGTTGATTTACTGAGGTCGTGGGGAAGAGTAGGAGATGGAGAACTAGGGGAGCAGGGGCATATAGCAAGTTTTTCCCATCTACCTCTTCATCCCCCTCATCCCTAACTCAGTATTATCACTAAACTACAATCCAAAATTGATTATTGACTTACGTCTATTTATGTATAGATAATTTAATTTTTAATAATTTAACAAAGGATCTTGATTAAATGCTTACTAAATTAAATTAGAGGAAAGATAGTATACGAGCAAACACCAAGCAAATCAAACCTATGTTGTCTTCAAAAGGCAAACTAACAGATACCGCAGTAAATAGACAGCAAGTGCTAACTGCTACACAAAGCCACTGGGAGCGAGTAGACATTCGTAAGCAAATATTCCAGCTGATTGATAGTCTTTTGTCTTTTGAAGCTTGCCTCTACCACCAGATTTTGCCTTTTGAATTAGAAGACAACAACCTCTTGCTAGGTATGGTTCATCTACAAGACAGCGAAGCACTAGATTACGCTAGTCGCATCTTGTCTTATATCAATTGCACAACAATAACTGAGGCGATCGCAGCCGACGTTCACCGCCGAATACTCTCAGCCTACCTCAACCATAAGAATACATCTCAGCTAGATGCAAAACTTGTGCATCAGCCAAGAACGGACTTTTCCCCAACAAATAGCGCAGCTACCATTACTGACAAACCTATTCCCTCCCTAGATGCCGACTCGGAATCAAATCAGCAACCAATATTGATGGTGTTTCAGACACAAAAGCGTCAACATTCTTGGCAGCGCGTAGACTTGCCTCCGATCCCAAAGCTAGATAAATTATCTCAAACTACGACGTTCTTGACACCGATTTCCACAGGTCAAGAGGGAGAGACTTCTGAAGCAACAGCACCAAACAATTTACCTATTTTGTCTACACAAGTTCCCGAACAATTTAGTCCGATTGAGGTTTTACCAACACTACCACCCAAGAAATTACTAGAAGAATTGCTAGGGCGAATTCTGGCTGGGGGAATTGGTCGGCTGTATTTAGAAAGACAAGCTTATGAAGGTAGGATATTGTGGAGTGATAATGGAGTCTTGCAGTCTGTATTAGACAAACTGCCGCTCTCTGTTTTCCAAGGAGTACTGAATGAATTAAAGCGGTTTGTTTCCCTGCCTGTCACCACGGTTACAGAACCAAAACAGGTAGAGAAGGAATACGTATATCAAAAGAACCGCTTATTGTTACGCTTGCGAGTCATGCCGGGAAACTACGGCGAAGAGGCAACACTCCAAGTGTTGCGGGGAGCAGCATTAAAGTTCTATCAACAACAACAGTTGGCGCGTTTGAGCCGTGATGCCTTAGGAATTTCTCAGCAACTAAGCTTGAAGTTGTATGAACTACAAGAACGGCTTTTGCTGAATCCCAGCCTTGACTCTCAGCAATCAGAGGCAATGGTAGCCCTGAATCAACTAGTGAAAAATTTAGACCAACAGATCAAAATACTAGGACTGGAAAGCAATCCACCAACAAACAGCAAATGATCGATCTGTCAGTGAAACCCCTGATTGCGATCGCATACATAATTGTTATGTTTTAATTGAACCCTAGACCGATCAACCTGATTAGGTTTATCTCAAAATAAATACAAATTTTGCGATCGTATTCTGAGTAAGATTACGGTTTAAACAAACTTATAGTAGCAAAGTTAGTTTCCTGCTCTTGAATCCCATTGTTGCAAATATTTCATGCTAACTGAGGTTTTTAGTGAACTTTTCCCCTTAATGAGTACAGCCACTCCCCAAACTTTGGAATGGCTACTCAACGTTGCAATTGAACATGAATACCCATCTGGGCGAGCTGTTGTGATGGAAGATGCCTGGGGTAACGCCGTTTACTTCGTGGTATCTGGTTGGGTCAAAGTCCGGCGAACCGTCGGTGAAGATTCAGTAGCTCTGGCAATTTTTGGCCGGGGCGATTTTTTTGGAGAAATGGCAATTTTGGATGAATCTCCACGCTCAACCGATGTCATTGCCCTTTCACCCGTGAAGTTGATTAGCATATCCAGAGAGCGTTTTATTCAAATATTGTTTAAAGACCCGCAATTACATCACCGGATGTTGCAACTGATGGTGCGACGATTGCGGCAAATTAACGTGCGCTTACAAATGCGGTCTTCACCACCAGCAGTCAAACTCGCCCATACCCTAGTGACTTTAGGAGAAAGTTATGGTCAGCAATCCAATTTGGGGAAGGAAATTTTTAACATTCCCTTCAAAGATTTAGCCGAGGTGACAGAAATCGGCGTTGAAGAAACCACCAAAATTATGGAAAAGCTGCATGAGAAAGGGTGGATCAAAATTGACAGCGCCAACAACATGATTGATCTTATGAACTTCAAACAGTTGATGAACTTAGCTGGCAAACTGTAATTCGGGCATAAGTATCATCGGAACAGAAAACCGAGTTAAGCTTAAAAGCCTTATTAAATAAGGATTATACTGATAACGAAGCTCATTGACGCTCTGCTGATCATCGAGTCACTACTCAATGATAAAATAAGGGTTTCAGCTTCTGAAAATGCTTGTATTACTCATGTAATATCTCTTAACCCGGTTTTCTGCGTGAATGCTACTCATACCCCAGTAAGACCTACATTATTTTCGTCTCCATGCAAGCTGAAATGAAGGATAGGAACCAGTGGATGTTGGTGAGAACAAGCATCGACAAGATGAGAGCTAAGTGCTTCAGCAAGCATTTCTCTGTCGGATGCGAGGCTATACCAAAAGGGAATCCTGGCTAGGTTAAATGCTTCACTCAGTGCGCGACTTTCTACTCGTCCATGCAGAAGATCATGTTTTGATGGTGATTCTATGATGTAGACAAAACCGTTCATTCCCATTGGTCAGTTTTTTGCCCCTCAACTACCTTAAATATTGGTCTGTACAGACTAACATAAAAAGTTTGTTAGAAATTAAGTAATTCTGGGCATCCTATAGTCATAGACAAAAATAAAGCAATTACTTTCAATTTCGCTATTGATGTTATGGGTATTAATCGAAATATAAAATTTGGAATTTCAAAATCAGGAACTTATCTCTTAGACTTTATTCCCAAAGAACAAACAGAGCGTTATTTACATAGACTCAATTATTACAAATTAAATTATAAGGTAGTAACCAGAAAGCGGAACTTGACAGATGATGAAATTTTTCGGCACAGATTAAAAACTGATGAGGAAGAGGTTTGTTGCGTATTCTTTTCTTTGATTGAAGAAGAACTAATAAAGAAATTAATAGCAGCATATGGTTTGATTGACAAAAGAAAATATTTAATCCCCAAATCTAATAATTTTATATGTTTTTTAATGGATAATATTTATATTATCGCCTGTAATAAAACTTTTTCAGACGAAATAAAGTTAATGAATAAATACTTAAGCCAGTACACTGATTTTAAATATAAACTAATTCACATGGAAGATTACGGTATTTTTATGCCGATGGCAAGTATATCAAATCTAATTATTGAAGATATTGAAAATTTTATATGTATCGTGGATGAAAATCATGAAGAACATGAAATAAGAGAAAAAATGTTAAAAGTGCAAAAAATGGTTAAGATATATAAAGAATATCTTAGAGTTCAACCACCTATTTATTATTTTTGAGAATATTTTTATAGAAATCATATCTCATAAGTCAAAGATAAAAGAAAAGTATGGATATAATACCAATAATTACTGAAATTTTAGGTAATGCAGATAAAGCAGGAATAACAATTTTAATCAAAGCACTTTTTGAAAAAGAAATAATCCAAATTGGAAATTTGACAAGAAAGAAAGCTGCTAATTTAGTTGAAACGCTAAAAATAATTCTTAACAAGCCAAATATTAAAGATATAAATTCTGAAGAATTAATAGAAACAATAGAAGATATTGAACAGGAAACATTGCAGCCTATATTAGAGAATATACTTATAGGACATAAAAATGAAATAATTAGACAAAAATGGATTAATTTATTAGAGTCAGCAATATTAGGATATTCAATTCACCCTAGATATATAGAGACATTAAGACTTTTGGATGGTATAGACGCTAACATTTTGGAATTTATGTTTGATTTTCGCAAAGGAGGAAATCGATTGAAGAATTCTGAAATTGTAATAGCGTTAGAACAAAGGAAAATAGAGAATCCTACAGAAGAAATGGTAAAAGATAGTTTATCTAATTTAGTAGAAAGAGGATTATGTGATGTAAATAACCTACAAGGAAAACCAAGATACTCAGACATGGATAGCGAAAACATATACATTAGCCGCTTCGGGGAAAAGTTTTTATTTATGGTTGGTGAAAAAAGTCCTGAGTAGCAGAGGTAAGTGAGGCTGTAGCGCAAAACCTGAACAACCCCCGCCAGTAGCTTGGAACAACTAGCTCAAGCATAACAACCAAAGATTCGCCAAGCAGTAGCCCAAAACCCGAATACGCCAATCAGCACCCTGGAAAAATTAGCCAGAGATGAAGACGGAAACGTTCGGATGAATGTCGCTTCAAAAATTAACTTGTCGCCTCAGACTATCCACTTACCATTTCTCTATACTAGGGTTTTAGACAAGGAACTTTCAAAGGTCTGTAATATAATTCCCAGAATCTTATCGACGGAATTAACATAATATTCTACTGAGTCAATGCAAACAGTATTCTGTTCTAAAGTTAAGAATTTCCAAGCGGTTCCACTTGTCACTGCTCCATAGATGACTGGAATCTCATTACCTGCTCTTTGATTAAATATCTGAGCAGCAATCATTGTGGCTGCACATTGCCCCAATCCGGCGATGATATTCTCATTTTTGGCCTCTACAACAGTGACTATTGGAGCGCTGATAAAATACTGTTCACCAGATGCACTGAGGATGAAGTCACAAAAACCTGAAAGTCCTTGAGCAGGATCAACATTGAATTCTGTACCTGAAAATAAGCTGATCTGATAATCTAACTGTCGCCTTACCTCAGACAGAATCGGAGCGATTAAGAACTCAGAGCGGGCTTTTTCGCTGTTGATGGCAGTTGCTAAAGTTAGGTTCTCATCTAGCAACCGCTTCAGTAAGTCAGATGGCTGGACACCCCCTACAGTTAGAAACAGATTACGTGTCTCTTCCAGAGTTAAGCCAAACGCATCTCTGACTTTAAGAAGACTAAAATCACTGTATGCCATAGACTTCTGCTCCAGTTCTATCTTAATTGTGCATGGCTTCCCTGTCTTTGCAAGATATTGCTTCGTTAGCAGGCTTGCCTCTCAAATATTGCACCTGAACGCGAAATTAAAAATACCTAGAGAAAAGCCAGATAATCACTCCAGTTCCCAATACACAAATAATTCCCGCCAAGCCAGCTAGGGGTTTTTTGTTCTTACCTGTGAACCAGTCAGAGACTTTACCAGTGTAAGTAATTAATTCTGCTGTATCTAGCGTAGCGATCGCCCATATCCATCCCGCATGGAGTCCCCAAGCTAAACCCAAATTGCCTTTCGCAGCAAAGCGTGCCAACACCAGCACCATTCCCATCAGCCACAATCCAGGGAGTTGCGGTGCCGTTTCACGTTGCTCCCAAACTAGGTGTAGCAAGGCAAAAATCAAGCTAGAAATTGCGGCTGCTACCCAAACTGGATAATCCGGCGCTAATTCAGTGAACAGGAAACCGCGAAAAACTAACTCTTCTATGCCACCGACTAATAACGCTATCAAGAAAATCGGTAGCAAGATGGGTAGTACTAACTTGAAATTCGTCTTTTCAAAACAACACCAACCTAACCCAAATTGCCCACTAAATACAATAGCTAGGCTCACCACTCCCAAACCGAAACCTAGTGCTAAAGAACCAAGAGTTAAAAGATTCCCAACAAAGCCGTAATCCGAAAAAGATTTATTGGTCAGCCAACTAACTCCCCATAGAATCAGGGGAGCTAATAGGTAGAGTGACAACAATAACGGCATTTTTTGCTCTGGCTGCAAAGGTTTGGGAGGTTGCCAATTGAGCAATATTGCTGATACTGCTGCTAGTGGCAACCAGCAAATTATCCAGCCAATAAAAAATGCCATCACTATAACTAGTGGTGGTGCATTTACCATAAATACCAGTAGGACGTTGACTGAAGGTTCAAAAAAAGTTATCAAAATAAACAAAAAAAACACGATAGACTTCTTGCACTATAGATTTCTTGCTGATTAATCAAGACTCTACTAAATTTGGTGACTCCTGCAAGGGGTCTAATCGTATTTTTCACTTCGACAAAATTTTCTAAATAGAGCTACTAGTTTGCTGTCGGGGTAAGGACAAGTTATCATCACCTGAAACTTATCCCTACCATCAGCAAATTTACTCTTCGTCTTCCAAATCTTCGTCAGATTCGTCGGAGTCTACATCTTGTGAGGTTAGTTTTTTATCGGTTTCACCGAGTTGAATCAAGTGAATATGCTTGTAACCCAACCTAATTTCAAACTCATCTCCAGCTTTTAAGCCCATTGCTTTGGTATATGTGGCACCAATCACAATCTGACCATTTTGATGGACACTAACGCGATATGTCGGTTCACGACCACGACCATCTTTAGGTGCTTCTGGACTTAGAGGAATTCCTCTAGCCGATAGCAAAGCGTCATAAAAATCGGTGAGATTGACACGAACCTGGTTATTCTTAGTAACAGTGTAATAGCCGCACTGTTTAGCTCTTTCTCGGCGCGGTAAAGTGGAAAGTTCTTTTACTTTAGCAAGTAGTGCTTTTCCGGTTAATGGCGCGGTTGCAGTTTCAGTCATTATGCTCAAATTTTCCTTACTCTCTCCAAACTGATAAACGATGTACTCTCATGCCAGCATTTGACTTTTTAGCATTTGCATAGAGCTACTGAGGACTCTAGTGTAACGGGTGAATTCCTGCTGATAGGAGCCAAAAGCACTTCTATATATGGTCGTCCACAACAAATTAGAGGTCAGAGTTGCCACAGACATTAATTTTGCTGATTTTACGGCACTTTTAACCATTATTCGCCATTAGAAATGAAATTGTTTTCTCTTTTGGCGCTACTGTAGCGGTGTAACTTTCAGCCACCTTAACAAATTGGCTTGCTTCTACTACAAATAAGTCGTAGAACCAAAAAATTGCAGGTTTTTCACTTTCAGTGCTTGCCCTTCTGGCCAATGAGCAAGTAGAGTTTTCTCTACTCGTCCTCTCAAGCTTAGGACAGCATAGTATTTCAATAGAGTCCTACGGGCATATGCCCTTTTGTCCTGCCAGTAGAGACGCGAATTTTCTTGTCTCTACATTACGAATCAACAAAGCAGTAGTAGCCGCGCTTATACGGCTATTGATTCTGGTTTTGTGACTTCGTAATTTTATATTAAATACTAGCATGGACTAATAATAGCAAAATAGTTGTTTAATTTTGAATTAAAGTTGCTGGTAAATTTTTATTTAAATTCCTGGACTTAAAGCTTGGGGATTTTTGTAACCCTTTATTGCAAGCGTGAGTATTGCCCTATGGCTTTTATAAAAACTTATCTAATATAGACGAGTAGTTTTGACCAATGAGTTAAATCCAAGATTTTCTTGATTGAAAGTCAGCAAAAATCTAAAAGTCTCGCGGATCATGGATTCCCGGTGCAAGAACTTATATTTGAAACTGGTGAGGATTTTTCCTCGGTTTATTACTGTAAGCTCAAAAGCGGTCAGAGAATTTTGTACGTCTGTCTATGGGAAGAATAAATATCTTAACATCTGCCTACCGCTTGATCGCCACTACTATATATTGAATATGTGCTTTTACACTTCTATATAATCAAAAAATTCCGTCAACCGGTAGCGAAGGCGGAATTTTTCAGCCAGGACTGCTTGACTCAAGTTGACATCAAGACGTGTCCCTAACCTGATATGCATTTAATATGGATATGATCGCTAGGTTAAAGATAAACCTAAGCGCCTTTCTGAGCAAACCCCTTTTCCTTTGCATTCCCAAACAGCTAAATTTAATGGAAAGCTGCGATCACATTTTTGGCGTTTTAACTCAGAATTTGACACAAATCTTGCCTACAGCGCTGCTAGAAGTAAAATTTTAATGGTTATCCTTAAACTAGAATCAGTCGCTCTTTCCTCGTCAGCCTGTTAACACCAGGATTTGAATGAAGGGCAAAAAAAGTATATCTCACTTTTCGCAACTACCTGCCTTGACTGATGATTGTTGAGGCTAGTGAAGTAATTTTAAAATTTGGGTTAGTGGTCATGGAAGTTATTTTTAAGGTGATTCGACAGCAACAAAATTCCTCCCCTGTTGTGCAAACCTACCTCGTAGAGGCAGAACCAGGTAATACAATCCTGGATTGCCTCAATCATATTAAGTGGGAGCAAGATGGAACTTTGGCGTTTCGCAAAAATTGCCGCAATACCATTTGTGGTAGCTGTGCTATGCGAATTAATGGGCGTTCGGCTTTAGCTTGTAAGGAAAATGTTGGCAGTGAACTTGCCAGATTACAACAAATAGCATCATCCGAAAGTAAAGTAAATGCTATTGGCGAAATCACGATCGCACCTCTGGGCAATATGCCCGTGATTAAAGATTTGGTTGTAGATATGAGCAGTTTCTGGAATAATCTAGAAGCAGTTGCTCCTTATGTGAGTACCGCAGCAAGACAAGTACCAGAAAGAGAGTTTTTGCAAACACCACAAGAGCGATCGCGCCTCGATCAAACTGGCAACTGTATTATGTGCGGTGCTTGTTACTCTGAATGCAATGCCCGTGAAGTTAATCCAGACTTTGTAGGCCCCCATGCCCTTGCCAAAGCTTACCGCATGGTAGCAGACTCCCGCGATAGTGATACCGAAAATCGTTTAGAAAGCTATAACGAAGGCACTAAAGGCGTATGGGGTTGCACCCGTTGTTTGTACTGCGATTCAGTTTGCCCAATGGAAGTTGCACCATTAGAACAAATCACCAAAATTAAACAAGAAATTCTCACCCAGAAACAAGACAGCGATAGTCGTTCAATTCGTCATCGGAAAGTTTTGGTGGATTTAGTTAAAGAAGGTGGTTGGATTGATGAACGTCAATTTGGTTTACAAGTAGTCGGTAATTATTTTCGGGATTTAAAAGGATTACTCAGTCTTGCACCCCTCGGTTTGCGAATGATCCTCCGGGGTAAGTTTCCCCTGTCATTTGAAGCTTCTGAGGGGACAGAACAAGTGCGATCGCTCATTGAATCTGTGCAAGAAGAAATGGGGAGTAGGGAGTAGGGAGTAGGGAGTAGGGAGTAGGGAGTAGGGGGAGTAAGGGATTTTATTTCTCCATACTTAGCAAGTAGGGAGTAGAGAATTTTATTTCACCACTCCCCACTCCCTACTCCCCACTCCCCATTTTTTCAACGCGGTTCTTGAGGTATATTCAACGGCTGTCCATTCCGGTCATATACTAAAATATCCCACTGCCCGTTGTTACTCGATTCAAAAGCAATTCTACTACCATCAGCGCTAATTGTCGGGTTGCGGACTTCCGCTTGTAGGTTATTAGTCAAATTCCGTGATTGGCGTGTTTCCCGGTCATAGAGAAAAATAGCCGATCGCCCCTGACGGCTAGCACCAAACACAATATAACGACCATCTTGTGAAACGCTAGGATGAGTTGCGATCGCATCAAAGGAGTTTAAACCTGGCAAATCAACCAAATCACGAGTTACCGTATCAAACATATAAACATCTTGGCTACCCCGTCGGTCAGTAATAAAAACAATGTATCTCCCAGAAATTTGGGGGTCTAATTCCGACGCTAAACTATTGAGACTGCGACCCCCCGGATCAAAGGGATAATTCAAAATACGAGGGTAGCCAAAACACCCAGTCAATAAACTTAAGCAGAAAAATAAAGGTATAAAAAAAACACGTTTCATATATTAGTCATTAGTCATTAGTCATTAGTCATTAGTCATTAGTCTCATAACTCCTAACTCCTAACTCCTAACTCCTAACTTTATCCTACGGAGGTGAACCCACAGTTGCACCATTAGGAATATCTAATTCAATATTTGGCCCCCGGTCTAGGACTTCAATATCCCACTGACCACGGCTGGCGGTTTCAAAAACAATATAACGTCCATCTGGGCTGATATTTGGTTTTCTAACCCAGCCGCGATAGATTGGTGTGACGATTTGTGACTGTTGCGTAGCGCGATCGTAAAGCGCCACCACTGGTCTACCTTGGTCGCTAGTAAGATAAGAAATGTAACGTCCTGTGTAGCTCAAACTAGGACTTTCGGCAATTGTTTCCTGTCGGTTTATCCCCGGTGTGCTAATAAACAGTTGCCTCTCCAAATCGTACACTAGTAGCTGCTGATTACCATTCCGATTAGATACAAACGCTAAAAAGCGCCCATTTCCACTCAAAGCAGGTTGCTCCTCGGTGTAGCGACTGTTGAGGGAAGTAGGCCCTATGGGAATATCATTAGAACCACAAGATACAAGCAAACTTGTTAAACCAAAAACCAGGCTCCAATGAATTGGTCTTTGGAGCCAAAATGTAGGCGTAAATTTTTCCACCTCAACTGTTTTCCGTCGCCTCTAAATCTACTTCCACGCCAACTGTTTTAAACATCGTCATAATCAGTCAAATTATCTGGCTCCTGATTTGGCTTTTCAATCGGGTTGTATGGCACATAATCAGTTGGTATGGCGTCATCATCTTCGCGCCCTCTTCGAGGAGTTGAGTCAGTGGGTGGACGACGCCTTCTTGGTCTGGGAGCAACATCATCTTCACGATTTTCTGGTTGCTGGGGTCTGTTATTACTGCGGCGAGAAGGTTTTCTGACTTCCCCACTCGAACTTTCCCAATCATCAACTTCCCTAGATGAAGAACCCCAATTCTCTTCTTCAGAGCTTTCAGAAGGGCGATTCACCGGACGCCCAGAATTACCTCGACGCGTTCTATCAGCTGGAGCCTGTCTTTCGCTACTGCTGCTATTACGGCGTTCTGGACGACGGGGGGGTTGCTCCCTGTAGTAGTCATCACGAGTTGAAATCTCATCCCTGCTACCCTGAATCCGGGGACGCGAGGGGCGGTCTTCCTCGTCTTCATAAGGCAGTGGATCTAAGTCTGCCTCCATCTGAGCTCCATACTTCTTGTTGCGATTGCGGTTCATTGAATAATTTCCGCTTACCTCTCGCTCATCATCCACAATCGGAGTGTTGCGCTTTGCTTGCTGGGTAGCTATACTCCGCAGGCGAATACTTTCAACTGCAAAAAACACAGTTGTACCGACTAAAAGCAGTTGACCAAATTGTAGAATCGGGTCTAACCGCCATCCTTGAAAGACGAGAATGAAGCCGCAGAGCAAGCCGACTGCCGCAAAAAAGATATCTTGATCCCGTGACAATTCTGGACGCACAGTGCGGAGAAAATACAGTGCTGCCCCAGCTACAGCCAGGAAAATTCCTAGAATACTGGCTGAGTTTGCTCCAAAATTAACCTGAGCCAGAAAACTGGCTGAGTTCAGCCCAAAATTTATCATTGCTGTTTTCCCAATATCAAATCTATGTTAGCGAGTCACAATTAAAATCACTACTCTAATTAGTCACGATATATTGAAGCTTCAAAGCCTCTGGCAAAGAAGCTCTGAAGCTGTTCACCGAAAAATAAAAAAACCTATGTCTGCCAGCTACAACTGCTTATAGCGGCAAATACTGCTACTTTTGATGCAATTATAAATACCTGACAGACAATCGGTTGTGAGAGTCGAATTGACTCTCATAAGCATTATGAACGCTGAATTTTATCTTTCTGGCTAATGAAAATTAGACCAACTGTAACGGGGATCACAACAATTGCACTACCCCAAGCCAAACTCCAAAGAAAATTTGCTAAAGAAGGCGTCATACTTCTCAAACCTTTTTTTACACACTTCATCCTAATTTTAATAGTGTATTACTTTCTTGAGAAGCCTCTAACACTGAACTACCAAACTTGGTAACTGCTTTCACCGGTTGTTGAGTTAACCGCGTCAGCGTGTTTGCTTTTTGATCAATGCCAGCAGGAGGCAGCTTGTGGTTATAGACAACCAGCCGAAGCAAGCAGTGTATAATCAACTCAATACCGATGAGGGTCTTACCATTCGGGGGGGACGGTGGTTCTGTGTTAATTCCTATTAGGGATTGAAATAAAATTATAATGAGAGTGCTTTACAAAGCTTAAAATTTTCTTAAAATTTTCTGGCGATCGCCTAAGTTCTTTCTTTACAGATAGATAGTAGCTGAAATCGATGACTGGTGTTGACCTGACTGCTTGGATTCTGGGTCCTGTGTTAGGGCTGATGACATTTTTATTTATATTCCGCATCATTCTCACTTGGTATCCGCAAGTGAATTTGAATCGTTTGCCCTTTAATTTCATAGCTTGGCCCACTGAACCATTTTTAATCCCATTGCGAAAGCTAGTCCAACCTATAGGCGGGGTGGACATTACACCTATTATTTGGGTTGGTATCTTCAGCCTGTTGCGAGAAATCCTGCTAGGTCAGCAAGGATTGCTGACTATGCTATCTCGTGTTAATTAGGGATGGGGCATTGGGCAAACAGGGCAATTCAATTTTGGATTTTGGATTGACGATTTTGGATTAAATTTCAATTCTTTAATCTAAAATCTGTCTTGAAAAGTTTGCTCAAACTCCTCCACCCCCGCACGCAACTTTTCGCAAAATCTAAAATCTAAAATTCTTACTCCCTCATCTCCCCACTCCCCACTCCCCACTCCCCTAACCGTTCATTTCCTGCACAAAATTTGTATAGACATTACCCTGCAAAAACTGGGGATTTTCCATAATTTTTTGATGAAACCCGATGGTGGTGGGTAGTCCAGTAATGGCACATTCCCGCAGTGCGCGTTTCATGCGGTTAATAGCAGTAGGTCGGTCTGGCGCCCAAACAATTAACTTGCCGATCAATGAATCGTAGTAAGGCGGGATTTGGTAATCTGTGTAAACGTGGGAATCAATCCGAACACCAGGACCTCCAGGGGGAAGATAGCCACTGATTCGTCCAGGAGAAGGGCGAAAGTCATGATCGGGGTCTTCGGCGTTGATCCGACATTCGATCGCATGACCACGCAAGACTACTTCATCTTGGGTAAGCTTGAGTCTTTCGCCTTGGGCAATCCGAATTTGTTCAGCAACCAAGTCTATCCCAGTAATCATCTCTGTTACCGGATGTTCTACTTGAATCCGGGTGTTCATTTCCATAAAGTAGAATTTACCCGATCTATCCAAAAGAAACTCGATAGTACCCGCCCCAGTATAGTTAATGAATTGGGCAGCTTTGACAGCAGCTTGTCCCATTTTCTCACGCAAGTCTTGGTCGAGAGCCGGACTTGGTGCTTCTTCCAGTAGCTTTTGATTCCGGCGCTGAATTGAGCAATCCCGTTCGCCCAAGTGGATAACATTACCGTAGTTATCCGCCAAAATTTGAAATTCGATGTGGCGGGGACGTTCAATAAACTTTTCTATGTAAACGCCAGAATTCCCAAAAGCTGCTCCTGCTTCCCCTTGAGCTGCGAGGAAAAGTTTCACAAATTCATCTTCAGAACGAACTAGGCGCATACCCCGTCCACCGCCACCGGCTGTAGCTTTGATCATCACTGGATAGCCGATATCCTTAGCAAATCTTAATCCTTCTTCCTCGGATTCTACCAACCCCTCACTACCTGGTACCGTCGGGACTCCAGCTTTTTGCATGGTTTCTTTGGCAGTGGATTTATCCCCCATCCGCCTCATAGCTTCTGGAGTTGGGCCGATAAAGGCAATATGATGGTCGGCACAGATTTCCGCAAACCGAGCATTTTCTGCTAAAAAGCCATAGCCGGGATGAATAGCAGTGGCATTGCGCGTCAGTGCGGCAGCAATAATATTGGGAATATTCAAATAACTTTTACTGCTAGCAGGTTCGCCAATGCAAACCGCTTCATCAGCAAGTTGGACGTGCAGAGCATTACGGTCAACTGTGGAGTGAACCGCAACTGTCGCAATCCCCATTTCTTCACAGGCGCGGAGAATGCGAAGCGCGATTTCTCCCCGATTGGCAATTAATATTTTGTCAAACTTCATTTTTTAGTTTCGATATCATTAACCAGTAGATTGACATTTTCTCTGATCCAACTTGAAACGACGCTTTCGCACTATTTAAAATTATCACAGGAGATTCGCCACCCTGATTCTAAGCAAACTTCAGATTGCAGGTTGCTGCCTCTACAGTCTTACTACACTAACAACATTGCTGCTGTAAGTCTTGGCTAGCTTACGAAATTGGGCTTTTGCGTCACCGAACACACTAGCTCTACCCTTTTTAATATCACTTGTGCAGCTGCTAGATTTCTGTCAGTCTGATACCGCCTTGAGAAAATTTATATTTTTTGGCAACTGAATTTAGATATCACCTTACTATAATTATTTTCTTATGCTATAGTCTATCTTTAGAGAAACCATGCGGATGTGGCGGAATTGGTATACGCGCACGCTTGAGGTGCGTGTGGCTTTGCCTTGGGAGTTCGAGTCTCCCCATCCGCATTTTTGCTTGTTTAATCATAGGGTCAATAGTCAAGGGTCAAAAAACCTTAGACTATTGACCCTTAAATCTAGGTATAGCTCTAGTACTCCCTCAAGGCAACAATGCTTGCTAAATAAGTTTGTAGTCTACCCCTTTCGGGAAGCTATGCGTAGCGTCTCCTAGAGAGGACTTTAGTCCTTGTCTGAAGCACTGAAGTGCTTACTACGTACCTAGAAAATTTGACAAAAGGAAAAAACCTTTCCCTACTCCCCACTCCCTACTCCCTACTCCCCACTCAGCAAAGTTGCCTTGCTAAAGTACTAGTTTTTTATGCTTTTATAGAAATAGATGAAGTTTTGTAAAAAGCATTGAGTATTACTTTTACGCCGACAAACAACTTAACACTGCCAGCAGCTTGGCATCGCCTCACTCCGATTTGGCAAGGAGGGGAGGAAATAATTCAACAAAGTTTACCTCACACTCAACTAGCACCTGCTTGGCAGCTAATGCTTTTGGGTGACGGCTCTCCAACACGTCATCTAGAATTGCTTACAGGTGAGCCTGTAGAAGTAGATGTGATTGATATGTCATTAATTGGCATGGACTTGGATGTTGCTCCTGAGTTAATCCAATCTGTTCCAGGGCCGCGACTACGCCGACAAGTGTGGCTGCGTACTGCTTCTGGCCAGCGATTAGCTTATGCTACTTCGTGGTGGGAAGCCAGTCATGTAGATGAGTATTTGCAAAATCGTTCATTACCAATTTGGGCGAGTTTAGCTCGTCTTCGCACAGAGTTATATCGAGATGTTCGAGGAATTTACTACGGTGACTCATCGGCGCTAGAGTCTGGTTTTGATGTAACTGGGCCTTTTTGGGGTCGCCACTACTTGTTTTGGCATCATGGAGAGCCACTGACTTTAATTTATGAAGTTTTTTCGCCTTATTTAACCAAATATTTGGGGCCTATGCAGCTGAGTGCTGTCAATGCTGAGGGATAATACCATTGAAAAATTCAAACGTGTTTTTAGCAGCAGCCTAGTACAGCACGGCGTAAATAAACCACCCATTCAAAATCAATGAAACCCTTACTCTGTATTCATTTTGAATTTTGAATTTTGAATTTTGAATTCCGCCTTGCGGTACTAGTACCGCTTCTCTACGAGACACTGCACATAATATGCTTGTTTGAAAAAGTCCGCTCCAATTAAAAATTACCAGTTCCTCCTCAGCAAAAATAACAACTATTTTGCATCAAAATGATACAAATTCCGAAAAATCATAATTCAGCAACATATCTGATTTGTAAGATTAGTAATCCATGCGAAATCCCGGATACTGAATTTATCTAGGTTAGATAAAGTCAATACAACAAATGGAAGTTATGTAAATGGAAGTTATGTAAATAGAAGGTAGTGTGAGTTACTGATGACTTGCAGCAATGCCTAAGTTAGTTATATCCTCAAAGTGCTTGAAATGACGGATTTAACTCTTGAAGAATTTCCACAGAGGCAACCGTCCAAAGCAAGTGTCCGGCGAAATTCAACAAAGCGTGTTAAAAAAGGTAACTAACTACTAAAACACCGCTTTTGAAACAGTACGGAAGGTTGATTACGGAAATATTATCAATGTCTAGGATGGAGACATTCATGCAGTTAACTGCTCTAGATAACGAGAAACTTTTTGGTTAACTTAACCAATCAAACAACTAATGAGTTTGCAAGTATGAGGTATAGGTTTCAATGGCACCGCCTCTTGTGTCTGTTCCGATGAAGAAAAATAAAAAGAAGAAACCGTCTCTGGTGCTGACGCTCTCGGCTGCTGGGTTATTGATTGGTGCTGGGACTGTAGCATACTGGTTGTTAAGCCAGAGACAACTATCTTCTAGCGATTTGCTAGTAGGTGCAAATATTATTCCTGGTGATGCCCTGTTTGCGGTTTCTCTGACAACAGATCCCCAGCAGTGGCAGCAATTGCGGCAGTTTGGCACAAGAGAAACCCAAGCAGAACTGGACAAAAATTTAGTAGAATTCCGCGATCGCTTTCTAACTAATAATGGTTACGACTTCCAGAAAGATATCGCTCCTTGGGTAGGCAATGACGTGACGATCGCATTTCTTGCCCCAGACACAGCGAGTAAACCTGCACCCAAACCAGTTACCACCAATGAAGATGCTGCCAATGATCAGCAGTCGATGGTAATGGTATTGCCAGTGAAAAACCCAGAAATCGCCAAAAGTATTTTGGCACAACCCAAAACCCTTAAACAAGGCAAATGGATTGACCGGACTTATCAAGGGATCGCCATTAAACAAAATCAGGGACAAGCAGGGGAAAACTTCTCCGCAGCATTACTAGATGGGCGTTTTTTAGTCATAACTGATAATCCCAAAGCCACAGAAAGAGCGATCGATGCCTACAAAAATAAAACATCCCTAGCTACAACAGTGGGCTTTGCGGAGAATTTTCTGAAAATTGCCAATTACCAACCCTTTGCTCAGTTTTACGTAAATGTGCCAACAGCAGCCAAAATAGCCGCAGCTTCTCCAAACCGCCCTTTACCTGCTCAAGTTTTGGCTCAACTGCAAAATAACCAAGGTTTAGCAGGGACAATGAGCTTAGAGCCAGAAGGAATTCGCTTCAAGGGCATTTCTTGGCTAAACCCTAATAGTCAACGTGTGTTGGCGGTGGAAAACAAAGCTGGAGAAATGCAAAACCGCCTACCATCGGAAACCTTAATGATGCTATCTGGCGGGAACTTACAGAGGTCATGGGGAGATTACGTTTTAACATCTCAGGGAAATCCCCTCTCGCCGATCGCACCAGAACAGCTTAGAGGTGGGATAAAATCTCTTACCAATCTCGATTTAGATAAGGATTTGCTCAGTTGGATGAAAGGCGAATTTTCTCTATCAGTGATTCCGACTTCTTCAAAACAAGGTTCACCAGATGATTTTCGTGCGGGTTTGGTGTTCATGGTACAGGTAAGCGATGCCTACGGTGGGCAAAGCCTACGCCAATCAGCTGAAGCATCCATAAAACAGCTCGATGATGTGATGAAAAATCAATACCAATTCCAAATCCAACCGGCAAAAGTCGGAGATCAACCAGTTGTTAACTGGGTTTCACCTTATGGCACATTAACGGCCACCCACGGCTGGTTAGATGGAGATGTCGCCTTTCTAGTCGTGGGCGCTCCCATCACTGATAAAATTGTTCCTAAACCCAACAATACACTAGCTAGCACAATCCCCTTCCAACAAACAGTTCCTACAGAACCAAATCCCACAAATGGTCAATTTTTCGTGGATGTGGAACGAATTGTGAAAAATTTCCCTTTACCAACTCTAATTCCCAATCAACAAACTTTGCTAGATGCAACGCGCTCAATTGGGATGACATCTGCTGTCAGCGACAGTCGCAGTAACATCTACGACATTTTTATCGGACTAAAAAAAGTTACGAACTCGACTACCTTGCCTAGTCCAGGAAGCAATAAGGGTAACTCTGGTAAATAGGGGAGTGGGGAGTGGGGAGTGGGGAGTGGGGGAGATGGGGGAGATGGGGGAGATGAGGGAGATGAGGGAGATGGGGGAGTAAAGAATAGTAAATAAATTCTTCCCAATGCCCAATGCCCCATGCCCAATGCTCAATGCCCAATGCCCTATTTCCCATTTTCCCTGCTTCATGACCCTGTAAACATATAGGATCAGAACAGTCAGAATCGGTATTTTAAATTATCCACGGAGAGAACACTTTATGAACCTGGTTGTACTCCAGAACTGGCTGGACAATGCCTCCTTTGCCATATTATTCCTGACAATGCTGGTGTATTGGGGGGGAGCGGCTTTTCCAAATCTGCCTTATCTAGCCGCTTTGGGGACAGCTGGGATGGCGATCGCTAATTTGTGTATGGCGACTCTATTAGGCGCAAGATGGATAGAAGCTGGTTACTTTCCCTTAAGTAATCTCTATGAATCTCTGTTTTTCTTAACTTGGGGAATTACCGCCGTCCATCTGATTGCTGAAAATAGTAGCCGTAGCCGCTTAGTAGGAGTTGTTACATCTCCTGTGGCAATGTTGATCGCTGCTTTTGCTACCCTGACATTACCATCCCAGATGCAAACGTCAGAACCCCTAGTACCTGCCTTAAAGTCAAATTGGCTGATGATGCATGTCAGTGTGATGATGTTGAGTTATTCGGCTTTAATGGTGGGTTCGTTATTAGCGATCGCTTTTTTAATTGTCACTCGTGGTCAAAACATCCAACTACAAGGTAGTTCTGTAGGTACTGGTGGCTATCGCAGCAACGGCTACCGTTTGCACAAAGCATCTGAGCTAATTTCTCAACCACCAGCCTCTCCTATCGAAAATAACGGCTTTGCTCGTTTTGAAACTAGTAGCAACGGCAACGGTAACGGTAACACTGCTGTTTTGGGTTTAGTCACAACAACCCCAATCCAAAATTCAAAATCCGAAATCCAAAATTCGGAACCCCTTTCACCCCAGCGCCTTAGCCTTGCCGAAACCCTCGACAATATCAGCTATCGCATCATCGGACTAGGATTTCCCCTGCTGACAATTGGGATCATTGCCGGTGGCGTTTGGGCTAACGAAGCTTGGGGTTCCTACTGGAGTTGGGACCCTAAAGAAACTTGGGCATTAATCACCTGGTTAGTGTTCGCCGCCTACCTTCACGCCCGGATCACTCGCGGTTGGCAAGGGCGCAGTCCCGCAATTTTAGCCTCCACCGGCTTTGTTGTCGTTTGGGTTTGTTATCTAGGTGTGAATCTTTTGGGCAAAGGTTTGCATTCTTACGGTTGGTTTTTTTAACTCAGTCTATTTGGAGAATCGCCCTAACCCAAAAATAATCAGGGCGTTGCTTGATTTGAGCATGAATTCTTGTTTTTAATCTCATGTGAAGATACGTAAATATCTTGATTTAATTTGCCTCTTTGCATGAGAGCTTTTCATACCATCATTTAGCAACGCCACAATCATGCTCAGGAAGATGACAGAAGAAAACCAACCAGATGACTTTGAGCAGTCACAAAATGAGTGGGACGCGGTAGCTGAAACTAGACAATGGTCATCAGCAGCAACCGAACTTAATTGTTTTGCGCTTGCTAGACGTAAAGGTAAGCGATTGGTCAAAATTATCAATCCCAAGGTTGAACCCTTTCCGATAATTTGCATTTTTGAGGATTATCCAAAATGACTCCTGTACAAGCAGCAGCTACTCAAATCCCAGTCAGCACAATAATTTCAATGTTGACATCTATCAATGAGCGTGAATACTTGCACTTTAAAGAATTGGAAAAATCCTTTGTCACCCAGCACGGACTTGAGGTATGGGAGGAAGTTTTCAATTTTCGTGTGCTACCTGCACTAGACAAGCAATCCAGTAACTGGTTATTGGTTCAGTTTTGTAGTGCAGGAGTAGTGAGTGTAAAAGATGTAGTCTGATGCAATATAACTTACCAAGTACGGGACTTTTTTAGTCGGTGAATAATGGAGTTAAAACCCCAGTTGAAAAATTCAGGATTTACGCAAACAATAGCTGAAACCCTGATTTGTAAGTAGGGGCAATTCATGAATTGCCCCTACCGCGTGTAGTTTTGCGTAAGTCCTAAAATTAACTTTATATTGAGCAGCACTAAATCTATAAAATCATCATTTTATTTCGGATGAACTACTAAATCTGTGGAAAGTATAGATTTAGTGAGCTGACTTTTCACGGGATCTCGAAAACCTCACTTCCATTCCTCTCTCCTGCAAGGAGAGAGGCTTTGAATTCTCCCCATTCCCTTGTAGGGAAGGGGGCTGGGGGGTTAGGTTTCGCGTTAGCTTTTCCACATGACGTGAAAAGTCAGATTTAGTGAGAGGGGATTTTTATGGAAGATGGATTTGACAGACTAAATCATGATGAAGTTGTGTCTATAGAACCAGACACTTTTAATAAGTTAAATATTGCTAAAACTTTTAAAGTCCGTGATTTAATTACAGCAATTAAGGAATATATTGGAGCAGAAGAGACAGATGAAGTAAATTTGTATACCCAAGGATTAAATTGTGAAGTTTTGCAGTTTAGTACTCAGGGATGGAAAAAAGGAAAAGTTAGACTTGCTTTAGAATTTTGTCCTGATGAATCTGAGTCACCACTTGATGAAATTTTTCAAAAACTCAAACAAGTGGAAAACTAATACCCAATGAGCAAAAGATCCCCGACTTCTTTAAGAAGTCGGGGATCAGATCCTCTCGACGTTTGCAAATAAAATAGGATGTGCTGAATTTCTATCAAAATTAATAAAATAAAACAGGAGTTAGAATTCAGAATTCAGAATTCTGAATTCTGAATTCTGAATTCTGAATTCTGAATTCAGGATATTCTACCCATAAAGGGATAGAGTTTTAAGGCGAGAATATTTTAATTTTTTCGCCCACCCTTCGGTCACGCTCAGGGCTTCGCTTGGGGCAAGGTTTTAAACCAATATTTATTACCCAGTCGGACTCCAATTCAATTCTGAATTCTGACCGGAGGCGGAGCGTCTCCGGCTCCGCTCCTGAGTTCTGAATTCTTCTTATAAAGATGTACTAATAACTGAGGAAGAGTAAACCCATCATGCTAAAGTACGATCCATTAGCTTGTTTGCCCTCATCTGAGGAACTACCAGACTCTGATGATACCCCTGTGGATAATGAATTACAAGATTTGATTCCCGGTTTACTTAAAGCGATTCTAGCAATGGCTTGGCCAGAACGCATGGATTGGTATTTTGGCGTTGACATGGGTATTTATTATGATCCAGATTTACCAGCAATAGTACCAGATGGGTTTTTGAGTTTAGGGGTAGAACGATTTTATGATGAAAACCTCCGCCCCAGTTATGTGCTTTGGGAAGAGAGGAGAGTACCAGTATTAGCGCTAGAAGTAGTATCTCAAAACTATCGTGGTGAGTACTCTACTAAAAAAGCAGAGTATGCGAAATTAGGGATTTTATATTATGTAGTTTACAATCCATTTCGTCGCCGCAAGTCACGTTTAGAAGTTTACAAATTAGTTAATAATGCTTATGAATTACATGATGGTAATCCAGTTTGGTTGCCAGAAATAGGTTTAGGAATTGGGATCGAACGAGGAACTTATCTAGGCATCCCACGGGAGTGGATGTATTGGTATAACCAACAAGGACAACGGTTTTTAACACCAGAAGAAAAGGAAAAACTTGCTGAACAAAAAGCTCAACAAGCTGAACAAAAAGCTCAACAAGCTGAACAAAAAGCTCAACAAGCAAAGCAAGAAACTCAATTATTACGAGAACGGTTGCGATCGCTCGGTGTAGATCCTGATTCTCTCATCTGAATTGCTGTAAACACTCATTAATGGAGTTCAAAGCCTCATTAATGGAGTTCAAAGCCTCATTAATGGAGTTCAAAGACTCATTAATGGAGTTCAAAGACTCATTACAGCAGTTTTTATTTACTTAAATCCCACTCTTGCATTCTTCTCTGCGCCTCTGCGTGAGACAAAAATCTTTCAGTAATTACGAATTACAAATTACGAATTACGAATTACGCATTACCCTATCAAGACTTGCACTCACACTTTCAGCATCCGGTGACTTCAATCGCTGCAAAATCTCTAAAGCTGGTTGCAAATAGGATATCGCTTTAGTGTATTCACCCTGTTGTTCTGCCAAATCTCCTAGCCACCACAGAGTCATTGCCTTGTCTTGGACATTACCAATGCGTTCATTTATTTCCAAAGACTGATTGAAAAGTGTGATCGCTTCATCCACTTCCCCTTTATCGGCGTAGAGAATTCCCAGTTGGTGCAACGTCGCCGCTTTGCCTTGGACATTTCCAATGTGTTCATTTATTTCCAAAGAGTGATTGTATAGTGCGATCGTTTTTTCCACTTCCCCTTTGTTGGCGTAGAGAATTCCCAGATTGTGCAACGTCGCCGCTTTGCCTTGGACATCTTCAATGCGTTGAGTTATTTCTAAAGACTGAATGTAGAGTGCGATCGCTTGCTCCACTTCCTCTTTGTCGGCGTAGATTCTTCCCAATTGTCGCAACGTCGCTGCTTTGCCTTGGACATTTCCAATGCGTTCATCAATTTCAAGGGCTTGATTGTAGAGTGCGATCGCTTGCTCCACTTCCCCTTTGTTGGCGTAGATACTTGCTATGTTATGCAACGTCAGTGCTTTCCAATAAGCATCACCAATACGTTCAAAAACTTCTAAGCACTGATTGAAAAGTCCAATCGCTTCATCTACTTCCCCTTTATTGGTGTAGAGAATTCCCAGTTGGTGCAACATTGCCGCTTTGCTTTTGACATTTCCAATGTGTTCATTTATTTCCAAAGAGTGATTGTAGAGTGCGATCGCTTGCTCTACTTCCCCTTTGTTGGCGTAGATTCTTCCCAGTTGGTGCAACGTCGCCGCTTTGCCTTGGGCATCTTCAATGCGTTCAAATATTTCCAAAGACTGATTGGAGAGTGCCATCGCTTCATCCACTTCCCCTTTGTCGGCGTAGATCATTCCCAGTTGGTGCAACGTCGCCGCTTTGCCTTGGGCATCTTCAATGCGTTCAAATATTTCCAAAGACTGATTGGAGAGTGCCATCGCTTCATTTACTTCCCCTTTGTTGGCTTTTAGCATTCCTAGATAATAATAAATTGATGCTAATTCTTGTTCATCTTCTGCGGGACAAAGATTTAAAGCTTGTTGGTAATAGTTTAATGCTTGCTCAACCTCACCGAGTTGGCATTCACAGTAAGCCATTTCTTTAAGAACACTATGGTTTTTAGTAATTTCTAAAGTTGATTTGCACAGATGTATTGCTTCCCGAAATCGGCTCTGATTCCGTAAGTGTTCCGCCAAGTAATTAGCTATTTTCCCCGCAATTCCTTCATCCTTCCCCAACAACGCCAACCGATGAATTTCTAACGTTTGCACCTCCGTAGAACTTTCCGCCTCTTCCCACCACAGACGATACAAAATTTGTGCAGCTTGTTTATACAACTCTTCACCCTTGGGGTTTTCTGGAAACTCTAGCAACGGTGACAAAATCCGGGGAACACGATACAACCTCTCTGTGTTGTTGGTGAGGGTAACTTCCAACAAACCCAAAATTTCAGCGCGTTGAATATGACTTTCCCAACTAGAGATATCCTCACAAATCGGGTCAATAGCAGCTTGAGGAACAGGTAACTCATACACCAACAACTTCCCCAGCATCTTCCGTAAACCTGGAGTTTGCTGCTTCAGCAATTCCTCAGCCAAAATATTCTCACGAAATTCCTTTTCCTTATCTGCCATCTTTTGCAGAATCATCTCAACTCCCCTCTCGGCTTCTGGCGACTTCGGGGAATTTTGCAAAATCTTATCTAACCATTCCAACAGCCGAGGATTTCCATCTGCTGCTTTTTTGGCACGTTCCGGCAAATCTGGCTGAAATTGCCAACTGCCATTAAACGAATCCAGACGATTATACTTTTTAATTAAATCTGCCCCACCCAAAGCCCCCAGAGGTTCGCGGTACAGACGATGATTCAGTTCCGACAAAGTGAAATTGTAGCGACAGGTAATAATTACCTTGTGGGGAAGTTGGGAATTTTGCATCGCCTTCAGCAACGCCAGCAGTACATCCACAACTTGTGGTTGCAAGACATAAACCCCATTTCGTAAATCCAAATTAGCCTCAAAGTCATCCAGCACAAAGGCAAAGCGCTGTTTTTCGGTATTCAGTCCTTCAGTGAAAAACTTGGTGAGGCGCTGCATCAACGGTAACTTGCCATTGAGAATATCATGCCCCCGTTCCGAGGTACATTGTTCAGCCAGGGTTTTGAGCAGTTTGTCCTCATCCAGTTGCCGAAAGTTCACCAGCCTGTGATAGCCAACCATCCTTTCCAGAAGTCGCGCCGTCACAGTACTCTTACCCACACCCCCCAGTCCGTGAATTAGTACCCCTAATGAAGTGCGAATTGCTTTGAGACAACGTTGCAAAGTCCGCCGTCTCCCAACAAACTCAGAGGGTTTCGCCACCCGCACCAGTTGGGTATCGGGATCTAAAAACTGTTCATAAGCAGGTTCCGGCGCAGAGGGTAGAAAATCTCCCAACACATCCACCAACGCACCCGGACATTCTCCCTGGACATATAACCGCAACAAATGCCAGTCACGCACATTCTGTTTAAACAACTGCTGGTAAGTGCTAGCGAGTGCTTCAGCTAATTGATATCCGGCAGCCAATTTGCCGTAGAGGTGCGCGGCGGCGGCTGTGGCTGTCCGATCTTCCACAGGTCGCCCCCAACTTAAAACAGCGATCGCCCCTTGGGCAATTAGTGCCTCAGCCATTGAAGGGACAGCCCCTTTATCTGCTGCTTGTCCAGTCCGACACCCAGATAAAAACACCAATTTGGGAAAGCGAAACCGGAAGACTTCGGCCAGTTCTGCGGCTGTAGTTTCGTGGCGTTCCCCAATTTCCGTCTCCGTAATAAAGTAAGGCGTATTCGGCTCTAAACCTGCTCCCCTCCTCGCTTGCGGGGAGGGGTTGGGGGTGGGGTTGTTTTCCACTTCAGCAGGAGTAATTGACGCGTGTCCTGTGAGGTGAAACACATCAAAGTCATGAAAATAGCGACTCCACAACTTACCCAACTCGCTAACGCAACCGCTTTCTTCCACCCGCAAATCTAAATTAAAATCTCGCGTATCTGCCAGAATTTTCGCCTCTTCCTGTTCAAACTCTAACTTTGGTTCCACATCTTCCGGGTCGGTTGCCATAAACAATACTCGCAATTGTCGTGTTTCCACAGCAAACCCTTCCGTTTCTTTCTCAATCCAGCGCAGAGGCAAAACCACTGGATTAACGCGCTTTACCAAAAAATCCTCACCATCATGCAGCACTTCCCAAGGTAGATGTGCCAGTTTTTTATCAGTATCAATAGCAATTACCAACCCCTCACCGCGACAGTTAGCAATTCCCCGACTCAACCACCGTCCATCCCCATCCAACCAAAAAAATAACTGCTGCCCGATTCCTGGTAAATTGGGCAGCAGTTTATAGTAATCTCGTTCGCCTTGCTTGAGTAAATCAGCGATTTCTGCTAATTTCAGGCGACGTGATTCATAGTGATTATTTTGAGGTAGCCAATACCTGAGTTCAACTGTTTCCTGCGTACTTTCCCGAAGTTGAATGCGGATAGTTTGCACTTATTTGCTGATAGATTTGAGGATTTCCGTGATTTCCTCTATGGTAGCTTCTTCGAGTAAAATCCTATTTCCACTCGCAGGGTCAAAAATTTCCACATCAAATTGCTTCCCTGGATGAGATTTATGCCATTCTTGATACCATTTGCGAATTTGTTCAGCTAAAGCCGCAACACCACCCACAATGCCAATAATAGTAGCGATCGCCGCCAAAGTTCCCTCTCTTTGCATCGGAACTTCATAGCTTCCCGATATTCCAGGAATTTCTAGCAAAGCCTCGGCTGCTGCTGGTGCGCCTTCACCCTCAATACCGACTTGAATTCCTGCCATTAAATCACCTACAAATTTAGACAATATTCTGTATATTATGCGTTGAATTGAGGATAAGGTTCACGCACAGACACAGAGAATATTGCGAAATTATTTACTTTGTGTTGCGAGAATTGCCTAAAATAAGGCAACAGACGCAAACCTGGAAACCCACATCTTGCACCTAGTCCTGGCGATTAGAAATCGCGGCTATACAAACGAAGTCCACCTCCGTGGACTAAGAGAAAATCAAAGGATTATCTAGCGATCGCTTCTCGCGCTGATCTCGGTAATCCCAAACTCCCCACAGTTTTCGTTTATCAGTTGGTTGACGGTCAATACCAAGTCCAAAAGTTCATGGGTAATGATCGCATTCTCTCTACTACCTTCCCCGAACTAGCGTTAACTGTTAAAGAAGTTGTGGCTGCAAGTCAAATCCAAAAACTATGAGAAGTTCCAATTAATTCCTATCTTTTGGGAACTATAGATTTAGTTACACGAGATTGATTATGAATGATAAATGGGAACCTCTAAATCCTGATAATGATGTTGTGCATTTTCACAAAGAAGATTTTGAAAATTTACCCAGCACTCAAATAGTCTTTCAGCTTTTAAACGAGGTAAAAAAAATTTGGGCAAAACACTGTACATCTTCAGCGTCAAGAGTATTTGACGAAGGATTTGAATGTTATGTTTTAATGCCTGGTAAACAATGGCGGACAGGCAAAATTAGATTCAGCCTACAATTTTGTCCAGATAAGCTTGAAATCAAAGAAAAAGAAGAAAATAATCAATTAGACATCAATCAAGAAACTTCTCCGCTCGACGACCTTCGCCAGCAACTCAAACAAGGTGGAAACTAATATACCCAAATTGTAACTGTCGATGCACGTTGATATACACCGATATAATAGAAAATTATCTGTGTCCGTCTGCGGTAAAAAATCCAAAATGGTATGGACTCCCTTACACGCCAAAATACATCGCACCATCCGATCGCGCCACTTATTTGAGCGCAATCAACGGCTATTAGTCGCTGTCTCTGGCGGACAGGATTCTTTATGTTTAATAAAATTACTTTTAGATTTACAATCCAAATGGGGATGGCATTTAGGTATCGCTCACTGTGATCATCGCTGGCGTTCTGACTCCCAAGGTAATGCTAACCACGTCGAAAACTTAGCTAAAACTTGGGATATATCCTTTTATTTAGAAACAGCGATCGCTCAGATAAATAGTGAAGCTGCTGCACGCGATTGGCGCTATCAAGCTTTAAGTGCGATCGCTCAGGCAAATAATTATCAATATATAGTTACAGGACACACCGCAAGCGATCGCGCCGAAACTCTCCTCTACAATTTAATTCGCGGTACTGGTGCTGACGGCTTACAAGCCCTGACTTGGCAACGCCCTCTAACTACAAGCATTATGCTAGTGCGTCCACTTTTAGAAATCACTCGTACACAAACAGAGCAATTTTGTCAAGAGTTTAAATTACCAATTTGGGAAGATTCCACCAATCAAGATTTGCAATATGCTCGCAACCGTATTCGCCAAGAGTTGTTACCATATTTGCGGGAAAATTTCAACCCCCAAGTAGAATCAGCATTAGCCCAAACAGCAGAACTTCTCCAAGCGGAAGTGGAATATTTAGAAAAAGCTGCCCAGCAGTTGCGAGAAAAGGCGATGTCATGGGATATTGGGCATGAAGAAGATTCCGTTACTCCTGTTCTTCCCTTACGGTTAAATCGTCGGGTATTACAGAAAGCACCACTGGCGTTGCAACGTCGGGTGATGCGTCAGGTATTGCAGCAAATACTGACTGATGCGCCCAGTTTTGAACACATCGAAAAATTAACGGCTTTAATTATAGCGCCAAACCGATCGCAAACTGATCCATTTCCTGGTGGTGCGATCGCTCAAGTAGAAGGCGACTGGATTTGTTTGAAATAGTTATTTAAAGTCTTTTTGTTATCAGGGACGATGCACATTATTAGTTTTAGAATATTAAGAAAATATCTAGAAACCCATGCAGATTGTCAGGAAGCATTAAACAATTGGTATAAAGTTGCCACTAAAGCGAAATGGTCAAATTTAGTTGAAGTACAACAGGTTTTTCCTAAAGCTGAAGCTGTTGGTAATTTTACAGTTTTCAATATTAAAGGAAATAAATATCGCTTGATTGTTAGTATAGATTATCAAGGGCAGTTAATTTATATTAAGTATATCCTCACCCATGCGGAATACGATAAGGAGAACTGGAAAGATGACCCTTACTTTTAATCCAGATAAATACAAGGAATTATTAACAGCTTATCTTCCCAAGCTGATAAAAAGTGAAGCTGAGAATGAGCAAGCTTTAGGGATAGTGGAAGATTTAATGCACCGGGAACGCACCCCAGAAGAAGACGAACTTTATCAGTTATTAATTACTTTAATTGAAAAGTTTGAACAAGAATATTATCAGCCAAGCCAGCAGAATAATTCTGTATCTATGTTGTTATTTATTTTAGAAGAATCTGAGAAAAGTAGAGATGATTTAGTAGCGGTTTTAGGGACAGAAGATTTGGTTGATAATATTTTAAATGGACAAGAGAAGATAAATACAGAACAAGCGCGTAAGCTGGGAGAGTTTTTTCATCTAGAATCCAGTTTATTTATGGAATAATCGCAAACTGATCCATTTCCTGGTGGTGCGATCGCTCAAGTAGAAGGCGATTGGATCTGGTTGAAAATGTAAAATACCATCTTTACCAACATACGACCTGATTTTTATATAGCAATCCTATTTGATTTGCTCTCCACCGAGAGGCTCAGATCCCCGACTTATTCAAGAAGTCAGGGATCTTTTTTTCGTAATTCATTTAGGATTGCTACACTATCCATAGTCACTTTCACATAATATCAGTTATTCTTAAGCAACCTATTCAAAATTAGCCTGACGAATCCGAAACTTATTTTTCATAGCAATCACGATTCTGCCATTAAGTAAATCTTCGCTATGTAACTTTAAAACATCTATTAATAAAACCTTCCTAGCTTCACGAGGTAAATTTTCTAAACGTAAAACTCCACAATGACGCTTTCTCTGCTGCCAAATCATCTGTTCAAAGTCATTATCTGTCGTCATAATAATTCTTTCTTCCATAACTGCCCATTCTAAAATATCCTCGTCTCTCATTTCGGGGTCAGTGTCACTTACATAAACCACTTCATGACCCATTTCTTGCAACCAATTACCCAAGGTGCGACTAGCATTGACATCGATTAAAAATTTCATATATGGTCTAAGGTGCAGTCAGTCTGTCTAAGACCTCTTCTTGAGAAACAAGATAATAAGCATAAAATAAGGCTGCTTGTATATCTTCTGGTTCTAATTCCGGGTAATCTTCAAGAATTTCTTGATTAGTAGAACCCTTGGCTAGTAATTCTAAAATCATTGCTACTGGTATTCTTAATCCCCGAATAATTGGTTTCCCAGCCAAAATATTTTTGTCAAACTTAATGCGTCCTAGTAATTTTTCATCGTTCATCTTTACTACCTACCTCTGATAATTTGCCAGTGACATATAGCAATTTATTTTTCCAGATCATCTTGAGTGAACATTTGTTCACCAGAAAAAACGATTTCGGCACGTATTTGCCGCAGACGTTTTCCCAATTGATATTTATTTACAGGAGTTACAGGTTGAGCTTTCACCATTGTTGCATGAATAAATTTTACAAAATCTAAAACTTCTTGCTGTTTTTCTTTGTCAAGCGATCGCCATTTTGTTAATAATTCTTGTTCTGAACTCATTTGTCTTCACCTATGACTGTTACCTGACTTTTTACGATATCTAGAAAACCTCTCGGGAGCATCCCATTTTTGCAAAAACATTAGATAGCAAGTTGACCATTGAGGTAGGCACAGCGAAGTTGTAGTATGGACGGCACATTGGCAGGATTCCACTGAGCACCAGAAAGTTTCAACCTCAGACCGATTTGTTTAATAGCAGACTCCACAGATCCAGAACCAATAGAGCAAATCTGTTCCGCCTGACAGTAGCCATAGTTGATAATCCGACTTCGATGCTTGTTCAAATATGTACAAAAATTCTTTGCCTGTTTTTTGGCTAAATCAACAAACAGAGCGATCGTTACATCTACCTCACCAATCCAGAGTAAGTTTTCTGCTTGCTTGAGTCGCTTGAGAGAACCACCAACTTTATGAAGGTTTTCCCGCAAATGATACCAATCAAGGATCTCCATTCGGGTTGAGGAGCTGCCGATCTCCGTAAACAATTTCCACACACCATCATGCCCATCCCCCAAGCAGACTAATGGGGTGACTAGCCTCTGTGAGTTAACCCAATCCAAAAGGGATTGGTGATCGTGAAAGAAAGCTCCATAATAAACACCACCTAAGCGTACCGCTTTATAATCCCGCCACTCACACTCTTCTCCTTTTGGTGTCCGTAACCGCACTTTACCCCCGTCCAGACTGACTTCGGAAATCGCTTGCAAAGCTTCTGGCACTGGCAGATCCTGTCTGCTCACCAGTCGGTGTAGTGTGCTATGCCCTACTTTCACCCCCGTTAATGCTTCCAGTTCCAACTCGGCATTTTGGTAAGACTCATTGGCACACAGCCTTAAGCTACATTTTTCTAATACTGGACTCATGTGACTTCTTGGCTCCAGCCCCAATTTTTGCGCTTGCTTTTCCGTGATCGGCAACTCCCCTACACAACTTTTGATTTGTCTGGGTCGTCCTTTATTTGTGCCTGTAGTTTGTTCGATAAAAAAAAGGCGATTTTGGGACTGACGTGCTCCAGTATCTGCGATCGCAATGTTTTTTCGATTGCTTCCAAAGTCTCTAACTCGGATGGTGATGTATTTTTATACAGGATTGCCGCGATTTCTTTTACTGCTACTTGTAACCGTTCTTTTTCTTCAGGGGTCATGGCTATGGTTTAAGTCAGTATTGTGTTCTCCCCATACTACACTCAGGAATCAGTATTTCTGCAAAAATGGGATGCTCCCAAACCTCTCTTCTTTATCTCTCTCCTAAAAACTTCATCCACTTCCGCTTTCCATTCCAGCAACGCCGTCAAAGCTTCCATCTTGGCGATCGCTGTTTGTAATTTCGTCAGAATAGCGGCTGCAAGGGCTTTAGTCCAAAAAAATAATGATCGCAAACTGCTCCATTTACCGGTGGTGCGATCGCTCAAGTAGAAGGCGACTGGATCTGCTTGAAATAGTTCGCCCTCTGCTCTTAGGCTGCGAATTCCCCCAATCCAAGAATCCACCTCTGGCTCCACAAGAGCGATCGCCACTTCAACTTTGCCAAATCCAGAATAAAAGGGGATATCGCCCCAGTTGTTACAGAAACTAATAGTGTCCATGATTATCTCAGTGGTAGTAGCGATGTAGAATCAGCATTATCCGAATATACTTGTTATTTTAATAACGTCTTTTAAGCTAAATAGATTTTGCCACTTGTTGGCATACAGCTAGCTAAAAAGACAAGTTTTGATTTAATTAAAGGCAGTGTATGGAAGAAGTAATTGTAACTTATTTAACATCAATCAAGAATGAATTAAAGGAAACTGGTAGACAAAGAAAAAATCTCAAAATTAAAAGTATTCTTAACCAAGTTGGTTGTCAGCGTAGGAGTCAGTCATTTATTGACAAATTCAATAACTGTTTAGCTGATTTAGGCTTAAGAATAATCCCAGCATTTAATATTGGTTGCTCATACGATGAAAGAGTTGCTATTTCCTTTGATGGAGTTACTTGTACAGAGAATGAAGTAGAACAGATAGATCCTATTTCAGAAAAAAATAGTCTAAATTTCTTGAACCCTTTAAAAGTTAAACATGATTTATTCTATTATTTATTTGATTTTGATTCTGAGCAAGAATACGAAACTTTTCAAGCTTGTTTAGACTCAAATCAACCAGTTGGTCTATTCCTGATTCCATCCAAAGAGGATTTCTTTTCTGATATTGTAGCGAAAATCTTAACTTATGAACTAATTCGTAAAAAACAATATATAGGAGTGACTCCAAATTTAGTAACTTCTAATGCCTGTTTTAATAGTTACTCTCACGAAAATGAAACAAATGAATCTGTAGGTACTGGGGATAAATCTCAATTCTCATTCTCAAGCATTTTGCACTTTAGTCAGTCAACAATGACAAATGTAATACTAGGGGATACAAGTTTTGAGCTAATTGAATCAGAAAAATTTGATGAACAATTTAACCAACTATCACTGTATACTAATAAATACTATTCAGAACAATTTTTCATTCTATTTCATTGTCCTTCGGAAGTTGAGATGTATAAGCATCATAAGAGGGATATGTTTGGATATTTAGTAGATAAAATTGCTAAGAAGTTACCATTTGTATTTACATTAAGGTGTAAGTATCCTGACGATAAATCAGTTCCTTCAGAAGTCAGGAAAGATATACAACATCATTTGAGTCTTTTATTAGAAGCTCCAAATTATATTTCAGACGATGAGAGCTTATCAATAATTGACTATTTTTTAGAGTTACAAAAAATACAAGTTCAGGCAGAAGCTCAGTTACTTATTAGTATGAAAACTGAGCATTTTAAAACTTTGGTTTATGGTTCGGAGTCTGATGAACACATATACCTCAAATATTTTGCTATTAGAACTCTTGAATGCCAGGGTTATAATCTATCCCAAATTCGCTGTGAAGCAACAGTTAATCCTGATAATAATGAAACAGAGGGGAAATCAAAAGTTAAGAGAAGACCAGATGTTTATATTGAGAATAATACAATAGTTGAGGTAGAAACGTTAAGAGGTAAGGCATACGGAGAGAACGTTTTTCTTGATTTAATACAAGATATATCAATAAAAATAGATGGATGGCCTAGTCAAGCCAAGTATGTCTGGCTGGTACTTCCTGGATTTGAAATTGCCCGTAATTACTACCAACTCAAAAAAACACAAGAAATTTTAGAAGCGAAATTAATAGAAAAATATGATAAATCAATTCAATTTTATATTATGGCTCCCGATTATAAAAATCATCAACTAATTCCTGTATCATTTGATTTGATAAGCTATCCATCCTTTGAGAGAAGACCACCTCAAGTTTCAACACTTGTAACTCCAGAACCACCAGTAATTGAAATTGACTTTAAATATGTAAAGGGTTTAAATGAAGAGAAGAGTAAGCTTAATAAGCTCTTAAAAATACAGTTAAAAGGAATTAATAGTCGTATTAATGGAATATTATTTTTTGGCTTACCTGGATGTGGTAAGACTCTTTTAGCAAATGCATTTGCTAACGAATCTGGAAGATACTTCTTTAAGCTATCTCCATGTGATATTCAGAGTATGTGGATTGGACAAAGCCAAAAAAATTTGAGAGCTATTTTTGCTCAAGCTAAAAAGAAAGCGCCATCTGTCGTATTTATTGATGAATTAGATAGTATTGGCTTTAGTAGACATGAATTACACGCACATACAGATCAAAAAGCGACGATTAACCAACTCTTAATAGAATTAAATAATATTGCAGAGCATGATGTAATCGTTATTGCAGCAACTAACTATCTAATTGGCATTGATAATGCCTTGAAACGTTCGGGCAGATTAGATTGGAAAATACCTATTTTTCCACCTAATGCACCTGAAAGAACTGAGCTATTCAAACATTATCTTTCACTATCAAAAATTTGCGATAATCTTTCAGTTACAACCGAAACTTTGAATTTAATAGATTATGAAGAATTAGGCAAGGAAAGTAAAAAGCTAACTCCTTCTGACATTGAGCTAGTTTGCAAAGAAATTAAAAATGATATTTTACTTGATGAAATTTCGCCTCAATTAACAACTTCATGTGTGGCTTCTTATGTAAATAACCTTAGAGAAGGAAATTTAACACTAATAGAATCCCAAGTTTCACAATTTATAAGTGAGTGTAAGAGCTTAAGTATAAAAAGTTATAAGCTTGAACAGCTAGAGAATGAGTGGAATATTTATTGAATCAGATATAAATTAAAAATTAATACCAGACCCAAGGCATCAATTTAATGCAGCTGACAATTGCCTCAGAGAAAGCGATCGCACAGCAAGCAAAGCAATTAATTGGGCGGGTACAATTAGAGGATGTTTGAAAAGTATTGGGCGAATAGAATAGAGCCTCCGGCACGCTGACGCGAACGCTACTACACAAAGCTTAGTCCACGGAGGTGGACTAACACAAAATCAAGAGTTTTTAACCCACGGAGGTGGGTTTTGTCTGTGTAGCCGCGACTTCCAGTCGCCCGGTGAGTAGTAAATTAGACTTTACTGGGCACTTGTTAAGACGCCAGTAATTCTGGTTGAGACATTAAACTTTCAAGAGTATGGCGCAACTGTGCGATCGCTTGCAGTTGAGAATCACCATTTTCCTGAAATTGATCCAAAGATTCTCCAATTAAGAGCAGCTTTTGCCGTAATCCATCTAGAGAATCCTGAATTGGTTGTAGTGCTTCTTCATACAAATTCACTCGACCACAGCATTCAGCAGTTGTTCTTCGTAGAGACAACAAGTTTTCCTCGATCGCTTTGAGTTCTTGGCGTTTTTCATCCAAATCGTGAGTTTGATTGTCAATCATTCCCTGATTTAGCTCAATACCAGCACGGATCTGCTCAATCTCACGTTCCAGCTTTTGGATTTCCTGTGAATATTGTTGTCGCTGGGTTTCAATTTGTAACAGAATCGGTTCTAAATTAATTTTGTTGTTGCTTTCTTTTTCATCAGCAACAGGATGTCCTTGCCGCCGTAACAGTACAACTTGGTGTTGCTTGAGAAACTCCTGATGCTGTAACATATTGCGGCGTTGTCCCACCAAACTGGAGTTTAGCATCTGATAGAGGTCTTGTTCATCCGTTAGTTCCAATTCCAAATTGATGTGGTCATGGTCAGATGCGTGATTTATTTTAGTTTGGAGTTGTTCTATAGTTTCTTGTTTATATTTCAGTTCTTGTTCTTGATCGTGAACAAAGCTAGCGTCTATTTCCACCTTATATTGCAAGTCTTGCACTATTTTTTGTAGTTCTTCTAAAGGCTTTTTCTCCAAAGCTTCCACATCAACTTGCTGACCGAGAACTACATCACCAGATGTTGCAGCCAAAGACTGAATCTGTTGATATAACTCTTCAGCGTTTCGTAACTGCTCTTTGATTATCCGAGCATACTCTTGCTTGCTGGTAATATCTGCTGTATTCACCTGCAATTGGGCTGTGTGCTGGGCTAGAGAATTTTGTGCTTGTTCCCATGCGTTTTGGCGATCGCTAAAGTTTTGTGACAAACCCTCAACTTCTGCTTGCTGTTGAGCGATCGCAGTTTTTTGTTCCTCCAATTTTTGCCAGTGTGGGGTTAGAATAACTTGCTGCTTTTCGACCAATTCAAAGGCTAGATGTAGGTGTTCTCTAACTGTTTCCGTGGGAACAGCACTACTAGACAAGCGATCGAGTAACTCACTCATCACCCGACTTTGCTCCTCATCCAAAACCGTCCCTTGTTTAAAATCCGCTTGACGTTCGTCTAGACGACGCTGCTCACCCCGCAAATGCTCCCAAGCGCCTTCCAACTCCTGGCGGTTGCGCTCAACTTCTGCTTGCAACCGTTCAAGTTCCTGACGCGAGGTGTCAACTTCCTGTTTTTGCTCCTCCAGGCGTTGCACCTCATCCTCCATTTCTTCCAACTGTTCCGATCGCACTTCCATGTCCATTTCACGGCGATTCAACTCTTGCGCCTGAAACGTCAGCGACTGCTTCCACTGATCAATCTCATCTTCCTTGAGCTTAAATTTCTCCAATTGGCGGGAAAAATTCTGCAAAATGTTGACTAGTGGACGCCCTGCTTCTTGAATCCGTTGCACTTGACGATTCGGATTCAGTTCAACCAGTACCAAAGCACCATCATTTAATTTGCTTGCGTCCTCAGCAGCAATCACATCTTCCGACACAGTACTCCAATTCTGGTCAGTTCGCTGACAAGCTAGCAGTTTCAGTTCAGTTTTGGCACCGCCACTGAGTAAACCACCTTTCTGTTTTTGTACTTCTGCTAAATACAGCACACCCTTAGTCCTTTACCGTTAGTCCTTTATAAGAAGAATTCAGAACTCAGGAGTCAGAATTCAGAATTGAATTCTGTACGACTGGGTAATGAATATTGGTTTAAAACCTTGCCCGCAAGTGGCGCGAAAAAATTTAACATATTCTCGCCTTAAAACTCTATCCCTTTATGGGTGGAGTATTCACAATTGGTGAATTCTGTATTCTGACTCCTGTTTTATTGATGCACTTAAAGTTGGTGTTTTGGCATATACCTGAAATAATTCTGTTAACTCGGCTCACTGAACTGAAGTTTAGGAGCATAAGACAGACAAAACTATAGACGCGAGATATTACGTCTTGGATACTTGTAAAAGCGACTTGATCGCGCCTTTATATTTTGTACTGATGAAAGTGATGATGACTTCCGTGTTAACACTAGCTTTGTCGAAATGTATTACGAAAGATTAAGGTTTATAGTTTAATGTATTCTCACATGACAACAAGGAACAGGGTAACAATCTTTCCAATACTCCATAATAAATACTTAAAGAAGAATTCAGAATTCAGAATTCAGAAGTCAGAATTCAGCAATACTTAAGGAGTAGTTTTTAGATAAATGCAGGGAAATTTAAATGAAATTGATATTGGCAGTATTTTGCAATTGATTGAGTTGGGACAGCGAACTGGGCAACTATGGGTGAGAGCTAGTAGCTCTCACCATAGCAACAAACTGGGTGGAGAGGGAGCAAGCATTCATCGCCCTCAACAACAGTCTTGGTTCGTCTTTTTCCTGAATGGTCAAATTATCTATAGCCAAGAAGGTGAGAGTAGTTTATCCAGAATTAGGGATTATTTACGTTATTACCGAGTTGAAATGCGACTCACCGACAAACAAATTGCCTCCCTACCATCAATCGACGCGTCAGAGTATGCCTATCTTTGGGCACTCTTGGAACGGAATATCATCAACCCAAAGATAGCTGGTAGTATCATTTACGGCTTGGTGCATGAAACCCTTTTTGACCTGTTGAGCTTACACCAAGGTAACTTCATTTTCCATCAGGGTGCGGCACTTGCCCCGCAATTAAATACTTTCGAGATTGCTCCTTTTGTTACAAAAATTACCAAACAGGTGCAAGAGTGGAAGCAATTCTATCCACACATTCAGTCTCCAGAACAATTGCCAGTGCTATCTGACAAAACTCAGCTACAATCCTCGCTACCAGAAGCAACCGTGAATAAGCTACAACATTGGGCTGATGGTAAAACATCCTTGCGTCAACTGGCTCGCAATCTCAACCGAGACATTTTGACAGTCGCTAAGGCAATATATCCATATGTGCAACAGGGTTGGCTACAACTAGTATATTCAGAGACAACTAAACCAGATAGCCACACAAATGGCGGGGAATTGAAGGAAAAACACAAGGGGCGGATAGTATGTATTGACGATGCGATCGCTATCGGTGAAACTATAAATTCCATCCTACAACCACAAGGTTATGAAGCGATCGCCCTCACCAATCCCTTAGAGGCACTGAGTCTGGTTTTTCAACTCAAACCGGATTTAATTTTATGTGACATTGCCATGTCGGAATTGGAGGGGTACGAGGTTTGCGCCATGCTGAGACATTCAACAGCATTTCGGCTTATACCGATTATCATGCTTACTGGTAAAGATGGATTTATTGATCGAGTCAAAGCTAAGATGGTCGGGGCTACAGATTATTTAACAAAACCGTTTACAGACACTGAGTTACTTATGCTCGTAGAGAAATATATCAACATAGACTCTCAATAGGGCATGGGGCATTGGGCATTGGGCATTGGGCATTGGGCATTGGGCATTAGTTATTAATCACTTGACTCCTAACTCCTGTACAGACGCGATTAATCGCGTCTCTTCTGAGGGGCATCTGCATATAAAAAGATGCAAGATTTGTTGATCTACGAAAAGATCAGGTAAAAGATGTTATCACAGAGTCAGCCAACTTAGTGAAAGATCAATATCCAGGAAAATAGTGAAAAACTAGAATTAATTTATACAGTTAATACTTGCGGAGGAATCAGGGAATGTTCCAAGTAGGAACGTCTACATCAGGAGGTAGATAGACACTTATGAGTACAGTTCTGATTGTGGAAGATAGTATCGCGCAGAGGGAGATGATTACAGACCTCCTAAAAGCAACTGGCTTAACTGTTACCCATGCCAGTGACGGATTAGAAGCATTGGAGGCAATTCAAATAGCACCTCCAGATTTAGTGGTATTGGATATTGTTATGCCCCGGATGAACGGCTACGAAGTTTGTCGGCGGTTAAAATCCGATCCAAAAACCCAAAATGTCCCTGTGGTGATGTGTTCTTCCAAAGGCGAAGAATTTGATCGCTATTGGGGCATGAAGCAGGGCGCAGATGCCTACATAGCTAAACCGTTTCAACCAACCGAGTTGGTGGGAACAGTCAAACAACTGCTGCGAGGATAAGGATAAAAGCAATATGGTCAGCAAACCGGACTTTTTAAGTGGTAGCGGTCAAGACCATTTCCGTCCTGAATTACAAGTAGAAAGTCCTGAAGGTGAGTTACATTTGAGGTTTTACATTCCCTCGCATCAGGAGTTTGCATTACAAGCAACTGGTATCCGGGAGGTAATTGAACTAAGTCCTGATAGAATCACCCCGATTCCTAATGCTTCTCCTTTACTTTTGGGTACTCTAAATTTACGAGGTCGAGTTATTTGGGTGGCTGATTTGGGTCAATTTCTTGGGGAAGCAAGTGCATTAAACACGGATAGAGCGGAAATTTCGGTGATTGCCATTGAAGAGCAAGACACAATAGTGGGTTTAGCAGTAGAGGAAATCGGTGGTATGGACTGGCTGGATGTTCAGAATCTCATGCCACCAACTAATGTTCCCGATACTATGGCTCCCTTTTTACGTGGAGAGTGGTTATTACGTGCTAAAAATAATCAGTCTCTACGACTGCTCGATCAAATGGCAATTTTACGGAGTGCTAGGTGGGCAGGATGAAATTGGAGGAGGAAATGGCAGCAAGTATTGATAATCACGAACCAACATATCAACAGGCGATGACTGCCTATGTCCAAAGGGATTATGAGGTTGCCGCCACCTTAGTTGACCAAGTGGTGCAAAATTTCCCAAATGACCCGAACTCTCATTTGTTACGGGGTCACATCTACTATGTTTTGCAGCAGTACGATGTCGCAAAAGAACAATATCAACAGGTATTACGCCTGAGCGACGATCAAGAAATTATTGGTTTTGCCAATAGTGGAATTGAGAATATCAATCAATATTTACAGTCATTCAGTGGGGAGATTGATACATCACCAAGTCAAGAGGAAATAAATTCCTCAGAGATGTCTGATGCACTGGTATATAGCGACCCAGAATTAGAAGATTTGAGCGCTAGTGAGGATTTTGACAGCAATAACCTTGATTTGAACTTTTTTGGAGAGGTTCAAGAAACTGTGAATGGCGTTGAAGAGCTATCTTCAAAAAGTCCATTTGACATACCTACAGAAGATAGTATTGGAACAGTAAAAATATCAGATTCTTCTCCAGTTTTTGGTGACGACCCTTTTGCCTTCAATGAAGAATCGCTAGAACAAGAGTCAAATAGCAATTCGGAGGAGAAAACAGAATTAGAGTTGCCTGCTTTCTGGCAGGAAGATATATCAGAAGATAGTCTGGAAGAATCATTAGGAAATAGTCAGTTTTCAGATAATGGGATAAATTCTGATCGCGGAAATTCAGCTATTGACAAGAATAACTCTTCATCTTCTAATTCCGAAACTGGTAATAGCGAGAATAATTTCTCTGATTTGTTGAGTGAAACAAAGTCTCCAGAGCTTGGTATTGGAAATTTAGAATATAAAAAATCTAGCTTTGGAGATGAAACTTTACTGATTATTGAAGAAGAACTGAGAAATGGTTCGGCAACAACAAATAACTTGGAATCTAGCAGTAAAGAAAATTTCCCGGAAACCGAGGCACATGATTGGTTGAAATCAACAGATTTAGGAATAGAATCAGCTTTTGTGCCTGATTTATCTGATGATTCTTCATCTTTTAGCAGCAATCTCCCTCTGGAAGAAAAGCCGTTAAAATCAGGTGAGATTATCGGGGAAAATAACTTTGATGACGATGAAAACTTTGATATGGAAGCATTTGAGTCGGCCTTTGGCTCAGAGGGATTAAGCTCTTATGAAGACTCAAACAATATACTAAATGGAGAAAATTCTAAGAGCAATATCGAGTTTTTAGATGACTTTGAGGAATTTGACGATTTAGGCAACATTCCAGGGTTTGACCTGACGGAAGGAGGTTCTAACTTCGGTGATCTAGCAATGCATTCTGCTCCAGCAGAAACTAGTGGCAGTAGAAGCCCTCAAACCGCGGAGGCTTTTTTAAGTGATGCAGCTAGCGATCGCGACGAAGAACTATTCTCGATGACTGGTTCCCATGAATCAGTTCCAGTCTTTAGCCAAACAGATGTCTCGAAAGTAGAACCCAACGTTAACGTCGAGCAAGGCTGGTTAGCACCATTAGAAAATGCCTCCATCGAAAGGAAACAATGGCTAATTGCTGGAAGTGTGGGCATTGTCTCGGCGCTGGTTGTCGCTACAGTTAGCTTTGTCGCCACCACCTTTTCGCCAGCCCAACAACGAGAATCAGTCCGAAACACAGGCTGGGCAATGTCATTAGCATC
Source organism: Nostoc sp. (assembly GCF_036919575.1). Taxonomy (GTDB): domain Bacteria; phylum Cyanobacteriota; class Cyanobacteriia; order Cyanobacteriales; family Nostocaceae; genus Nostoc. The sequence continues at coordinate 60,122 of NZ_JBALBY010000005.1, read as the reverse complement.
TGGGATTGCCGGTTTTGCTACCGCAGGCTTCATGGGGAATCTGGCGCTTAAACAAATTCGGCGCACAACTGATGATCTCCAAACTCAGTTTGATGCTGTACGTCAAGGAAATCTGAATGCTCAAGCCACAGTGTTTTCCGAAGATGAATTGGGGCATTTAGCCACTGGCTTTAATGAAATGGCGCGAGTAATTTTCACGACTACAAGTGAAGTCCAACGGAAAGCCGATGAACAAGAGGAAGCCAAAGAAAACCTCCAACGCCAGGTGATTCGTCTGTTAGATGATGTGGAAGGAGCTGCTAGAGGAGATTTAACAGTCCAAGCGGAAGTGACAGCCGACGTCCTGGGAGCCGTAGCTGACGCCTTTAACCTGACAATTCAAAACCTGCGGGATATCGTCCAACAGGTAAAAGTGGCAGCGAAGGATGTGACAAAAGGTGCAACTAACTCTGAAACCTTTGCTAGAGCCTTATCTAGTGATGCTTTGCGCCAAGCAGAAGAGTTGGCTGTGACGCTGAATTCTGTACAGGTAATGACTGACTCGATTCAACGGGTAGCAGAGGCGGCGCGGGAAGCCGAAACCGTCGCCCGCGATGCTAGCACGATCGCTCTCAAAGGTGGGGAAGCAGTAGAAAATACTGTGGCGGGGATTTTAGAAATTCGAGAAACCGTTGCCGAAACCACCCGAAAAGTCAAGCGGTTAGCGGAATCTTCCCAAGAAATTTCTAAAATTGTGGCGTTGATTTCCCAAATTGCTTCCAGAACTAATTTGTTAGCACTCAATGCTAGTATTGAGGCGGCAAGGGCGGGAGACGCTGGACGCGGGTTTGCGATCGTCGCCGATGAAGTGCGCCAGCTAGCAGACAAATCTGCTAAATCCCTGAAGGAGATTGAACAAATTGTGATGCAAATCCAAAGCGAAACAGGCTCTGTAATGACCGCGATGGAAGAAGGCACACAACAAGTAATTAAAGGGACAAAATTGGCAGAAGAAGCCAAGCGATCGCTCGAAAACATTATTCAAGTGGCGAATCGCATCGATATTCTTGTGCGCTCGATTACTAACGACACTGTGGAACAAACTGAAACCTCCCGCGCTGTCGCTCATGTAATGCAATCAGTAGAACTCACTGCCCAAGAAACTTCCCAGGAAGCACAGCGAGTTTCAGGTGCCCTACAACACTTAGTAGGTGTATCCCGTGACTTGATCGCCTCCGTTGAACGTTTCCGAGTGGAAACTATGGAAACTAGATAAATTGTCATTTGTCCTTTGTCCTTTGTTATTTGCTAATGACCAATACTTCGGCAACACTCAGCACAAGTGACCAATGACCAATGACCAATGACCAATGACTAATGACTAAAAAACTATGCTGCCGGAACAACAACAGCGGATTTTGGGTTACTTTATCGAAGAAGCCAGGGATCACCTGAATACCATTGAGCAGGGGTTGCTGAATCTAGAGGGTACCTTGAACGACCCGGAAATGATCAGTGAAGTCTTCCGGGCGGCTCACTCTATCAAAGGAGGAGCCGCGATGCTGGGATTGACTAGCATCCAGCATACCTCCCACCGTCTGGAAGATTGTTTCAAAATTCTCAAAGATAATCCGGTTAAGATTGACGAAAAGTTAGAATCTTTATTTCTCGGTGTATCTGATACCCTGAAAGCGCTGTTAGAGCAGTTGAGCGGGCCATTTGGTCTTTCTGAAGATGCGGCTAATACTTTGATGTCAGAAACTGAGCCGGTCTTTCAATGGCTGTATGAGCATTTGGAATTACTTGTACAACAAGCGAACAGTGGAACAGCCAGCAGCCCTGACGCCACAGAACTACAGACAAGCTCTGGAGAAGATAATTTCTCCACACTTACAGAACTGTTCCTGCGTAGAGATATTCCCGGTTTTGCAGAAGACACCGATCAGGAATCTCCAGAAATATCCTTCCCTGTAGCACCCCAGGAGGTGCGATCGCTAAAGACGTTGGCGCAACCAGAGGCTCGCGGACTCGTTAAGGCTGCGCGATCGCCAGTCACCGCTAAAGAAAATAATAATTGGAGCGAGTTTCAAGCCCAGGTGTTGCAAACACTGCGGGAAATGTTGAAACTATTTAAGCAAACAACGACACCCTCAACTCGGCAAAAGCTTCAGCAATGCTGTTACCAGTTAGTCAAACTTGGTGAGACTTGGAATTTGCCCAAGTGGTGTGGTTTGTGTGAAGCAGCAGCCAGTGCGATCGGCAATCCTGAAAATACTTATTTGACTTTAGCTAAAATTGTCATTACCGAAATCAAGCAAGCTCAAGAATTAGTCCTGCAAGGTAGAGAAGCCGAAATTGCAATTACTCAGCAACTAGAAGCACTTTTGAGCTTTGCAGAAATTGAGTTATTAGAAATTACTTCTGATTTATTTGATGAACAGTTTGCGGCTTTGACAGAATTATCAACTACCTCAGAGCCAATTCTATTTGCTAACACCGAGCCGTTAGTCATAATTAACCTAGCTGCGGCAACTGAAGAACTTAATTTAGATCAGAATATTAGCGATCGCTCCTCTCTTCTCCAAGGGACACTACTAAACGCTGCAACTCACACTAGTCTTGCTTTCACCACACATGAGGAAACACATCCAATCAGCAGCAATCTTGATCCCAATGGGCCAGAGGTAGGAATAGCTGAGTTAAATACCCTTGCTGATTTATTTGCAGGTGAGAGTCCTGAACTAGATGAAAGCTGGCATCAAGAAGAAACCTTAAATATTGTTGCGAAGGATGACTTTGGAATTGATTTCAGCAGCACTGACGCTGAGGACGCTCATAGCGATTTATTCGATTTACTTTCCTTTGATGAAGAGATAAGCAAGAAGCAGCAACCAACAACCACAGCCGCGACAGAAGATTTATCCCTGTTATTTGGCGACAACTTCCTAGAAAAAGAGAATTCAGAACCGCAAAATCAACAAATATCTGCCACGATTCCAGAGTTGAGCGATATTAACGTACTTGATATCAATTTAGACTCTTCTTCTGGCGAAGATTTACAAGAATTTATTAATATTACTAGTGATACAAACCAGTCTCCTAGGGAGATTGTCCAAAATAGTGTCAATAAAAACGATGTCGTTGAAGATTTATTGACATTGCCACTAAATGATGATATAGAACTATTGCTTACAGGCGAAGTGACTCAACCAGAAACTGAGGCGATCGCCAGTGTAGAACTATCTACCAACCAACAAAACAGTTTTGATAACTTATTCTTAGAAACTAGAAATGCAAATTGGGTAGAACAAATTAGCCCTAGTGACTACATAGAATTACCCCAGCAAACAGGCTTGTCTTTGGATAGCCTGTTTGCTGAAACTCCAGAACAGACACTACTGCCTACAAGTGAAGCAGAAATTGGTGGTTTATTTGATACATCTCCGGCAACAGCACCTGAGTTTTCGGAATCAGAAAATGATCTGAGCAACTTCTGGAGCGAGGAAACCATAGAGGAAGCGGACGAATTCGATTCCTTAATTGAGCAGAATGTGGAAAGGGCATTAGAGGAGAGTTTGTTTGCTGATGACATTTTTGCCGATAGTCAACAGCCCATACCGAATCCTATAGCTAGTTTTGACATAGAAGAAGATTTTGATCTCAATTTCCAGCAGCAAGAGCAGCTAGATTTGATATTCTCATCAGATTCTGGAGATGATTTATTTGATCAGTTAGCACCGAGTAACTCAACTATTTCCTCTGTAATCAACGATGCTTCCACAACTGAAACGCCGTTATTCGCGCCGCATCCAGAGGAGGAAATTCTCAGGCGATCGCAACAACCAGAAGCTTTAGATTTTGTTCCAGAATTTACTAATCAGCCCCCAGACATATCTGATGTTGATCTGGAACTTAATTCATTCAATCCTTTCGATGAAAATCCGCAACTGCTGTTGGAAGATGCAGCTAGAGATGACTCCACCTATATTCAGATGGAAACCACAGATCAGACTGTGGATGAACTAGCGACTAGAGAAACTTCTTTAGATATCAATTTTGGGGAAACTTCAGATTTAGTATCACCCCAAGCACAGCCAAGTGATTTGTTCAATCCTTTCGATGAAAATCCGCAACTGCTGTTGGAAGATGCAGCTAGAGATGACTCCACCTATATTCAGATGGAAACCACAGATCAGACTGTGGATGAACTAGCGACTAGAGAAACTTCTTTAGATATCAATTTTGGGGAAACTTCAGATTTAGTATCACCCCAAGCACAGCCAGATGATTTGTTCGGCTCTTTCGATGAAAATCCGCAACTGGCGTTTGAAAATGTCGCCACAGATGACTCCACCTATATTCAGATGGAAACCACAGATCAGACTGTGGATGAACTAGCGACTAGAGAAACTTCTCATATCAATTTTGGGGAAACTTCAGATTTAGTATCATCCCAAGCACAGCCAGATGATTTGTTCGGCTCTTTCGATGAAAATCCGCAACTGGCGTTTGAAAATGTCGCCACAGATGACTCCACCTATATTCAGATGGAAACCACAGATCAGACTGTGGATGAACTAGCGACTAGAGAAACTTCTCATATCAATTTTGGGGAAACTTCAGATTTAGTATCATCCCAAGCACAGCCAGATGATTTGTTCGGCTCTTTCGATGAAAATCCCCATCTGCTGTTTGAAGATGTCGCCACAGATGACTCCACCTATATTCAGATGGAAGAAACCACAGATCAGACTGTGGATGAACTACCAGCTACAGAAACTTCTTTAGATATCAATTTTGGGGAAACTTCAGATTTAGTATCACCCCAAGTACAGCCAGATGATTTGTTCGGCTCTTTCGATGAAAATCCGCAACTGGCGTTTGAAGATGTTGCCACAGATGACTCCACCTATATTCAGATGGAAGAAACCACAGATCAGACTGTGGATGAACTACCAGCTACAGAAACTTCTTTAGATATCAATTTTGGGGAAACTTCAGATTTAGTATCACCCCAAGTACAGCCAGATGATTTGTTCGGCTCTTTCGATGAAAACACCGATGAGAATTCACAACTGCTGTTTGAAACGGTTATTCAGGAAGATGTAGAAACTTATTTGTGGGATCTAGGAGAGACATCTGAAGTTGCACCAGTATCAGAGGGAGAAAATGCTATTATTGCCCCGACTGAAGAATTGGCAACCACAGAAACCATTGAAGAAGATGAATTTGCAGACTTGGCAGCATTACTAGGAGAGGAAGTAGCACCCATCCCCAAAGCGAAGGAGATACCAGAAGTAGATTTTGCTGCCCTGGAAGAATTGCTAGGTACAGATAACGATGAGGCAGATGTTATATCTAGCGATGTCTACGACGGGCTACGCCAACGCCAGCCCCTCAACACTCAACCAGTCTTGGCTAAAAATGCCATTCCATCACCAGCTACAGATGAATTTGGTGACTTGGAGAAGTTGCTGGCAGAAGCAGATCAAACAATATCCCATGCCCCAGTAGTAAAATCTAACGCCAGCAAAATTATACGCCCCTCTACTCGTCGGGCTGCCAGATTTGAAGAATCGATGAAGGTTCCAGTTAAGCAACTGGATGACATGAGTAATTTAGTTGGGGAGATGGTGGTAAATCGCAATACCTTAGAGCAAGATAATGAACGGCTGCGGCAGTCACTAGATAACTTGCTGATTCAGGTACAACAACTCTCAGATGTGGGCGCCAGGATGCAGGAGTTGTATGAGCGATCGCTACTGGAAGCTTCTCTGTTAGCCGGACGCAAAAAGAAAGACACAGGCATTCAAGCGCCTGATTCCCATACCGACATGGGTTTTAGTGAGCTAGAAATGGATCGCTTTACTCCTTTCCATACACTGTCCCAGCAGATGATTGAGCGCATTGTCCGCATCAGGGAATCATCTAGTGATATTGATTTTGTTACCGAAGAAACCGAGCGAGTAGCAAGGCAATTCCGCCAAGTAACCACCCAGTTACAAGAAGGATTAACAAGAGCGCGAATGGTGCCTTTTGCTCAAACTATCGATCGCTGGCGGCGAGGAGTGCGTGACAATGCCATCAAGTGTGGCAAACAAGTAGAGTTGGTGATCGAAGGTGGTGATACCTTAATTGACAAGATGATTTTGGATCATCTGACCGATCCGCTAACTCATATGCTGAATAATGCGATCGCTCACGGTATCGAAACGCCAGAAGAGAGGCAAGCTGCTGGGAAACCACCCGTGGGAATCATTACTATCCGTGCCTTCTACCAAGGCAACCAAACTATCCTTTCTGTTGGCGATGATGGCGCAGGTATCGATTCAGCAAGGATTAAAGCTAAGGCGGTAAAGATTGGCATGATTACAGAAGCGCAGGCAAAAGCCATGTCTCGCCTGGAAGTATACGATCTACTGTTCCAGTCTGGTTTTACGATCAAAGACCAGGCAGATGAAATTTCTGGACGTGGCGTGGGTATGGACGTAGTGCGCTCAGAAATTAGCGAAATTCGGGGGACAGTCACCACCGATTCGACAATCGGTAAGGGAACCACCTTCACAATTCGTCTGCCACTGACTCTGAGTATTTGTAAAGCTCTCTGCTGCGTCTCGGATCGAGCTAGAATTGCTTTCCCGATGGATGGTGTAGAAGATACGCTGGATATACCAGTCAAAAATATTCAGCATGATGCTAATGGGCAATCATTTATTTCCTGGCGCGATACAGTGCTGCCATTCCGACCCCTGAAGGAACTTTTAACCTTCAATCGCCAAATCAGTCGCGGCAATGTCTATGGCGGCACCAGAGATGATGATATGGTTTCTGTGGTCGTGGTGCGATCGGCAAATACCATGATTGCTTTACAGATTGACCTGGTGTTAAGCGAACAAGAAATTGTAATTAAGCAATTTGAAGGTCCAGCGCCTAAACCCATTGGTGTAGCTGGTGCTACAGTCTTAGGTGATGGTCGGATTATGCCTATTGCTGACGTGCTGGAAATAATTGACATCTTCCAGGGACGGATTTCTACACAACTTGGTGGCAGTTCTTGGCAACAGAAAGCCACTCCCCCAGACACTTCTCCTGCGAAGATTGACCCGACAGTGCTGATCGTCGATGACTCAATTACAGTTCGAGAATTGCTATCCCTGACATTTAACAAAGCAGGTTATCGCGTAGAACAGGCGCGTGACGGACAGGAAGCTTGGGATAAACTCCGCTCCGGTCTACCTTGCGATATCGTATTTTGCGACATTGAAATGCCCCGTTGCGATGGTCTGGAGTTACTCTCTCGCATCCAGAAAGACCCAAACCTCAACCACCTACCGATCGCTATGCTCACCTCGCGGGGTGCAGACAAGCATAGACAAATTGCCGCTCAACTCGGTGCTAGTGGCTACTTTACCAAGCCCTATCTCGAAGAAGCTCTACTTGAAGCTGCGGCGCGGATGTTGAAAGGGGAAAAACTTCTTAGCACTACAAGTAATGTTTAAGCTGAAAAACATCTAATTTCCATAACCGAATTAAACATAACTCTTGTGGGGTGGGCGTCTCGCCATTGGTGTCAAATTAACGTGAAAGTTAGTCTAGAAGTAGCATTTAGAGATTGTCTCGTTCCCAGTCTCCGACTCTTAATGCATTCCGAGAGGCTCCGCCTCAAGACTTGCGGCAGAGCCGCAATTGAAGAGCATTTCCAGCTTCTTGCTGGAAACGAGGTTTGAAAAGAGTTTTGGCTTAAGTTGACACGCATCAGCTGTGCCCCTACCAACGTATTTGTATCATTATTAAAGTAAAACGGTATTACACTCAGACTTTTCTTCTATTAATTACGTAAAGTTTGTATAAAGGACTATTGTCTATACCAAAACCGACATTAGAAAGAGAACAGATCAAACATCTAAGCAAAAGACAGTATAACGATGCAAAACTACGTTATCACCTCTACTAGCAGTGAATTTGGCTGCACACCGCCTATAAAAACGCAATATGTAGCTTTTCTGTAGTTGACTTGTGGTAGATTTAAGTTACTCTTAAAGCGGATCGCTTCTTCTAAGAATCTACCCTGACAGAAGTGTATAAAGATATAGTTAAATTTAGCAATTCTGTCCGAGATTTTGAATTTACAAACTGAATAGTTTGATACGGCGCTCAAAAGCCTGATCCACTACCCTAAACAAGGTAGTCAATTACATGACTCAATATCATCTGTCTGCTAATTGTAATGAATAGTTTACAATACAGTGGATGAGAAAATCTAAAGAAAATATAAAAGAGACTCAACTGTGGTGTCTGGAGGACAAAAGTGTTTCTGAGACTAGCACATCAACATCGACAATTCGTCCAAGATTTGGTAATGAACCTGCAAGCCTTGGCGGTTGTACTAGAGCGGCGCGGGTATCTTGCATCTTGCTACACCTGTGGCGACCAAATGAATAGTGCATCGTTTATGGTTAGCTTGGGTGATAACCACCTGATTCGGTTTTTAGTGTCCGATTACGGGATTACTTGGACGGAAATGCGGGATGACCGCGAATTAATGAAGCTAGAAGGTGCGGAGGCAATCAGCCAACTAGACGAACTGGCTAGTCTTGTCAAGCAATCTATGCAAACTGATACAGGCTCTAAAACTCTTGCCAAGAAGTATTAAGTTGCAAAGGTCGATCGCAAATTAAAAATTCCATATTTCTTTGTCTAACATCTGGTTACGCAGATCGTCAGATTCGATATGGAAGTCAATCAATTTTGGATTTAAGAGAAAGCGATTTTAGATTGACTGTACCCACTCTTGGGATACGGCTTGGGGATTTTAGAGAAAGCGATTTGAGATTTGTTCCGCCCACAATCTGCGGTGGCTCTGTACCAAAGAAATAATCCAAAATCCAAAATTTAAAATCTAAAATTGGCACGGTAAAGCAGCCGTCGGTGCTAGGGATGCTCAAAACCCCTATGGAGATGAGGTAAGACCTGGGAATTCTCAGGCGCTTGTCGATGAAGTAGGAATCGCGTGACTTCTAGTCATGCGAGGTTCAATATCGGTAATTGATAATGGTGGCTTAGTTAGCGATCGCTCTTACCTATTTGATTATTTTAAGTGATTGGCTCGTGGCTAGCCCATCGCAGATTTTTTTGTATCTGCCAAAACCTCACAAGCCAGATTTTAAGCTTTTAAGTGGAAGGCGTTAAAATACACCCAAGTCGAGTTTGGGTAGTTAGACGCTGCTCTTTTCCCAAAATTTCATCAAAATGCGATCGCAGTTTTCATTAATTATGTCTAGAATTTTTGTAGTAGCGATCGCTATTATCAAATCTTGCAATTTATACATCAGCCACAAGAAAAGAAAAAGTCATCCTCTGGCAGAGGTGGGAACAATCAACACCTAAGCACAATTATATAATCATCTATTTGGGGTACAGTGATTCTGGGATAGCTAAAGCTGTTGCCAGATTTTTTCTAGAGGTCGTTCTCTCCCCAAGCGCTAATCTCGGTGTGTCCCACCGTACTTAGATATACCGCTAAAATATTCAGCGCTGGGTTTTCGTCGCTGCTATTGAATGATTTGGAAAATTTATCGGTGCTGAGAAAATTGAAGATGTCAGAAGAAAAACCCAGCCAACCAAAACTACCACCAACCAGCGCCCTTGACAATCCATCAAGTCATGAATTTGCGAATTGGTTTAAATATCCGATCAGAGTGCAACCCCACCACACTGACTATGCAGGTCTTGTCTGGCACGGTTCCTATCTAGCTTGGATGGAAGAAGCGCGGATTGAATGCTTGCGATCTATAGGGATTGAATTTGCTGATTTAGTCGCTATCGGTTGCGATTTACCAGTTGTAGAACTGTCGGTGCGCTATCACCGTTCAATTCAATTGGGTATGGCAGTGGTGGTAAAAACGCGTATGGCTGAGGTGACTGGTGTCCGAATCAATTGGGATTATGCCATTGTCTCAACTGATGGACAACAATTATACGTCACTGCCAAGGTGACATTAGTAGCTTTAGATCGCGAAAGAGGCAAGATTATGCGTCAGTTACCGGCGAGTGTTAAGGATGCATTAGCCAAGATTTCAGCATTCAATAATAATTAACCAAGAAAGAGGGTTCCTATTTGATTTTTGAAAAGACTCTTTAGGTGTGTAGCTGCGAGAGTACGGCACCATTTATAAGGATTTGGTGCCGTACTCTGGGCGTTAACACACCCGACAATATAGCGGTTCCCACTCAGATGCGGTACAACATTATATTGCGAGGTGTAGGGGCACGGCACTGCCCATGCGTGTCAACTTAAGCCCAAACCCCTTTAAAACCTCCTTTCCAGCCTCTGGCTGGAAATGCAGATCCTGGTGGCTCTGCCGCCAGGAAGAGAGGCGGAGCCTCAATGAGGGGCATTCCCAGTCGGAGACTGGGAACGAGATAACGAGATAATCTGCTAAAAGCTGGTTCTAGGCTGGCTTTCACGTTAAGTTGACACCAATGGGCAGTGCCGTGCCCCTACGGCTGTACCTCACGTAAACGAGAACCGCTATACCTAATTTTTTTCATAAATCAAACCGGATTCCTATATCATTAGCCAAAGTCAAGTATAGATTTTTACTTGCTACTTTGAATCTGCGACAGATTTTGAGCAAACTGCGTTACGTAATGCCAAATATCTTGGGGAGTAATGCCAAAACCAATATTTAATAAAACAAGGATTGCGGCAATAGTCAATGCACTACTCAAGGTTGCTTTCAGCAACTTCCACAATATTATGAAGACGATCCAAGCTACAATCAGCGTAGCAATCATATAGATTAATTCCTTAATAATTGCCCTTGTCTGAGAGTGGGTTTATTCAGAAAGGGTAAGTTTTTGTTTTGCTAACAATCACTGGTATAAAAGATGCTAAACCCAATTTTTAATATCCGCTAGAATGGGGCTTTTTGTGATAATTAGCCTGGGGATATTCTAACTACAAATCAGATAATTATTTATGTGATCTACCGCTTTTTTTGCAAAAGTTTTGTAAAGGTTTTTAATTTTTATTGGTAGATAAATTATAGATATACATAAAATTTATGGCTGATCCGGAAGCCACTGACCGAATTTTAGATTTTAAATTTTGGAAAATGGAATTGAAGATTCAAAATCCGTCTTGGAAAGTTTGCTCAAGTCGGCAGAGCCGCCCACGCAACTTTCCGCAAAATTTAATGCATGTCTCAGAGCAAGCGAATTTAAACGCGAGAAGAAATCTAAAATCCAAACATCGTAAATTACTTGACTTGCCCCTGACTTGATTGCTCTTTTCAATCTAAAATCTAAAATCTAAAATCCAAAATTGTTTGACTATCTTCAATAGAGTTTAATTGTAGTTCGTCGAGTACGTCTTTGCAATTAGGAGAAATGATTTCCATATTAATTGGATTAGAGGCTGGGGATTAGACATTGGGCACTAGGCATCAATTTCTAATCCTCAGTCCAATCTGAACTGAAGGTTTTTATAAGAAGAATTCAGAACTCAGGAGCGGAGCCGGAGACGTTTCCGTTAGAGGGTGTTTGAAAAGTATTTAGTTGTGATTTTAGGCACTTCTAGATCCCCCCTAACCCCCCTTAAAAAGGGGGGAACCGGAATCAAAGTCCCCCAATTTATCGGGGGATTTAGGGGGATCTAGAACGTTTTGCTACCAAGAAGAGGACTTTTCAAACAACCTCTTAGCTCCGGTCAGAATGAGCGTATGAATTCTGTACGAGTGGGTGATCAATATTGGTCAAAACCTCGCCCGAAGTCAAGCGAAAAAAATTAAAATATTCTCGCCTTAAAACTCTATCCCTTTATGGGTAGAGTATTCACAATTGGTGAATTCTGAATTCTGACTCCTGTTTTATCGCAGAGAAATTATCCGCGAGTGAGTTTCTAACTTTTCAGTCGCTGTTAAAACTTCTTGTCTTGCCCATTTATCTGCTGCCAAAATGTCATCTAAAGAGGGATTAGCACGGTTATCGTTTTGATGGCGATCGCACACGGATTCGATACACCGGGGAATATCTAAAAACCGAATTTTTTCTGATAAAAATAAAGCCACAGCTTGCTCATTGGCGGCATTCAACACAGCTGGCATCGAACCACCAGCTTTACCCACAGCATAAGCCAACTGCATACAAGGATACTTCTGGTGATCTGGTTCACGGAAGGTTAAATTTCCCGCTTTGACTAAATCTAGTCGTTCCCAGTTGGTGTAGATGCGATCGGGCCAAGATAGAGCATACAGCAACGGTAAGCGCATATCCGGCCAACCGAGTTGGGCTAAAACTGAAGTATCTTGCAGTTCAATCAGCGAGTGAATAATGCTTTGGGGATGAATGACAATTTCGATATCGTCATAATCCAACCCAAACAAAAAGTGAGCCTCAATTACTTCCAGTCCTTTATTCATCAAAGTAGCAGAATCTACTGTGATTTTCCGCCCCATCGACCAATTAGGATGCTTGAGGGCATCAGCAACGGTGACATCTGCTAACCTTTCTACATCCCAGTCTCGGAAAGCCCCACCAGATGCAGTCAGCAAAATTTTCCGTAAGCCTCCCTTTGGCACACCTTGGAGACATTGAAATATTGCGGAATGTTCGGAATCGGCTGGGAGTAATTTTACACCATGTTTTTCGACTAGGGGTAGAACCACAGGTGCCCCAGCAATCAGGGTTTCTTTGTTCGCTAAGGCAATATCTTTACCAGCTTCAATAGCTGCGATCGTGGGTAGCAAACCCGCACAACCAACGATCCCCGTGACAACGGTTTGAGCATCGCCGTAACGAGCGACTTCTATGACTCCGGCGTCACCTGCGAGTAGAATCGGTTGAGGATCGAGGTCAATGATCGCTTCTTTGAGTGCTGGTAATTTCTCTTCTGAACAAATTGCAGCAATTTGCGGTCGAAACTGCCGAATTTGAGCAGCGAACATTTCGACATTGCGCCCAGCAGCCAATCCCACAATCCGAAACTGATCTGGGTACTGAGTGACAATATCTAAAGTCTGAGTACCAATAGAACCAGTAGAACCAACGAGAGTAATCGCTTTCACAATTGCTTAAGGATTTACAGACAACTCCCACTATAAATTGCTTGGGACTCTTTAATTACAGCAATCACTATAATCGATACATTGACGCAAAGGAGTAGCGTGGGCTTTTCCACATGACGTGAAAAGTCATTCAATTATACAGCCATACAGTCAAAACCTAATTCCTTACTGCGTAAGGATTTTACAGATTCTCCAAAAAACTTTCTATTCTCAGTGCATAAAAACTAAAAATCGTCGTAGAGAATGACAGTACAGAGATAGTGAACTAAAACTTACTTAATTATTTGTGTAGGCATTTAATTAAAAAACGCCATCATCAGACCTTTCCATTAAAGATAACTTCGATTGAGGTAGATCCATGAAATACGCGAATTTGAATTTCTATGAAGAACTAAGTGATCAAACTGCGGAAAAAATGAGCGGAGGTGCTACCTACACATTCAAAAACAGGAATGTCCGTTCAGGGATACAATTCAGTATTCTCGGAGCGTCTGGACAGGTAATACAAGCAGGTACACTACAACCATTCTCATTCTTGTTACCGGGAGATACAGTAACACTAAACATTCCCGAACGAAAAGTAACTGTCTTGTATGATTCTGATTCTTCATATGGCGGAGTCTCTCCGAGGAAAATTGAAACTACTCCTGGAGAAAGCTTTTTTTACAACTTCATTACCATTGCAGGTTCTGAAGTTGTAGCACTATCTACACCAAAAGACGGCATTTCCTTTGATTCACCAAACCTACCTATAGGGTGACAACCAATGAAATAGAATTTATACTTGCCACAAGTGTACTAGGCTGTTGACTCTGTACCCTTTAGCCCACAAGATTTCATGCAAAATCTGTGTTTTTTGTTTTGGCGTAAAAATTTGTGTTGCAGGCGCTTTCATACAAGCAGAAACCAGCATAAATAATTTTTCGGAAAACTCCCGAAAAATAGCCAAAGTCAACAGCCTACCTTAGTACCCCGTAGCGTCTTGTGTGACTGCGGGGTTTTTAATTGGTGGTGTTGTCAGTTATGACAAACGTATCGAGAAAGGACATCATCGCCGGGAAATTTGTGAAGTTTGGACTGTATACACAAGTGTTTATTTTGCACACTGCGTAAGCCCTAAACTATTTCATCGACTTTTAAAACACGCCCTAAAGTTGCTCAATTTATATAACTAGACAAAAGTTGTATTTATAAATACTATATTTTTAATGATAAATTCCGAGAAAATTGGCAAAAGTAACCAAATAGGAAATAATTTCAAGTAGTTGGCGATTTGTCCAGTTTGTTAATTATGTTGGTGGAGGATTTAATATGCAAAAGATTACTCATAAATTGCTGTGTTGCAGCCATAAGTGAAAGGATGCATAAAGGAGTTTGTTGAAACACTCAACCTTATGGTCAAAGTTCAGATACTTATAAAAAAAGTTTTATGGAAAAATGATTTCCTGTTTCCAGCAGCAATATGGCTTGCTAGCCGAATATTCATCTGGACTGCCATGTTGCTGGTTGCGCCAAAACTACCGTTACCAGCAGAAGATTTTTTGCCCCCTTTTGGCTGGGGCGTTTTTGATGCCTGGGATAGTATACATTATCGAGCGATCGCAACTTCTGGCTATGAATTTGTGAATGACGGCAAGCAACATAATCTCGCCTTCTTTCCCTTGTTTCCCTTAAGCATCTGGCTTTTGATGAAGTTGGGCTTACCGTTTGAATTAGCAGGTACGCTAGTCAACAACTTGGCATTTTTCGCAGCGCTTTACTGTTTGTACTTTTGGATTAGAGATAATTATGGCATTAGTGCAGCACATTGGGTTACTGCTGTAGTTTCCTGCTATCCATCGTCCATGTTTACGGGGGTGATTTACACAGAGGGGCTGTATTTATTTTTGAGTACGGCGACTTTGCGGGCGTTTGATCAAAAGCAGTATGGCTGGACTGCCCTTTGGGGCGCGATGGCGACAGCAACACGTCCTACAGGTATGGCACTAATTCCAGCATTAGCGATCGCAGCCTGGAAAGAACGCCGACCACCCATAGCCTATATAGCTGGTTTGACTACCGCTATTGGCGTACTTCTATTCAGTTTGTATTGTGCGATTTATTTTGGCAACCCTTTAGCTTTTATCGAAGCACAACGGGGATGGCGACCAACTCTAGGGTTTGATTGGCAGGGTTGGTTAAATATGCTGATGCAAATTGCAGTTGGCAGAAAAAATTGGCGATATGGCTGGGTTCAAAACTCCTCTGGGGGGATTCAAGACCCCTGGTATCTCTTGTTAGTTGGTGCGATCGTTGCCAGTGGCTCTCTTTTATGGCGTTTTCGTCAACGTTTTAGTTCTGTAAAATTATTCTATGGCTTTTATGCTTTAGTCTTATTTTTGTTGATTCTGGCGAGCGAACAGTGGATCAATAACTTGCTCAACTTGTTCATGGTCTTGGGTGGTGGCTATATGTTGTGGCGCTTACACACGCAACTGACCCCAGTTACAGTTATTTATGGCTTTTGTGGTATTGGTTTGCTACTAGCTTCTGGGGGTACCATCTCCTTGAGCCGTCTGGCCTACGGTATTGTGCCTTTGAATATAGCCATTGGTTTGCTGCTATCTCGCCATCCTCGTCAGGGATATTTGATATTGGGCGCCTTTGTGACATTACTAGCCAAAATAGCTGTAGGATTTGCCCAAGAGCGCTGGGTTGGTTAGGTGAGTTCGATATTTACAGTTTATCGAATAGTCTAAAGAAACCTCACCCTGGTTTTGCGTAGCAAAACCTGTCCCTCTCCTTACTAAGGAGAGGGATGTCTGTCACGACAGGGTGAGGTTTTTCTTTTGTTTTTCTCCCTCTCCTTAACAAGGAGAGGGATGTCCGTCAGGACAGGGTGAGGTTTTTGTTTTGTTTTTCTCCCTCTCCTTAACAAGGAGAGGGATGTCCGTCAGGACAGGGTGAGGTTTTTGTTTTGGGTAATTCGATGACTTGTGTGTACACCGTAGCCGAGTCGGAGAGGGAAGATTTGACGTCGTAAAAGCTCTTAGAGGTCTTTTTATTCAGCTAATTAGGCGATACAGCAATTGTATTGAGATGCCAGTTCTCAAATTTTCAGCGCCCAACTTGAACATTTGATGATTGCTAAGTTACTTCACTTCACTGGGTTCAAACTTAGCCACCTTACCTTTCTTAACGGCGACAATTACATCATAGGTTGAACAGTAAGAGAATGTGACATCGTTGGCTTTGTTGTAAAGGTTAACTACATGACCTGCTCCACCTGGCTGGATACCGATTGGCTCCAAATCCCCAAAAAAGAAACGACGCAGCTGATCGCCACTACCAATTTGACCCTTACTTTTAGTCAGTAATGCTATTTTCTGATTTACAGACAACTCTTGAGCTGATGCCTGAACTAATGCAGGATTGATTACTTTCAATGGTGCTTCCCAAACCGTTAAAAAACCAGCAAAGGCAATAGTTGCGATTAAGGGTGCGAGTTTCATCTGTGGCTCCTATTAAGTATCCCGAACACCCAAACTATCCCACTTGGCACTGAGAACTTATTGAAACTAAGCCATAATTTTGATTAATTTATTCTTTGATAAAATTTAGTTAATTCTCAGCATTTTCTCAGCAACTAATCGGATGTCAAAGCCGCACATTGAAGAAGAATAGAATTCAGAATTCAGAATTCAGAATTCAGAATGCAGAATGGAGAATGGAGAATGGAGAATTCATAATCAATACTTCAGCAAGTCCAGGGTTATTTAGCGTTCGACCGAGCGTCTTTGCACTGAGCAAAGCCGAAGTGTCATGCCGAAATCTGCCACTCGTACAGAATACCTTTCCTGTATTCTGACTCCTGAACGCCAGTTGCTCCACTTTGGGAAACCCCAAGACCGCACTGGCTCCTCCTGAATTCTGTTTAGATAATTTCAGCCTTCTCTCAGCGAAACCTCATTTTTAACTGAATAAGAGCAACTTAGAATAATGAGCAATACCTTCATTGTAATGGTGTTATTGTGACTAGACCCAAAAGGCGACATCGCCCAATCCACAGAATTTCTGGACAAACATATCTCTGGCTAGCAATCCTCATTTTTGGAGCCTCTAGTGCAGTGACTCGCAAGCTCACAGAAATTGGTGCCCAACACTTTATCGGTGGTCGTAATCCGATTTCTTTGTGTAATGTTTTATTTGTGGGAAACCTTTGTGCCTTAATGCTTTTGATCCTAATCTATGGACGACAGTGGAACAAAGCTACTTTAAAACAACTGTCAAGAAAGGATTGGGTTAGTCTAACAGCAGTAGCTATCTTATCAGGAGCGATCGCACCGGGCTTAATTTTCCAAGCACTGGCACTTACCAATGTCAATAATGTCATTTTAGTGGGACGCTTGGAACTACCTCTAACTCTGGCTTTATCAGTTTGGTTGTTAAAAGAACGAGTAAGTCTTTGGGAGTTTATCGGGGCAGTTGTCGCTTTTGTTGGCGTTACTCTAACTATTCTCCTTCAGTCTCCAAGCGAAGCCATGATGAATATGGGAGGTTTACAACTAGGCTTGGGAGAAGTTCTGGTAGCAGTAGGATCTGTGGCTGTAGCTGTTTCCACAATTATTGGCAAAAAATACCTCTCAGAGATCCCTTTAGGGATTTACAGTATCTTTCGTACTGCTTTGGGAACCGTAATCTTTTTCTTTTTGGCTTTAGCGCTTTACGGTAGTGACCATTTTGCTGATGTACTCTCACCGTTTCTGTGGCGGTGGATGTTCCTTTATGGTGGACTGATTGTGGTGGTAGGTCAGTCATTCTGGATTAAAGGCTTGAGAACTTCCACTGTATCTGCGGCTTCCTTGATTGGCTCGTTTACTCCAATTGCGGGTATTGTCGCAGCTTATTTAATTTTGGGTGAGGCTCCCACTTTACCTCAATATATCGGCGGTAGTGTTATTTTAGTTGGCCTCTTTTTGAGTCAACTTGGTAAAATGCAACAGACTTCTGGCAAAGTCGCGTTTTCTGAGGTGGATTCTACTCAAGCAGAACAAGAGGTAGAAACTGGTATGGGATTTAAGGGGATTTGAAAGCACTCAATTTTTCAATGGTAGAACTTACGCACGAGTTACGGAATAACGAACCGCAGAGGCACGGAGGACACGGAGAAATCAGAGTTTGAGAGATATTTTGCGTAAGTCCTAAATGGGATTAGGCGACCTCAGCTGCTTATACTCAGACTATATTTTGGATATTTTTGATAAAGTGTGAAAAGCTTGAATCTTGGTTTTGTAAGGCTTTGAGAATAGGAGTGAGAAATCCGGGTCTTTTTATTAAGAATAATTATGATTATTTTTAAGCGTGAACTCTTGATTTTTGTTGAGTAATTCATTCTTTGGAAGTCCCTTATTGGTAAGAAGTTGAATTTAAATTTCCTAATGAATGTATCCAATCAAACGAAGATAGCCCTTGCTTTATTATTTCTAGGTGTAGGTGCTATATCTTTTGGCTCTATTTTCGTGAGATTGAGCGAAACTGAACTCAGCCCGAATGCCACTGTATTTAATCGCCTTTGGCTTGGTAGTGTGGTCTTTTTGCTCTGGTATGGATACAAGGCGATATGTCAACGACTTTCCTTAGAGAAACCTGTAGAACAGCAGCCGTACACCAGTGAGGATCTGTGGCTATTACTTGGTGGCGGTATTTTTTGGGCTGCTACTTTAGTCTTTTTAGCTTGGTCGCTGACTGAAACTAGCGTCGCAATCTCTAGTGTCTTACATAATCTTGCGCCCATATCTACTAGCTTAGGAGTGTGGCTATTATTTCGTCAGGGTTTTGAGAAGCAATTCCTGATTGGGATGGCGATCGCACTTGGGGGAGCGATCGCCATTGAATTTGAGGAACTGCAAATCGCCACAGAGGAAGGTCAAGGAAGCTTGGCTGCGATCGTTTCGGCAATTTTCTTGAGTGCATACCTACTGATCGTAGAAAAATTACGAACCAAATTTTCTCCGGCCACAATCCAGTTGTGGATCTGTGCGATCGCGGCTCTAGTCATCTTCCCCATACTTTTGTTCACTCAAGATCAGGTTTTCCCCTCTACAGTCAGTGGGTGGCTTTGGGTGATTTCCCTAGCCCTGATCTGTCAAGTTTTAGGTCATGGGCTTTTGACCTATAGCCTTGCCACATTTTCCTCTGTAGTTGTCTCCTTGGTGCATCTGTTAGAGCCAGTATTTAGCGGCATTTTCGCTCTTGTAATATTTTCGGAAAAATTAACTTGCTCAAATTGGTTAGGTTTCGCTCTAGTTTTAATCGGTTTATACTTAGCCGTATCTAGCCAAGGTGCTGTTAATTACCCGTTCCAGGAATCAGTCAAAAGTATAGTTAACACTTTCGTTAAAAGTATGACGATCAAACTGTCATTACTAAAGCAACAATTCTCCGAAACACCAGCTTTCCTGGGAACTGTCTCATTATTTTTTGCCCTAATTCCCCTATCTTTAGCACCATCTCTGGCAAAATTGTGCGAACAAGAAATTGGTGCAAATGCCATCGGATTTCATCGTAGTTGGATCGCCGCAGTCGTCTTTGGGTTGTGGAATGGACTTGAGGCTTTGCGCCGCCAACAATCTGATCATCAACCTATAGAACAGAAGCCTTTTACAAAACAGGACGTGTGGCTATTGTTAGCAATGGGAACTGCTTCAACGATTTCCCTGCTGTTGTGGGCTTGGTCGCTGAGTCAAACTAGCGTTGCTAACGTGGCTTTACTGTCTAATTTGAATCCCTTATTCGTTGCTGCGGCTGGGTATCTGTTATTTGGTCGGCGCTTCGATCATAGATTTATTATTGGTCTGGTTATGGCGCTTTTAGGAGCGATCGCCTTTGAACTTCATAAGATGCAATTTGCGAGTGACCAAATACTTGGTGATGCGCTAGCATTTCTCAGTGGGATTTTTATCGCCACGTATCTGCTGCTGATAGAACGACTGCAAGCCCGATTTACTACCGCAACCATAATGCTCTGGCGCTGTGGAGTAACTACAATATTTCTGTTGCCTGTCCTCCCATTCATTGAAGAGAGATTGTTTCCCTATTCTTGGACAGGTTGGTTTTTGATCATTTTTCAAGCTCTCTTTTGCCAAGTGTTAGGTCAGGGACTTGTAACTTATAGCCTCAGTAGACTCTCGTCAGGAGTTGTCGCCGTTACCCTTCTCCTAAATCCAGTCCTGTCCTCGATTTTTGCTTGGTTCATTTTTTCAGAAGAAGTAAGTTTGTTTGACTGGCTGACTTTTGCCGTAGTTTTAGTGGGTATCTATCTAGCCCAATCTAGTCAATCCACTGTTCAAGTCACGAACGAAGGATCGTAGCACCATGACCGTTTTTGAATTCAAAATTCATGCTGAATTCTGACGACTGATGTCTTTATTCTGTTTTGATAAATTAATTACAGCGGAAATCATCTATTTGAACCACATCTGTCGTAGGGGCACAGCAATGCTGTGCCCCTACTGCGTGGTCTATTTACCTGAAAATAGCTGTAAGGTGAAAAAAGTAATATTTCCCACATCTTTAACTTATGGTGAAATCAGTGTAAATCCTTTAGCTGTTCCGATAATTTTACTCCCAGTTAAATTGATTTGCTGTAAAGCCACATTGTCTAATAGTAAATAAGATTTATTAGATAACATTTGTTGTAAAACTGGCACAGTTGCGGCAGTTACCTTGCGATCGCTATAAAAGTCTAAACTAGGACGCCCATAAGCAAAAGAAGTATAAATTTGGGTTCCTGGTGAAACATTTGCCCGAATTAAGTCCGCTACTGGTTTAACTGGGAAAGCTTCCTTTAATTCCCAAATCCATGATTGCGAACTCATTAACAGTGCTAAAACTAAGTACATCCCAGAAAATAACACTGGAATAAAGTTGCGATCGCGCTGTTTAACTAGCCATGCTGTGGTGGCCATACTTATTGCCAAAACAATGCTCATGACTATTAAAATAGGCTCTTTATTGGCAATAATAAAGTAAACACAACCTCCTAAACCAGCAATAGCAATAATAGCCAGAAATATTGTCCAACTCCGCACCCTAAAATGACCATATTGCCAAATTTCGCTAAGTTTAGCACCAATTGCCAAAGCTAAAAATGGATATACAGGCATAACATACCACGGGAGTTTAGTTTTCATTAAAGAGATAGTTACTAAGTAAACAATTGTCCCAATAAGAATTAGGCGACCCCAGGTAGTATGACGTTTTTTCCCAGCTAGAAAAAAACCTCCTGGTAAAAATAATAGCCAAGGAGAACTATATTTAATTAACTCAATTAAATAGTACCAGGGAAGCCCACTATGACCTTCAACAGATTGTGTAAGGCGCTCAAAGGTTTGTGCTTGAAAATTCACTTGGAAGAAATTACTGCCATAATGTTGCCATTGAGCAGCAAACCAAGCGATCGCAGGTGCATTTCCGAAAAACATTCCCACTAATAAATAAGGGCTTGTTAACAAAGCAAACTGCCGATCTGCAATCAGGAATAAACAAGCGATCGCTCCTAGCGGCAAAACTATCATCCCTTTAGTTAGAGTGATTAACCCTAGACAAAATCCCACACCTAGAGCATACCGACGATTCTGACGTGCTTTTAGCAAACAAAACAACAACAGCAAGAAAAAGGTAATAGTTGTACCATCTAGCATTGCTAGCCGTCCGTGACGCACCACAGGCAACATCGTCAGGTAAACTAAAGCGGCAAACAAAGCTGGTAAACTTTGGTTAAAAAGCAAACATCCCACCAAGTAAAGTAAAGGCACTCCCAAAGCAGTTAACACTGCACCCGGTAAACGTGTTGTCAACTCATTCACGCCTCCGATGGAGTAAGTCCAAGCTATTAGCAAGTGCATCAGGGGTGGCTTATTATGATAAGGTTCACCTCCCAAGGTGGGATAAAGCCAATGCATTGAACCAAGCGGGGCACGCCAAATTTCACGGGCAACCTGTGCCACAATAGCTTCATCCCAATCTCGTAAAGGGGAGTTTCCCAAAAATATCAGCCATAGAACTAGAGATATTACCAGTAGGCTAAATAACCATTCTTTTTCTCGGAATATGACCGTTCTTTTTGTGAATAGTTTTACAATATTTGGGCGGTACATTTAGGGCTGATTATGGTAGTGAATAATATTGCTAATTATGTCTCTAAAATACTCACGATGGATACTTTTTTGATAGGATGACGAAAAAACTGAATCAGCATGGTTATCTTGGTTTGATAATTGGCGTGAGTGCCTTAATTTTGTTTGGGTGCAGCAGCTTACGACACGAGTTATTTCAATCAACCGCTTGTGACTTAGGAATTTTTGACCAGGCGGTCTATTTAATTAGTCAAGGGCAACCGCCTATTAGTTCTTTCATGGGTTTTCATATTCTCGGCGATCATGCTGCTTGGATATTCTATCCTTTGGCTTTATTGTATAAAATATACCCCAGTGTTTACTGGTTATTTGCTGTGCAGGCAGCTGCTTTGGCATTAGGCGCTTTGCCGACTTGGTATCTAGCCCGTCAAGCTGGACTAAAGGAAAAGCAAGCAATAGCGATCGCATTTGTGTATCTCTTGTATCCGTTGGTGTTTAACGCCAATTTATTTGATTTTCACCCGGAAGTGATAGCTTTACCACTACTATTGACGGCGGTTTTAGCAGCACGGTTAGGTCAGGTAGGGTGGTTTTGTTTAAGTATTTTCCTCGTTTTGGGATGTAAGGAGGTATTGTCGCTCACCGTTGTTGGAATGGGAGTTTGGTTACTTTTGTTTGAAAAGCGGCTTTTATATGGTGCGATCGCTCTTTGTGCTGGTGTCGCCTGGTTTCTGATTGCTACTCAGGTAATTATTCCTTTTTTCAACAGTGCAGAAGCAACAGCAATGGTACGTTACAGCTATTTAGGTAATTCAGTTCTAGACATTGCAAAAAATATAGTGTTTCAGCCAGGACTTATTTTAGGAAAGCTTTTTTCACTGGATAACTTGGGATATTTGGTTCTGCTGCTAGCACCTGTGATTTGGGGGCTTTCCCCACAAGGAATAAAACCTTTGGTAGGAGCTATTCCTTGTTTAGCGCTCAACATTCTAGCTGATTACCAACCTCAAAAAGACTTGATATATCAGTACTCTATTCCAGCACTACCATTCCTGTTGTTGGCTGTAATATCTAGTCTCGCCGCAGGTAGAGGATGGCTACAAAATAAAAGAGCGATTATCCTGTGGTCATTGGTGGCGTTTTTGAGTCTGGCAAAATTTACATATTTTGGGGGCAGATACTTAGAATCTATAGATACTTGGCAAGCTACAAAACAAGCGATCGCCCAGATTCAAACTAAAGGAAGTGTTTACACCACAGCAGAAATTTCTCCGCATTTAAGCAATCGAAAATTAGTTATGTTTACAAATGCCGATTCCCCACCTGCTGATTTAAATGCTTTTAATTATGTATTGCTGAATGTCCGTCATCCTCGCAGGTCAAGTAATCAGAAGTTTGCTGCTAGCTTGGTAAATCAACTGAAAAATAATCAAGAATTTCAGTTGAAATATCAGCGTGATGATGTGTATTTATTTGTCAAAGTTGCCCGATCAGCTGTTTTGGGATAATTTTTTCGCACATTTTGTAACTTTTTCTCGTTCCAGTTCAGCTAGAAGACGAGAAGGGATATCTACGACGGGCTGTTCGGTGACGCATTTTGTTCTTCTTCTGACAACTTCTCAAGTTCTGCGATAACGCAGTTCAAAGGGCGATAGGTAAATATGGTTTTCCAGTACACTAATGCATTTGTCACCATAGCATCGATCAGTTACGAAAAGTTAGTGAATTTCTATAGTAAATTGCTGGAGCAAAAGCCAGTTATTTTAATTCCAAATGTCTATGCTGAGTTT
Organism: Nostoc sp.; assembly: GCF_036919575.1. Lineage (GTDB taxonomy): Bacteria > Cyanobacteriota > Cyanobacteriia > Cyanobacteriales > Nostocaceae > Nostoc. The sequence continues at coordinate 36,170 of NZ_JBALBY010000005.1, read as the reverse complement.
AATTTAGTTAGTATGCGATTAGGTATTTTTAAACCAAAGAACACAAACGAATCTGAATTTGAAGCGATATCTAACGACAAGCCCCTTTGTGTCTACACCAAAAGTAAGATAAGTTTGTGTTTAGAGGTGAGTAACTTAGAAGATGCGATCGCTCATCTAACTGCTTTGGGCTATCCCCCGTCAGGAAACATTTCCATTGCTGACCACGGCAGAGAAATTTATGCCTATGACCCTGATGGCAACCGCCTGATTTTACATCAAGGCAAAGAGAGTTAGGAGTTTGGAGTTTGGAGTTTGGAGTTTGGAGTTTGGAGTTTGGAGTTTGGAGTTTGGAGTTTGGAGCTAGCGCGATGTGCGACTTATTCTTGGAACCCCGCTTCCATTCCTCTCCCCGAAGGGTCGAGAGGCTTTGATTTTTGCTCCCCAACGCTAGTAGGGAAGGGGTTGGGGGTTAGGTTTGAGAGAAAGTCGCAGATGGCGTGAGTTATTATTCTCCCACTCCCCACTCCCCACTCCCCACTCCCCACTCCCCACTCACTTTTATTGGCGATAATAAGTAATTGGTATTTAATAATAAACTATGTCCATAACTCAAAATTATAGATTAAACCTGATTCAATGGTATCCAGGTCACATTGCGAAAGCTGAAAGGAAGCTCAAAGAACAGCTGAAGCGCGTAGATGTGGTGTTTGAGGTACGAGACGCCCGGATTCCCTTAGCGACTCACCATCCCCAAATCGGGGAGTGGGTAGAGGGTAAGACACGGGTGTTGATACTTAACCGAGTAGATATGATTACGCCGCAAATGCGATCGCTGTGGATAGATTGGTTTAAACGTCAAGGAGAAGTCCCTTATTTTACCAACGCTCAACATGGTAAAGGTATAGCAGAAGTGGCGCGGGCAGCGCAAGCCGCCGGGGTAGAACTAAATCAAAGAAGAAGCGATCGCGGGATGTTACCCCGTCCAGTGCGGGCTGTGGTGATTGGTTTTCCCAATGTCGGTAAATCAGCTTTGATTAACCGTCTGTTGGGACGGCGAGTAGTGGAAAGTGCAGCCCGTCCTGGGGTAACTCGCCAACTACGTTGGGTACGAATTTCCGAACATTTGGAATTGCTAGATGCTCCTGGTGTCATCCCTCTAAGATTGGAAGACCAAGACGCAGCCTTGAAATTAGCTATTTGTGATGATATCGGCGAAGCATCTTACGATAATCAGCTAGTAGCAGCAGCCCTAGTGGATTTACTCAACTATTTGGAAGCTGTAGCTACAGATTTGTTACCGAAAAAACCATTACAGTCCCGCTACCAACTCGATTCGATATCAGACACCGGAGATATCTATTTGCACGCCTTAGCGGAGCATCGTTACAAAGGTGATATAGAGCGAGCTGCAAGGCAACTTTTAACAGATTTTCGCAAGGGTTTGTTGGGTGAACTTAGTTTGGAATTACCGCCCAATTAAATCAGGGTGACACAATGCAAGGATTTTACATTGAAAAGAGCAATCTCAGGTAGACAATTTATAAGAAGAATTCAGAACTCAGGAGCGGAGCCGGAGACGCTCCGCCTCCGGTCAGAATGAGCGTATGAATTCTGTACGAGTGGGTGATGAATATTAGTTAAAACCTCGCCCCTGGCGATGCCCTGAGCGTGCCCGAAGGGTGGGCGAAAAAAATTAAAATATTCTCACCTTAAAACTCTATCCCTGTCTTACAAAGTTCAGAATCTCCTACGGAGACGCTACGCGAACGGCGGAAGCCGCCGCTCCGACTTTGGGCTTTATGGGTAGTGTATTCTGAATTCTGAATTCTGTATTCTGACTCCTGCTTTATGACTCAAGCCATACCCAAACTAGTAACCTTTGAAGATTTTGCAGCGTGGCGACCCGAAGGTGGAAGATATGAATTACATGAAGGCGTGATTGTTGAAATGGCACAACCAACGGGAGAGCATGAAGACGTTGTTGGTTTTATAGCAAGAAAACTAACAGTAGAATTTGACCGATTAAATTTACCTTATACAATCCCCAAAACTGCGCTCATTAAACCAACTAAGTCGGAATCTGGTTATTCCCCAGATGTGCTATTACTCAATCGCCCTAATTTAGTGAATGAGCCGCTATGGAAAAAAGAATCAACTGTAAGCCTTGCAGAGTCAATCCCCTTAGTAGTGGAAGTAGTTAGTACCAACTGGGATGATGATTACTACACAAAACTGGGTAAGTATGAGGGTATTGGAATTCCTGAATATTGGGTTGTAGATTATCTCGGTCTAGGCGCTAAAAAGTTCACTGGCAACCCCAAACAGCCTACTATATCTATTTATCAATTAATCGATGGTGAATACGAAGTTACTCAATTTAGAGGTAGCGAGCGCATCCTCTCACCTACTTTCATCGAATTGAATTTAACCGCCGAACAGATTTTTCAGGCTGGTGGATACCCCAGATAGTGGCATGAAGAATCACAACTCAATAAACCTCTTGCGAAAATACTTGAACCGCCAGGGACTCAAGTCCTTCTCTTATAGCAAAAGTCCGTTGAAACGGACTGAAACTACTGTTATTAGTCGGTTTAAACCGACTAGAGCTATAAGAAAAGAAAATTTATTTTCGGGTGGATGTTCGACTTTTGCAAGAGGTCTAATAAATTGACAAAGGATTTTAGCGTCTCCCCTTGGGAAAAGACCGCGCGGCTTCACCAAAATCCAAAATTTAAAATCTAAAATTACGTGAAAAAATGTAATATTTGTCGCATATAGTTGTCGGAATGCAGTTAACAGTGTCATAAAGACAAGGTGAAGGTTAACCTGTAGGGTATAACTTAACTTAGAGTTGCCTGCACCTATAGCTTCGATGGATCGGATCACACTCATGACTGAACTGACGCTACGCCTACAAGAGGGAGATACCGAGAGAACGATCGCAATTGACCAAAATGTATTTACAATTGGTCGTTTGCCGGAATGTAACTTGTACTTACCTTTTACTGGAGTATCCCGCAACCATGCTCGTCTGGTGAAAACGGCTGACGGTGTGTGGACTATTGAGGATATGGGCAGCAAAAACGGCACGCAAGTTAATAAATATCTTGTTAACGGTGCCCAAGAGTTACATCACGGTGATGTACTTTGGCTGGGCAATGTTAGCCTGGTAGTGCTGCTCACAAGCCCTGTTTCACAATCCACACCTGAGTATCTTGGAACTTCGGACATTAATGAGCAAAGAACAATCCTTCACAATGTCGAACAATTGCAAAAGCAATGGATCGCAGCTGATAGCAAAGATGGCGACATCAATAATAATAAGGACAAAACCATTGCTCGTCTCAAAGATTTAGTAGACATAGCCAAAAATCTCTGTGCGGCGGCGTCTATAGAAGAGATTTTTTCTCAGGTGCAGCAAGTCGTTTTTCGTTACCTTGATAGTATTGAACGTTTGGCATTATTAATTGATGTCAATGGTTCCGGCCAGTTAGAGTTAGTGAATGCTGCCACTAGAAATGTTTCTGAGCAGAAACATCTCCCCTCTGATGGGAGTTGGATTAGTCGTAGCATCTGTCAAAAGGTATTTGACGAAAAAGTTGTGATTCAAACTGCTGATACTCATCAAGATGAACGGTTTGCTAGTGAACAAAGTATTTTGGTCAAAGGCATTCGCAGCGCGATGGCGGTGCCTTTATGGGATGAAAATAAAGTTGTGGGCGTATTGTATGCCGATGCCAATCTTTCTTCTTACCATTGGGCAAATGAAGGCGAGGAAGAACTCAGCTTTTTTTCAGCTTTAGCAAACCTTGTAGCTTCTAGTGTGCAGCGTTGGCTACTGGTAGAGAAACTCAAAACTGAAGAGATGATTCGTCACCGACTAGAACGTTATCATTCTCCAGCAGTCGTACAGCAGTTGATATCTGTAGGCGGATTACCGGGTGGTCGTTTAGCTCCCGCCGAGAGCGAAATCAGTATTTTGTTTGCGGATTTGGTTGGCTTTACGGCAATTTCTGAACGGTTAACACCAACTGCGATCGCTCAACTATTAAATAATTTATTTGAAGAAATGCTAAAAGAAGTGTTTGGTTACGGCGGCACTTTAGATAAGTATATTGGCGATTGTATTATGGCATTTTTTGGCGCTCCAGAACCGCAAGCAGATCACCCCGATCGCGCTGTTAGTGCTGCCAAGGGAATGCTCTATCGTCTCGAACATCTTAATGCCAATGATTTTTGGCAAGAACCTCTACAATTACGTATTGCAATTAATAGCGGTAAGGCTGTTGTGGGAGATGTCGGTAGTTCCCAAAGGGTAGATTATACGGCATTAGGTGCGACGATTAATCTTGCAGCTCGCATGGAAGCAGTTTGTCCCCCTGGTGAATGTGTGATTAGTGAAGTCACCCATCAAATGCTTTCACACCCCTCCGACTTCGAGGAAATGGGAGATTATCGTTTCAAAGGTATTGAGCGATTAGTTAAGGTTTATAAGACACAATTGCACCAAATGCCAACAATTATTAATCCATTTATTAGTATTTAGTCATTGGTCATTAGTCATTAGTCATTAGTCATTGGTCATTAGTCATTAGTCATTAGTCATTGGTCATTGGTCATTAGAGGTTGTTTGAAAAGTCCTCTTCTTGGTAGCAAAACGTTCTAGATCCCCCTAAATCCCCCGATAAATTGGGGGACTTTGATTCCGGTTCCCCCCTTTTTAAGGGGGGTTAGGGGGGATCTAGAAGTGCCTAAAATCACAACTAAATACTTTTCAAACACCCTCTTAGTCATTAGTCATTGGTCAATCTAAAATTAGCTGACTATGCCAGCGCGAAAAATTTGCTCTGCGGTCAGATATAACTCTGGAAAAGTTGGCGACTCGATGCGGTCATCTCCTCGAAATTTACTAACGCGATACTCACCTTCTTCTAAACAGCAAACTAAAATAGTAGGTTGTTTGGGCTTGCCAATAAATTCTCTACCGCCCAATGCAGCATAATCGACAATCCAGTATTCAGGAATTCCCATTTGTTCATAATCAGCGTATTTTTTTAGATAATCATCACGCCAGTTTGTACTTACCACTTCAATTACTAAAGGAATTGATGCTGCTTGAGTAACAGTTGATTCTTTTTTCCACCGAGGTTCATTAACTAAATTAGGCTGATTTAGTATCAGGACATCTGGGGAATAAGCAGATTCGTTCTCAACTGGTTTGACGAATACTGTTTTGGGGATGAAATAACGAAGATTTAAGCGACTATATTCTAAAGTGATTTTTGTGGCTAAAAATCCAATCACCTCTTCATGGTCGCCTGTTGGTTGGGGCATTTCGACTACTACTCCATCATATAGTTCGTAACGTTTAAGAGTGTTATCTGGATATTTAGCAACGAATTCATCAAATGTAACTAGTTTGCGTAAAACTTGAGTCATGGCTTAATTCCTCTATGGCTTGCATGGGTCTGAATGCCCCACTGATTGAATTCAAGAATGAATTCTGTACGAAAAAGCGGATGAATAATCGGCGTTTTTGCACCCCCACAAAACTAGAATTTTTGGTGGTCTTCACTACGTGACGCAAGCGCGAACAATCAGTCGCTGGTCCTAATCCCCGACTGATTGATTCTGACTCCTGAATTCTGACTTCTGAATTCTTCTTCATCACTATTAATACTTATCGATTGGTATCTTTTATTTCAACAATAATTGCGAAATTGTAATATTCAGCAGCTAATTCTTGGCTAAAAGACTAGAATTTGGATGGTAGCTTCCTCAATTTATATGTATAACATTAGGAAGCTACCTGAAGCTATTTTTTAAGGAGAGGTCAGGTAATGGCGATCGCCACCATTAATCCCGCCACTGGGGAAACTTTTAAAACCTTTGAGGCGCTCAATGATGCCGAAATTACCGCTAAACTCGATTTGGCTAATCAGGCTTTTGAACAGTACCGTCAGACTAGTTTTTTGACGCGATCGCACTGGCTGCAAAAGGCTGCTGATATTTTAGAGCAAGATAAAGCAGAATTTGCGAAGTTGATGACTCTGGAAATGGGTAAGCCTTTGAAAGCTGCGATCGCTGAAGTCGAAAAATGCGCTGTCGTTTGTCGCTATTATGCCGAACACGCCCCTAGTTTCCTAGCTGATGTTTCAGTAAAAACCGATGCTAGCCATAGTTTTGTTCGCTACCAACCAATGGGTGCAATTCTGGCGGTGATGCCGTGGAATTTCCCCTTCTGGCAAGTGTTCCGCTTTGTGGCACCAGCACTAATGGCGGGAAATGTCGGCTTACTCAAACACGCTTCCAATGTGCCTCAGTGCGCCTTGGCAATTGAAGAGATTATCCGACGCGCAGGTTTTCCTGAAGGTGCTTTTCAAACCCTATTAATCGGCGCTGCTAAAGTTGCCGATTTAATGGCTGATGACCGCGTAAAAGCTGCCACATTGACCGGAAGTGAACCCGCAGGCGCATCCCTCGCCGCCGCCGCCGGTAAACAAATTAAAAAAACCGTTTTGGAATTGGGAGGAAGCGATCCATTTATTGTGTTAGCAAGTGCTGACTTAGAGACAGCAGTTGTCACAGCTACTACAGCGCGGATGTTGAATAACGGGCAATCATGTATTGCAGCCAAACGTTTTATTATCGCAGATGCGATCGCAGACAAATTTGAAAAATTGCTTTTAGAAAAATTTCAGGCGCTGAAAGTAGGCGATCCCATGCAACCAGATACCGATTTAGGCCCACTGGCAACTCCTGGTATTCTCCAGGATTTAGATCAACAAGTGCAAAACGCCATCAGCAGTGGTGGTAAAGTCCTCACCGGTGGACATCCTTTATCAGATCGTCCAGGGAACTTTTATCCGCCAACGATTATCATAGATATCCCACCTGACACACCAATTGCCAAAGAAGAATTCTTTGGCCCAGTAGCCTTGTTATTCCGCGTTCCAGATATTGATGCTGCCATTAAACTCGCTAATGACTCACCCTTTGGCTTAGGTGCAAGTGCTTGGACAACCAACGACCAAGAATGCGATCGCTTGGTTGAGGAAATCGAAGCAGGTGCCGTGTTTATCAACGGTATGGTCAAATCAGATCCCAGCTTACCCTTTGGCGGCATCAAGCGTTCTGGATATGGCAGAGAATTGAGTATCCAAGGTATACATGAGTTTGTCAATGTTAAAACCGTGTGGGTTAAATGATCGGGAGTGGGGAGTAGGGAGTAGGGAGTAGGGGGAAGAAGGGGAAAAGGGGAGGGGAACAAGGAAGATTCTTCTATCTGTTTTAACCCCACTCCCCATTCCCCACTCCCCACTCCCCAATATCGTTGCTAGTTAGGAAATAAAATGAATACAGCAGAATTATTGGTGCAGTGCCTAGAAAATGAAGGAGTGCAATATATTTTTGGACTCCCTGGCGAAGAAAATCTGCACGTTTTAGAAGCGCTAAAACATTCTTCGATTAAATTTATTACGACTCGTCATGAACAGGGTGCAGCTTTCATGGCCGATGTCTACGGACGCCTAACAGGAAAAGCCGGAGTGTGTCTTTCTACTCTTGGGCCTGGGGCAACCAATTTGATGACTGGGGTAGCAGATGCTAACCTGGATGGTGCGCCCTTAGTGGCGATTACCGGTCAAGTGGGAACAGATAGAATGCACATTGAATCCCATCAATATTTAGATTTGGTGGCAATGTTTGCACCTGTTACCAAGTGGAATAAGCAGATTGTGCGACCGAGTATTACACCAGAAGTAGTACGGAAAGCATTTAAGCGATCGCAATCTGAAAAACCTGGTGCAGTTCACATCGATTTGCCAGAAAATATTGCTGCCATGCCCGTCGAAGGCAAACCTTTGCGTAAGGATAATAGCGAAAAAACCTATGCATCTTTTGCTAGCATTCGGGCAGCAGCCGCCGCCATTTGCCAAGCAGTTAACCCATTAATCTTAGTCGGAAATGGGGCAATTCGCGCTCATGCAAGTGATGCAGTCACGCAATTTGCCACCTTGCTGAATATACCTGTTGCCAATACTTTTATGGGTAAAGGCGTGATTCCCTACACACATCAATTAGCTTTGTGGTCAGTGGGATTACAGCAAAGAGATTTTATTACCTGTGGCTTTGATAACACAGATTTAGTAATTGCGATCGGCTATGATTTGATTGAGTTTTCCCCGAAAAAATGGAATCGTGATGGTGAAATTCCCATTGTGCATATTGGGGTAAGTCCGGCGGAGATTGATAGTAGTTATATTCCCAACGCCGAAGTCGTGGGAGATATTTCAGATTCCCTTTATGAAATTTTAAAATTAGCAGACAGACAAGGTAAACCCGATCCCTTTGCCATCAGCTTAAGGTCAGAGATTCGCGCTGATTACGAACAGTATGCCCATGATGACGGATTTCCTATTAAGCCGCAAAAGTTAATTTATGACTTACGGCAAGTGATGGGGCCAGATGATATCGTCATCTCTGATGTTGGCGCACATAAAATGTGGATGGCTCGTCATTATCATTGCCATAGTCCCAATACTTGCATAATTTCCAACGGCTTCGCAGCTATGGGTATTGCCATTCCTGGCGCTTTAGCAGCAAAACTTGTTCATCCTCAGCGCAAAGTCGTTGCTGTAACAGGCGATGGCGGCTTTATGATGAATTCTCAGGAATTAGAAACAGCCTTGCGTGTCGGTACACCCTTTGTCACCATAGTTTTCAATGATGGTGGCTATGGGTTAATTGAGTGGAAGCAAGAAAATCAATTTGGCAAAGGAAACTCATCTTTTGTGCATTTTAGCAATCCTGATTTTGTCAAATTCGCCGAAAGCATGGGTTTAAAAGGCTACCGAGTTGAATCGGCTCTAGATTTGATTCCCACACTCAAAGAAGCCCTCGCTCAAGATGTACCAGCTGTGATAGATTGTCCCGTAGATTATCGAGAGAATCACCGTTTTAGCCAAAAAGCCGGCGAGTTGACTTGTGCTTTGTAAAAATTAGAGACGCGATTAATCGCGTCTGTACAAGAGTTAGGAGTTAGGAGTTATTTATTCCTAACTCCTGATTAATTTCTAGTCCTTTAGTGTTTTGGTAGGGTGCGTTACAATACGATTCGGTTAAAAAAATTGTAGGTTGGGTTAAGCAAAGCGCAACCCAACAAAGCCCAGGAAATGTTGGGTTTCGTTCCTCAACCCAACCTACACAGCTACACAGCTTTGCGTCCTTGGCGGTTCGTAAAAAAACCACTCAGCAATCAAGCAAATACCACAATTATGAATGCAGTAGAGAAACTAACTGAATTGGTGAGTCAGAAGTTGGATGTACCCAACTCTGTAATCTTAGAAGTGCCGATTACCAATAACTTCTCTACAATGCTGCTTGCAACGCACAGGCGGATGGCAGTATAGCGACATCAATTAAAACACTTTCGTCTTCTCCCAGTCAAAATCCTAATATTAAGAAAACTGCTCAGAACGTACTATTTGCTAATAAGCATCTTATGAAGTAACTATGAAAGCACACCGAATTGAAACAAAGTTAACTAAAAACGGAACCTTGATTCTTGAGGATTTACCGTTTCAGGCTGGGGAAGCAGTTGAAATTATCATTCTAGAAAGTCACACTCATCCCCAAGAAGCGAATTTGTATCCTTTGCGTGGCAAACAACCGTACCGTTATGACGATCCTTTTGAACCTGCTGTGCCTCTGGAAGATTGGGAAGTCTTGCAATGATCATACTGGATACCCATATATGGGTTTGGTGGGTTCAAGGTGATGCAAAACTAACCAAACAACATCAGAACTGGCTGCAACAATATGAACCCCAAGGGTTAGGAGTCAGCATTATGTCCTGTTGGGAAGTTGCCAAATTGGTAGAGATTGGCAAGCTAACTCTACCCTATCCAGTTGACGAGTGGTTAACTGGAGCTTTAATTTATCCAGGAGTGCAGCTACTCGAACTGACAATTCAAATTATCGTTGAATCAACCAAACTCACAGGTTTTCACCGAGATCCATTTGATCAAGTTATTGTAGCCACTGCCAGAATTAACGGCTGTCCGTTACTAACTGTTGACGCCAAAATTCTGGCATATCCTGGGGTACAAACTCTCAAAAACTGAAAGATAAAGTTTGCGTTGCTGAATTAACCTATGAATTGTTCTTTGCATCTTTGCGCCTTTACGTGGGATGGAAGGTAAGGCGAATTTCTCGCGCGATCGCCATTATCTTCTGTTTAAATAAGAGTCTGAAAATGGCTTTAATTTTGAATTTTGAATTGTTAACTTTGTGTCAATTAGATACTTAATAATATATGAAGAAATTCTATCAAAAGGTAGATGCACCGATGCTAAATCGAAAAACTGCTGATTAAATACTTGACAAACTCTTGGATTTGTTTATTGGGAAAGCTATTAATTCCCAACACCATTTCAACTATGTAGAGCGCAGCAAGCAACAAAGTTATTAATACCAGACAATATCTGATTAGTAAGATACTATTTACAGGTGTGAAAATTGTATCTTTTCGATTCTGTTTTGACCTTTTTTCCTTACCAAGTAAAAAAACTATATAAAAGCGCTTTTTACTAAATGGGATAGAAAGCCTGATATCCACAGCATGATGCTTGCTAACTCGCTCCCTAAATACCTTTTGTAATTCTGTCAATTGGTCATCGGTAAAGGTAGCTACTACTTGAGGAGGAATGGAGGCGAAAAACTGTTGGGGAAAAGTGTCATTTTTGGACGAATATTTAGTTAAACGGTTTGTAGGCATATTGTTTTTATTGTCGGTGTGAATAAGCTTCAAAACATCGGACTGTGTTGCTCATCCCAACACTTTTCATTACGCCAAGTTCTGTTAGTGTGTTCGCATTCAGATTTATCAAAAATCCAAGGAATAGATGTAGGGTAAGGCGAAGTAGAGATGGAACTAAATGAAGCAAGTGAAGACCATAAAAAAGGGAAAATGGTGAAGCTACAACTCAATAAAATGGTTAAAAATCCTGTTAAGAATATAATATTGCCTGTATTCAAAAGAGGATATCTGCCTTTTTCATTTTGCAAGCGCTGTTGCGAACGACGTTCTGAACCTGCTAATAAAACTAGATAAAATCGTAGTCCGGGAATAGGAACTGAAACTCTTATATCTAAAGAATGACGAGTCACAACTTGAGAACCGAAACCCCTTTGTATGGCTTTTAGTTGCTCATCAGTGAAAGAGTCTGCTATTTTCGGACTAATCTTAGAAAAAAGCCGTTCAAAAATAGGATCAATATGTTCTAGACTTTTCATAATTGTGGTTGAGTGTATGCAGACATTCTAAAAATAACGCAATTTTATCGCTCCGTCTTTGATATTTATACTGAAAATTTATCAATTTATAATTTAATATAAATGATTGGTTTACGGTTTAATTACTTAATTTTAGAGATGAATCTACTTCAGATATTTTTAATTCTTCATCAGAGTTGAATATAAAAAAAGTTTTGATAAATTTTAGCCGATCGCAATTAGTAATATATGGCAATACCGCTTGGTTCAAGTCTTAACCCAAACGGTATTGCTCAATAGACTTCCTGACAAAAATCCGAATAAAAGCAAAAGGTCTAATCTCAGTCAACACGTAAAGGCGCAAAGATGTGCTTTGCACCTTTATGTGAAATTACGATCCAACCTTGGATACACTATCTTCAGGCCCGGTGGTGACAATCACCAGATTTTCCGGCTTAATTAAATCCTCAATTGCCTGTTGCATTTGAGCCATAGTGACTGCTTGAATCTTCTGGGGAAAGTCTCGGATTTCTGATCGTGAAAGTCCCAAGACAGCATTATCCAAAATGATGCTTGATACATCACTGGGATTAGCTAAATCGACGGGGTAGCTATTGGTAATTGAGCGTTTTGCCGCGTTGAATTCAGCCTCAGTTACTCCTTGTTCGCGCAACTGTTTGAGTAAAGCCAGAGTACTGGCGATCGCTTTTTGGGTATCTCCGGGAGCAGTCTGCATCTGAATCAAGAACGGGCCGGGATTAATTCCGGCGGCGAAACCACTATAGATACCGTAGGTCAGACCTTGGCGATCGCGCACCTCCGTACCCAAGCGGCTTGATAAGGTATCACCACCAAAAATTTGATTCAGCACCAGGGCTGCATAAAAACGCGGGTCTTTCCGAGAGATGCCGTTGTAGCCGATGTAGGTAACAGCCTCGGCTTTACCAGGAATTACTTTATTTAAACGTGTCAAAGTTTGCGGTAATGGCACGGATGCTATTTTGAGTACAGGTGGCTTACCTGTGGCTTGCCACTTGCCAAATACCTGATTCAGCAAAGCTCTTACCTTAACTGCCTCAAAGTCTCCAACTAAAGCGATCGTTGTGTTATCTGGTCGGTAGTGTGTCTGGTAAAAGCCAAGCAAATCATCACGAGAAATGCTCTTTAAGCTCTCGGCTGTGGGAAAGCTATGGAATGGATGATTTTCTGGGTAAATCGCTTGCTGAAATAGTTGTCGTCCCAATCCTCTAGGGTCATCTTGCTGGACTTTCAGACTTGTCAACGCCCGTTGGCGACTTAGTTCTAACTGGTCGGCTGGGAAAGTGGCGTTTTTTAAGACATCTGCCAGAGTTTGAATTAATATCGGCAAGTTTGCGGAAAGCCCTTGACCACTAATGCTAACTCCTTCGCGGCTAGCACTGAAGTTTAAGTCGGCTCCCCGGTCTTCTAAGGTTTTTGCCAAGTCCAAAGCATTTTTAGTCTGCGTCCCATTCATTAAGTTGTTCGCAGTCAGATTCGCTAATCCAGCTTTTTGATTGCCGTCAAATTCAGTACCGGCGTTAATTTGTCCACTCAGGTTAATGGTGGGGAGGTTGCGATCGCTCAAGAGCAGAATCCGCAAACCATTACTTAAGGTAAACTCTTCTGGTAGTGGTTGTTTGCCGGAATCTGTAGCTGATGTGGCAGGTGGGAGATATTTGGCCAATTCTGCTGGATCTACAGGTTTACCGGGGCTGAAATTTTCCACTGTGCGACCAGAACCAGCGTTAGAAGTTCCGGGTTTACCATCTGGTTGAGTTGGCTCAAAGAAGCCGATGGTTTGTTTAGCCGGATTCAGGTAAGTTTTTGCTATTTTCTGGACTTGAGCAGGGGTGACTTTAGCGATCGCAGCCAGATACCGTTCAATAAAACGATAATCTCCCGCCACAGTTTGGTTATACCCCAGTTGAGTAGCTTGACTAGTAATGTCTTGATTACCCAAAATATACGAGGCTTGCAGTTGTGTCTTCGCCCGGTTCAATTCTTCTGTGGTAACAGGCTGCTGTTGCAATTTTGCTAAAGATTCCTGAAGCACCTGGGCAATTTTCCCCAACTCTTTACCCGGAGCCGCCGTAGCATCAATTTGATACCAACCTGGTTCGATCAGTTCAGCAGCACCGCCACTCACTGAACTAGCGAGTCCAGATTCCACCAAAGCTTGGTAAAGTCTAGAACTACGTCCGCCTGTGAGGATGGCATCCATCACATCAATTGCCGGGACATCAGGATGGTTGATATCTGTTAACGGATACACCGCTTGCAGTAATGCCGCACTTCCAGGTTGCTTCAAAACGATCACCGCTTTTTTCGCAACAGAGGTAGGAGCAGTCACTTGGGCGGGATTTTTCGCCACAGCCGTCTTGGGTCGTTTTGGCAACTTCCCGTAAGTTTCTTTCACAACTTTGAGTACAGGTTCCGTGGCAAAATCCCCCGTAATCACCAGCGTGGCATTTTCTGGGCTGTAATAGGTTTGGTAATAATTCCGCACCTGCTCCACCGTGAATTTCTGTACATCGGCTTTTGTACCTCCCACAGGTAAGCCATAGGCTCTGCTAGGGAAAGCATCTCGCATCACTGCCCGATTCAGACGATAGCCTGGTGAATTTTCGTACCCCTGTAACTCGGAGATCACCACCCGCTTTTCACTTGTGAGTTGCTCAGTCCCAACTAAGGAATTTTCCATGCGATCGGCTTCCAATGTCAACAATGCTTCGAGTTTGTCTCGTTGCACTGTGCCAAAGTAAGCTGTTTCGTCATAACTAGTAAAGGCATTGAACTGGCTACCCAAGGCACTAAATAACCTGCCAAACTGCACTGGACGGTCAGTTGTCCCCTTGAACATCAAATGTTCTAGCTGGTGAGAAATGCCATTCTCTCCCTTAACTTCGTTACGTGAACCAACTTTATACCAAACTTGCACGCTGACCACTGGAGCAGTATGGACTTCTTTGGTTAGCACTGTTAAGCCGTTGTCCAATACTGTTTTTTGTACCCCTTGGGTGAATGAGAGAGCAGATACAGGTGCAACTGCCGTCGGTGTTGCAGCATTGGTAAAATTGCCCAAAAAAGGCACAATACTTAGCAGAAGGCTGAGTAAAAACCCGATAAGCATATATGAGCGTAGCTTCATAAGCAAGGCGAAATTCAAAATCTCTAATTATAAAACAAAACCTTAGTACCATTTTGAAAAAGTCAAAAGACTTACATTCTCAGCTTTTTCAACATTTTCAATGGTAGCTCTATTTCTGCGGTTGAGTACTAGTACAGCACGGCGTAAATAAGCCACCCATTTGAAATGTCTCAAACCCTTGCAAACAATTAATTACGAATTACGAATTCCGCCTTGCGGTACTAGGGACTAATATTTTTTGCTCAGTATTTTTTTAAAGACTGATGTGACTTTACGCACTATCATAAATAATTGCAAGTATATTAATAATGGTTGCAATGTGTTGCAGATCACAAGATTTTCGGAATATCTACTTCTACAATAGTAGGCTTCAAAAATATGCAGCTTACGCACACAAAACTAGGACTCAAGTAATTGAGGAACTTCTTGACACGCTACCAAACATAGAAAATGGCGATTCCTCCTCGACCCCACGAAGAGTCAAACCTGCGGTTTTATTTGGTTAGGGGTCAACTCGTCAACGAGAGAAAAATTCATCTCATCGCCTCCCTTCGGGTAGGCGAGAGGCTTCTTTTTGCTGAAGCTAAATTCAACCAGGGGCAAAGACAAACTTATACAATAATCCCTTTGACTGGTACAGCCCAATCTGTCGCATTTTAACCACACAAGAAGGTTAACAATTCAAAATTCAAAATTCAAAATTGTTCGCGCAGCTTGCTTCACCGTAGCTCTGCCGTACCCCTAGGGGGAAGCAAGCTACGCGTGGTAACAGAATATAGAGCAGTTACAATAAATAGTATCAATATTTGGTTGCAATTATCGTTATGGAAGGCGAAGCCCTAACAATTCGGTTTCCGGCTGATTTACTTGTGAAAGCTAATAAAATTAAGGAGGGTAGCGAATCGCTGAATGATTTAGTGGTTGAGGCTTTGGAACGTGAGGTGAGCCGCCGTAGGGGATGGGTTCTCCATCAACGGATAATTGCCCGCAGCGAAACTGTTAAAGCTAAAACTGGGATACAACCAGCCTCTACAGATTTGATTCGCAGCCTCAAAGAGGACGAAGGGCGACGTGACTAGAGTTTTGTGTTTAGATACCGATAAAATTTTATGAATACAGTAGAAATTCGCCAGCAAATTAAAGAATATGTCGATCAACTCTCCCCAGAAAGATTATTAGTCGCTGCTGATTTTTTGGCGTATTTAGCAGAAAAAGACGATAATGAAGCAACTGAAGAATTGTTGAAAATAGAGGGTTTTAAAGAAGCGTTTGCTAAAGCAAAGAAGAATGTTGAAGAAGGTAAGGTAATTTCTGTTGACCAACTCCAACGAAAATATTAAGTATATTGTTATTATTGGTACTGATGCTCAAGAATTTTTCGAGTCTTCTTCTGCTTCTTTACAAAAGAAATTAGATCGTTGTTTTGAACGTTTAAAGATTGAGCCTCGTAATTCTCCTAATATAAAACCTTTGAAAGGTGACTTATCAGGTTATTATCGTTATCGCGTAGGTGAGTATCGGGTTATTTATCAAATAGATGATGACTTAAATCAAGTAACGATTATTTTGATTGGGCATAGAAGTAGAGTTTATGAATAAACGTTGGATTCTTCCTTGATAAAAAGAATGTTTAATTTTAACTGGACTCATTACGATTTGACCCCATTTATTTAATTCAATTTTGAAGGGTAAATCTTGTAATTGTTTATGTTCACAAACTTCTTCCCATCTCATAGTTAATATTTGTCTAGAGTGATGATTTAATTTTAACTCATCTATTAATACCGAGACTCACCCTCTGATTGCAGATAAGAGAGTGGAACGAAACCCAGCCCTACTATCTCAATTAATTCATGAAGATTATTGAACAAAACCAGCATCGGCTCCTTTTGCGTTTCCAAAAATCGCTTTGGGGTGTATTACTCATTAGTATAACTTTGATTCCATTTGGTCTTTTCCTTTGTTTATTGGGGTTGGTACTCCAGCGTGCTAATTATCCTGGAATCATCGCCGTAGTCAGTGGATGCGTAATGGTTGCAATCAGTCTATATACAATAATTGAAGATACAGAAATTACTACTTATATCTTTGATAAACCCAAAAATTCTATTCTCTGGGAAAGACAAAATCGATTTGAAATTTTACACACAAAATCTGTTGAGTTTCCGTGTCATATTATTTCAGGTATTGTAGTAGAAGATGTCAGTGGTTCTGAAGGAGGAATAGCTTTCTATCCGAGATTAATTTTGGCATCAATCTACTGGCGCTTTTATCTAAAGTCTGATAGTAGCTATGAGAGTGCTGTAAGTATTGCCAAAACGATTGCACAGTTTTTAGATATCCCCTATTTTGCTAACAAATCGGAAGCACCTACTTCAACGCTTGATATGAAAATTATGGCAAACCGAGAACCTGGGCAATCTTCTTGGCAATACCTAGAGAATGAAGTTGAGCTTTTGCGGCAACAGTTAGATCATCATCCTAATGATCCAGACATTCATCAAGACTTGGGAATTTCGTTGTATTATCTGAATAGATGCATACATCGAAAGGAAGTAGTGACGCATCTGCAACAAGCAGAAAGATTATTTGAGTCTAGAGAGGATAGCGATCGCGCGGCTATTGCAAGGGTAATGACAGCACTTCTAAGTTGGAACTACTGATGTCGAGGAAAATTTTTTGTGTAAATTGATTATTGATTCAGTTAGTTTAGCCTCGTAGGGTGGGCAATACCCACCCTACAAAGTTGCTAAACTTCAACATCCAAAGTACGCACCAAAAAAGCCCATTTATCGGCGGCTTCTTCGATAATTTTAGCTGTGGGTTTACCCGCACCATGACCGGCTTTAGTCTCAATTCTAATTAGCGTTGGCGCATTACCAGCGTGAGCCTCTTGTAAAGCTGCGGCAAATTTGAAACTATGAGCAGGGACAACGCGATCGTCATGATCGGCTGTGGTAATTAAGGTTGCTGGGTAAGCTGTATCTGGTTTGATGTTGTGTAGTGGCGAATAAGCATATAGCGCTGGAAACTCTTCTGGATTATCTGCTGAACCATATTCGGAAGTCCAAGCCCAACCGATGGTGAATTTGTGGAACCGCAACATATCCATGACGCCGACTGCTGGTAAAGCTGCACCAAACAAATCGGGACGTTGAGTTATGCAAGCACCCACCAATAAACCGCCGTTACTACCACCTGCGATCGCTAGCTTATCTGTCTTAGTATACTTATTAGCAATCAACCACTCAGCAGCGCCAATAAAGTCATCAAAGACATTCTGCTTTTTATCCTTCATTCCTCCTTGATGCCATTCTTCGCCGTATTCTCCACCGCCGCGGATATTGGGCATAGCATAGACACCACCCATCTCCATCCATACCAACAGACTCACAGAAAAACTGGGTGTCATTGAAGCACTAAAACCGCCATAAGCATAGAGATAAGTGGGGTTATTCCCATCTAATTTAATGCCCTTTTTATGGGTAATAAACATGGGTATTTTAGTACCATCTTTGCTATGATAAAAGACTTGTTTAGTCTCGTAATCAGCAGGATTAAAATCTACTTCTGGTTGGCGAAAAACGGTACTTTTACCAGTTATCATATCGTAGCGATAGATAGTTCCTGGTGCTGTGAAACTGGTGTAAATATAAAAAGTTTCGGTATCATGACGCTTCCCTCCAAAGCCTCCGGCTGAACCGAGTCCGGGTAGTTCTACCTCGCGGACAAATGCACCTTTGAGGTCAAAAATTTTAATTTGGCTGTGAGCATCTTTGAGGTAATCAGCAACAAATTGGTTATTGAGTATACCGACACTTTCCAACGTTTCCGCAGATTGGGGAATGATTTCTCGCCAATTTTCCTTAGCAGGATTTTTGGTGTCAATCGCAATAACTCGTCCGCGTGGTGCATTTAAATCTGTGCGGAAATAAAAGAGGCTATCATCATTGTTGATAAAGCTGTAATCTGCCTCAAACTGGTTAATCAGTTCTACGACTTCAGCATTAGGGTTAGTCAAATCTTTGGAGAAAACTAAATTCTTGGAATCAGTTCCCAGCCAAATTGAAATTATTAGATAGTGTCCATCTTCAGTAACGCCACCACTAAAACCCCATTCCTTTTGGTCAGGACGATGATAAATTAGTATATCTTCTGATTGGGGTTTACCTAGTTGATGATAGTAGAGCTTTTGATAATAGTTAACATCTTCTAATTGAGTTTTTTCATTCGGTTCATCGTAGCGACTGTAGAAGAAACCTTGATGATCGTGTGTCCACGATGCGCCAGAGAATTTAATCCACTTCAGGTGGTCTTGCAGGTCTTCCCCAGTTTCAATATCGCGGACTTTCCACTCTTGCCAATCAGAACCAGAGGCGGATAGACCATAAGCTAAAAGTTTAGCATTCTCGCTAATAGACAATCCTGAAAGAGCAACAGTGCCATCTTCTGAAAGTTTATTGGGGTCGAGTAAAACATTCGGTTGGTCGTCGAGGGTTTTCAGAGTGTAGAGGACACTTTGATTTTGTAGCCCGTCATTTTTAAAATAAAAGTAGCGATCGCTCGAACCATCTCCCTGAGATTCGCCTTCTTTAAAAGGGATACCATATTTTTCATAATCCCAAAGTTTGGTGAGGCGCTGTTTAATTTTTTCCCTGGTAGGAATTTCACTCAAGTAGCCAAAAGTAACTTGATTTTGTGCGTCAATCCAAGTCCTTGTTTCTTCAGAGTCAGGATCTTCTAACCAACGATAAGGATCTGCGACTAAAGTACCGTGGTAGTTATCGACTTGATCGCTCTTGTGGCTGGATGGGTAGGTGAGGGGTTTTTCAGAGGAGGGCATAATCTCAGGTCAAAAGTGCTTCTTTATATACTACAAAGATAGACCCCAGACGTGGGGCATACACTTATAAACGAGCGATGTCTCCGACGGGGTACGCCTACGCCCATTTACAGCTATTTTCAGGTAAATAGACCACCCGGTAGGGGCAGAGCAATGCTCATAGGTGTCAACTTAAGGTGAAACCCTTGCCAAGACGTGATATTCAATTCTTTGGCTTCTCATCACGATCCGCGTTACCCCACCCTAACCCTCCCCTTATAAAGGGGAGGGAACTGGATTTTTTTTCCCCCCTTTATAAGGGGGGATTAAGGGGGGTAAAACGCCTGTGGGATAAGCGTTTGGGCTTAAATTGACACCAATGAGCTTTTTCTGTACCCCTACGACAGATGATCCCCGCGTGAAAATGTTTTGAATTTTGAATTGTTAGTAGACTACTTGCCACCAGCCGAAGGCTGGGCCGATAAAACGGATAGTTGCCCATCCTACAACCATAAGACCAATACCTATCCAGGCACCACGAGTAGTCCAAGTCACAAATAGTTCGCCTTGAGTTTTTGTGATGGGAAGCCAAGGCAAGATCCGAGTTTCTTGACCGTATGTTTCCCCTTGTGTGGTTTTACGACGCTTTGCTTCACCCATAATTAGCAACTCAAATTCTATTTAGGTTCTAAATTTATCTTGCCAGAAATCATGTCTACAGAGAGGCGATGAATCACATCACTTTCATAAGCTGATAATAGTCCTTACTTTTAAACGATCGCGTTTTGGTTGACAAAATTTAAATTGGGCATCGGGCATGGGGCATTGGGCATTGACAAATGACCTTATGCTGAATTTTCTTCACCAGTGTTAGAAAACAGACTGGGGTCGAGATAGTTAATGCGTGCCAGAGGACTTAAGGTTGCGAGAATTTGAGCGCCGTAGCTGCGGTTAACTACGCGACTATCAAGTAAAGCAACAATCCCTTGACTTTCTCGGACTGGTGCGATCGCTCGTTGTAATTCATTCAAGGCAGCTGGCAACAAATATAAACGAAACCAATCTTGATGCGATCGCTTATAACGAGCTACCCTACCAGCTACGAGGGGATTTTCCAAAGATGGTAGCGGTAAAGTCGCAATAATTAACAGTTGGGGTGCAGGTAAGACTCGTTGATGTTCTCGCCAAAATTCCCAACCGCTAATCAAAATACCATTTTCATCTAAACAAGTTTTTTCTACTTGCACCCGCGAACCAAACTCTGAGGCCAGAATTGCCGCAACTTGAGACTTCAGTGGTACATCTCCCACCAAGACAACCGTTAATCCTGGTGCTGTAGCACTTAAACAAACCAGTGTGCGGACTTTATGAATAAATGCCGCTTGAAATTCTGGCGTGTTCGGTAGGGGCAACTTATACGGTACATACAGTTGAATTGCTTCTGCTTGATTCTCCGAAGAGAATTTTAGGCAAGTTAAATCGTCCAAACCCAAGCGCTGTCGGAAAAGCGGAGCCTCAGTTTCCGGTTCTATAGCGCTGCCAATTAAAACTACTGGTTGTCGCTGCCAAATGGGGGAGAGTATTTCGCCTAATTCCATTGGGGCGTAGTGCAGAGAAAATAAACCTTGTCGATGGGCAATAGTCGCCCAGAAGAGAGGGGGGGAAAGATTTTCATCAAGGGTTTGAAATTGTTGCCAGAATTGTTTCCAAGGTTCTGGCAGTGTTTGTACTGACTCGAAAGCAGAATAGAGACGGCTTAAAATTTCTATTTCTGGCTGGGAAATTAGATAGCATTCATAGGGATTGGCAGGATGCTGAAAAAGTTCGTGTGTCAGTTGTATCCGTGCTTCCTGAATTGCCTCAGCTTCGTTTGGACAAGCCAGGATGAGTTGATCCCAATCATGGGGTTGAATATCTTGGGTAAGCTGAGTACGCACCCAATCTTCTAAATCATCGACCCCATCAATAATTGTAGGGATACCTTGGGGAAAGCGATCGCCACCAGCCAATTGTCCTTTTAACCAAGCTTCTGGGGAGGTTAACAGTAGCCCTTGGAATTCACCACCAGGCCAAGCGTCACCCGTCCTAATCGGTTTGTTGGCTGGTAGCCACTGCTGTAGACGAGGAATTTCTACCCGCAGCAGAAGTTGCTGCACAGCTTCTTGAGCAACAATAATTACAGGGCCATGCCACATCAGGGCTGATGCTACGAAACTGGTACGATACCGCCCTTGATAGCCACAAACCGCCCCGACTTGAATTAGGGCGCTACGTCCCAGGCGCAAGGCGCGTGCTACCAACCGTGCCATCGTCAAATGATGGGGCCAGGAAGGGAACCCCGCTTGCGATCGCAAAAAGTTATGTAGTGACAAATGAACTTCTGCCTCAATCACACGCTTTTAATCCCATACAAAGTTACTTTTACTTCCAATTGCCCCATTTCTATTATGTTGTTATTTGTCATTTGTCATTTGTCCTTTGTCCTTTGTCCTTTGTCCTTTGCCATTGATCCAAAACTAATGACCAATGACCAATGACCAATCACCAATGACCAATGACCAATCACCAATGACCAATGACCAATCACCAATTACCCTAAATTATGCCAACTTACACAGGAATTTCCAGCGAAGCCTTCAGGCATCCACTAGATCGTCAAGCCGAGCAAGCTTTACGCAATTTACCAGGATTTGATTTAATCGCTCGTAAATTTGTGGAATTTATCTACGAACGCCCTCAATTAGTCTATCTAATGGGTAGCACCATCCAAGTTGGGCCGCGTCAATATTCCACTATTTACCAGATATTTCGGGAATGCGTCCGAGATTTGGACATTTACCCAGAACCCACACTCTTTGTCTCGCAAAATCCCCAAGCAAATAGCTATGCACTGGGACAAGAGAATCCTTACATAGTCATAAATACAGGGATACTAGACTTACTAGACGAAGCCGAGATTCGGGCGGTGTTAGCCCATGAACTGGGGCATATTAAATGTGGTCATACTATTTTAATTCAAATGGCGATGTGGGCGATGAGTGCTGCTTCTGCCTTGGGAGAATTGACCTTCGGTATTGGCAATTTTGTCTCTCAGGGCTTGATTTACGCCTTTTTTGAGTGGCGGCGGAAAGCGGAGTTATCGTCAGATCGCGCCGCACTACTGGTGATGGATGACTTGAATCCGGTGATGTCTTTGATGATGAAAGTCTCTGGCGGTAGTAACAAATATGCCAATGAATGTAGTTTACAAGAGTTTATCAAGCAGTCAGAAAATTATCAGGCATTGGATGAAGATGGACTGAATCAGGTGTATAAATTCTTGATGTACAGTGGCGCTCAGGGTATGATGTTGAGCCATCCCTTCCCTGTAGAACGCTTGCATTATTTACGGCAATGGGCAGTATCCGAAGAATATCAGCAAATCCGTCGCGGAAATTATCAGCGATCGCCTGCTTCAGGAGCAGTAAATGTTGCAGCCGAATCTTCCGTAAATGAAACAGAAACTTTACGCCGTCAAATTGAAGAATTACAACGAGAAATTGACAGAATGAGAAGACCTGATCCTAATTCGTAATTCGTAATTCGTAATTAAGGAAGAATTACCAAATATACCAGATGAGAAACAAGATTCTTGCTCCCTCTCCTTACTAAGGAGAGGGTTGGGGTGAGGTTCTACAAGGCTTTTTACACTCATTGAGATGCTCCCGAATTACCGGAGATGGGCACTGTTATAAGTAACAAAATCGAGGTTTTTGCCATCAGTAAACAGTGCCCACTTGACTTAAGATTAGTGCAATATGTCAGTTCTTATACTGCGTTAAAGTATTCTTGGGAGTAGATAAATTCAAGATTCCAAAATTAAGACTTGAAAATTGCTTAACTAACGCCGTGTGCAACTTTCTCTCAAACCTAACCCCCAACCCCTTCCCTACTAGCGTTGGGGAGCAATAATCAAAGCCTCTCCCCGAAGCGGAGAGAGGAATGGAAGCGGGGTTTTAAGAATAAGTTGCACATCGCGTTAACTATAATCTGAGCATTAAATTAGATGTAGGCATTTATCAATATGGGAATTCACTTGACAAAACGGCTTTTTGTGTTAGTTAATATTCTTGCCCTTATTCTCTTCATGCCGGGAATTGCCTTAGCTGCACCCGTTCAATTCCCTACTCCTTCTGGTGTCATTTTCGCCCAAACTACTAAAACTGCAAGCTACTCCAGCTCGTCGGAGATTAATCTGACTCCTCTACAAAGGCAACAACTCCAGGCTGTGCGTCAGAGAAGAAACAGGGAAATTGAGGTAGTCTTAAACACATCGCAACGTGCCCAACTTACTCACAATCTCCGCGCTGGTAAGAACATGAATCAAGCCCTAGAAAGACTGAATCTGCAACCAAATCAGCAAGAATTGGTAAAGGCGATCGTGCAATTTACGAACTTGAAAATGAAAGCTGTTTCATCTAAGAATTCCCTAAAATTAGAGCAGAAATAAAGGTTTGACTTATAGAGTAAAATACTGAGCCTTTGTTATATATAGGACTAGTATTTGATTTTTGAAATGCACGTAGTAGACCCTCTAGGCTAAGATAGTGCATTAGACGTAGGAGCGCAACCCAACTGATTATCAGGATGTTGGGTTACGCAAAGCCTCCAACGCCACTTGCTACAACGCGGGGAACCCGCGCAACGCAGTGGCTCCCCAACCTACAATTTTTTTGCAACATTTTAGCGTAGACAGTCCACTACAAGACTGATCGCACTTTTTCTTATAGGTATCTCATAGTTAAGTCAGTACAAAGGTGAATTTGATACTCCATCAATTAGCTAATTTATAGGGTAATTACTATTGACAAAACTAATTTTGTCTTAAAATGTCATAAATGGTGTATCAATAAAATTTTCTGAATAACACAATATAACTAATGTATAAGTTCTGTGATCTATCTAGGGAATTTAGCTGAATCAGTGGTAATCATCCAGTATAGTTTTGCATGGGTTTATAGCAGCTACAAGGCTGCTACTTTCAACCTTGTTCGACATACCATAATTCAGCACATCACAGACTCAAAAAATGAAATATCGGGGTTTTCACATTTCTCCAGCGAAAAATTTTCGCCTTCTTTCTAGCAGTCATCTTAGATATACTTTACGCGTGGGAGCCGGACTAACGGCAATGCTTGTTGTTTGTAGTGGGTCAATACTACTACCGGGCGAGGTTAATGCTGGTGCGACTCACCCAGAAAGTATCGCCCCAACTCTCACCGCGCAAGCTCCCGCAACAGCCGCAGTGATTTACGTTAATCCCGCAACTGGTGCAGATAGAACTGGTGTTGGTACAACGTCAACTGCACCTTACAAAAGCATCAGTTTCGCTCTCAGTCAAGCCCAATCAGGTGCAGTTATTCAATTAGCACCTGGGAACTACAACCAGCAAAGTGGCGAAAGCTTCCCCCTCTTGCTTAAACCAGGGGTGACACTGCGGGGTGATGAAGCTACTAAAGGTCAGGCGATATTGATTACAGGTGGAGGTTTCTACACTAGTCGCTCCTTTGCCAGACAGGATATTACCATCCTTGCCGAGCAAGATACCACGATCGCCGGTGTCACCGTCACCAACCCAAATGCGCGGGGTACGGGTGTGTGGGTAGAGTCAACTAATCCCACTATCAAAAGCAGTACTTTTACTAACAGTCTCAGAGAGGGTGTTTTTGTCACGGGTACAGGCAATCCCAAAATTGAAAGTAACCAGTTTGTGCAAAACAAAGGCAATGGGATTTCAATTACTAAAGCTGCTCAAGGAGAAATTCGGAATAACTTATTTCAGGATACTGGTTTTGGTTTAGCGATCGGTGGCACTTCCACACCCCTAATTGTGGAAAACCAAATTATTGAAAACCAAGACGGTCTTTTTATCTCAGAGTCAGCCAAGCCCGTATTGCGTAAGAATGTTATTCAGAACAATAAGCGGGATGGAGTAGTAGCAACTGTTAACGCTTTACCCGACCTCGGCACCAACGAAAATCCTGGTGGCAATCTTATCCGCAATAACACTCGTTATGATGTGAACAACGCCACCAAAACCGGTAAAATTCTCGCTGTTGGCAACGATATCGATCAGAAAAAGATTTTTGGCTCAGTAGATTTTGTTGCCGCAGCTGTTAACACGCCCTCTGGAGGGTTTAAAGATGTGCCAGCAAATTACTGGGCAAAAGCCTACATCCAAGCCTTAGCCTCCCAAAACATTATTGCTGGCTTTCCTGATGGCAGCTTTAAACCCAATGAACCTGTAACCCGCGCTCAATTCGCCGCTATTGTCACTAAAGCCCTAACACCATCAGCCAAACGCCCAGTCATTAAGTTTAAGGATGTAGCAAGCAATTTCTGGGCTTACGCTGCAATTCAATCTGCTTACCAGGGTCAATTTGTTTCTGGTTATCCCGATGGCACTTTTAAGCCACAGCAGCAAATTCAAAGAGTGCAGGCGTTAGTAGCTTTAGCTAATGGTTTGGGCTTAACTGCGAATAATCAGAATGTCCTTAACTTTTACACCGATGCTGCCCAGATTCCTAATTATGCGATCGCACCTGTTGCTGCGGCAACTGCACGGCAATTAGTGATCAATTATCCCACAGTGAAGCAACTCAATCCTAATCGTCAGGCGACTAGAGCCGAAGTTGCTGCCTTTGTTTACCAGGCACTCGTCAATGCTGGACGCGCTCAACCAATTCCTTCATCCTATTTGGTAACAGTTCCGTAAATGCCTAGAACACCAATTCAGTAATCCTGAAAGAACCTCTCCCCCAACCCCTCTCCGTTGGCGTCAGCCTGCCGTCAGGCAAGCGGAGAGGGGAGTTTGGCTCCCCGAACGCTAGTAGGGAAGGGGGCTGGGGGGTTAGGTTTTTGATTACTGAATCGATGTTCTAGTTAGCAAATTGAAAGCGCCAGACTGATAATTAGCTAGTCTGGCGCTTCCAATATTGTGAGTTTTATTAATTTTAGGGTTTTTTAACCGATTCAGGGCGTTGTTGCTGACGCTGTTCCCAGCGCCAGAGGAAGACCATTAAAACAACGATCGCTACTTGCAGAGCTAAACTAGGCAAAGCACTCTCAACATCCCGTCCGGCAAGCACTTGGAAGAAAAAAACGAATGCGCCGAGGAAGCCAGAAGCACCGAAAGCGATATAGAAAAATTGTCGTAAGCCGCGATAAGGGGCAGCTATTTCTGCTTTGAGGCTGGCATATTGTTCAGGATTAAGGCGATTTTTAGAATTTTGATCCACCATGATTAAATCATGTTATACTTACAGATTGTGTACGCCGATGTGGCTCAGTTGGTAGAGCAGCTGATTCGTAATCAGCAGGCCGTGGGTTCGAGTCCCATCATCGGCTTTGATTTTTAAAAATCATACCTTTATCTTGACCGAATTTTGACCATTTGCACTTAAAACCTGTAGGATCGCACTACTCAAACGCTACTCATTTGACTGTCATCGAACCGGTGACACGAGGATTTTCAGTCCCAAAGGAAAAGGATTCAATCTGCTGCAAATACCACGTTTATTATTTGAAATATCAAATTTTTGCCTAAACCTTGCCTAAATGAAGTGACAAAAAGGGAATTTTGTAATGGAAAAAAATCATTCAGATCGCACTCAAGAAATAGCTCTAGGAATTCCAGATTTCGCCGATGATCCTGATAGTATTTCTACGCCTAAATTATTTTTTGAAGATGATGGGATATACGTAAATTGCTGCCACTGCGGAGGCTCAGGCTATTTGTATCGTGATAGTGGCTGGATTTGCCCTGAGTGCGATGGTTCTGGAATTGGGGGGATGAGATAAATTCAAAATGGAAAATGGCGAATTATACAAGGATGGAATCATTGAAGTAACAGAAGTCGAATTATGCCTAAACAAGAAAAAGTAATTCACTACGTTCCTGGATTTTGGAACGGGCAAGCTTACGTAAAAGCTGCTTGTGGCGCGGAAATTACCTGTGAAGAAGCGTCTTCATTATTCACTAACTGCCCTAACTGTAAACTGGAATGGCGGCGTTTAGCAGTCCCATGAGAGAAAATGGAGATTATGCCCACACTTAAACAGCCGACAAGCCCATAACCAAGGGGTTACAGGCTCTCAATTCGAGTACAAATCAAATTTGTACCATTGTATTCTGAAAATTCTAATTTGCTAGAGTGAATCCCCAATGAGTAAACTAAGGTAGCCCAGTAGTCTAAGGTAGGACGGCTTGTAGCGAGTTAATCGGTTCCGAGAAATCCTGGTTCAAGTCCAGGCTGGGCCATTTAAGAAAGTGAATCCGCAATTTGTCTAGAGTCGCCATAAAAGTTTCAGTTACCCTGAATCCCCACAGACACTAGATTTCCTAGCCTTTACAAAACTAAAGATTCAAACCTAGAATTTATGGCATTTTTTAACTCTGTAACAGCTTTGCTATAACAGCACTGCTCATTCATATTGGGATTT
This sequence comes from Nostoc sp., assembly GCF_036919575.1. Classification (GTDB taxonomy): domain Bacteria; phylum Cyanobacteriota; class Cyanobacteriia; order Cyanobacteriales; family Nostocaceae; genus Nostoc. Next base: position 8,442 of record NZ_JBALBY010000005.1, on the reverse strand, counting down.
CGAGCTTTAATCTTATTAATTAATAATTCAGAAGCTTTAACGTTGCCATCAAGTAAATTGATTAAGTGAAGTTTGGTTTTGGGATGTACTGCAAATAAAAGCATTTGATTAATGATTACCTTACTAATCCAAAATGCTCTAAAATGTTTAAATTGCCATCAGTGAATGTTCTATCAGTGAATTTGACAAGCATTTGTAAAATTTTAAAAAACTATGAACTCTTCAACCATTGCAGAAGACCCCAAAGAATTTCTTAAACAGATGATGAGTAGTTTTTCAGAAAGGATGTGGTCTGCTGGCTGGGTTTCGGGAGTTGAATTTAGCCTGTGGAAAAAAGTCAGGGAATGCTCAGACGATTTGACAATTCGAGAAATTGCTGATTTTAACTTCTACTCTGGATTAGCCGGAGGTTGGTGGATGTGGGATGAGAACCAAAAGTCTGAAGTGTTTGTAAATTTGGGTTACTGGCTAGAGATTTACAGGAACTACAAATTTTCAAAAGTTTAATCGCCTTTTTCGTTCGGCTTGGAATTACGAATTAAATAAGCTTTGACTTCTCGGACTTCATTTTCAATTCCTTGCACATGGTTGTCAACTCCTCGTATTTCGCCCTCTAAGTCTTTGAAACCATTCGCAACGCCTCTTGAGATTTCTAGCTGATTGTTCACGAGATGATTAAAGTCTCTTTTGTCGTTTATTCCCTTCTCAATAGCTTTCTCCCTTTTTGAAAGCCAAAGTAAAGCCCAACCCACAATTAGTCCGGCAACGGCTACCACTGCACCTACGTCTTTAAAATCAAAATTCATATATTAAAGATTACACATCTATGACACTTTTCTAAAATCAATACAAGTATAAATTTCACTAACACCTGTCTCAATCTCAGCGCCACCAAGGTTAGCGCTAGATGACTGGGGACTGCTACAGTAATAATCGAGTGATAGTGATCGTGAATTATCTAAACTGAACTTACCTGACAGTAGAACATCAGAATAGTTATTAGCTGATCTACTTGTACCCGGTATATAAGCATTACTACTTAAGAGAATAAGGGAGTTACTAGTGTTATCCCATAGCCTAATTCTCGTAGCATTTGTAGAGTAGAAGTTTGCTCTTGCAAATATTTCGTAGCTTCCCTTTGGAAGGACAAATTTATTTGATAATAGCGTTACCTCTGCTGTTTCATCCATTGTAATTGTATTCAGTTCTCTATTTGTCCATGCACTATCTACCGCCATTCCACCATCGACACCAGAATCTTTTCTATCTAGCAATTGAATGAATTGAGGTGCAACTAAGTTTACTGGTTCCAAATTAAATAAAGGCATTTTAAGTTAGCTCATTAACTAAAGCATTACCATTTACCGATGACCAAATTCCACTAATTATCCCAGTGTAATGAAACGGGATTTCGTAATATCCTCCCGCAAATAGCTTGGCAGTAAAAGCGCTTGTTGTTGCTGTTGCGCCAAACTGAATAAACAAATTAGTGGTACTGTCATTCCAAATTGTTGCACCTTTCCGGTTAGAATTGGCTGCTAAAATTATGCCACTAGTAATAGCAGAAGCTACCGTACTAGGGGTTGATGTAGCGCTAGTTGATTCAATTACTGTTGCTAAAGAAGGATTAGAAAGAGGCATTTATTCTGTACACTCCACAAAAGACAGTCTGCAATTATTAGTAGCAATAGCACTAATTTTACCTATATAAAGGTTGGTACTATTGATTTCGTAGCTGCCTCCATGAGGCTTCAGAATAATTCCTTTGTTAATCAAGGCATTTGTTTTATCTCCCAAAACAAGAGTTAAATCAACAGAGGAATTATTGACAAAAGCCGCATAACTTCTGGTGGTGTTAGCGTTCAAAACAACATCAGAAATATTAGCAGTTAAAAATTTTTCAGCATTAGTGCAATTACTAAACCGAAGAATCCCCGCGGTTTCTTGAGTATTGTTTATCATTCGGTTGGATCATCCAGATTATCAACAAATAATGCCGTGTCAATCTTGACCCGCACAGTGAATTGATATTCCGGTGCTTCCGGTGTTCCTGTTAATTGCTGAGAGACAAATTCAATAGGCGGAAGGTTAGCAATTATCCTTGCTTCATTTACTTGGTCAGTCAGAGCAGATAACGCTTGCAAAAGCTTAACAATACCTTTAACGCAAGACGTTTCAAGAGTTAGATTGCTGCCACTTTCAGTTATCAAGCTTAAATTAAGCTTTAGTTGATTGTTACCAACAAACTCAATCGCACCTGCGGTAAGTTTTTCGGACAAAGCTGCGTAATTTAATGTAGTCATAAATTGTCAATTTTGAATTCAATAGTTTCTAATTTGGAGCGAACCGCATTAACTAAATCCTCGGTAGTATCCGTTTCTGTACCAAGGTATTCCCAAACGCCTAAAGTTACCTGTTCAATCCACGGTAGCGCTTCAAATCGCAGACGATAATCACTGGTGAGCTTTGGAAAAATTACCAATTCAATAGCATTGAGCTTGATTAAATGCCGTGTACCGTCTATCTCAGTAGAAGGAACCTGCCCCAGCCCTTCAAAAATCAGAGTGTCATCGATGTGAATGTTGCTGATTTGCTGGTAGAAATAACCCGCTCTAATCCAACTGGGTTTGGCAGCAAGCCAAGAAGCGCCGACTAAAAAAATATGCTTGTCTGTTAGGTAGGGAAGCTCAACCGGGTCAATCAGGGGAGCGCGAATTCTGCGGTTTTGGAGATTGCCTACCAGTTTTTGGTAGTAGGTTAGTTCCCATGCCCCGACCGCCGTCAGGTCGAGGTTTATTGTCATGGCTCAACTAATTCCCAATCCCTGGCCAAGTCAAAAACATCAAAACCGACTTCATTTAAAAAATCAAGGAAAGTATCAGCGTGTATCTCGCCTTTAATAAAAGCTGATGTATACTTTGCTCTCACGATCATTAAATCTATTTCTTCCTGGATATCCTTTTCAGTTTGCCCAGGATACCAAAAAGCTGGGGTGGACAAACTGAAGGCATTATTCACCACTTGCTACGTAAGGGTATTCTTCCGGCTCAAGCCAGATGCGCCCGTATGCACCGCCAACAGAACCCTTTTTTGCTTCAACTATACCTAGTATTTTGGCTTTTAAGTTGGCGGGAGTATCAGATGTAATTGGTGCAGTGAAATTGTATTGAGTACCCCCTCCGCGAGCGCCTGCCCCGTAGCGAGTATATGCACGTCCGCTGCCCTTGGCTCGAACTACTGCGGGGCTGCTATCGCTAACCATTGCGATAATCCGCGCGGGTTTAAAACCTCTAGGGGCTTCGGGATCTGTAGCAGCTTCGGCTAGTCCCAGGGCTGTGTCACCACCGAAGAAAGCAATTGCTTTCTTTGATGCTTGGATGGTAAATGCTGCGCTTGCTGCTGCTAAAGGTGAAAGAACCGCATATTTGACGGCGACTTTTGGTTGTCTTTGGGTGGCTGCACCTTCTTCTCTTTGTGGTGCTTTATAAGCCTCACGCGCTTTAGCATATTTTAATTGTTGCTCCAAATAGCTTGCACTTTTGCGTCTGCCCATACCAGTATTTTGTTCTTATACGTATTTATCTACACTTCAGTCATAGCAGGCAATACCACTCATTATTTTTAACCGGATAACATATGTTGTCCGTCAAATTTTTGTAATGATTCTACTCAAACCCGTTCGATGACACTTCGTAAACGAGATCCGGACGTCGCAACCAAGTTAACAGGATTTTGTTTGCCCCATATTAGTAGTTGGGCGAAGCGGAACTTTATCTGAGTCGTTCTTCTCTTTATAAATTTTTTGACTGTACGTCCATAAACTCGATGAGTTCCGGGACTTGTAGAATAAGTTCGATCGTTGTCGATAAATTGCAAAAAATCACGCTCAAATGGGTGTTCTTGAATTTCTAATACGGCTCTGATGATTCGTTCGCCCTCGGTTTTGCTGGGAACTAAAAGTTTTAATTCATAACCGCGTTCTATGTCAAAATATGTACATTTGAAGTGTCCTTTATGCCAGATAAAGGGAGGAGTAGCGAATACACTTTTAATTTTTCTAGCAATCGTTTCAGCATCGCTTCTACTAATAGTTTCACTAGACTCGTGCATTAACCTGAAAGTGATTTCACCTTCTAACTGAGGAGTTGATTCGCTGCCGTGAATTTCAAAGTCGTATGGCTCTAGAAAACAAAGTTTTACTTGAGGTTTGAAGGTTCGTTCTGATTGAATTTCAAACCAAGGAATACCATATACAGGGCGCTGTACGCTTTGTAACCTTCCTGCCGTTACTTCAAACAACCACATTCTCATCAATGTCATTGTAGAAGTATCGGAATCTTTCATGGTGCAAGCTACTTTTAAAGATTTCTTGGGAGTCTCTAAACTGTCAGATTCAGTACTTTTAAAGTATTGATTGACTCCTTTATTGTGCCAGAGTCTTATAGTATCTTTTAAGTGTTGCCATTCGTTAAAGTCGTCTGGTAGTGGCATTATTTATTAGTCTGACTCGTCAGATTCAAAATCTGTATCATTAAGTTCTAGCCCAGTCGCACTAGCTAGTTTTGAAGCATCAAAACTCTTTTTAACTTTTGTCGCTTCTGGTGGTTGTACGCCTTGTTTTGAACCGTCCTCTTCGCCTATTGACTTGCCTATCTCATTTTTTAATTCTCCAATTTGAGCAACATTTTGCTCTACAGATACTACTTCAGAAGCTACTTGATCTATTTGAGAGACAACGTTAGTGGCTCCTTCCAGTGTGGTAAAAAACTTGTTATGAAAATTAGGCTGTGGATTGAACCACTTGTAAGCACTTTCGCCAACTTCACCCCATTTACGGAGAGCATTCCCGATGAGAGCGACATAACTACCAACAACTTCTAAAGCACTCAGTATTGAATATCCAATTGATTGGAGCGCATTAAATATATTTGCAGTAGCTTGATAGATTCGATTAGCTTTTTTATATTCTGCTACCAATTCCGTATAGTTCTCTTCACCAAATATTGATTTAAAAAAGTTAGCTGTCCATTCAGAAGCAATACTACCAAAGCCGGATTCTTCGCCTTTTTCATTCTTCCATTTAAATCCTACCGCTTGAGAGATGTTATCAATAGCAGCAAATAGAGTTTGACCTAAATTATTAGAAAGCATTAAGCCATTATGGAAAGTAGTAATTAAAGTCAAAATATTAATGATTCTATCTACTTGCATTGTTTGCCATAATCTAGTAAAAGTGGCAGATAATCCCCCAGGCAGTAAAGCACCAAGTTTAGTGTTTATCAATTCTAAAAGTGCTAATTGTGCAGCGTTCGCCCCAGCACTAATTTTGTCTAAAAGACTATCTGTATTTTTGTTATTATTTTGATTAATTTTTTCAGCCGAATTATCTATTGCTTTGCCAATACATCCTTGAGGTTGGGCAAGTTCACATACAGCCGCTTGAGTAGAAGCCTTTACGACAGGAGATTTAGCGATCGCGTCTGGTAGGAGAATGGGGGTTAACCCGGCTAATATTCCGCCAATGGTTATCAGTCGTGCTATCTGGTCGTCAAAGTCTTTTTTCTGCTGCTGAATGAGTTGATTCGTTTTATCATTTGTCGCTTCCGGCGTTGGGGAAATTTGAGCTTTTGGAACCGGGCTATCACCGTCTGCGATTGGAGACGGGCGGATAGTTTGAGGATTACTTGCCGGGGGTGTAGTAGGATTTGGCGCTGTGGTTGGGTTACTAGTCCAATCAGCCGGATGAGGTGTGCCTGAAATATAATTACCGTCTGGTCCATAACCTTCTGAAGGTGTAATTGTTGCTGGCGTTACCGTTGCATAACCAACACTTGAACCGTTCCCGGTCGATCCTGGCGCTGCTGCAAATCGTGGTTGGGGTGCGTCTTTTGGTTCTGCAAAAGGTAATGGTGGCGGTGTCGGGGCGGTTCCAGGTAGATTTCCACCAAGATTTGAGGGGGTTTGGGTAGGGTTTGGCGTCGAACTTGGTGCTAAACCCCCGTGACCGGGAAAGTATGGTCCGGTGCTATTGGGTGTGTTGCCTGCTGGAATCCCTGGAACTACATCACGGTTTTTGCCTTTTTTCGTTCCGGCTGCGGGAGTGCCTGAACCAACGGTATAGGTTCCTTCGTAATGATAAGGAGAGTTATCTGGTGGCGGACTCGGAGAATAAACTTGAGCAACACTATCCAAATTACCATCTGCTCGCACAACGGTAATATTTCTAAGGGCTTTAGCTTCTGCACCATTTGGGTGTCCAACTGTAATCAAGAAAGTCCCTGGAAAATAAACACTACTGCTACTAAAAGCATCGATTTGGCAACCTACTCCTTGAGTATTTTCAACATCTGTGGCTTTCAGAGAAATAGCAGAAATTGGACCTGCCACTAATCCGTCAAGAGTTCGGGTAAACAATAAGTCTTTACCAAGATAGACATCAAAAGTTGCCCCAACTCGGTACAAACTTCGTGGCACTTGCCCCCCTAAAAAAGGCGGATAGTTTATTGGTTCTATTGGTGGGGTGCCTGTACTCGGTGGGCTGTGAAAGAAATAATCCGAGGCTTGCCCAGCAACGAACCCGCCAACCGTCGCGCCAATAAATCCGCCTACAGGACCGGCGATCGCTGTTCCCACAACACCACCAGCAAAAGCACCGACAGCACCAGCAACCGCGCCACTCGCCGCTTGAGTTACAGGTTGCCCGGAGTAGGTACGTATTCCAAAGTCAGCAACAGCAAACGCTCCGGGGATGGCGAATCTGCCCGCCGCTTGCGGAAGTGAACTTGGCAAGGAATCGAAAAATCCACCACCCCCGCCACCACCACCTGGAGGTGACGGGATACGTTCTGCTAGCATTGCTGGCGCTGGGGTAGCCGTTGGCTCAAGTAAAGAACTTGCCCTTGCACCGGTGCCGTTCATCGTCGCGGGAAGTCTCCCCGTTGATGGTGGGGGTTGACGTTCTGGTGTTGATGCGGGTGGTTGGCTTAATCGAAATTCTGGTGGCGGCTGCGCTACTTCCGGTGATGTGGGTGAGTTGGATGTTCTGTTTGCGATTTCCTGGCGCTGCGCTTGCTCGCGCCGGGTTATCTCCTGCTCTCGTGCGGCAGCTTGTTGCTTTTGCTCAAGAAAATATCCGGCATTATTGGCTGATTCTTCTTGCCAGAGACGCTGTTCTATAACTCTGGTACTAGCGTTTTCCCTATTTACATCGGTAACTGGAGTGGGCTTTTGTAACGGTGTTCCTGGCGATGGACGCTGACTCAATGCCCCATACAAATCAGCGTCATTATAATCCAGCGAGATGAACTGCCGTGGGTTGGTAATTGGCACTAATTAGCACTAAAGCTCGCTGGTAATGCCGTGCTACTAAGTGGCTGTACAAAAGTCCAGGGCTTACCACTGGCGCTTAAATGATCTGGAGAAACTTCTAAAGACAAACGGCAGATCATGCGGGTTTTAACATCCGCGGCTACCCAAAAATTCCCGGCTTGGGCGGCGCGTTCGGTGTAGCCCACACCTTCGATTACTGTTAATCCTGAATTTATTGCAAATAGGGCTTGTGCTGACCAAGCATGCAATTGCTCTAAAGTTGTGATCTGAGAAGGAATTTGAGTCGTAACATTTAATGCTGTCATGATGAAGAGATTTTTAAACAGTTATTCCCCTGTTGTATGTTTTATTGAAACTTCTGTAAATGTTCCAGTTTTATGTAAAACCAGAATAATTGAGTGCTTACACTGACTCAATCTCAGCAATAACATAATTAATAATAGAAAAAACTTCCACTTTAACCATGCAGGAAGATTAAAGCGGAGCTTCCCCCGAAAAGATTAGTATTTTTTCGGAGTTAATATTTATATCTAGCTAGCGATCGCTAAATCCGGCGATGGAGCAGCAGGCAGTATCGATGCTGCGGCAACATCGATTAAGGTTTTAATTCCAGGGGCACCAGCCAAAATGCTGGCTGCGGTCTGTTCGTCTGCTGCCAACAAGCTTTTAATCTCGGACAACGCTTGATCGCGTTCGGCAAGGTGTGTGGAATCGGCTTTAATTAGCTTGCTAACAATCTCCGAGTAATTATTTAGCAAAGTGGCTTGAGCCGCTAGCGCCTCATCTATTTTGGTCATAAACCTTTCATCCATGAATTACGCTTCGGTTTTAGCACACGCGATCACAGTCCCGACAATACCATGTAGATTGCCTACGTCTTGGGTGGTTGACTTAATTTATTTGCTCTCACATGCATAAAAACTCCAGGGGAGAATTCAATTTGCCATTTCCCATGACCACCGCCAACAACTTTTACAAGTACCCCGCCGTACATTGCATCCTTGTACATTTGAGGTTCCCACGGCTGTTGTGGCTGTTGTGGCTGTTGTTTTTCAAGCCATTCTTTGGCTATTTTGTTGGCGCATTCTTCAAAAAGTCCGGCTTGAGTTAGCC
>NZ_JBALBY010000004.1:0-15894 GCF_036919575.1 Nostoc sp. | reverse complement strand
CTTCTTGATAGTCTCAACTCCAGAAGTTAAAATCTATACCAAAAAACCACGCGCACTTTTTTAGCAATCGCCTGCTTTTAGTCTAAACTCCAGAGAATAAAGATAGACTTTTAATTAGGATAAAGTTAATCAATAATAAGCCAATTAAAGTAGAAAATAAATCGCTTTTTAGATTAAGGATATGCTGTTTTTTCCAAATTAAATATATTATAGCTGTCAAAAATAAACCTCTGAGAGTGAGAGCATCAATACTACCAATAAATTTCCAATTTAAATCGAGTTGAATGATTGTTAAACCAACAGCGATCGCACATAGCCAAAAGTTAGATTTTTTTAGCTGTTCTACAATATCAAAACCAGATGTTTTCATGAATTTTTCTTTTTCAATAAATGATTTATAGTACCCACAGCGACTAATGCAAAAATACCAGCAGTTGGTGAAAATTCGTAGGGTACGCCAGCAGTGTTATTGGTAATAGTTATAGATTTCAGGTCGATGTTAGCTCGTGCAGATGTAGTATCATCTCCGAGAAAAACAAAGTTAGAAGTTTTATAAACATCGCTTCCAAATCCAGTAGCTGTGGTGTAGTCGCGTAGCAAACCACTCAAGAGACTAGTCGCACCATTAGTTAGTGTATAGTTGTTACCAGAAACGTTTAAATTATAAGTAGTGAGGCTTGATAGCAAACTCGAAACGCCAGTTATTTGTTCAGCAGGAGAAATAGAATTAAAAGAGGAGTTAACCTGAGCAAAAATATCATTATTTCTAAAACCTATTTCTATTCCTTGTTTGTCACTACTGAGAACTAGGACGCTAAAGCCAGCACGATAAAGGCCATTAGTTCCATTGTTGGCTTCAGAGTTAATCCTCACATTAAAACTCAGGTTATAACCAGCATTTCGATCTAGAGAGGCAAATGATGAGTTAACTAGGGTAGTAGGGGTAATGACAGAAGAAGAAACTGGCGGGTTAGCGACATTATAGTTGCTATAGCCACTATATATATTGTTGTTAGAACTGGTATCTAAATTTGTCAACCCACCACTAACACTTTGTGTTCCACCATTGAGAGAGCCAAAATTTAGCCACTGGGATGGTGCGTTATATTGATCGGGTGTGACACCTGATGCGCCATCATAAAGAGTAATTACTCCAGCCATACTGGGGTTCCCTGTCAGTAGCATGGTGAATCCAACGGTAAGAACAACTAATTTGTTTCTCATGATGATATCTGTATCTAGATAATTACGGCAATCTGAAAATATATTGAATCTCAGAGGATATTTGAAAAATCTAATTGATTACTAGCCCTGGCGACTGGAAGTCGCGGCTATACAGACAAAACCCACCGACCTGGGTTAAAAACCTTGATTTTCTCTTAGTCCACGGAGGTGGACTTCGTTTGTATAGCCGCGATTTCTAATCGCCAGGACTAGGTGCAAGATGTGAGTATCTTGAACTTCTTTTTATACGGCTAAAATGATGTTAACTTCTCAATAAGCGATCGTAAAGAGTATATTTGAGTTAAAAGACATTGCAGCAGCGATGCCTACGCCTACGCTATGACATTGCTAAATTAACTAAGGAAATCAAAATCAAGGCCAGCTAGCTGCTTTTCATCAATGGTATCTATTGCTACTTACTTCTTGGATATTCCCAAGCATTAGGCACGCTTATTATTGGCTCCAGATAACTTAAATTTGCCGGAAAACTCTTAATTGTGAACTTAGAAAAGCTAAATTAGTGATATACAGTTCAGCAGCGATCGCGGTTATGAGATACACCCGATAATTTACAAGCCAATCGAAATAAATTTTTAGGTACATTTAAAGCACACAAAATTATCAATGAGCGACAAGAACGAAGGTTACAAAGTTATTAGCGACAACCGTCAAGCCCGTTATTTGTATGAAATTCTGGAAACTTACGAAGCGGGAATTGAATTGACAGGAACCGAGGTGAAGTCGATTCGTGCGGGTAAAGTTAATCTCAAAGATGGCTATGCTCTACTTCGCAATGGCGAAGCATGGTTGATCAATGTGCATATCTCGCCTTATACCGCTAGTGGACAATATTTCAATCATGAACCACGGCGTACACGCAAGCTGCTGTTGCATCGCCAAGAACTCCGCAAGCTAATTGGCAAAGTAGAACAGCAGGGTTTAACTTTAATCCCTTTGAAAATGTATCTCAAACGAGGCTGGGTAAAAGTGAGTATCGCCCTTGGCAAAGGCAAAAAGCTCCACGATAAGCGAGAAGACTTGAAACGACGCGACGATCAGCGTGACATTCAACGGGCAATGAAAAACTATTAAGGAATAAGAATTAAATAACATACAATTTATGTCCGGGCCTTACCTCACCCTCAATCCCTCTCCGATATATTGGAGAGGGAAGCTAGATACAGGATGAAATTTTGTATTTTATTTAATTTACGTTCCTAAGGGTCAGTATCGCCAAACTACCACAGCAGAATGAGAAATAGATTGCTGTGAAAAGTATGTTGTATATCCATAGCGTGATTTGTGAAAATGCCTAGTTTATAGCCGCAGATTGATTTTGTTAAAGTTCGGACTCGATACACTAGTGAGTAATTTCGGATAGCATCAGGAATTTTTACACTTATGAAAAGTAATTTCATTACAGCTGTTGGCGCTGGTGTTCTCAGCTTGAGCATGGGAATTTTACCCTTAACTCTATCCGCACAAGCTCAGACGACTACTGACTCTGGAGCCACTACTGCTCCAACAACGACCACTTCCGATCACAACGATTTTAATTGGGGTTGGCTGGGATTAATTGGTCTATTAGGTCTGGCTGGTTTGGCTGGCAAAAAGCGTGATAATGAACCGATCGCTTATCGTGACCCTAATGCCCCAAATGCCACTACCTACAGAGACTAGACAATTTACTCATTTAAAAGTTGTCAGTTGTTCAGTAGAAAAACAACTGACAACTTACTCATGTTAGTTTACTGCTGGTTGTGAGTTAGATGAATTTGTCTGGTTTTGAGCTAAAGGTGTCCAGTAGCTGGCAATTAAGGCAACAATCAGCCACCAGAGGGTATTGACTTCAGGACGATACCAGACAGTATCTACGGTGCCGTGAGCTAGCATACCCAACAAAATAGCGATCGCTCCAATTAACCAAAATCCTTCTACACTTCTCAATTGTCGCAATCGTCGCACTTGCAAAAATGCCGCATTAAATGTGACGATTATTAGCCAGAGAAAGCAGGCTAAACCCACAAAGCCAGTTTCTACAGTCACTTCAAACAATATTGAATAAGCACTCAAAGCAGTGTAACGAGGGTGTTGGTAGAGGGGATAAACTTTATTAAAAGAGTTGTGACCGGGGCCAATGCCGAAAATCGGGCGATCGCGAATCATCTCAAAGACAGCATCCCACACATTTCGGCGAAAATTATTACTGCTATCTTTACGGTCAGCAAAAATACTGAACACCCGCAGGCGAACTGGCTCTAGAAATATCACCGCTAGCAGCAATACCCCGATCAAACCTCCCAAGACAATCGGTAGCGACCAAGTACGCCAAAAACGAGGCATTTCCACGCTTTTCCAATAAACTAGCAATGCCATCACAGCCAAAAATGCCACCACTAATCCAATCCAACCGCCACGACTAAAGGTTAGGATCAGGCAGGAAGTATTGACAATTAACATTGTTAATGCTAAAGCTTTTTTAGGCCAGCTTTGCCATGCAAAAATTGCCACTAAGCTAAAAATGACTGCTGGTAAGAGGTATCCAGCTAATAAGTTGGGATTGCCTAAATAACTGTAGACTCTTGTAGTCTTAGATAGAGGAGATTCTGGATCAACCCAAGTTGCCAGTGCAGTGGCTCCAAAAAACCATTGTCGCAATCCATATACACTGACAATTAACGATATGTGCAGGTAAAGGATGATAATCCAAGACCGGAGGCGAGGCGACCTCAATACCCTCGCACAAAGGGCAAATAGTAGCAAATACAAGGTTAACGTTCCCAAGTCGTTAAGCGCCGCCTTTTTCACTGGCGACAATGCTGTTGCGACTGCGGCGATTACCCAGTAGAGCAATACCAGCAGGTGAATGGGAGTGACTGACGAGACATTTGCTGGTGTGGCTTCATCAGATAAAGTCAACAACAGCCAAAATCCCACACAAGCCACCAGCAGCAAGCCCACCAATGTACTCGAAGCAAAAGGTGCAAGGGCATATATTAAGCTGAGTAAAGCAGCTGCTGTCGCATCTCCCCACTGGAGTAAGATGCTGGTTTGCCGCCAAGAACTCAACAGTCCCACCAGAGAACGATGTACGTAACTGGTAGCAAGATATTCTTTGAGCGGTAAAGATGATAAAGTAAATCGTTGCCAGACTAAATTCATAAAAAACATTGCGATCAATTAGCCTGCCGACGCAGAACTTGGAATTGATCATAATGCCTATGGCTATAAAAAGGTAATAACGGAGATTACTTTGTTGGTGATGGCATTCTTATTCCTAGCCATCAGCCACTACCTTTAATGCCAAACCACTTCATCTACTTGGTACACAACAAATAGATGAAAATACCTCTTTCCCAATCACTACTCCCCAGTTCCCATAAACTATCACCTGTCAGATGTTCCCTATAGATTGTAATCAGACACCGTTAATTGTTTGTGAAGAACTCGCCAATTGCAGTGGCAAAGAAAGCACATAACGATATCCTGATTCTGGTGTACCTTGAATCAAAATTTGTCCACCGTGCAACTCTGCCAGCTGACAACTTAACAATAGACCCAAGCTTTCACGAGAAAGAGTTCCATGTGATTTAGCTAAATTTATACCTGAACTACTAGCAAAGAATTTTGAGTGGGAATCACTTGAGTTTTTAGAATTGTCCACTACTACTGATGAAGTATCCGATTGCTCTTGGCTTTGTGTATGAGTATTGTAAGTTGCTACCTCACCTGTCAGATCCAACAGCGATAAAGAATTCAGACGGAAGTAAGGATCAACCTCAGTTATCCCGTCCCCTAGCCAAGGATGGGAAACCCAAATAGTAATGTTGAGCATATCTTCCTTGTAAGAGACATGAATGCGAACAATGCTACCTGTAGCCGCAAGTTGAATCACACTGAAAACCAGGTGATAGAGGATTTGCCGCACCTTGTCTTTATCTAAAGGTAAAATGCGATTGCGTCCCGGTTCTATAGAGAGGCGAATATCTTGCTCGCGGCGATTAGCTACTTCTTCTAGAGTATTGATAGCTTGTTGACACAGCATTTCGATATCCACAGGAGCTACATTCAGCACAGTAGCGTTTTCATCCATAGCTCCTAGTTCGGTAATTTCGTTTACTAGGGAAAGTAAGTACCGACCACTGTGTTGGATAATTTCCAAATATTCTCTCTGCTTAGTCGTCAAAGGCCCATAAATCTCACGTCCTAAAACACTAGCCATACCGAGTACAGATGTTAAGGGCGTGCGTAACTCGTGAGTTAGCTGACCCAAAAGTTCCAGTTTCAGTTGCTTAGTAGAAAGGGAGTCGCTATCTTTCGTGGGTGGGGTGATTTTAATCTCGGTGTTACGTTCCTCATTGAGTGAAAATATCGGAGTGTTCTTGGGAGTCCTTGATTTGAGTTTCCCTTGCAGCAGTCGGTTACGCTCAAATTCACTCATGCTCCAACGAGCGATGATTTGTAAAAACTCAATGTCTCGCGGTGTAAAATTGCGTGGCACTAAATCCATCACCGCCAATGCACCCAAACAATTTCCCTCAGCATCAATCAATGGCGCTCCTAAGTACGCACGAATACCATAATCTTGCACTAAGTTGCTGCCAGCAAGGACTGGATCTGTAAGTTTATGCGTATCATTAATTACAAATACTTGAGAATTTTCTACTACCTGAGTGCAAAAGGATTCCCGGCGTGATAGTTGGCGGCTTTGTGCCAAATGATTCATTAATCCCAGCCGAGATAAGCCCACCGCCGACTTGAACCAATGGCGTTCTTGATCTATAAATCCCAATATGGAAATTGGTACTTCCAAAAAGTGGGCAGCAGTCTGTGTGGCTTCTTCAAAAACCGGAATCGTTTCGGCTTGCCGCAAACCTAAATCTGACAAAGCTTTGAGGCGTTGTTGTTCTCTTGATTCAGGAGAATCCCAACCATCCTTTAGGGCAAATAATTTGTTTTCAGGCTCTACCATTGCCACTATTACCTTAATAATTTCTTGATCCTGTAATTGATACAAATCCTATTTCTAGGTTATCAATTCCTATTTTAAGCATTCCCTAATTTTGCCTCTGACAAACAAGTTTGGGACAAAATTTTTTTATCCCTTCGATTCAGTCGCCAACGCGCTCTTTACTACTTACTATTTACTGGTGCTGAATGTTCTCTATTTAGCATGGGTGTTATCTCTCTTGTTTGAGATTTTGCAATCAGACTGCGTTAGATTTGGATTCAGTCAGGGTAAGCTAATGCTAAGGATACAATACCAAAGGTCTGTGATTCTTTATGTACAGAAGGGAAAATTGCTCTGGGAGCATTCAACGTAAATTTACTTATATAATCTCTATATATGTAATTTTTATAGCCAATTTTACCGATGACAGTTAGTAGCGATCGCTGACAACCCTAGATAGTTTCTATAACTCTTGATCCAAGAGATTGAACCTATTACAAATTTACACTGAAAATTGTGCAGGCTTTTCTATTTTTTCGATACGATGAAATCTTTTTTGAGGACAACTGGTAATGAATAAAATGACTATTAGAGTTCCTTTTGTAGACCTGAAGTTACAACACGAACCAATTAGAACGCAATTGCAAGATGCAATCCAATCTGTATTGGAACGGGGAGATTTTATTTTAGGGCAAGCACTCTCAGATTTTGAAGCAGCATTTGCGGCAGTATCTGGGGCAGAATATGGAGTTGGTGTGGCATCAGGAACAGATGCGATCGCTCTGGGATTGCAAGCGTGTAATATTGGTGCTGGCGATGAAGTGATTTTACCAGCAAACACTTTTGTTGCAACCTTAATTGGGGTGCTACGCGCTGGTGCCAAGCCAATTTTAGTAGATTGCGATCGCCAAACAGCTTTAATTGACTTAACAGAAGCAGCAAAGGCAATTACGCCTCATACCAAAGCAATTATCCCTGTGCATCTCTATGGTCAGATGGTATCACCAAGTGAACTATTGAACTTTGCCGATACCTACAAACTACTAATTTTTGAAGATGCGGCCCAAGCACACCTCGCCGAAAGAGACGGATATCACGCTGGTTCAGTCGGAAGAGCAGCAGCTTTTAGTTTCTATCCCAGCAAAAATTTAGGAGCATTTGGGGATGGAGGAATGGTGCTGACACGAGATTCAGATGTCGCCCAGAAGATGCGGCGCTTGCGAAATTATGGGGCATCGCAAAAGTATTTTCATACTGAATCAGGTACGAATAGCCGCTTGGATACTTTGCAAGCAGCGATTTTGCACCAGAAACTACCATATTTGCCACAATGGAATCGCGATCGCTTGACTATTGCCCAGCAGTATGATAGCGAACTAGCACCCTTGGCAACTGCTGGGATTATCCCTATGGAAAACCAAAGTGGTACAGGACACGTTTATCATCTTTATGTGATTAAAGTAGATGATTCTTGCCCAATAGAACGCCAGCAACTTGAGGAAAAACTCACAGCAGTCGGAATTCAAACTGGCATTCACTACCCAATTCCTTGTCATCTCCAGCCAGCATTCACCAACTTAGGCTATCAGCTTGGAGATTTTCCCCAAGCCGAAAAACTCTCAAAGCAGATATTATCATTACCGATGTATCCTGGTTTGAGCAGTAGCCAAATCAAAGAAGTTGTCGCTGCGATCGCTCATGCAGTCTCAACGAGTTATAAGGTAGATAACCTAGTGGTAGCTTGAAGTTAATTCAATAGCAAAAGAGGGAGTAGGGAGTAGGGAGTGGGGAGTAAGGTAATACAGGAATGAGGAACTCTCTATTGAAAAGGTGTTCATGGGGGAAACCCCCTCTTCTGCACACTTTTCGCTTCGTCTGAAAATGTCTTTAATTTTGAATTTTGAATTTTGAATTTTGAATTGTTAATCATGGGGTTCCCCACTCCCCACTCCCCATTCCCCACTCCCCCTTGACTAAATAACAGTTTTTGAATTACTTAAAATCATGGCACTCCGGCAACAGGTTAAAAACATCAACGCATCAGGCTTATTAAATTTAGCTATTTTAGGCGTTTTGCTGCTGCTTTATGCTCCGATATTGCTGCACTGGTTGGATGGTTGGCTAAACAAAAATATCAGCACAGAACACGAATATTTCAGCCACGGGATTATCGGTTTACCATTTGCTGCTTATCTGGGCTGGATGAACCGGAAAAAGTGGAGACGTTTGCCAGATACCAGCCATCCTTTGGGCGCTGTTTTCTTATTATTAGGGGCAGTTTTTTATCTTAGCGGTGTTACAGAGTGGGTTAACCTTTCGTTGCCCCTGATACTGGCAGGATTATGCTTGTGGTTTAAAGGAATATCAGGTTTGCGATCGCAAGGATTCCCCCTGCTACTAGTATTTTTGGCAACTCCAACAGCAGTACCTTATCTCATTGCTCCCTATACCATGCCTCTCCAAAGCTTCATCGCTGGCACAGCAGGCTTCATACTGAATCAATTTGGTATGGAAGTAAGCGTCTATGAGACAAATATCTACGTGGGAGGACGGATTGTGGAAGTTGCCCCCTATTGTGCAGGGCTGAAAATGTTATTTACGACTCTCTACGTAGGCTTGATGCTGCTTTATTGGACAGATGGTTTGTCTTCACGCCGCACAACTATATCGTTTTTATGTATTGCTGCGATCGTTAGTACTACTGCCAATATCATTCGTAATACTTTACTGACTTTCTTTCACGGCACAGGTCAAGAAGCGGCTTTTACATGGTTGCATCAGGGTTGGGGTGGTGATCTCTACTCTGCTTGTATGCTGGTGTCATTAGTGCCCTTACTAAATTGGATTAATAGTTATTTTTCAGCATCTTTAGAAACACAGCAAGAAGCAGAAAGTTAGAACCACTGGGCATTGGGCACTTGTACTGACTTGTACTGAGCGACATTGAAGTAGCATTGTCGTTGGCGCAGCCTCTCATAGAGAAGTATTGGGCATTGGGCAAAACAGTTCCGAGTTAAGGAACGTGGATTAAATAAAATACAAAACTTCATCCTGTATCTAGCTTCCCTCTCCTTTATAAGAAGAGGGATTGAGGGTGAGGTAAACCAGGGACATAAGCGGATTACTATACTTGTTTCATAGTTATGCTCAACCACAATTCCCATAAATACAAAATTTCCAGCACCTGATGTATGAAAATATTAATTCAACACCGTCATTACGACAATGAAATTAGTGGAGTTTTAACTTACATTTATTCTATTATTCCCGAGTTGGAAGCTAGACTAATTGAAGTTAAAACTATTTCTACCAGACAAGATAATATCGCCAAATGGTTTAGTTATATTGCTTGGGCAGATATAGTACATATGAATTCAAATGACTTATCTTTTACTTTGTTATGTAAATTCTTGCGAAAAAAGATAATTATTAAATACCATTATTCCCTTTATCAATCTACTCATACTAGTTATGAGCAGATGAAGTTTATGCAACGTTTAAAAGCTGAATTTAAACACACATTGCCGAAAGCCAACTATCCATTCAAGTGGAAATTACACACTTTTGTGAAATGGGCACGCCTAACTAGCCGGCTTTCTACTGCCTTCTTAGCCGATTATCATACAGCTTGTAGTAACTTTTTAGGAGAATCTTCTGCTTTTCCTTGGCCAGTTGATATTTTATATAATCCGATTGAAATCAAGTCGGAAAATCAGCTTAAAACTTTAGAAAATTTATCTAAGCCATATAATTTTATTTTTGTCGGTAGATTAGATACAGACAAAGGCGTAGATATTTTATTAAAAGCAGCGCGGATTTTACAAGATGAAAATAAAGAATTTAAAATTACTATTATTGGCGATGGCGGACAATCTCAGGAATTAAAACAGCTAACGTCTGATTTAGGAATTGCCAACAAAGTTAATTTTTTAGGTAAAGTTTCTCAAAAAGAAGTACTGCTAAAAGTTCAAGATGCTTTGGCTTTAATTGCTCCATCTCGTTGGCAAGATCCAGCACCTTACGTAGTGTTAGAAGCCTCTAGCGTTCAAACCTGCTCGATTGTCTCAAAAATGGGAGGATTACCCGAAGTGGGAGGACCGCACAGCCTATTTTTTGAAAATGAAGATGCAGAAGAATTAGCCAAATGTATGCGATACTGTTTAGATAATCCGGATGAAGCAATTAAACGGGGTTTTCAGTCCAGCGAATACGTTGCGGGAAAGTTTTCGGCTGCGCGTGCTGTTACTCGACTGCTGGAAATTTGTAGTTAACTTAACTCCTAAAGCATTGGTAACAAAATCTGATACATAATTCTCATTACAGGGCAGCAACCCTGTAACCGACTTATTGGAAGCTCTACCGGTTAGAACCCCTGCTTTTACGTTTGTTTCCAAAAGTTTGTGATTTACTGATGTACATTGGTGTCAACTTAAGCCTTGGCGAATAGAATAGAGCCTCCGGCACGCTGACGCGTAGCTTGCTTCTCCGTAGGAGTACGCGGCTACACAAAACTTAGTCCACCTTCGTGGACTAATACAAAATCAAGGATTCTTAACCCACGTTCGCGTAGCGTTCCGCAAGGAAAGGTGGGTTTTGCATGTGTAGACGCGGTTTCTAACCGCCCTTTTAACGTTAAGTTGACACGCATGACTGATGTATCGCCAAATGGGATGCTCCCAGAGCTCCTGAGTAAATAAGTGAGATTTCCCACTCAGCACGGGCTAAACGCCCCGCTAACAGCACTCAGCACTACTACTCCTCCACTCCCTACTCCCTTAATTTTTCCTCGCTAATGCGTAAATCATAAATATTACTGAACTCATAGTGTGATTTTATGAAGTAAAATTTTGTCTAAGTATTATAAATTTTACTGATGATTTCCTTCTCCAAGTTTTTCAAGCAAAACCAATTGAGTCAAGTAGCAGCACTTTTGTTATTACTACTGGTGCTAGCAATAGGAGGGGTTCCCGGATACCTGACAGGACACTGGCAATGGAAACAGCCGCCACGTGTTACTACCCTCAACGAGTTAAGACAGATCCGTAAGACTGGGTTAGCCCTTCCTGGTTGGCAAACCATTGAACAAGCAGAACAGCAAATTGGCGAACATAAATGGTCTTTGCAGGTAATTAAAAAAGAAGGTTCGCCATCCCAGGCAATCCTGCTTTTGCTGCCACAAAATGGGCCTATGGATCAACCAGAGGTAGAGTGGACAGAGGTTAACGGCTGGGGAAGGTCACGCTGGGGAAAGTGGGATGTAGCTCAATCTCGCTCTGCTGAATTTACTGTGAAACCGCCTGCAAAGTTGACTTCTAATGTCGAAACTAAAGTAGAAGCTAGGTTCTTTCGCGCCTCCACACCACAGCAAACCTTCGCTGTGTTGCAATGGTACGCTATGCCAGACGGTGGAAATCCATCACCTTTACACTGGTTCTTGGCGGATCAATTGGCACAGTGGCATAAGCAACGTATTCCTTGGGTAGCCGTCAGTATTCTGATTCCAATGGAACCTTTGGGGCAAGTAGAAACATCTTGGTCTTTAGCCCAGTCTATCGGAGAAACAGTGCAAGCTGTATTGATGGCAGACCCTTTGTAGAGTCTGTTACATATACGTTTGTCCAGATATTCATCAACAGTATCTCAATAAATTGCGTTCAGGCTGAAACTGAGCTAAAAGATGTTAACAATATAAAGTTAGAAATAAAATTTTGGTAAACTATCCTGTTCTTCTTGGTAAATACTTGGAGATAAAAGAGACATTTAGGACATTCATAGAGTAAAATAACCATTCCGCGCGACTAATTTGTATATCAGTATTTTCTGCACCGATGTTCATAGACTCCAATTTTAATATGCGTGGATTCAGCGCCTTGTGTTTTGTTAGTCTTCAAGTAGGAGTTTTCTTAACAACACCTATCCAACTTGTCGTTGCCCTGCCTTTTCCATCTCAAGGACAATCACCAGGTCAACCCCCCTCGCCTCTGCCAGGTACTGAGGTTGTGCCTCCAGGTGCAAATAACGAAATTTCCCCCCAACTCAGCCGCTACCTCTTGGGGCCAGGAGATACAATTGGCGTTGTGCTTCAGCGTCCTCCTGGCCCATACCGCTTAGGAATAGGAGATGGAATTAGCGTTTCAGTTCAGCGCTTTCCAGATTTGAGCTTTCAAGCTTTAATCAACCCAGAAGGTAATATTGTGGTGCCGTTACTGGGAACAGTTTCCTTACAAAGTTTAACTTTGCAAGAAGCTCAAGAAAAAATTCGTTTGGGTTTAAATCGTTATGTAGTTGATCCGGTAATAGTTTTAGCCTTAGCAACGCAGCGTCAAGACTTCATTTTTCAAGCTGCAATTAGTCCAGAAGGTAACATTGTCGTGCCGCAAGTGGGAACGGTGTCATTACAAGGTTTAACTTTGGAAGAAGCTCAAGAAAAAATTCGCTTGGGTTTAAGTCGCATTTTCCCAGATCCAATTGTGGTAGTATCCTTGGCAGGGACGCGACCAGTTCAAGTTACTATTAGCGGCGAAATATTTAAACCAGGAATTTATCCGATTAATTCATCAACACCCCGCGTTGCTGATGCCTTGCTAATATCTGGCGGTTCAACTTTGAATGCAGACCTGCGACAAGTGCAAGTACGCCGGAAGTTAATTGATGGTTCCGTGATTTCACAAAATATTGACTTATATGCAGCATTGCAAAATGGCGGTTCAATCCCTAATTTACGCTTACAAGATGGAGATGCGATACTCGTACCCCGTCGTGAAGTTGGTAATGATGACGGTTATGACCGCAATTTGGTAGCACGTTCATCCTTGGCGACACCACAGATTAGAGTCCGGGTTTTAAACTACGCTGGGGGAGGTCTTTCCACTCAAGCGTTGCCTAACGGCAGTACATTTGTAGATGCTTTGGGAGGAGTAAATCTTGACGCTGCTAACCTCCGGGATATCGCTCTGGTTCGCTTTGATTCTGAACGAGGTAAAGCTGTTACCCAGAAACTTGATGCTAAAAAAGCTCTAGGTGGTGATGCATCTCAAAATGTGCCGCTTCAAGATAATGATGTTATTGTTGTTGGTCGAAACCTCATCGGTAAGATTACTAATTTACTGACTACCATTACCCAACCTTTCTTCAATGTCCAATCCTTTCTCCAATTTTTTAGAAACGTGGGTGGCAATGGTTCAAATTAGTAATTCTCAAAGCAGGGTACAATCTGGAAATAGTTGGGAGTGGAGGAAGCCACATTTCCAACTTCTCTTGGAATTCATTAATGGAAAAATATTAAAGATATCAATCAACCGATATATACAGTAGGAAGTTGATAGCGATCTTGTATCAAAACCACTATCTTTAGTTTGGTACTTCCTAAATTTTTAATTTTTAATTTTTTATTGGAGCAAAACGACCATGACCCCACCAATTGTTAAACGCTATCTTATTGCTTTTGAGAAGTACAAATGGATTGGACTGGCTAGTTTTGCTTTAGTTGTAGCCGGGTCAACTCTGGTGGCTATGCAACCAGAGCCACCTACTAGTTATATAGGATCTGCTGCACTTACCTATAGTGGACCACCAGTTTCTTTCTCTACAACTGGTACTCAAATCCAACAGCAAGGTAAGGAACTGAATGAGGAAGCTTTATTATCAAACCAGATAATTGCAGGAGTGGCAGAAAAAGCTGGTGTCCAACCGAAAAAGCTCGCTAGCAGTATTGCCCTGACTTTACCTAAAAAAAACCCCAGGACTGGAGAATATGAATCTAGTATATTGGAATTGAAATATGTAGATACTGACGCCAAACGAGCTATACAGGTCTTGGCAGAATTGATGCAATCAATGATCAAGTTGAGCAGTGATATCAATACTGGGCGATTACAGGCAATTATTCAAAAGATTAACGATCGCACACCACAAACTAAACGAGATTTGCAAATTGCTGAAAAGAAGTTGGAACAGTACGATCGCATCGAGCGAACGGCAATATTAGCAGCTGAGAATGGCAGCTTGTTAAGCGCTATTACTACCAGCCAAAATCTGCAACGGGAAATTCAATTAACTATTTCTGGAGTTGATGGTCAAGTTCGCAGTTTACAAAATAAGTTAGGTTTAACAGTCGGACAAGCTTATATTTCTTCTGCTTTGAGTGCCGATCCAATTATTGGGAGCTTGCGAACGCAAATTTATCAAAGTGAGTCGCAAATCGCCTTACTCAGAAAAGATTTGCGACCCGAACACCCAACTATGGTTCAGTTGGAGCGTCAGAAACAAGCTGCTGAGGAATTGCTGCAACAACGTGCAGCGGAGGTGTTAGGTGGTGAAGGTACGGCGGCTCCGCTTCCGGGTAAGATTGCAGGTATTCGCGCCCAAAGTAGCTTAGATCCTGCACGTCAGCAGTTGGCAAACCAAATGGTGACGTTGCAAACCCAAGGGGAGACGCTGCAACAACAACTAGCCCAAGAAATTCAACAAGAAGCGCGACTGCGGCGAGAGTATGCTCTAATACCCAATAAGCAATTAGAGCGATCGCGTTTAGAACAGGAGGTTACACTCAAAAAAGCTATCTATGACCAAATGCAGGTGAAGCTAACCGATGCTAAAACCGCAGAGGCAGAAACTACTAGCAGCCTCAGCATTGCCAGACGCCCTACAGTCCTTGCCGACATTAAACCTCCGAAGAGTGTGCCGATTACCCTTGCTGTGGGTGGTTTCTTAGGTGTGTTGATTGGTGGCGGGGTGATATTTGTGTTGGGAGCGATGGAAGGCACTTTCAAAACCAGGGAAGATATCCGCGAGAGCCTCAAGCAACGGGAAGTGGCACTGTTGGGAGAATTGCCTTTAATGCCAGTTGATGATTTAGATCCAGAAGCGATGCCTGTGCTACTTTCTGTCGATTCTCCTTATTTAGAATTTTATGAGAAATTCCGTAGTAATCTGCGCCGGATTGGTGGTAAAAACTTAAAGGTGGTGTTAATTACTAGCACCAGTAGTCTTGAGGGTAAAACGGCAAGTGCATATAACTTGGGTATAGCTTCAGCCCGTGCTGGTAAAAGAACCTTGATTATCGAAACAGATTTGCGATCGCCTTCCCGTTGTATGTCCCTGAAAGTAATTCCTGACCCCGACGCCACTATTGAACCCCTGCGTTATTACGCTAACTTAAGTGAATGTATTCGTTTAGTTCCTGATGTAGAAAATTTATACATTCTTCCCAGCCCTGGCCCTGTGCGGCAATCAGCTGCTATTCTTGAATCTAGCGAAATGCGGCGGTTGATCGAGGATGTCCGCGAACGTTTTGATTTAGTTATTTTAGACACTAGCCCTCTGGGCATATCCAATGACCCTTTGTTAATCCAACCCTACAGCGATGGCATCGTACTAGTGACGCGACCACACTATACAGAAGAGAATATGGTAGGTGAAGCTATTGATCAATTGGTTGAATCGGAACTGGGGTTATTGGGAGCAATTATCAATGGTGCTGATATCATCGTTTCTGCACCTGAAGAAGTTGTAGAAGCACCAACATTTAAATCTCAGGTAGAAGAATCAGAAGAATTTTCAGCGCGTGCTAACAAAAACTAATATAGTAATCCGCTTTGATTATTGAACTGAGTTGCGTAGGCTGGGAGTGGGGAGTGGGGAGTGGGGAGTGGGGAGTGGGGAGTGGGGAGTGGGGAGTGGGGAGTGGGGAGTGGGGAGTGGGGAGTGGGGAGTGGGGA
>NZ_JBALBY010000003.1:0-133007 GCF_036919575.1 Nostoc sp. | reverse complement strand
TTCTGACTCGTAAATCAAGTTTCTGACTCGTAAATCAAGTTTCTGACTCGTAAATCAAGTTTCTGACTCGTAAATCAAGTTTCTGACTCGTAAATCAAGTTTCTGACTCGTAAATTAAGTTTCTGACTCGTAAATTAAGTTTTATCAACAAACTTCAGCAAATATACGCGCATTTATCCTGTTTCAATGCTCTAAAAGTTCTGTAGCTTCACTCAGGCTGATGCATCCGACAAGTGCCTATTCTAATGATAGATAACAAACTCAGTGTTAAACACCATCAGGGTTATCTATATTAAATTAATCCAAAAAGGAAAAGTTTATGACGCAACGGAAACGAAACTCAACAGCACTGACTAAAGCTGAACGACGCATTGAAGGATTGCAAACGATTAATCCTGAACTAGATTTTGGCAATGGGTTATCAATTGTTACTTACAACACTATAGTTTATCAGTTACGAGAGAAGCTAGCCGCATATAATCAAGCACGAACAATGGTGGATAAAACGCAGAATACATTACTAGATGCAGAACGTGCATTAAATAGTTATTCTGAGCATATGCTGCTGAGTGTTGCATCTCGCTATGGCAAAAATAGTGATGAGTACGGGATGGCTGGTGGAACACGCAAGTCAGATTATCGACGGAAAGCACGCTCGGTGGTAAATCAAACGGTGATGGTTGTGGAGTAATTATCTGATTGAAGAAGAATACATTCGTCAGAATTCAGGAGCGGAGCAAGGGAAAAGCTCCGCCTCCGATCAGAGATACAGCAGAATTCAGAATTCAGGGGTCAGAATTCAGAAGTAAAACAGCTTTTACACAAGGGTTTGAGACTTTGGTTGTGTACCTCACTTTCCTTGAAATGCGCTGTAAATTTTATTATAAGTAATCACCCGAACTTGAATTAAGTAAGTGGTTCAAATTAAATATAAAACCTCACCCTGCCTCCGGCTTCCCTCTCCGAACTCACGGAGAGGGATTGAGGGTGAAGTTTGATCTTATGTTTAATTACGTCTACCTACTTAGATATAGCTTTTTTATTTTTTGTTAAGAATAATTCCTTAAGCCTAATTGCATTTTGCACCTGCTCAAACAGTTTTTTTGTGTGTCGTGACTTCAAATCATCTCAACTGTTTTGAACCATCCAAACTAAAAATCCGAGAATTTGTTCCACAGGTGGGAGGGGATAATCCATCAAGTCGATGGTGACAATATTATCCTCCAGCTTCAATAATCGCCATTGTGTACCACTGCTAATAGAACCATATATTACGGCAACTGGACCATTTTTTGCGGCATTAAATCTTTGTGCTGCAACCATTTCTGCAATACATTGTCCAAACCCAGTTCTTAAATCAGCTTTTTTTGCTTCTACAATCACAATGCATGGTGCTTCAATTTCTAGCACTTCCGGCGAACGACTTAAAAGGAAATCACACATTCCATTAAGTCCAACTGCCTCATCAACTGTAAAGCGATATTCGTCAGCGATCGCAGTTCGAGTATCTTCAATCTCCGTTGGGTTAACTTCTGGAATGTTTGATCAGGCATTGTTTTTTCTTGTGGTTTTACACAGCAACCGAGCAAAATCATTGCGCGGTTGCACCGTCCAAAGTCCTTAATGAATAAGGGGTGAATAATTTCTCGTGCAAAATTTTGATTGCCCGAAGCCGATGAAAATCAAGCGTTTCGTCGAGGCATAAGTACTAACATCCGACCAAATTAATTAAAAATTGGGATAAGAAACATTACATGAACGCTACAAAAAATTTTCGGAGCTTTTTTACCACCTGACCGACTTTTCAAACACCCTCTATGTATTCATCACACCTAGCTCTTGCAAAAGCTGTTCTAATATTGCTTGATTATGATTCTGCATAACTACAATATGAGCAATTTTGCCATAACAAGCTAGTTGCCATCGTTTTTCAAGGAACTTCTCTGGACGCTCAAATACAACCGTAGTAGAGAAAGGATTAATCAGTGCAAAATTTCTTGATTCAGCAATTTTATTCCAGAAATATTCTGCTAATTTCCGACAGTTTAGTACTTCCTCTTTAAAGAGATGTTTTCGCTGTTCAATAGCATCCCAAAGAATGACTGGTGTTAATCCATTCCTACTACCTGTAATTGTTGTATCCGTTGAGCCAAGATATTCAATATCAAAGGATTGCACTTTTTCTTTCCGTGCTAGCACTATTCCACAAGGGACTGGAGAACCGATGAATTTATGACCACTAACTGCTATGGAACCAATTGGATATCGAGAGAAATCTAGAGGAGTAGCTTCTTCCATATAAGGAATTAGCATTCCTCCTAAAGCTCCATCTACATGAATATGAAACTGAGTTATATTTAGTTCAGAAAGTATTGCTACTACTTTACTAATATCGTCCACTGCACCTGTAATTGTAGTTCCTACATTTACATTAATAATTGCAGGTTTATGCCTATTCTTATCGAGAGCTTCATACAACGAGGAATAATCTATTTCCCCATGAATCTGACTTTTTATCTCTACAAATGGTATGCGAAACATCCTTGCAGCTTTTACCACTGAATAGTGACAATCAGCCGAACCATAAAGAATTGCATCTGGATATAACTCACGCCCCATCAAAATACCGTAAAGGTTTCCTTCAGTGCCACACGATGTAACATATCCCCATGCATCATCTTTTTCGAGATGATAAATATCTGCAAAAAAACTAATTATTTCTCGCTCAAAATCTTTAGTATTTATTCCATAATTACCTTCTACGTAGGCATCACCTAAATTATTAAGTGTGTATTTTAAAAGCGGTAATACCCGGTGAGAATCAAATGCTAGATTATAAGGATAACCAGCATGAAGCTTTGAGCGACTTTCAAGACGTTCCAACAGACCATCAATCGAGAGAACAGACAAGTTTGCAGTAGACATAATCTTAATCACATTAAACTCAGAAAAATCAAATTTTAATCTTGCAAAACCACACAATGTATTTAGTATTTTCTGTCAAGGTGTAGTTGCTATTTACAAGTAGAGAAGAGAGCCTAATTCTAGGTAATTGAAAGGAATTATGCGTTTTTCCTAATAGTCAATTACACAGTTTCATGGCGTTTTTTTGGCAAAAGCTATTCTCAATAGCTTTTTGGTGAAGGTATTGAGATAGCAAGCAATTTTGCTCTGAATCAAGGTTCTCTTGCTTAGAGTTTTTACTATCATATATGTGCTATACCTTACAAAGTACTTACATACCAGGAAAACAGCTAAAATTATTTCACTAAAAACTAGTACAGCACGGCAGAAATAAGCAGACCATTAAATAGTCTCCAAGAGTGGTATTAAATTTTGCAGCTAGCTAATTCACATTGCACGTTCATTCAGTCAGCGATACTCACTTAGTTTTATTTCTTATTTCCATAAAATCACATAGCCACTGAATATTCAAATATTACTAAGTAATCTTCATCACATCTTTAATTACTGCGTCATCTTTATGAAATTTTGATTCTTTGTATAACTGGTCTTCGTATCTTTTGCATTCCATAGGGTTGAAATTGTTGGTATAAAATTTATGCTTTTAAGGGATTGACAAATAAAAAATACTCAACTACTTCTTGTGGTGGGGTGGGCAACATGAGCGCCCGTATAGAAAGGCGCTCATGTTGCCCACCCCACAAGATTGGGTAATTTATTTGTTGTCAGTCCCTAATATTAACAAAGAGAGCGATGTCTACGACGGGCTATTCGGCGTCGCAAAAGCAACTTAGACCTTTTTCCAATTGACTAATTGTTCTCGTTTTTCTCAGTTCTCTATTCAAAGAGAATATGATGTTTCCAAGAGTTCCCAAGGAGCAGGTTTTCTGACTTGCTCCCATACAGGACTATACAAGGCTTCAGATAATTCCCGTGCCATTTCCACCAGCCCCGCATAACCAGCGTAAGCATGATGACGTTCATGGTTAATATCCAAAAAAGGAATTTGTGCTTTCAGCGCTGTATATTGATTGCCAGCCCCAGCAATCAACACATCAGCTTTTGTATTCTTGAGTACCTTTAGTAATGCCGGGGGAGTTCCATCGGCCAAAACAATACCATCTTCACCAAGCAATTGCTTAATTTTGGCTTTCTCTTCTTCTGTACTCTTTTTGTCAGTAGTAGCAATAACTTCCATTCCCAAGTCTTTGGCTGCTAAAATAAGTGACCAACTTTTTACACCACCACTAGCAAGAATAATCCGCTTGCCTTTTAACTGAGAACGGTAGGGAGCTAGGGCAATATCTAGGGTTGCGGTTTCTTCTCTTATCAACGATTCTGTGCGTTCTTGAAGATATTTGTCGCCTAATGTTGCTGCAATATTTCGCAAGCAATGGTTGAGATTTTCCACACCATAGAAGGATTCTTCAATATAAGGAATTCCATAACGTTCTTGCATTGAGAGTGCCATTTGTACTACTACATTCGAGCAAATTACGACATTCAACTTGGCACGATGAGCATAGCAAACTTCTTGATAGCGAGCATCACCTGTAATTTTGGAGAGAACGCGTATACCCAATTTCTTGAACAGTGGTAAAACATTCCACAATTCCCCAGCAACGTTATATTCACCAACGATATTGATATCGAATGGTGTGATAAATTCTGGTTCTGCCGTTCCGATTACATATTTCAATAAAGTTTCATTGCCGATGCGATTACCTAAATTTTTACTACCTAAAAATCCAGGTGCATTTACATATATAACCGGAATACCAATTTTATTTGCAGCCATTTTACAGACGCTATCCACATCATCACCAATCAAAGCAGTGACACAGGTAGCGTAGACAAATACAGCCGCAGGATTGTAGCGTTGAACAACTTCGAGAATAGCTTTGTACAGCTTCTTTTCACCACCAAAAACAACATTATTCTCACCAAAGTTAGTAGTAAAAGCAATTTGGTGTAGTTGAGAACCTGATGAGAGGCTACCATGAGTTGCCCAAGGGTTGTGAGTGCAAGCAACAGGGCCATGTACTAAATGAGCAGCATCAGTAATTGCTCCCACAGAAACCATTGCCCCATCAAAAGGACAATTCCCTTGAGTTGCACCTGGTTGTGCTGCTTTATTGCAAGATAGTTTTTTGTTGTCAGGCAATTTTTTTTGGTTATGTAGACAGCCTGTCTCGTTAAGTAGTTCGTTGATTGTGACTTGGGTATTTTTCATGTCTTTGCCTCGCGCTGGAGATTAATACAAAAAGGGTAAAAGGAGTAAGCACAATCAAGGTGTTTTATGGTGTGTTTACGCCACATTCGCTACAAGAAAAAGTTTTCAGGTATGCCAAAAGCCGCCACAAATGGAGTTTAACAAAATTCGGTGGGTTTAAGTCCCCGGCAACTAAGAAGCCGCAAGTTTTGATGTCTAAATCTAAATCCCAGTTACAAAACTGTACTTCCGACTTCCGACTTCCGACTTCTTTAAAACCCTTACCAAAGAAAGGCGATTTAGAACATATCCTGTAAGAAAGCTGAGTTGCAAAGCGACACACCACACAAACTTTAACAGGTAGTAAATTAATCCCTATTTGGACACTTTTTGCTTTTCGCTTTCTTCAAAGAGTTACGAAAAATCGCAACTGATGCACTAGCACTTTCAGGTAAGATAGCCAACTCCTCTCACATATCCTGTTTGCACAGGAAGGAAGACCTGTTAATGCTTTTACGATTCTTAGCTTCTCTAAATGTTAGCCTAGCATAATTATTCAAAAATGATTTTATTTTTGATTTTTTGCGGTAAAAATACTCAACCGAGTTGGATAATGTAGCAAGTTTAGATAAGCAAATAAACCTTAGTAAAACAGAAATATCCCCTAGTAATAGAATTGCAAGCCGCAGATACCCGACTTATTTAAGAAGTCGGAGTTCTTGTTTCTGCGCGTTTGATTCAGGATTGCTATAGTAATAAATTAGACTTTACAAACATCCTTGAAAGTGCGGCGACATAAAGGGGAGGGGAATGGTAGCATTCACTAGCGTTTGTTTGGTCGCCTAAACCGTTCAACTCCGGCTTGACTGTGGACTATACTCTATAGTTGACGATCGCTTGCGGTTATCGGTTAGAGTCGAGAGGTTGTCTGCGGCGGGCTATGCCTACACCTTCTTCATTAGAGTGCAGTATGATATGTGGTGCGTTGCGATCGCCATAGATAAATACTAACTATTTGATAACATTAACAAAGTAGGCGATGTCTACGATGGGCGATCGCCTTCTTCAGCAGAGAGAACAAAAATACTATGGCAAAGCGTAAGAAAAGCAATCTCCAGTGGATTAAAGAAACGCTTGAACTCAAACCTGATCATCGCTGGGAATCTCCATCAGGCTATAAAATTTTTGTAGCAGATCGAGGCGCTGTTCGCTTCAATGTTCCTCAGAATTGGGTTTTTGAGCCACAAGAAAAATCCTTCAAGTTCATGGATAGAAAACCGCCTGACGATGATTGCTGCCTAGAAGTATCTTTTAATCGTCTCCCACCCAATGACTGGAGCCAGTTTCCGCTAAAATCCACCTTGAAGAAAGTCATGGAAGACGATAGCCGCAACGTCATTGCTAGGGGAGAAATTTTTACCGTCAAGCGCCAAACCGCCAGAATTGTCTGGACAGAGATAAAGTTCATTGATACCCAGGCAGAGCCACGGGAAGCTTTTTCGCGGACTTGCATTGGTTTGGGGTCAAATGTTCAGTGCTTGATTACATTCGATTATTGGGTAGATCAAGCAGAGCCGCTAATACCCATTTGGGATGAAGTGATGCGTAGTCTCACACTCGGGTTATATATCCGTGACCCAATGACTGGTCTGGCTTTCCCAGACTGAAGCTCAAGAATGAATCGTGAGCATAGGTCAAATTGAGGCGTCACCCGTCGTAGACATTGCATTTGAGGTAATTGTTTTTTGCCGAGTTGGGGCAATTAATAATACTCCTGCTTTCAATATAAGGAATGATAGGACTTACGCAAAATATCTCTCAAACTCTGATTTCTCCGTGTCCTCTGCGCCTCTGCGGTTCGTTATTCCGTAACTCGTGCGTAAGTCCTAAATGAGTCTAAATCCACTAACAAAACTAATTTCAGAACGAGGTTTTGACCGATTTCAATCAGGATTAAGATCACGTTTCGCTGCTTATCGCCTGGAATACACGCTGACCTACTGTGAACCTAGTGATAATTCAGCTATGCGTCTTGACTTTGACAGTTCATTACATCTCGGTAGAGTAACGGTTTGGGAGTCAGGAGCTTGTGAAATGGATATTCTTGAAATATCAACTGGTAACAATGTCTTTTATGAAAGTCACCAGTTCAACAACGAAAATGAATTTCATCGAACCTATCCAAGACTGGTGATTGTTATGCGCGATATCTTGCGACTTAAGTCAGACGATATTTAGTCTTTCCCTACTAGCGTTTTAGAGATTACTTAAGTCATGATTAAACTAGTTACTTTTATCACTAGTGTATAGCTATTTGAACTCCTATGCTTATAAACATGAGACATCAACCAGATTAAGGTTTACTGAACTTTAATCATGCAGTTTACAAAAGGAGATTTAGTGATGAATATCAAACAAATTCTTGCTGGTGCAGCGCTTCTTTTACCATTTGCTGTTACTTCTATTCCTTCACAAGCATCAGCATTCCAGGTTATTGTTAATCCCCACGGTCTTAATAGACCTGCTCAAACAATCGCACAAAGACCACCACAAGTTAAGCGTCATGCACCACCAGCGAAAAAGAAAGTGTTGGTTTCTGGACATTGGGAAAAAACAAATCATGGTCGCAAATGGGTTGCGGCTCATTATATATACAAGTAAAAACGCTTAAAACCCCAAACAATTTGGAATTCTTATCATCTCCCTACTTCTAGTAGGAAGAGAGGCAAATAAAAACTTTTTACTCAAGATTTGAGAGTTACCCATGAAATTGGCATCATTAACAAATGTTTTAGTTGCAGGTGCGATCGCTCTCGGCGCGACTGCAACCATCAATCAGCCAAGTCAAGCCGAAAGTAGGCAAGGATTTTATTGTGACACGTCAGGAAACAAACCCGTGACGGCGTACACAAATTTTAGAGGTGTTTCTGAGCCTTGGATTCGCTGGACTTCCAATTACTTCAGAGACGCTGGCTACAATAAACTGACGCGCTGTCAAGACGTGAGCCACCGCTTGGAAACTTACCGTCGCAACAGAGAACTGAAGTTTATTACTGTCGGCAAAATGAATGGACAAAATGTGGTTTGCACCGCAAATCAAGTCAATGGTCGCTGTGAAAACTTGATATTGACCCTCAAACCCAGTGAAGATGGCGTGCAGGCGCTAAATAATCTTCTGGCTTGGCATCAACCCCTGAGTAAAAGCAATAGAACACCTTACGTTGATTTGAGAGAACATCTAGGGATTTCCAAAGAATAAATACAGCTATTTCCAGGTAAATAGACCATGTGGTAGGGGCGCAAGCATTGCTCATTGGTGTCAACTTAACATTAAAAGGGCGGTTAAAAACCGCGTCTACACAGGCAAAACCCACCTCCGTGGGTTAAGAACCCTTGATTTTGCATTAGTCCACGAACGCGAACAGCGTCTCGAAGAGAAGGTGGACTAAGTTTTGTGTAGCCGCGTTCGCGTCAGCGTGCCGGAGGCTCTATTCCATTCGCCCTGGCTCTAAGTTGACACGCATGAGCATTGCTGTGCCCCTACGACAGATAATTTTTCCTGTGCTAAATTTGAACTGGGATAGTCAAAAAGTTACAAAGCTATAGTTTAGGTTTTATATACCTAACTGGTGCGCCATCCTCTGATATGAGCGTATACCGCTGAGTACTTTAAATTATATCGTTTGATTAGCTCAATTGGAAGAGCGATCGACTCATAATCGATGCGTCACAGGTTCAAATCCTGTATCAAACCCCAGAAAGTTAGCTCAATTGGAAGAGCAATCGACTCATAATCGATGTGTCGTAGGTTCAATTCCTACACTTTCAGCCAAAAACCCTGTCCGGGTCAAAAGAGACTACTCTGTCACAGTAGCCAATATGGTACGGGAGAAATCCCAAAACGGTTCGAGTCCGTCATTTTCCAAACTCTGCGGTGCAAGTGTTCTGCTGTCGGTCATTACTCGTAAGGGTGATGTTCGATAATCATAGTCAAGGAGCAAGCGCAACTGTATTTTTCCCTAACTTGAGTATGTCCCTTCGTTTCCTACATCTAGTTTTCCTTCGGGGATTCTAGATTGGCAACCGAACGGCATATTTGAAGGGGGTTCTTTTTCTAAATTGCCATTGAGCAGTTTGGGAAAAGTAACAGCAATCTTAATCCAGCTTTGGAGAAACTTTTGCCCGCACCTGAACTGTAAACACTTGCACTGGCAGAGTAAAAAAATCTTTTGTAGTATGTACAGCAAAAATCTAACCACTACCCCATTAGCGACTGAAAGTAATCTAGAAAGGTTGCGAACTGACAATTTAGCACTTTTGCGATCGCATGGTTTAGCTGAATATAATACTCCCGAAGAAATAGCTTTTGCAATGGGCATAAGCTTAGGAAAACTGAGCTTTTTGACAACTACCCGTCCTACATCCCCAATTACACATTACCTCCGCTTCAAAATCTCCAAAAAAACAGGTGGAGAAAGAATTATTTCTGCACCAAAACCAAATCTTAAAGCTGCTCAAAGGTGGATTTTAGAGAATATTTTAGAAAAATTAGAAGTTCATAATGCAGCACATGGGTTTTGTAAAAATCGTTCCATAGTCACCAACGCTAAACCCCATGTTGGTGCAAATGTAATAGTCAATCTTGATTTACAGAATTTTTTTCAGTCAATTTCCTACAAACGTGTCAAAGAATTATTTTGCGGGTTTGGTTATTTAGAACCTGTGGCGACAATTTTCGGGTTGATTTGCACGACTGCGGAAATAGAAATAGATGGGCAAATTAACTATATAGCTTCAGAAAAGCGCCACTTACCTCAAGGTTCGCCTGCAAGTCCTGCTATTTCAAATCTAATTTGTCGTCATCTCGATAGTCGTCTCACTACAATGGCTGAAAATCTGGGGTTTTGCTATACGCGGTACGCTGACGATTTAACATTTTCTGCTTCTGGGGATGCATCGCACAGAATATCTAATTTAATTAAAAACACTAAATTCATTATTACTAGTGAGGGCTTCACTGTTAATCCTCATAAAACCAAGACTTCAGGTAAATCCGTGCAACAGCAGGTAACAGGTGTTATTGTAAATACGCAATTAAATATATCTAAAAAGACATTAAAAGCCTTTCGGGCAACTCTATATCAAATTGAACAAGAAGGCTTGTCAGGCAAACAGTGGGGGAATTCAACTAATTTAATTGCCGCAATTACCGGGTTTGCAAATTATGTAGCAATGATTAACCCCAACAAAGGCGCAGAATTTAAATCAAGCGTGGAACGCATCAAGCAGAAATATAGTGACTCTCAAACTGATGAAGTACGTTTTTAAAGCTATTTATTTTATTAAACAAAAAAAAAGGGTATTTTTAGGACTGCTTCTAATGGGTGTTATTCTCCCAAATATATTCAGACAAATTAATCATCAATTAGAATATTATCCGGCAAGAAAGGGAGGAGAAAATGAAGCTAGAACGTATATTGCTGCAATTAATAGAGCAGAACAAGCTTTTTACCAAGAAAGGCAGAAGGATGAAAGGAACAATAAAAACTTTAGCTGTGACTTGAAAGCCTACTCAAAAAACAAGAATTGTATTGAGACGCGCAGCGCGAGATACAAAGCGTCCTTGCTTCAATCCTCCCCTTCAAAGGGTGGATTCCTTCTGCCCTCTGCCTTCTTGCTTATGCCTTCTGAACTAGAGAAAAATAACTTTACTTCCAGACTAGAAGATTTAGAACTAGGTATTAGATCAGAAACCAAATATTATCATTACAGTATTTTGAGAGCAGATAACTTACAAGCTATAGCAACAGCTGCTGCCAAAAAAGATGGCTTTAAAAGTTATATAGGAGCGGTTTTCTTAGTAAAAAATGCAGACGGTTCTTATGCTACACTTACTGTAAGTTGCGAAACTACTACACCATCAAAAACACCTCCTGTAACTCCTGAAATTAGTGGAAACGACATTGAATGTCCCTCTGATTCACAGCCAACCAGTCACTTTAGTCCAGGGTAAGCGATCGCACTTCAACTACTCGCATATTCCAGCACTCGTTCCAATTCCCAACGCCACGCTGTCTCTACCAACATTTCTTTGCCGTTGGTGAATTGCATAAATTCTTGTCCAAAGGCAATAAAACACATCAGCAACTAGCCGAACTTGCTATAAAAGACTCATTTAGGTGTAAATCAGCCAAGAATAGCCAGGGCGAATGGAATTCACCCTTTTAACTTTTTTCCTGTGCTAGATTTGAACCGGGATAGTAATAAAGTCATAAAGCTGTAGTTTGGGTTCTCTTTACCCGACTGGTGCGCCAACCTCTGGTGATAGCGTATACCGCCCAGTGATTTCAACTATTTCACCATGAAAGTTAGCTCATTTGGTAGAGCGATCGGTGTATCGCCGATTAGTTATAGGTTCGATTCCTATACTTTCAGCCAAAAACCCTCGCCCTGGGTACGGGCACCTTGTTAGGGACAAGGCAGCAGAACTGTTGGGTATTGAAAAAGACCCAATCAAAAATGGGTATTGAAAAAGACCCAATCAAAAAAACTTCTTGTTTTTTCTACTCTGTCATGCAGGTATTTATAACAGTAAAAGAGCTAGCGCAACTGTATCTCTCCCTAACTTGAGTATGTCCCTTCGTTTCCTACATCTAGTTTCCTTTGGGATTCTATATTGACAAAGCGAACGGCATATTTGAGCGTGGTTCTTTTCTAAATTGCCATTGAGGAGTTTAGAAAAAGTAACAGCAATCTTAATCCAGCTTTGGAGAAGCTTTTGCCCGCACCGGAACTGTAAAAACCTGCACTGGCAGAGTAAATAAATCTTTTGTAGTATATAGTAGTACAAGAAACTAAAACCAATCCTTTAGCCTTTGTCTACTCCAGTACTTGATCTGTGAGACATAGGTGGTATTTGAGTTCAAGCAAGGTTATAAATGTTTTTATCAAATCTTCTTAACTGGTTGAAGCGATCGCTCAAATTATTTATGCAAATCACTATGTGGCAAACATTTTATATCAAACTTAACGAAATCGGCATCTTATATCACCGCAGCGACTTTAAGAAAATTTTGCAGCCCGGTACACATACTTATTTTGGTCGGCATTGGCAAATCAAAACCTATGACCTCAATCAGCCACAAGCTCAGATTGAAAATCTAGAACTATTGTTGCGAAGTCACGAAGCCGAACTGCAAGAACATTTATTGATTATCAGAACTGCATTCAACCAAGCTGCTTTAGTCCGTTATGGTCAGAATTGGGTAAGTGTTGCACCAAATAAATTACTAGCTTTTTGGCGTGGTTTTATTGAGGTAGAATCTCATCTCTTCAACTTAGAAGAAAGCTGGGAATTGCCTAGTTCCTTTGTGCAGCAATTGCGCTCAGTTGCCTTGAATGGACTCAAAAAGTTCCAAATATCAGAGTATGAGATTGGTTTACTATATCTGCAAAATAATTTTGTACGACCTCTAGAACCAGGAGAGTATGCTTTCTGGTCGGTAGATAGAGATGTTACAGTCCGAACTCTCAGCCGAATTATCCCTAACCCAGATTTTCCCCTGGAAGATGTACTAATTGAAAAACATCCCGACTTTGTTGCTGCCTACTGTGAAATAGTGCAATTACTGACTTCGCAAGTTGCAATTGTGCGATATCGAGGTAAAGTGATTTCTATTTTGCCGCCCACAAATCGCAAGCTGTTTTGGCAGGGTGTTGCAGTGGAAATTCTCGACATCAGCGCTGATGCTCAGTTACAGTCTGCTTTAGTGGCTGAGTTGGTTGAGGGTTCAACAGAAGTGAAATTGCTCAGTCGTAACTGTTTGCATATTTGCCAAGTTCCCGCCCAGCATATTGGGCTAGTATACATTAATCAAGAGTTTCAAGGACAGCGATCGCCAGGAGTACACGCTTGGTGGTTATTTGGACGCTCTTTTCAAACCGAAACCATCGACCTGCGACTACAAAATATGGAAGTATCCGGTCAAGACATCCTCACTAAAGATAAAGTACCTCTGCGGTTGAATTTGACGGCTGGCTACCGTATCCAAGACCCATTGAGAGCAAAAAACGGGTTGTCAGATATTTCCGGTTTCTTATACAAAGAATTACAGTTTGCTTTGCGTGGTGCGGTCGGCGAACGGAGTTTAGATGCGTTATTAGAAGATAAAGGTGCAATTGATAGAAGTATATCTGAATACATCCGCCAGAAAGCCGCAGACTATGGAATTGAAGTAGATTCTGTAGGTGTCAAAGATATTATTTTACCTGGTGAGATTAAGGCTATCTTGAGCAAAGTAGTCGAGGCAGAAAAAACCGCTCAAGCAAACGTAGTCAGACGTAGAGAAGAAACTGCCGCTACTCGCAGTATGCTAAACACTGCTAAAGTGATGGAGGATAACCCCGTTGCATTGCGTCTGAAGGAACTCGAAGTATTAGAGCGGATTGCAGAGAAGATTGATCGGATTCAAGTTAACGGCAGTTTGGATAGTATTTTGACAGACTTGATTCGGATGAATCCACAATAAAAAGGGCGGTTAGAAACCAATACAGTTCAGTTAAGCATTTATTCCTTCTCTTCCTTCTCTTCCTTCTCTTCCTTTGCGTCCTTTGCGGTTCGTTAAAAAAATTGATTTTGACAAAGAGTTTTAGCCTTAACCCAAGCGTATTGACTTGGATAATGTAAGAGCTATTTTGGCAATTGTGCAGACAATTGTTCAGCAATTCAGTAGTTAATTTTTATAGATGTTTAAGAACATGGAGTTCCTTTAGAGAAATGTTGACAGAGCAGCTTGTAGGCAACTGCTCACATAGAAAAAGGCTGGTATAGTATACTATTGGGTAGTAAATCTATTTATGAAAAAAGCGAGTATGCCACAGTCAGCTTCAAACTCTCAACAAAACCTTGCTCAAAAAATTGCAAAGTGGAAAGCTGGGCTGGCTGACTTGGGACGACGAAATCCTCTTATCAAGTTTCGGCAAGATAGTCCTCGAACTTTAGAAATTCTGACAGAAGAACCAGATGTTATCTTTGCAAAGCTGACAAAAGAGAAAAAATCGCTTCATTTTCTAATGATTGATAGCGAAGATCAAGATATTACCCAGTTGAAAAACACTAAAGCATTACCAGCAGAAAAAAATCCTCTTGAATTAATTACTCGTCAAATAGGCAACGAGCAACTAAATCGGCTGAAAAAATTGCGTCTTGAAGCGCGACGATCATTTGAAGAACGAGGGGTAAACAGCCTATTTCTGGCGCTTGGAACGTTGACTTGGTATGACAAAGATCAGCCAGAGGATGCTTTACTATCACCACTAATTTTAGTACCTGTAGAGTTAATTAAAGAATCTAGGCGAGATATTTATAAAATATCTTTCTTAGAGGAAGATGTTGTATTAAATCCAACACTGATACAAAAGTTAAAGCAAACCTTTGGAATTGAGCTTCCAGAGGGAGAAGCCGTACAAGGAACAAGTTATAACGAATTAATTACCCAGATTCGCCAACTGTTAGCAGAACAAAAGACATGGCAAATTAAAGAGAATGTATTTCTCTCGCTGTTCTCTTATGCTAAAGCTGCAATGGTTCGGGATATTATCGAAAATGAAGCTCGAATTTTTGACCACCCAATTTTGCAAGCGATTAGTGGCGATTTAACTACCTATCAGTCTAACTATAGAGAACCTCTGCCTGCATCTGACTTAGATTCACACGTTAAACCTGAACGAATATTTCAAATTCTTGATGCTGACTCCAGCCAGCAAGTTGTAATTGAAGCAGCAAAAGCTGGTTCTAGCTTTGTTGTCCAAGGACCACCAGGAACTGGCAAAAGTCAAACTATTATAAATATAATTGCTGAACTGGTTGGCGATGGTAAATCAGTTTTATTAGTCGCAGAAAAAGAAACAGCGTTAAGTGTGGTTTATAAGCGCATGGCTGAATGTGGTTTAGATCATATATGTCTTAATCTCCACCATAGTGGAACAACAGATAAGCGGGAGCTTGTAAATAATTTATCAAAAACTATTGAATATATTAAACAAATTTCCGGTGGAGAAAATAATCACGGTTTCTTTGAGCAGCTTGTTTCTACTCGTCAATC
Organism: Nostoc sp.; assembly: GCF_036919575.1. Classification (GTDB taxonomy): domain Bacteria; phylum Cyanobacteriota; class Cyanobacteriia; order Cyanobacteriales; family Nostocaceae; genus Nostoc. Next base: position 117,728 of record NZ_JBALBY010000003.1, on the reverse strand, counting down.
GCTAAACTTATATCTGACAAGTTTACACGGGAAAGAAAAACCTCTAGATAAATCCCCATTTGAGATATTGGGTGAGCTTTTGAAAAAAGAGCGCGAAGCAGTTCCCAATATTAATGTCATATTTTCCAACTTTAGCCAATGGAATGCTAGTAGATTACAAGAAGCAAAAGATTTATTAAATCAATTAGCAAAATTTCTGCCTTTCTTTAAAGGAGAAAAAACAACTATTTGGGAAAAAAGTTCTCTAAATTCTTATTCCTATGAAATGGAATTGCAAATTACCCAGAAAATAGAGGAATTTCAGCAAGAATTTTTTTCAGTCCAAAACATTAATCAAGAATTACAAGAGACTCTCCAAGTTCAACCTTTATTGAATTTAGAGTCTTTAGATAAGTGTTATCCAGCCATAGACTACATACGAAAAGCTCCATCAAATCTGCCACAAAACTGGACTGGAGTAGATATAGCAGTTGCTCAGAATGCTTTCACTATTCTGCAAACAGACATTCAAGAAATTGAAAAAAATAAGCTTTCGCAAGAAGCAGAAAATTTGCTGGGTCGTGTTTCTTCATTTCTCCCATTTTTAAGAGGAGAAAAAACAACTATTTGGGCACAAAGTACTTTAAAGTCTTGCTCTGAGACGCTAGAGCAAGAAATAAAGAATAAAATCAATAAATTTAAACAAGCAATTTCTTTGATTCAGACAGATAGCCAACAGATTCAAATGATTATGAGGATTCAACCCTTATTGAATTTGGAAAATGTAGAAGCTTGCTTTCCTGCTCTTAAACATATATTGAAAGTTCCAGATAATTTACCTGATAATTGGAATGAATCGGATATTTCAACTGCTCAGGATGCCTTCAGTAAGTTGAAGGGCGATGTTAAATTACTAGAAGAAAATGAGCCACTTTTAAAACAAAAATATCATCCTGAATTGTTCTCCTCAGAATTGGCTGCTTTAGCTAACAGATATCAGAAATATAGTCGCTTTTGGTTGATTAGGATTTTTAATCCCAAATACAGGCGCGATATCAAGCTTTTGAAGAAATTAAGCACTAAAGAGGGACAGATTTCCCACAACGAATTAAAACATGATTTGGCACAAGCCGTTCAGATACAAGCCGCACGAAACGAGTTATATCAAAGCAATTACCCAGCCCGCCAGGTTTTTGGATCTTTATTTAACCCGGAAGTTTCTAGTGAAGGAGAATTAAAAGTAATTGAACAAGCTTTAAGTTGGTTAACTGGCTTGCAAAAGTATTCGCTTCCTGCTGATTCAGTCCAGCACATTATAAATTCTCCCTCTGGACGACGCGAACTGGCGGAACTAGTTAAGAAACTTGAATCCCTTCCTGAAGATATTAATCAGGGTATGGATTTCTTATTCTCATACTTTAATGAGAATGATATTATTGGGCAATATCTGCCTCATAATCAAATTTTATTTACCGAACTGGCAACTTTTTTAAATCTAGCTGAATCCGACTTACCCGACTTCCGCAAATGGTTGACATATAAAGAAATTTATGGGCAACTAGAAAGTTTAGGAGTCCAAGATTTCTTAGATGCTTTGCGCGATAACAAACCTAATCCTATTGAGTCTGTACAAAATAGGCTACGTCATATTGACTACCCCGCTCGTCAGATTTTTGGATCTTTATTTAACCCGGAAGTTTCTAGTGAAGCAGAGTTAAAGGAAATTGAACAAGCTTTAAATTGGTTGATTGGCTTACAAAAGTATTCGCTTTCTGCTGATTCCGTCCAGCGCGTGATAAATTATCCTTTTAAACGACGCGAACTGGCTGAATTAGTTAAGAAATATGAGTCAACCCATCACAGTGTTAGGCAAGGATTAGATTTCCTCTTATCGTACTTTGATGAAAGTGATATCACAGATTCTTACTTACCTCGTAATCAAATTACTTTTGTCGAATTAGAAAGCTTCTTAAACTTGGCTCAATCAGAACTGCCTTATTTTCAAGAATGGCTGACCTATAAAGAAACTTACCATAAACTCGAAAATCTGGGGAATAATAAGTTCTTGGATGCTTTGCGTGAAAGCAAAATTCAACCAGAGCAATGGTTTCCAGTTTTAGAAAAGCGAATTTATCAAATATGCCTTGATGCTATTCTTGCCAGAAAACCTGAGTTGAAGAACTTTAATCTTGAAGTACACGAACGGCAAATCAAAGAGTTTTCCAAACTCGATTATAACCAACTAGATACTGCTATAAAACGTCTAAAACAGCTTCATGTGCAACGCTGGCAAAACTGGGAAAAGACTTCACTTGCTCTAGCTGAATTGCCAAATTTGAAAAGAGAAGCGACTAAGAAAAGCCGACATTTGCCCATCCGTAAACTCCTCAACGACACACAAAAGGGAATACCAAATCTCGTCAAAGCCTTAAAGCCTTGCTGGATGATGAGTCCACTTTCTGTTAGTCAATATATCAATCCAGATGTAATTCATTTTGATGTTCTCATCTTTGATGAAGCATCTCAGCTTCGGACTGAGGATGTTGTTCCTTCAATTATCCGTTCTAATCAAGTGATTGTAATTGGGGATAATAAACAGCTTCCTCCCACATCATTCTTTTCAACTGGAGACAGTCAAGAAGATATCGATGACGAGGATGATGCAAGCTATGAAAGCGTTTTGGATGAATGTTCAAAGTTTATGTTTGGACATATGCTGAAATGGCATTACCGCAGTCAAGATGAGCGTTTGATTGCTTTCTCCAACCGTCATTTTTACGAATCTAAATTAGTTACGTTTCCAAACCCAGTTCAAAATCCAGATTTGGGAGTGTCGTTCCGACACGTTCCTGATGGCGTTTACGATCGCGGTAAACGCAGAGATAATCGAATCGAGGCTCAAAAGGTTGCTCAGTTGACGTTGGAGCATTTTCAACGATTTCCCGAACAATCCCTTGGTATTATTGCCTTTAGCGAAGCCCAAGCCGATGCCATTCAGGAGCAAATTGAGATTTTAGGGAAAGATCACCCCACTCTGGAGACATTTTGCAGTGATAACTCACCTCAGTTTTTTCTCAAAGCATTAGAAAACGTTCAGGGTGATGAGCGAGATGCAATCTTACTCAGCGTTGGGTATGCTCGTGATGAGCAAGGTAAACTTTCTCTCAACTTTGGCCCCCTGAATCGGCAAGGTGGAGAACGACGGCTCAACGTCGCTGTGACGCGGGCAAAAAGTAAAATTACACTCGTTTCTTCCATTGTGGCTGGAGACATCGACAAAACACGCGCCCAAAGCAAAGGTGTAAAATTACTGCATGATTATCTGGAGTACGCAGCGAGTGGTGGAGAACGACTACAAAGTAACTCTTACACAGATAAGCTCCATTTTGACTCGCCATTTGAAGAAGATGTTTACCATGCTTTAGTCCAACAGGGATACACTATCCGCACCCAAGTTGGATGTTCAGGATACCGAATTGACCTTGGCGTAGTCAATAGCGATCGCCCTGGTGAGTTTTTACTGGGGATTGAGTGCGATGGTGCATCTTACCATAGTTCACCTACTGCCAGAGATCGCGATCGCCTCAGACAAGAAGTGCTTGAAAGGCTAGGTTGGAAAATTCACCGCATTTGGTCAACAGATTGGTTTCGTAACAAACCTGTTCAAGTTCGTCTGTTGATAGAAAAAATCAAACAACTACAACAAATAAATAGCTAAAAGGTCAGTCCGGAAAGCGATCGCTTTCCGATCGTTCTTGCTGTATTGTGCCATTAAACTAAAAATTGAAATTGACTATAAGAAAATAGATAAAAATTTTACATTTTTGGTGTAGTAATACTTGTAAAGGTCTATATTTACACTCACTTCCCATTAAAATATATAGATAAACTCTAATTATGCCGATTCAAATGCATGGAGTCACCGCGATGTCAATTGATGAAGTTAAAAACCAGCAAAATAATGATCTAGCTCAACCTGCTACAGACTTAATAGAAAAACTAGTAAAGGCAAAAGACAAGAAAAAATCTAAAAAATCCAAACGGATTTTTGATGGTAGCACTGAAGTTTTTGCTAAGAAAATTCCCAAAAAGACTTTTGAAACTGAACTACAGCAACTCCAGATTGAGCTAGTCAAAATGCAATACTGGATTAAGCACGTCGGCTATCGGGTGGTCGTCATATTTGAAGGGCGCGATGCAGCCGGCAAAGGAGGAGTAATTAAACGCATTGCCGACCCACTTAATCCTCGTGGCTGTCGTGTAGTTGCCCTGGGAACCCCCTCTGATCGTGAGAAAACTCAGTGGTATTTTCAGCGTTACGTGCAACATCTGCCGACAGCAGGGGAAATTGTCCTTTTTGATCGCAGTTGGTACAACCGAGCCGGAGTTGAACGGGTGATGGGTTTTTGTACCGAAGCAGAATATCAAGAATTCATGCAATCTTGCCCAGAATTTGAACGAATGCTGGTGCGATCGGGCATTGTTTTAATCAAGTACTGGTTCTCGGTCAGCGATGAAGAACAAGAGCAACGCTTTCTCTCTCGCAGTCACGATCCAGCAAGGCGCTGGAAACTCAGCCCAATGGATTTGGAATCACGCGATCGCTGGGTAGAATATTCCAAAGCAAAAGATACCATGTTTGCTTACACGAATATTCCAGAAGCTCCCTGGTTTACAATTGAAGCGGATGATAAAAAACGGGCGCGGCTCAACTGCATTCATCATTTGTTGAGCAAAGTTCCTTACGAAGATATGACACCTCCTCCCTTAGAGCTTCCGTCTAGACCTGTGGCTGATGAGAATTATGTTCGCGCCCCCCGCAATGAGCAGTTCTTTGTCCCTCAAGTGTATTAAGCAACATTACTGTTGTGTTGCAGCTTCTCGCTAATGATTGAATATAGCGATGTGCAAAGGTTAGGACAGTGCATAGCGCAAATGGTGGCGGCAGATTTATTCAATCGTTCATCTGGACAAGCAGAAATACCCGTGTATGGATGTGTGACAACAGGAGAAGTATGGCAGTTTCTTCAACTTTCGCAAAAAGTGGCTTTGATTGATAAGCAAAGATATTACTTGGATAACGTAGGAGCCATTTTAGCAATTGTACAGACAATTGTTCAACAATTCAGTAGTTAATTTGTCTAACACTTATAGCATGATGCTGTGTTACTGTTAGCTCTGTTAAAGCTGTCAAGTTTAAATTATTTAGGATACTAGACTTAATTGGGCGCTTTTCGTCCCAAAAAATTAGAGATGAATAAAAGTCTTTTGCTATTGAAGAAGTCAAAAGCTCAAAAGTTTTATATACAACTTTTTCATCATCAAAGCTAAGAAAGTAAACAGTATCGTCGAAAAGAACAGGCTTTTTTTCTATCTTACCTATTATTCCAATAACCTATGCGATAGGAATCAGAACTTTCAAGGCTGCTGAATACATCACAAAAATAGTTTTGTGATGTATTCAAACTTACAAAACAATAAACAAGCTTCAACACTAGCATTAAAATATTGTTTTGCTTTTAATTCTTCCAAATAATCAGGATTTATTTCAATTCCAAAAATCTTATTTGCTGATTGAAACGAATCTAAAGCCGCTTCAATAAAATTACCTATGCCGCAAGTTGGCTCAATTATAACATCCGGCATTACACCAAGTTCAACTAGCTTTTGACATACTCTCTTAGCTAGTTCTACTGGTGTCTGGAAATCTCCATACTCTATCTTTGCTTTATGTGTACTATGAGTCATGGGTTAATTTTGGAAACAGCAATTACGCCATCTTCTTGACCAGCACGTTCTATTACTCTTCCATACTGGAGTCGCCATTGCAAAGCATTAGAAATAGTCAGAAATCCCTTTACAGGTGGATTTATCAGTATTTCATCAGCAATATTGCTTGCTTCAATTTCATCGACAGGTAGATTGCGCTCAAGCATAAAGGCAATTAAATCATCTTTATTTCCTTCGTTGTTTAAACCTTGATCAAACCATAACTGCTTGGTCATCCATTGCCGAAAACGTTTTTGTTCCTCACACAGAAGAGGAATATGAACGCTTAGTTGAGATCCTCGATTGTTTAATCGATCAAGTTGGTGAAGACGAGATCCATCCACTTGCGTCTCTAATGGAAGTTATCGGTGTTTTAATTGAAAACTACGAAACTGAACACATTTCTGAGTTAGAGGCGATCGCTTAACTTCACCCAGTATAAATATGCAATAGCTGTTTGTCGATTTGGGGCGATCGCACCAACAGTCTACTTCTTATACACAATACCTGTCATGCGTAGGCGAAGCCCGTCGCAGACATCGCAACAACGGTCTACTCATAAGTGCATCTCACAGATAATCTTTAAAGGCGATCGCTCCAAGTCGCTACTTTTTGTGCATATTAGATCGGAAAGTTCTGTATAATATACAAATATTTAGATGAAAAAATTCCAGATAATTATCCCAAATCGGGTAATTAGACCGAAAGTTTCAGTCTAATAAATAATTAGACCTTCTGAGAAGCAAAGTAATTTTTAAAGCCTCTGTTGTTATGGCATTTAGCGATAAAATAAAACTGCTTGCAAAACATAAATCAGCATTTAGATGTTGTTTGTGTCATAAGCCTTTTGTGGAGATACATCACATAATCCCTCAAGCTGAAGGTGGATCAGACAAACTAGATAATGCTGCGCCTTTGTGTTCATCTTGTCATGATCTTTACGGAGGTAATCCAGAAAAGAGAAAGACAATTCGCCAGAGTAGAGATTATTGGTGGGAGAAGATGGAAAAAAGGCATAAAAATCTTACAGAATCACTCGACCTGGAAAAATTTTGTGAAATTCAATGTGATCAAAATTGGGAAGGTATACTCCGCTCAGAGGGAATTTTGCTCTATCATGCGGTGTTTGAAGAGGAAGATTTTGAAGACTGTGTTTATCATATCCACAGACTCGTCAAAAGTACTCAGGATAAATATCCCAACCAAAGAAGGTTTCTTTTTCTTGATATAGATGGTCATAAAAATGAGAATGGTGGGTTTGATGACGATATGTACGAGCTTCAAAGAAATTTTCTGTTGGCTTTTCTAGCACAATTTCTCACTGAAATTCATATACCTCTAGGAGTTATCAAAAATGAGAAAGCACAAAGAAATGATGTTCCAGAGGGAATAGAAATTATTGAAAGGCTAGATCAAGAGTCTATCAATGAAGCAATTGATAAAGGTATATCCAGTATTTGGGTTGCAGATAAAGACAAGTTGATGACGTTTGAGTAATTTAGTCAGAAGAGGTCTAACAATTCAAATGCGGATGATGTTGAAGTACGTTGGCGTTGGCGTAGCCTCTCGTAGAGAAGCCCACCGTACCCTTCGGGAAGCAAGCTACGCGTAGCGTCTCGTAGAGAAAGCATCGCTCCCTCATCTCACTTATAGAGTAACATTACAGTTTTCATATTAATTGTCAGAATTCGATAAAATGAGTATATGAAGTTTGAATGGGATCAGCAAAAGAACGAGGTTAACATTGTAAAACATGAACTGGATTTTGCAGATGCGTATCGGATTTTCAGATTACCACTTCGGATTTCTCTGGATGATCGTCAAGATTATGGAGAAGATCGATTAATTGGGCTAGGAATGCTTGATGGACGTATTGTAGTTGTAGTTTTTACAGAACTAGACGAAGAAACAATCCGAATTATCTCACTTCGTAAAGCTTTACCTTATGAACGAAAACGCTATGAACAATACCTCAAGAACGAACTGGGAGAAAGTTGATTCGCTGACAGAAGAAGAAATTGATACATCCGATATTCCTCCTTTAACTGAGGAGTTTTTTAGCAAGTCTCGATGGTGGAAGCCTGTTGCGTCGTTGAATGTTCTTGTTCAGATAGAACCTGAAACATTGGCTTGGTTCCAGTCTCAGGGTGAAGATTATGAAAAGAGAATGGCCGCAGCACTGCGAATCTATGCAGAAGCTCACCAAATGGGGCAAAAGTAAAAAGTTACTAGATGAACGTGATGTCTACAACGGGCTATGCCTATGCACCATTTAATCTAAAAAATCGTCAATTAAACAAAGCTAAATTTACTGATAAGTAAGTGGGTCAAATTAAATATCAAACCTCACCCTCAATCCCTTGAGGATGAGGTTTGATCTTATGTTTAAAATGGTTTTAAATTAGGTAATATTTCAGGTAATATTTCGCATTTTATTGTAAAACTTGCCATAGCCAGCAAAAGCTGAATATCCTCAATAGTGATAGTGAATCTGGGGTGAAAACCATTTGGCGTGGATTGCGGCGATTACACGATATCGCTGCTACCTGGAAACTTCTTCACTCACATTCCCTATCACCTATCACCTGTTTTCAAACTAAATATCAGATTTTTCCGGTTGAGCCAAAATATAAGTGAATAATTACTTTACATTGAATATGTATAGCTAAAACTCATGGAAATACCCCAACGCGTATCAGTCCGCTACAAAGACGCGTCCTTCAATAGTAATGAAATCCGCTTGAGAACCTTGCGGCTTGGGTTGCAAATATGGGATGAACAAACCAAACCTAGAAAAACAGAGCTTTATCAGTTTATATCGTCTTGCTTGAAACAAGTTGACCGCCAAGATCGTTTTATGTTTTCTCTGCTGTTCATAGAATTAACAGACCTCATACGCAATTCTTCGCTGGAAAGGGGAACGAAAGAGGTTCTGATAAAAACAGCTTTTAGGGAGTTTGCTTGTGCGATAACAGACTTTGAAGACGCTTCCAAATGAGGTTTATTATGGGGGTGCTGGTATTGCGTAGGCGTAGCCCAGCCCAGGTCTTACCCTGAGCCTGCGCCGTTCGCGTAGCGTCTCGTAGAGAAGGGCATCGCCCTGAAGTCAGCTAATCTAATCGAGTCAGATATCTATAGCAAGCAGCTTTCCAATCAGATTAGTTTTTTTGCTGAATGCGCGGATGGGTAGGTGTTGGGGAAGAGGTAAGAACAAAAATGGCTAAATTGCCTTATCTGCAAGAACTTGAGAGCTTTAGCATTTTTCAATCATCCGCGCACCTTATTTGGACTAGTTTTCAGCCATTTCCCTCTAGCCAAATCACAATTCCTCATGTTATGTATGATTTCCGCATTCGCGCAGCCGAACCTTGAAAACCAAATAAGATAAGGCTTTCAGAAGCCAGCGATTGCAATTACCTAAAATCCCTATTAGGGATTGAAACCTAGGTACTTTCTATCCAGGGGAAATTCAAATTATTGCAATTACCTAAAATCCCTATTAGGGATTGAAACCGAAGAAGACTCACGAAAGAGGATTATGGACTCGAATTGCAATTACCTAAAATCCCTATTAGGGATTGAAACTAGATTTTTCTATCAACTCAAATTCTATAGATTCATTGCAATTACCTAAAATCCCTATTAGGGATTGAAACATAATTTTTAAAAACTTAAACCAACACAGTAGAATTAATTGCAATTACCTAAAATCCCTATTAGGGATTGAAACATTAAGGCAAATCCCCCGATAGCGTGAAGCTTTGTAATTGCAATTACCTAAAATCCCTATTAGGGATTGAAACAATTGCTGAGGAAACCCGCCTGACAATTTCGGGAATTGCAATTACCTAAAATCCCTATTAGGGATTGAAACATGGTTCAACTAACTCCCAGTCCTCGGCAATTTCATTGCAATTACCTAAAATCCCTATTAGGGATTGAAACGGTGCTACAGGAGCTAAGGGAGATACAGGAAGCAATTGCAATTACCTAAAATCCCTATTAGGGATTGAAACAGTTTGATGATGTTGATTGGAGTGACCCTTTGGTATTGCAATTACCTAAAATCCCTATTAGGGATTGAAACGAGCGATCGCAGTCATTAAAGCAGAGATACTGCCGAGATTGCAATTACCTAAAATCCCTATTAGGGATTGAAACTCGGATATTCTTAATAGGATTATGACAAAAGTAGATTGCAATTACCTAAAATCCCTATTAGGGATTGAAACTCTATCCCACAACCGCTTGCCGATGGTTTTGAATAATCATCTCTAAATATAAGAATCCGACTTTAGTTTTATTAGGCTGCTCTGAGAGGTTGTTTGAAAAGTGGTTGGCTGTGATTTTAGGCACTTCTAGATCCCCCCTAGCCCCCCTTAAAAAGGGGGGAAAACTTCTTAAAGTCCCTCTTTTTAAGGGGGATTTAGGGGGATCTCAAAGTATTTGCTACCAAGATGAGGACTTTTCAAACATCCTCTGAGAGTATAACCCATCTCAGGTAAGGTTTCGACCATTATTCGATTTCAAAAATCAAATATAAATTTTAGTATTAGTGACAAAAGTAACCATTTAAACATGACTTTTGTCACAGGCGTGTACCTGATTATTCCGATTAGATAGAGAGTATACAAATCAAGTAATGCAAGGCAGATAGAGGATATATGAACCGCTTGAAATCTATTCTTCTTGGAGGCTTATTAGCAGCTGCTTCAATTGCTGCTTTTTCCCAAAATGCTAATGCTGCTGAATTTAAATCTGGGCATGATCATTTAAATCGCAATACTGTAGCTTTTAATAACGGTAGAGTCCAACACGAACGTCAAGTCCGGGAACAACGCGCTCGTGAATTCCGTGAACGTCAAGCTCGTGAACGACATATTCGTGAATTCCGTGAACGTCAAGCCCGTGAACGACATATTCGTGAATTGCGTGAACGTGAAGCTCGCTTTCGTCACTAAGAAAACGTGAATTTGACGGTTCATCTACTGTCCGCCTAATTAGCTAAATCAAAAGACCTCTAAGAGGTTTGACTACGCAAAAGCGTCCCTCTCCGACTCGGAGAGAGACAGACTTTAACTTTAGTTAAAGACAGGGAAAGGTTCGTTGACCTGCTGTTGAGAATGCAAATATTCTTTGCATTTAATTGATTTGAGAATTGGCTCTTAATCCAGTTCGCTACAATTACTATAGTTTTCGGTTTGAAATTTTTGAATAAGTCTAATATTTGAATATGGTAATGCGTCTTCCCATAGTTGCTGCCACCTTTATGGTTGCCAGCGTTAGTATAGGTACACTTTTGGGCATTGCAGCTCCCGCTTCAGCTCAGGAGATAATCACTTGTTCAAGTGAGAATAATCACAGGAATACTTGTTCAATACCTAGTAGAGGCAGAGTGAGGCTTGTTAGACAATTGTCTAGCGCCAGTTGTAGAGGAAATTGGGGCTATAGGAATAATCGTATTTGGGTGAAAAATGGTTGCCGAGCTGAGTTCTCAGTTGGCGATCGCAGAAACGGCAGGTATGACAGAGATGACAGGGACGGCAGATATGACAGATAGGAAATTGGGTATTTGGGGTCGCCCTGTCAAAACCGTCTAACGGGCGATGTGCGTTCGCGGCTGTTGCCCTTGGTGTCAGCCATGCCATATCTACCCCAAAACGCTACAAGATACTAATAGGGTTCAGGCTCGGTCTGCGCCCTTACCTGAACCCTTAGTATTGAAAGCCAAAGCCAGATTAATTATTGGTGATGGCGAATCTCCCAGCGTTCATGACGAATAGCTTGATGTTCACGATGACGCGCTTGAGCGATTTCTCGACGTTCGTGACCAATAGCTTCACGCTCGCGATGACGTGCTTGAGCAATTTCTCGATGGTCATGACGAATAGCTTCACGCTCACGATGACGTGCTTGAGCGATTTCTCGACGTTCGTGACGATTAGGTGGTGTCGCTGCATCAGCTTTTTGAGAAATAGCTAAAGCTGAGGCAGAAATCATCAATCCAGCAAAAACAATGGATGCAAAGCGCTTCATATGCCTACCTTTAAAAGGATACTAGCTTTTCTACAATCAGCAAAAAATAGATTCCAGAAATTAGAGAAAGATTTATGAAACTCAGGAATAATAGGCGCTATCTAAAAAGTAAGAAATACCATTAGTGTCAAAGCGAAAAGTACTTGGACAACTCATGCTCCATTCCGGTTTAGCGATTTGTAATGGTGCCGCGATCGCTGCTCTTCATCGACCCAATTTCCCCAGGTAAGTTCAACATACAGCAGAATTCAGAATTCAGGGGTCATAATTCAGAAGTAAAATAGCTTTTACACACGGGTTTGAGACTTTGCTTGTGTACCTCACCAACTTGAAATGCGCTGTAGGTTTGCATTGCCGCTTTCGTCACCTCATGAATGAAATCAAAGTCAGCTTCTGAGAGATGACGAAGACTAATATGCATTTACTGTCATTCTTGTTAGACTTGTCCGCAAGATAAATTGGTGAGAAAAACAGGTGGTAGCTAAAAATTGTCCAGACTACCACCATGCGAAATAGAATCTTAACCTGTCACTAGCGATCGCTAATAAAGCGATGCCAACACTTTATCTGCTGCTGCCCGGAATGCAGTTGCTGCACCAGCGCTCATATCCCGTGGCGCACAGATCCGATTTCTCACATAGGCGAGTGTGATGGCTCCAACCGCAGACACAGTCGGATCGGCATTGTCTTTGCCACCCACGCGCCCCCACGGTAATGCTGCGCCATTACCATTAATCAGATAGTCAGCCAGCAATCTGAGGTGAAAATCAACCGCTTCTTTAACGGCTGTTGTGTCGCCATTGACCGCCAATGCTTGCACCCCGGAGTTTTTTAGGATGTCTCCTAAAGCAACTTCTCGGTTATCAGTCAACCTCTCAGCCGCTTCTGCCCGAAATTGAATTTCTTGGCTAGCTGCTGGGTCTGGGGGCAAGGGATTGCCGATTGGTGTCACACCCCATCGGCGACGCAGGAGTAAATTGTTGGTCGTATCATCCGATTTGACACGGTGATAGGCGGGACGCTGTTTGAGTGCTTCAAACCAAGCGTTGATGCGAGGATATCGGGGATTTCCCTTGAGGTGATATCCCCGATAAACGGGTAAGTTAGCTGCCAATCGGTCTAAATGGGGGCTATAGGTAATGTCTACGATGCTAAATGTTGATAAAAAGTAGGGGCCAGGATACTTTCCAAGAAGTTGCTCCAGTTCGTCTAATTTCGCTTCAAAAGCTGCCTGTAAGCTTGCTAATTCATTAGGATCTTCAGGGGGTTGTCTCAGAAATTTGTAGGCAATATCTCTCACCCCATTGGTTTCAGCATCCTCAAGCCACTGCCTAGCAACGGCGTTTTCTTCTGGGTCTTCAGGGAGTAAGGTTGTCCCAAATCGTTCTTCTAATGCTAACAGAATGTCTTTGGATTCATAGACTAACTTTCCCTCAATTTTCGCAGCCGGGACAAGGGTTGTAGGAACTAAATCGGTATACCATTTAGGCTTGTTGGTCAAGTCGATAAACTCTGTCGCAAAGGGAATTTCCTTTTCTTCGAGAGCAAACCAAACCCGTTCGCAAAATGGACACCAAGAGTTGGTATCGCGGTAGAGCAGTACTGGCGGTTCTGTATCTGGTGGCAGTTTATGAAGACTGCTAGGGATGGGAGCGGTAGAAGGGGATTGCCCTGGTCTACGCACCCGTCTAGCAGGGGTATTTTTTTGAGCAATTTCTAACAGTTGTTCCCAATTAGTTACTGTGTCTTGAATTGACATATTTCACCTTAATTGAAGTTAACTTTTATCAAACAGAATTCAGGAGTCAGGAGTCAGGAGTCAGAATTCAGAATTCAGAATTCAGAATGAATTCTGTATGACTGGCGGATGAATAACCGGGTTTAATACCCCACCAAATCGTAGATTTGGTGGTGCAACAATTCAGTCGCGGGTCTCAATCCCCGACTGATTGATTCTGACTCCTGAATTCTTCTTCAAAACTTTTAAACAGATAAAAAGCTTAATTATTCAACTCGTTTTATAAACTACGGCAACCTTATTGATTTACCGTAGTTAATCATAATTATCACATGAAAATAGTTTGAAAGCAAGATTTAATATATCTATTTTTTGACTTGTTTAAGTCGGCAAAATCAGAAAAATCTCTAGAAATGCTAAAATCTACAAGATTTGCAATTTTATGGAGTGTAGCCCAAGAGTGAAGCACCCCATCCAATTAAAGCGCTACCAAAGACTAGCCATGCAGCATTGAGGCGGAAGCGAATGGCTAAAATGGCTGAGACGATCGCGATCGCCAAGCCGAGAAAATCTACAAATGGGGCTTGTGGTAATGTTAAAGTTGCTGCCCCCAGTTGCAGAGTAGTAATAACCATTAGGGCTACAGCACTAACATTCACAGCATCCAAAAAGGCTCTAGTCCAAGAAGAAGCCCGTAAGCGTGGGATTAGGGGATTCAAGGCAGCCACGAAAACAAAAGAAGGTAGAAAAATTCCGATTGTGGCAACAATTGCGCCAGGTATACCGGCAATGATATAACCAATAAATGTCGCAGTGGAAAGTACTGGGCCAGGAGTAAATTGACCAATTGCGATCGCATCTAATAACTGTTGTTGTGTCAGCCAGCCGTATTCTTCAACTAATCCTCCTTGGAGAAAAGCCACCAAAACATAGCCACCACCAAACAAGACACTACCGACTTTGAGAAAAAACCAGCCCAACTGCCATAAAGAAACGTTGGCTACAGTAGCTACCGATGCAGCAAATACAGGTGATGCTTTCAAAGTCGCACCTGTGCTGAGACTAGCAATCAAAAAGTTGGCTTTATCTCCTGGTTTGTCGTTTTTCTCACCAGAATGTAACCAAAGCATACCCAGCAATCCCCCAATTAATAGGGCAATTACTTCATTTAATTTGAATAATAATATCAGTAATACCACAGCCAAAGCAATCACTAGTAATTGGCGAGTTTTCACAGCCTTTTTTGCCAAGCCCCAGAGGGCATTGATGATGATTGCTAAAACAGCTGGTTTAATGCCATAAAGTAAGGGAGCGACTTGGGGTAGACTGCCGTAAGCAACATAAACCCAAGCAAAGCCGCCAGTAATTAGAACCGCAGGTAAGATAAAACAAACGCCTGACACAATTAGCCCCAGCCATCCTGCATAGATGTATCCTATATGGATAGCCATTTCTGTGGAATTTGGGCCAGGAATTAGGTTAGTTGCGCCCAGCAAATCTAAAAAATCTTCCCTTGTCAACCACTGACGCTGCTTAACCACTTCATCTTCAATCATGGCAATATGGGCAACCGGGCCACCAAAGCCGATGACACCCAGTTTAAAAAACAGGTTGGCGAGTTCCCCCAAACGACTTGGTGCTGAGTTAGTCACGTCGCTTTACTCCAAATTCAAAATTCAAAATTCACTGCGAACTTTGCTTTAAATATCAATTGCTGCGGCTGAAAAATACAGCAGCTATAACAATTAAAGCTAAAAGTGCTAGAGGAACCCAGAGATTAGGGATATCTGACAAACTCATATTTAATTACGAATTACGAACGCGAGTGCGTGCCGGAGGCTCTATTACGAATTACGAATTATTTTAAGCCGATGCCTTCTTTAGCGAATTCTTCAACAGTTTTTTGTGATAATTCATGAGTAGCGATCGCCTGCAACATTGCCAATGGTAAAGTCAAATGATCCGCCCCGGCTTGCAACGACGCGGCTGCTTCTTCGGGAGATTTGATACTAGCTGCCAAGATTTCCGTATCACTACCTTTGAGTACGCTAGCCATATCGCGCACCAAAGCAATACCGTCACCTAACAACCGCGTAGCACGATTTACATAAGCTATGGCAATTTTAGCACCTGCTTCTCGTGCTACTGCTGCTTGTGCTGCACTGTAAATTGCTGTCACCGAACAGGTGATTTCTGGTGATAGACTCGCCACCACTTCAAAACCTAACGGTGTTGCGGGAATCTTCAAAATTGTTTGTGAACCAATAATTTCAAAAGCTTTTCTACCTTCAGCTAGCATCCCAAGTTTATCAGATGCCACAAGTTGATAGTATAACGGGCCATTTGTCAAGGCAACCAATTTTTTGAGCGTGGTTTCTGGTGGGGTATCGCTTTGAGATAACAGCGTGGGATTTGTGGTAATGCCTTTCACCCATCCCCAAAGCTTAACAACTTCAGCTTCCGATGCGATCGCTGAGTCTAGATAAAGTGCCATAATTCGTCCCCTTAACTTGCTATAACTCTGCATTCATATCTCGTGCGCTGTGAAGCACACGAAGCACTACAACGGTTTCGTCTTGAATGGTAAAAAGAATGCGGTACACTCCCCTTCCCTTTCCATAAAGGAGTTGCCGTATTTCTTCTTCAAAGACATCATCAATAGCAGCCAAGGCACATCTAGCCGGAAACGTATCAAGGGATGCAACAGCGTCACTGATTTCATTTACCCACAGTTTTGCATTCTCTGGTGAGTCGTTCTGACGAATCCACTTTGCTGCTGCGTTGATATCAGCCTTTGCCACTGGAAGAATAATAACTCGGTACTTCATTCCTCATCCAGCGATTTCATTATCTCCTGAAATACCTCATGAGCAGGCTCCCCTTTTCCTGCTTTCATCTCTTCGAGTGCCATCTTAACCGCATCAATGGTTTCAACCCTTTCAACAAGCTCTAGGAGTTTCTGGTATGACTCTACATCCTGCACAACAAGTTCGGCTTTACCGTTAATGGTCAGCACTATCGGCTGTCCAGTCTCCCGTAGCTGCTCCATAAATTCTGTGGTGTTCCGCTTAAAGTTTGAGAGGGAATTAATCCCCTTACTGATATTTAACATGAAACCTCCTATGCACAAAATTTAGTAAACATCACTAAATTTGCATCAAATTTAGTTTACGCTTAATACGAGTGTAGTACAAAGGTTTTTAGCTTACAGCTATTTTCAGGTAAATAGACCACGCAGTAGGGGCACAGCAATGCTCATTGGTGTCAACTTAAGTTAAAATGCTTATCCCACAGGCCTTTTACCCCACACGCCAGATGCTCCACTTGGGGAGACCCCAAGACCGCACTGGCTCCCCTTAATCCCCTCCCCGTGAACGGGGAGGGGAGATTTTGTCGCTAGACAAAAGCGGGGTGGGGTTCCGAGGACTTAATTGGTAATTAAGTAGGCTTGATATAACCTCATTGCGAGGGTTTCACCTTAAGTTGACACGTATGAGCATTGCTGTGCCCCGACGACAGATGTGGTTCAAATAGATGATTTCTGCTGTAAGCAAGAATAAACATTGCACATTGTGTATTAATGCACAACAGCTGAACAGAGATATTTTGACATACCCTTTCAAGGGATAATTCTTGTTATACAGCAGCCTACACGGAGAAATTAATATGACATCTCCAGAAACGGTTATATGGCTACAAGAACGCACCACTTTAGGAATTCTCTCGCCTGAAGTGTTAAATGCGATCGCACAATTAATTGAAGAACAAGTAGTGAGTGCCGAAACTGACTTAGTTAGCGAAGGCACTCCTCCAGAAGCCCTTTATATTCTCGTAGAAGGTCAACTCGAAAGCAATAGCACCAATCAAAGCAACCCAGCCTTAGCTTGTGGATTCCTTCCCGGAGCAGTGATTGAACTCAAAGAATTGCTGTTGGATGAATTAAGTCCATTCACAATTACTACGGTAACAGAATGTCATTTGTGGGTTGTACCTGCTGCTAAATTTCGGGAATTCGCCAGTCAATACCCCGAAATTGCTCAGGCTTTTTCCCGCCAATTGGTTCAAGAATTAGCTCAGGTGACATCTGCACTTGGCTATGAACAAGAACGTTCCGTAGCTTTGCGACCATATTTAGTCACCAAGGCACAACGGGGAATTGTCGGTACAAGTCGCTATGCTGTGCGGCTGCGGGAGCAAATTCGAGAAGCTGCGGCTGACCGCAAATCAGTGGATATTTTTGGAGAACCAGGATTAGAAAAAGACAATATAGCAGCCCTCATCCACTTTGGTTCTCCAAAACGGCGAGAACCAATTATTAAAGTAAATTGTGGTATTCTCCAAACTAGCGGTGCAGATTTATTCGGTCGCGCTGGCGGTAAACCAGGACTTTTGGAATGGTTGGGAGAAGGTACTCTAGTTCTCAACAACATCCAAGAATTGCCCGAAGAATTATTACCACCCGTGACGCAGTTGCTCAAAACTGGCACATATACCCCCATAACTCGTTCTGGAGATGCAGCCGCTCAACCTCGTCCCAGTAAAGCACGCATTCTGATTGTTTCAGAAAAAACTCAGCCGACAATTGAACGCTGTATTGGTCACATTATTAAAGTACCACCGCTACGGGTGCGGAAAGCTGATATTCAGGCACAGGTTGAATATTATACTAGTCTCGACATTCGGGCTAGAGGCGTTCCGAAACCGCATATTACCCCAGAAGCTCTGCGTCGCCTCCAGTCCTATGATTTTCCTGGGAACCTCAAGGAATTGAAAAATCTGGTAGAAAGAGCGATCGTGCAAGCGGAGGGTGCCAATGAATTAACAGAAGAAATTTTCTGGCCAGCCGAAACAAAGAAAAAACGATTTCGGGTGAATCTGTTAAATGCCTATCCTCCTTTGCGGCGGTTTTTACGTAGTCCCTGGTGGCCCGATCGCATTAACTATGGTTTTACTGCAACGGCTTTTGCGATTATTGTTGCAGTGTTATTTATTGGGCCACAAACCCGCGATCGCAATTTCGTATTAAATCTATTTTGGGCTTGGTGGTGGCCTTTCTTCTTATTTCTCTTTCCCTTTTTGGGTCGTGTGTGGTGTTCTGTTTGTCCCTTCATGATTTACGGGGAAATTACCCAAAAGCTCTCTCTCTGGCTATGGCCTCGAAAACTCAAGCGCTGGCCCAGACAGCAAGCTGAGAAATGGGGCGGATGGTTCATGTTTGGTTTGTTCTCCCTAATTTTCTTATGGGAAGAACTCTGGCATTTAGAAAATACTGCCTACCTGAGCGCTTGTTTGCTGCTATTAATTACCGCCGGGGCAATGATTTTCTCGGCTCTTTTTGAGCGGCGGTTCTGGTGTCGCTATCTCTGTCCTATCGGCGGGATGAATGGTTTATTTGCCAAACTCTCAATGACGGAACTCCGGGCACAGCAAGGTATATGTTCTGCCAGTTGCACCACGTATCAGTGTTATAAAGGTGGGCCGCAAAAGGGCGAAGGAATGGAAACCAATGGATGTCCTTTATATTCGCACCCAGCCCAGTTAGAAGATAACAGAGATTGCGTACTTTGCATGACTTGCCTCAAAGCCTGTCCCCATCGTTCCGTTGAGTTTAACTTGCGTCCCCCTGGTATAGAACTGTGGACAACTCATGTACCCCGCACCTATGAAGTAGCATTATTGTTTTTGCTGTTGGGTGGTATATATCTGCATCGCTTGCCAGAGTTGCTATCTTGGTTGGGGTTACAACTGGATTTAACTCAGTTTTGGCAGCACTTGGGATTATCGCTGCTAGTGTTAATTATCCCAGCGATTTTTACCTTTGCGGCTTATGGCTTGATTCAAGTCTTCAACTTTAACCGTAAGTCTCGATCGTTTGTAGAACTTGCTTATGGCTACCTACCATTGGTGTTGGGGGGAAACTTGGCTCACTATTTGCGTTTGGGCTTAGGCGAAGGTGGGCGGATTTTACCCGTGACTTTTGCGACTCTTGGTCTGAGTGGTGAACAATTGCCAATATTGGTTGCTCACCCGGCTGTGATTGCCTTTTTGCAAGGTGCAACGATAATTTTCTCAGTGTTGCTGACTATATTATTAACGCAAAAGATTGCAAAGCAACCAGTAAAATTGCTCATGCCGCAACATTTAGCAGCGATCGCTTTGGGAGTTAGTATGTGGGCGATTATCGTCTTTTGAGCTGATATATTTAGGACTTACGCAAAGGTAACGTATTTTCGTCAGATGTGGGATTTTATATTCATCCAACCCTAATCAATACAGTTCATTAACGTGTTTATTGAGCGGAGATCCCCCCAACCCCCCTTAAAAAGGGGGGCTAATTAATATCTCTTTTACCCCCTTTTTAAGGGGGTCGCCACAGGCGGGGGGATCTTATCCGAACGGTATTGCAACCCTACCTAATAGATGACAGGCTTTGTTCTGCTAATGGAAATTTTGGTTTTATATATGGGCAATCTAGATTTAAGAAACTTAGTAGAGAGTCATTCTTATGTCTACAGCCCGAATTAGTGCAACACTGACACAAACAGAGAGAGATGCTGTGTTGGAAGCAATTAGCACGATTAAAGAAAAGCTATCATTTTTGGTTGATTTGAGTTCCGACGATCGCAAGACTTTACCCAAGATGGGAGATAAGAGTCGGGCGTTTGTAAGCAAAGCGTTAGAGGTAGCGACGCAGAACCCAGAGTTTTTACCGCGATCGTTTGACTTGGAACAGATGCGGAAAGACGTGCAATTATTTGAAGCGTTGTATCCGGTGTTGTTATCGCTGACTCAGTTACAAGAGTTGGTAGATGATACAACTTTGGCGGTGGGTAGTGAAGCTTATGCAGCCGCGTTACAGGTATATAACTACGCTAAAGCTAGTGGACAGGGGGCGGGTTTGGATGCAATGGTTGTGGAAATGGGGCAACGGTTTGCTCGTAAAGCTGCAAAGGCCAAGTCTGAAAAGGCAGCGTTGTAGAAAATAGCTCGGCGTTCCGAGTTCAAAGGCTCAACGTCCGAGCTAAAAGCTCGGCGTTCCGAGTTCAAAGGCTCAACGTCCGAGTTAAAAGCTCGGCGTTCCGAGTTTAAAGGCTCAACGTCCGAGTTAAAAGCTCGGAGTTCCGAGTTCAGAGGCTCAACGTCCGAGTTAAAAGCTCGGCGTTCCGAGTTCAGAGGCTCAACATCCGAGTTAAAAGCTCGGAGTTCCGAGTTCAGACAATAGGGTTTGGTTAAGGTGCATAATCTCTAAAGATCCCCCTTAGTCCCCCTTAAAAAGGGGGAAATAGAGCAAGCAATTCTTAGCCCCCCAATTTATCGGGGGGTTGGGGGGATCAAGTCTTATCCGAACTATATTGCAAGTTCAGAAGCTCAACGTTTGAGTAAAAGGTCGAAGTTTGAGGTTCAGCGTCTGAAATTTGAGCTAAAGTCGTAATATTTCAGCAGTCGAAGCTAAGGAATTTAGTAGACGCTTGATATTTCAAGGTTTATTTACAGCAGATTGTGTATAAATACTGTGAAAGGGGCATCCTGAGAATTAGCCTCTAATTATAGAGCTTCCAGTATGGCAAGCAAAGAAATACACTGATGAATCCCTTAGAAACCTACCTCCAAGAACTGCGTGATATTCGGTCTACAGGTGCTGCCGTTAAAGAAAGCCCATTTGATATACGCTGGATTTATTGGGAACCTGAAACAAAACTTCTAGATGAAAAAAGA
This sequence comes from Nostoc sp., assembly GCF_036919575.1. GTDB lineage: Bacteria > Cyanobacteriota > Cyanobacteriia > Cyanobacteriales > Nostocaceae > Nostoc. The sequence goes on along the minus strand of NZ_JBALBY010000003.1, from coordinate 96,490 downwards.
ACAACTTATTTTTCACAAACTTTTGATACTAATTTGTGGATTTTATCTCAGCAAAAACCTAGACGTGAATGGTCGAAACCGCAAATAATCTGTAGTCTCGGATGTACAGATTTGATGGATCGAGGTGCAAGCTGCATACCATTATTTCTCAAACCTGATCCAAAAAAACTTGATTTGTTTTTTAATGATGAACGCAGATTAGAGACTGGTGTTAATTTAAACATCTCTGATGCTGCACTTGAGTATTTGAAAAGCATTGGTTCTGTTGCGGATGCAGAGCATCTTTTTTATCAGGTTTTCTCAATTCTCCATGCACCGAACTATCAAATTGAAAATGATGGGGCATTGCGACAAGACTGGGCAAGGATTCCACTACCTGAGAATCGAGAAACCCTAATTGCTTCAGCAGAACTAGGTCGTCGAGTAGCTGCTTTGCTAGATCCCGAAAATTCAGTTACAGGTGTCACTTCGGGAAAGATTCGTCCTGAACTACAACCAATAGCGACTCATATTCTGGAGGGCTATGGTTTAAAGGTTATCAGGTTTACAAATAGCCAAGTTTTAAATCAGTTTGATGGTGTGTGTGAGCAGATACAGGGTTTGATCCCCCCTAACCCCCCTTAAAAAGGGGGGGAAATTAAATCAGAACTCGAACATTTGGCTTCAGAGGTTAAAAAGTTGAGTTACAAGAAATATAGATTACTGGCACAAGGGTTAGACAATGAGTGAAATTCAAACCCAGTTACCGACAGATATATGGATTTGTGCTTCTTGGCAGAAGTATGAGCATGCGATCGCTAATTTGCTCAACGAGAAGGCAAAGAGTTACTACTATAAGGCAATACGCTTGGGTTAGTGATATTTATTGTTTGGAGATCCCCCCAACCCCCCTTAAAAAGGAAGGCTAAGAATGGCTCTATTTCCCCCTTTTTAAGGGGGATTAAGGGGGATCTTTAAGGACTATGCACCTTAACCAAACTGTATTAGGTTAGATCCAGAGCATTACAAGCCTTTATATCTACAAATTTCTTTAAACCCTCAAGTTTTACACTCAGAACTCGACAGTTGCATTTCAAAACCCGAAACTTCGACCTCAGAACTCCAACATCCGAGCAAAAAGCTCGGCGTTCCGAGTTCAAAGGCTCAACCTTCGAGTAAAAAGCTCGGACTTCCGAGTTCAAAGGCTCAACGTCCGAGTAAAAAGCTCGGCGTTCCGAGTTCAAAGGCTCAACGAACCACATTGGGTTGGGAGTTAGTATGTGGGCGATTATCGTCTTTTAAGCTTCACGTCTTCCACCAGGCGGTTTCTAATCGCCTGGCCCAGGTGCAAAATGTGAGTTAAGAACATTCTTCCCTACGAACGTGATACAAAATACTCATATGATTTATGATTTTTGACTCATAGTGTAAGGATTACAGATAATGCACGTTCTAAAAAGATCCATCAAACCAGCAACCTATATATCGTTTCTCCACATCTACCAAACTACTTGGGGGACTGCTGGCGATATTTGTTTAATCCGTGAATCTGTAGCTAATGATAGTACAGCGAAGTTTGTCGGTCATAAAATCGAGCTAGCAATTCCAAAAGGGTTAGAGCGCGATCGCATCGCCAACTGTCCGATAATTAAAGTTGCAGGTAATGTCGGCGACGGACATCCTAAAGAGCATCCGTTGGAATGGGAGGCTTATGAAGGTGTAGATCCAGAAATAGCTCTAGCGGCTCTCAAACCTTGGGGCTTCCAGTTAATTGAACTTTAATATGGGGATTTGACAAGCTAGGGCTCGCCTTCGTTCTTCTGAAACTATTTTTCCCCTAGCGCCATCAGACATTGGCTCAAATGGAAAAATTCATCTAATAGACATAGGAGTGAAATTAATTATGCGTTGCCCAAAATCCTTGGTAGGCATAATTCATAAATTGTACTACGTCATTTTCACTCCTACGTCTAATCTACTAAACCAGGTTTCTAAATCCGCGATCGCCTGAAAATCCAACAATGCTTCACCGAGATTCTCTAATTGTTCTAAAGAGAGAGTTTCAATACGGTCTAGGACTTCTTGGGGTAATTCTCCCACCCGTCGAGTCAGTTGACGGAGAATCAGCAATTGCCCTTCTGCCTTTCGTCCTTCTTCCCGTCCTCGCTGTTCTCCTAGTTGTTCCCCTTCTCTTAGAATTTCTTGATAAATCACTGACTCGCGCATCATACCCTCCCGAAATAATTGTCGAATCAAATCTTGATTGTATTTTAACCCCGCTAAGATTTGGGTGTAAGCGGAAATTTCTGGTCGTTGTCTTGGCTCAAGTTGATTAACTTTTCCCACAATTCGTTGCAACAAGGCTTGAGGTTGCGTGGTTGCGGTCAGTGGTGCTAAGGGTAACAAAGCTGGATCATTGAGGAATAGTTCGGGATTTTCTTCCCATAAGCGAATCACGCGATATTCGTGATGAGTAGTTTCGACACAGAAAACAGTTTCAATTACTGTTTCTGCTGCGGGGGGAAGTAATAATACGACAACTTGCGTTATCGGTAGACGATACAAACTGAATAATATTGTTGTAATTCTGGATAGCATCTATTACGCAGGTCAATCAGAATTTGCACAGTGGCGATTTTTGACATATTTTCTGGGTGGCGGCACTAATGAAGTCAAAACACTGCTCACATGGCTGGGTTTTCCTGACACTAAAACAATTCCTATTTCATTAAGCCACGATCGCGGTGATAAAACTCTCAAAATATTTGCCCAAGTCTGGGAACCAAGTCAAGATTTTGCACGATTGCGGGAAGACTTAGCAAAGCAAATTGCTGTAGTTGCGAGAAAAGTCTCTTGGCAACCGCAAGATATTGGTATTCTAGAAACTCACTACAACAACCTCAAAAAAGCCGGCTACACCGAAGCTGATTCGCTGGAATCAGTAATAGTTAACCTCAAGGGTTGGCAATGGTTTTTCAACGCCAGAACTATTATTTTGATTCATGCTGCCTTTTGGCTTGCCCTCATCTTTGCTTATCCCAAATTTCCCCAAGTTCAAGCCATCTTCTTCTGGAATCCTTGGGTTAGGCGCATCTTAGGCGTGGGCTACGTCGCCTTTCTCCTCGCCTGGATTCCCTTTTTCCGCCGCAAGTTATTTGAACCCTTCAAGCCTTCCCTACTAGCAGATGCTGGGTTAGATAATTTTAACCCCCAAACATACTTTCCAGAATCTAAGGTGAAAGTTCCCAGTGCCGAAGAACCCCAAGCAATTACCCAGGTGCTACCCAGCATCGCAGGGCAAATTGTTCTAGAAGGTGATTCTGGTTTGGGTAAGTCGATGTTTCTCCGCCATTTGGTGAAAACCTCACCGCGCATTGTGGTTTATTTACCCGCCCACAAGTGTGACAAAGGGGTAATTGAAGCAATTCAAGCCAATTCTCCAGAGGCACGGGTACGGATATTCAAGGTGTTGGTTTCCACTTCTTTCGCTCCCACCACTGCCATCACGGGTATTTTTTCTTTCTCTGCATTCCGAATCTGTTTACCCAAGCGATCGCAGGTCTTTTAAAATTTAAGTTGAATTTCTAAGCAACAGCAAATCCCGTATATTTTCTCACGTTAGGTTCGTGAAATCCTAAAACAATATCTTCTTTAGGGATACCGGCTTGAACGAGTTCATTCGCAATCCCATTTTCGGTATTATCAGACTGAATCCAAACTTTACTGTCAATTATTTCCACATGAATTAAACAGCTATGCAGGTGTTGTTTATCGTCCCAGCCCTCAGAAATAATTAGATATTGATCGTTTTCTGAGTCAAATGCCGCTCGATTACGGATATTAGCATTTGCATAGTAAATATTGAGATATACTCCAAGTGTCTTACGGATTACATTCCGGTAAAGCTCTAGTTTATCCATTTGGTAATCACCTCTTCTTGTGAGTCGAATACAATCAATTTTAGAGTATTGTCTTCTAATAAAATTTTGCCAATTTCTTCTGTAAAAATTTTGATAAATACTGTGTCACTAATTGCTAAATAAAGAATTAGTTTTGATTCAATTCTTAGGAGAATTTTTTCGTACAATATGTACTGACCAAGGGCATTTTTGAGGTCTTCTACTTCCGATATGCCGATAAAACTTTTTACTTCTACAGCAATCTTCTTTCCCGCTTTTTCTGCGGCTAACAGTTTCTCGGCTGCTAAATCAATAAATATATCCTTCTTACCAATTTTGAGGCTAAGGGGGTCATCCGTAATCTTCCATCCATCTTTGATGAGTGCATTTTTCACACAATCATGATAAATGTCTTTAGCTGGCATTAATTCTGATTTTTCAGTTAATTTTTGAGGCTGGGCATTACCCAGCCTACTGTTTGCTATTTGAAGTTAATCTGCGCTGGTGACATCGATCTGAAGGTTATCGAAGTTAGCGATCGCATCCTTCATCTTATCCACCACCTCATCTACGGGTATAACTCCCAATTCTCCAGAGGCACGGGTACGGATATTCAAGGTGTTAGTTTCCACTTCCTTAGCTCCCACCACAGCCATCACGGGTATTTTTTCTTTCTCTGCATTGCGAATCTGTTTACCCAAGCGATCGCCACTGGTATCAACTTCTGCACGGATGCCCAACGTTCTCATCTTCGCCACCACATCTTTAGCAAAATCTAGCTGTGTGTCACCCACTGGCAGTAATCTAGCTTGTACTGGCGCTAACCACAAAGGAAAATCGCCCGCATATTCTTCAATTAAGATCCCAATTAGCCGTTCCAGTGAACCAAAAGGCGCACGGTGAATCATCACCGGGCGTTTGCGAACCCCATCTTCGGCGACGTACTCCAAATCAAAGCGTTCAGGCAAATTGTAATCTACCTGCACAGTTCCTAATTGCCACTCCCGATCTAGGGCATCACTAAAGATAAAGTCAAGTTTTGGCCCATAAAAAGCCGCTTCTCCAATACCTTCAAAGTGTTCCATCCCCAAGGTTTCAACTGCGCGGCGAATCGCACCTTCGGCTTTGTCCCAAACTTCATCAGAACCGATGTACTTATCACTAGCAGGATCGCGGAAACTCAGCCTAGCTTTAAAGTTTTTCAGTTGCAGACTATTGAACACCGACAAAATCAAATCCACCACACTGAGGAATTCACTATCTAGCTGTTCTGGGGTAACGAACAAGTGAGAATCATCCACAGTAAAACCACGCACCCGCGTTAAACCGCCCAATTCTCCTGATTGTTCGTAGCGGTAAACAGTACCAAATTCCGCCAATCGCATCGGTAGTTCCCGATAAGAGCGTAACTCACTCTTATATATTTGGATATGAAAGGGGCAATTCATCGGCTTCAGAACAAAGCCCTGTTCCTGTGCAGCAGCTTCCTGATCGTCCGCCATTAAGGGGAACATATCTTCTTTATATTTCTGCCAATGTCCAGAGGTTTTAAATAAATCTACTCTGGCAATATGAGGTGTGACTACAGATAAATAACCCCGTTTTAATTGTTCTTGCTTGAGGAAGTCTTCTAAAGTACTTCGCAACAGAGTACCCTTTGGTGTCCACAAAGGTAAACCCGGCCCGACTAAATCAGAAAATATAAATAATCCCAGTTCCTTACCCAGTTTCCGATGATCTCGCCGCAACGCTTCTTCTTTGCGTCGCTTATATTCAGTGAGTTGTTCTGGGCTTTCCCAGGCGGTGGCGTAAATGCGTTGTAATTGGGCTTTAGTTTCATCCCCACGCCAATAAGCACCAGCGACGCTTTCTAGTTCAATTGCTTTGGGATTTAATTCACTGGTATTTTCCACATGAGGCCCCCCGCACAAATCCCACCATTCATTCCCCAGGTGGTAAATCGTGATTGGTTCCTCTTTGATATCTGCCAGAATTTCTAGCTTGTAAGGTTCATTAATTTGCTGAATCCGACGTTCGGCTTCTTCGCGGCTGACTTCTTCCCGACTTACTACCAGCTTGCGATTGATAATCTTCACCATCTCTTTCTTGATGGCTTTGAGATCATTTTCGCTAAATGCTTCTGGGCTGTCGAAGTCATAATAAAAACCATTTTCAATCCAAGGTCCGATTGTAACTTGTGCCTTGGGAAACAGCTTTTGTACTGCCATTGCCATTACATGGGAAGCAGTGTGGCGAATCTTTTTTAAGTTCTCCGATTCGCTGGTACGCGGTAAATAGATTTTTTCAACTTGTTCTGGCTGTTCTGACTGATTGGATGATTTTAGCGACATTGGCTGCTGAACCATTGGCGAAGTGATTACAAAAGGTGATTTATCTGAATCTGTAGGCTTATTTAACTATAACGGAATGGCACGCTTGTAAAGCCCAAAGGCTTGTGTCGCCTCGTTAAGAGCCTCTAGGCTGGGAATGTATTCTCATAGGCTCTGCCTCTGGTCAAGCTCCTGGAGGCGGCAGCCCTCCCAGAATCGGTTAAGAGCCTGGAGGCTCTTAACCGATTCTGGGCAAGGGCTATATCTTTTCTTAGTGCCATTCAACTATAACGACTTTGATTTTTGCCAGTTCGGGTTTATGTTCCCATTACTGAGATTAATTTTTAATCGGGGATAAAGATAAATTTTTGATTGCTTACCTGAGTGTCAAATTTAGGATTCGGTGCAATCGCTAAATTATCTTATGAATTGCAACTCGCTGTCATTTATACCTATAGACACCTCTCCAAAGGAACTATACAAACCTGATATCAAGACTATATAATAAATTGTGTGTTCTTTGTTACATTTTTTTACAATCTTGGGAATTATGAGAAAAATAAGAAAAATGTTAAGAAACATAAATAACGTTAATATTAGTAAGCAAGTTGGAAATATGCTTCTCATTTATGTCAGACTCAAACTTACCAGGGACTGAATTGCTGAAAACGGTTTTAGAACCCCTGCTTGAAGATTTTCAGCATTGGTTTAGGCGATCGCGCCATTTACTCGAAACTGAGCAACTATCATTTATGAGTGACCAAGAGCAATCTGCCCTGCTCTTGCGAGTTAAGCAAGCTCAGGATGAACTAAGCGTGGTGAAGATGCTGTTTGCTGCTACTAATAAACAAGTCGGGATTGAGATGGCAACATTAATGCCTTGGCATGAATTAGTAACAGAATGTTGGAATGTTGCAATGCGCTTTCGTCAAGGGCGTGAAGTCTAAGCAGCTGGAGCATCTGCTAAATTTCGGTAGACTACTTAGCGGTGTCTAATCACAAGCCGAGGAAGCATCTACGCAAGACGCTATATCAGTCGTTAAAGAGATAGTAGAAAATTCTTAACAATTTCTTAACATTATTTGGATTAACAAAATAATGTATCCTATGCTACCGTAAGTGGGATAACGGTTGACAAATAGCTTCATATAAAGGTAAGCGCCTTCATAGTGCGTCAAATGCTCGTCTTAACTGTGAATCATAGTATCGGCGAAGCAAAGCGTTACAAAATAAAGTTTTAAAAATTGCTGCCCTGGAGGAAAATCCAATGTTACACCTGCTTTACATTCTTGCTTTTACAATCCTTGCATTTATAGCTGTTGGCAACTTAATTCGTAACCTGATCATGTTCAGTTTTGATCGGGAGCGAACTTACCCGGCGAATTCCTCGCCAATGAATAATCAAGGTAACTATGGTTATTATTCATCAAAGAAACAGTTTGTACCCCATCCAGAGTTATTAGATAGCGCGGGAAACTTAATTAAAGAGCCACTTTTGGTAATGCGTTCGATTAACGTTGAAGATGCGCGTCAACATCTCGATGCACTTTACGAAGCATCTCCAGGACATAAAAGAGACAATTCAGAGGAAGCATAATGTAGAGACGCGATTAATCGCGTCTGTTAGCAGTTTGGGTGTAAATTATTGTTATTTTTACATCCTTAACCTTTTTTAGCAGAAATTTATTACGATCCTGAAATTTGAGGCGATCGCGTCGGTAGGTTGGTAAGTTAACATTGTGTTGTCCAGTTGACACATATTTAAGTATTTAGAACCCATCATTAGATACATCGCTCAGGACAATCCTGAAGCAGCCAGGAAAATTGGTCAGGTGTTATTAGAGAAAACGAAAGAACTCAGCCAATTTCCATTTAAGGGGCAAAAGGTTTCTGAATTTGATGAAGCCTAAATTCGCCAGTTAATCCTAAAGCCGTATCGCATTATTTATCGGGTTGAGGAAGACAAAAACAGGTGAGCATTGCAAGGTTCTGGCACGCATCAAGATTCAGCCCGGAATTGTAATTGTAAACTTTTACAACAAAACGTATTGACAACGTAAATACATCTTGCCTAGACTATGAGGTATGGATGTGTTTTTCGTGCTTAATGGTGTCACCTTCGTTTGAAACGAGGAGAAAGCTGGGATTAATCCCAGCAATCATGACGGCGTAACATTTCAGCAAGCCGTAGAAGCTTTCTTCGATCCGTTTCTAGTGGTAGTTGATGCCAGGCGCAATGATCAGGAGCGGGATGCTGTGATTGGCTTGGACAGACGCTGGAATCTTTTGTACGTCGTCTAGATTGAGCGTGAAAACGACATGATTCGGATCATCTCGGCTCGGAAAGCGACGCGCAAGGAACGTGAATACTATGAAAGCTGAAGTCTTAAAAAAGCGACTCGATAAAAATCGTCCAATGACGACAATCACAATTCGCATTCCCGAAGATGTGATTGAGGATTTGAAGCGAGTAGCACCATTGTTAGGGTTTTCTGGTTATCAGCCATTAGTTCGTGCTTACATCGGCCAAGGACTGCGAGATGATCTTGAGCGACTTGAGGGTGATACTGTTTCGACATTGATTGCGAGTCTGAAACGGCATGGTGTGAGTGATGAGATAATTCGTGAAGCACTCAGCGAAACTACTGGGGGGTAGTTTTCAATCCTCTGGTCGCAGTTAGGAGTTCAACAAGGCAAGGTTCTGGCACGCATCAAGATTCAGCCTTGAATTGTAACTGTAGGTTTTTACTAAGTCGGTCATCAATAGGGCTATGACATCAGTGTTAGCGTATATTCATTAAATTTACTAGTCAGTGCAAGATGCTTATGCTACCTTTGGAATTTTGTTTTCAAGTAGAAAAGGTACTGAAGTCAGTGATTGATGACTGTTATCCCTATGAATGGGATGAAGACCATATAACGCGAGACATACTCAAAGGCTTAAGAAAATCATTCAGAGATGTAACATTATTTGGCTATAGATATCAATTAAATATTAATTGGGAGGTTTACAAGTACACAGGAACACCAGAGCATCTATATGGGGATGTAGCAGTTTTAGTTAAAATCAGATTCCGTAACGGAGATTTATCGGAGGGAGTAGGCTTTCTTGAGGCTAAAAAGCGTTCAATTGATTCAAATAGATTTGATTCTCTTAAAAATACTCAGTTAGAAGATATTCTGTCTATTGCCCCTCAAGCATTTTTGCTTCTCTATGATTATGAAAATATTACTACATTTATAAATTCCATATCTTACTTAAATGATTTTGATGATTATGGCGAGAAATATCTTCAAGGGCTTGACAAACATGGGCACTTTCCACGTTTTTTATCTGAGACTTACTGCGTTGTAGCACCAGCAAATTTAATAACTAGCACTTCCCCTAAAACGACCTCTTTGTATAACCGCTCACTTCCATTGTCTTATCAGCTTTGTTATCGTTACTTATTTGGTTTTGATCTTGAATATGACTCTACAGCTATTGACATAGCCAAAGGCTATCCTCCGCAGAGGCGTTATCCGAGATATGTAATGGTTATCCGTGTAGGTCAGAATGTACCACCACCTGAACTAGACGAGCCATTAAACTCAGAGGTTCTGCAAATTTTAGAGGAGTAGCTCTTAATAGTTAGCGGCATGACAACCCTAGTGTGCAGACGGCTAACTAAAGCTGCTGGCGTTGTTGTAAAGATTAGTGACAACCGCTCAACTTTCTTATTACAGGGTAGGACGATCGCACTAAGCATAAAATAGGGAGTGCTAAACTCCCTACTCCCTACTCCCTACTCCCTACTCCCTACTCCCTACTCCCTTCCTAAGCTTCAATAACTACCCGCAAATTACCCCGTTTTTTCGCAACGCGACAAGCAGTGGTACTACCAGAACGCTCGAATTCCAAATCGAGGATGGTGGGGCCGACTCGCAAATTATGAAAAGACAGGCGATTAATCGATTCTGGCAAAGCGGGGTCGATTATTCGCAAGCAGTTATTTTGAGCGTCAGGCACCAAGTTCACCATCATTTGCAGTAATTGGAAAATACTACCAGTAGCCCAAGCTTGGGGAGTGCAGGCAACTGGATACTGCACCGGGGCATTATCACCGTTCCGTTCGTAGCCGCAGAAAAGTTCTGGAGGACGTTGATAGGGTTGCTGGTCAGTCATGTCGAATAAACCTTGGAATATTTCCAGGGCTTGATCGATTAGCCCCAGCGATCGCAATCCCATTGCAATCAGAGCGTTATCATGGGGCCAAACCGAACCAGTGTGATAGCCCATTGGATTGTAAGCGGGTGACAAACTACTCAGAGTCCGAACGCCCCAACCATTAAACATATCTGGTGCCCGCAAGCGTTCTGCCACACTATAGGCTCTTTCGGGTGTGAATAGACCCAAATTCAGACAATGACCGGGATTTGAGGTAATACTGTCTACTGGCTTGCCATCTCCATCCAAAGCTAAAGCGCAGAAATCCTGGTCTTCTACCCAAAAATCTCGATTAAAACGAACCTTAAGACTTCTGGCCTCTTCTTGCCAACGATCTGCCAAATCAAGCCGCTTCTTCATCCTAGCTATTTCTGCTAGGCGCGTTTTTGCAGAATAGACGTAAGCTTGCACCTCACACAGGGCAATTGGGCCGTTGGCTAATTCTCCCTTGTGATCTACGATACAGTCGCCAGAATCTTTCCAACCTTGGTTAACCAGACCGCGTTTCGATTTACGGAAATAACTGAGGTAGCTGGTTTGTTGGCTATTGCGATCGATCCACTCCATTGCTGCTAAAGCATTCGGCCAAAGTTGCTCTAGGAGTTCTTGATCGTGAGTCCAAGCATAATGTTCGGCATAGAGCATCAGCCACAGGGGAGTCGCATCAACAGTACCGTAGTAAGGTGTATGGGGAATTTCTTGACAACGAGCCATTTCTCCCAAACGTAACTCGTGCAAAATCTTACCCGGTTCTTCTTCGCGCCATTCGTCGTCGATTTTACCTTGGTATGTCGCCAGTAATAGCAGGGTTTCTTTGGCGATTTGCGAATTTAACATCAGGGTTTGAGAAGCTGTAACCAGCGAATCTCGCCCAAATAGTGTCGAAAACCACGGCACTCCGGCGGAAACAGTCTTATACTTCCCAAAAGATTGGCGCAACAAATACATATCTTGTTCAGCCCGCTCAATCACTCGATTGAAGGTATTCTTATCTGAGCTAATGCGTGTAATTTGTTGTACCCAGTTTTGCTCCTCCATCAACTCAGCAGCTTTCGCCTGTCCTAAAGTGAAAGCGGCGCTCACAGTTGAACTGGATTGGTTGTTTCTCAACATATTCACTCGGTAGCCCAGCTTTTGAGTTTCGTGAGAAGCCAACTCTAGCTGCCAAACCGCAGTGTAACCCTTGAAAGAGTCTGGTTGCCGATGTTGAAATAGAATCCGGGATTCCATCACCGAGCCATCCAGACCTTGATAGGCGAGTGTTAAGGATTCTTCCCTAGATGCGGATGGCTCTTTAGGTACAGCCGTAACGCCATCGACGAGAGAAAATGTTCCTTCCTCAGCCGTCAGTTCTACTAGGCGTAAAAGCCGACCTCGCTTTTCTCTGTCATAGCCCCGGACTTCAAATAAATCAACAAAATCTGCATCAAAGCTGATGCTTAGTTCAAAACTGACGGTTGTTGTGCTGTAGTTAGATACTTCTATTTCTTCAAATAATGCCCCATTCAGCACGATTTCCCGGCGAATTCCGATAGTGTCGGCTTTCAGGCGTTCGTCAATTCTGGGGTTGGTACACAAAGCTGAGAGTGAAAACCCTTTTTGGGCAGTACTACTGAGGAGTACAGGCGATCGCCCTTCAATTTGCAACTCCAAGCGATTCAGAAATCTCGTATCACAACAAAACAGTCCCATGCTGGGATTGCCATCGTTGAGGGAACAGCCAGAAATGTTCCCGATAGTATCTGTCACGAAAAATAAATCATCATCTTTAACCGTCAGTGTCGGTTGTGGTCTTTCACTCACAACACAAGGCCACTCCGGGATCGGTAATTGTTCGGCAGGAATAAAAGTTTTTCCATCCAGGAAAATTTTTTCCGGGGTCATTAGCGTATCCGGTGTCATTAGCCAAAGTTCCGTGTACAGGTCTATATTTTTGTTGCTGACAAAATAGCAGCGCTCAAATCCATATAAGCAAATATTGATAAATATAAATTTATATTTTATAAGTCTAAAGTCAAGACTGAAAACTAAGTATTTTGAGATAATTTATTAGTCATAGAACTTTCAGAGAGACACAGTATACTCAGCAAAAATGCGAAATTCACAATTTTTGTTGGGCATAGAGAGCATTTGTTCTCTACTATTATACGGTTTTGTTTTAAATATCTTTGGTATTTGATTAGACAAATTTATGAGAATTAATTAATTAATTGATTAAATTTAATCACTAATTATGGATTAAATAATGTAATAATAATTATTTTTGGGTAATAAAATTTATTTAGTGAGCATAAATCAACGTCGGCAAAGTAGGCGATGTCTACGATGGTCACTGAGCGCGGCCGTTGTGCGGGCTACGCCAACGCGTGGACTATCAATTAACAATCAGTGTTGATTAGGGAAATAGAATTTAAAATTATACAAAAGTTCCTGTCTGAGTACTTATCTCGGAAAGATTTTATCAATGCAAGCAAAAGCATAAGTTGGTCGAGATGTATATTGGGCGTAGTTTGAAATGCACGTAGTAGACCCTCATGGCTAAAATAGTGCATTAGACGTAGACGTAGGTTGGGTGGAGCGGAGCGCAACCCAACATATTATTATATATATCCCAACATATATCACGATGTTGGGTTACGCAAAGGCTCCACCCAACAAAGCAATTTTTTTGCAACATTTTAGCGTAGACAGTCCACTACAACACTACCGAGATTTTTTCAGAAATCAAATATGATTCCTATAGTTGGTAACAAAGTGTTGCGCCTGTTTTGGCGAAAAGCGCTTTTTAGCATTCTTTACATATTGCAACTGTCTATTTAACTTGAGAGTCCCTTGGAATTTGTACAATGCAGCTGTGACGTGGATCTTTTCGAGGTTGAGCGTTTAACAATAATTCATGAGCATTTCGACTTTTGTGCTGAGTGATCTGCTAAAGTCCCTACCCTACTTGCGGCCCCAGCTATATTTTAAGGCTTCACTAACGGCGCTCTCCCACGCGATGGAAGATCAAGTTTTGGCTGCGACTTTAGCCCAACCCCTTGTAATTGCTAGTTTTCAGCGAGAGCGATTCTACCGCCAAGAAGCTCATCGCTACCAGCGACTTGCCTTGCGAAGTAATCAAGTATACGTATTATCTGCTCCAGAAACGGATTTCACTAACAGTTCGGAACACTACGAAAAGGTGGCTTTTGAGCCAAAGGATGGCTTGAGTCAAGAGTGGCATTTGGTAGTGATTGCTGATAATTATGCGACTTGTCTGGTTTGCCGGGAAAACCTTAGTTCTATTGCCAAAAACAAGCAACTACCGGAAATAAGCCATAATCTGGATATCGACACAGCACGAAGATTTGAGGGAATTTGGACATCGGAAAGGGGAGTTAGCCTGAAAGCCGCCGAATTGCTGTTAGACAGGATTTTGGTTTACAGACCAGAACTGGCAAGTAAAATTGAGGAGGCACGTCAGAGGTTTGGCATCGGGCAGCCGAGAAGCTCCTCTGGAGCCGAACAGGTTAACGAATATGCTTGTGACATCGATACAGATCCCTTTGTGCAGCGCTTAGTAACTTATTTGCAAGCTAGCCAGTACAAATTGCACAAAGCCTATCGTTCAATTGCTGCCCAAGCACGAAAAGAACGATTAGTCAACTCTATTAGCACTGCCATTCGGCGATCGCTCGATCCTCACGAAGTTCTCCAGGTGGCGGCGCAAGAATTAGGACAACACCTAGAAGCTTGTCGCTGTTTAATTTACCGCGCTCAAGCCTCAGATAGCCAAGCCATAATTGAACACGAGTTTTTGACTCCCGGTATTTTATCTGTTTGGGGGCAAACCTGGGAGTTAGAGAAAAATTCCCTATTTCGGGACATAGTGGAAGAAGGCGAAGGGGTTTGTGTAAGCGATACGCTCAGTGACCCTCGCGTTACCAATTCGCCAGGACTTTCCTTAATTGCCAAAAAGTTTGCCATTCGTTCTTGGCTGATGGAACCAGTGTTCTATCAGGGGCGATTATTGGGCATTGTCGAGTTGCACTATTGCCGGATGCCACCGCACGAGTGCCAAGTTGGGGAATTGGATTTGGTAAAAGCGATCGCAACCCAAGTGGGAGCAGCTCTCATCCAGGCGGAAGCTTACGCCAACCTAGAAGAACTTAACCAGCAACTAGAAGCCCTAGACCGCACCCGCAGCAACCTCATAGCCATTACCGGACATGAACTGCGTACCCCCCTATCTACAATTCAAGTGTGCCTAGAAAGTCTCGCTAGTGAGCCGGATATGCCCTTAGAGTTGCAGCAGATCATGCTCAACACTGCTCTTTCCGACTCAGAGCGGATGCGAAAATTAGTACAAGATTTCCTGACGCTTTCTAATTTGGAAAGCGGTCGGGTGCAATGGCATCCAGAATCCCTCACTTTCCAAGAGTGTGTGGATTTAGCACTCAGCCGAAATCGCCCGCGCTCCTCAACGGAAAAGCCGCCCCAAATCAAAACTCAAATTGCCCAAAACCTACCTCTGGTAAGAGCTGACGGTGATTGGCTAGTAGAGGTACTGGCAAAACTCATGGACAATGCTTATAAATTTACGCCACCCGAAGGAGAAATCACCATTAAAGCGATTCAGAACAGCCGTCAAATGGTCGAGGTGACTGTGGCTGACACTGGACGCGGCATTGAACCGAATCGTTTAGAAGTAGTTTTTGACCGATTCTATCAAGAAGAGGGAGCGCTACGCCGCACCACTGGCGGGACTGGACTTGGTTTAGCAATTTGCCGTCAAATTGTTAATGGCTGGGGTGGGGAAATTTGGGCAGAGTCAACTGGTAAAGACCAGGGTAGTCAGTTTCACTTCACCATCCCGATTGTTCAGAGTAGCTACGAGGAAAAGCGGACAAAAGTCAAGAGTAAATAGGCATTGGGCACTTGTACTGAGCGAAGCCGAAGTATTGAGCATTGGGCATGGGGCATGGGGTATTAGTTTTTAACAAATGACAAAGGATAAAGGACAAATGACTAAAAACTGTTACAGTCTATGACGCGATCGCAATATAATCCTGGTTGCGGTGTTAGGATTCCCTAAAAACGTTGAGAGAAAATCACTTATGGCAGAAACACTCTCTGGACAAACCCCGCTATTTGCTGGCAGCACTGGTGGCTTGCTAAACAAAGCAGAAGTGGAAGAAAAGTACGCTATCACTTGGACTAGCCCGAAAGAGCAAGTATTTGAATTGCCTACAGGTGGTGCTGCTACTATGCGGAAAGGTGAAAACCTGCTGTATATAGCTCGTAAAGAATATGGCATCGCTTTGGGCGGTCAACAACTCCGGAAACTCAAAATTACAGATTACAAAGTTTACCGGATTTTACCCAACGGAGAAACTACTTTACTTCACCCAGCTGATGGTGTCTTCCCTGAGAAGGTGAATGAAGGTCGTGGAAAAGTCGGTTATGTCCCACGCGGCATTGGGCAAAACCCCAATCCATCACAACTCAAGTTCAGTGGTAAAGCTACCAACGAGCCATAGGGACTAGGGGCTGGGGACTGGGGAGTAAGAATTTTAGATTTTAGATTTTGAATTTTAGATTGAAGTTTAATCCAAAATCGTCAATCCAAAATCCAAAATTCAATTGCCCCATGCCCCATGCCCAATGCCCCATGCCCCATGCCCAATCCCTAAGCAATTTATGGTATTCCCCAATTTCTCAGAATTTTCTCAGCTAGCTCTACAAGGTAACTTTGTCCCGGTATATCAAGAATGGGTAGCGGACTTAGATACGCCCGTATCTGCTTGGTATAAAGTTTGTGCAGGTCAGCCCTATAGCTTTTTGTTGGAATCGATAGAAGGTGGGGAAAAGCTGGGACGCTATAGTTTAGTGGGGTGCGATCCGGTGTGGGTTTTGGAAGCAAGGGGCGATCGCACCACCCAGTTAAACCGTGATGGATCGCAAGTCGTTTTCGCAGGCGACCCTTTTACAGCTTTAGCCGAATGTTTAGCACCTTATCACCCAGTCAAGTTACCACAGCTACCACCAGGAATTGGCGGTTTGTTTGGGTTTTGGGGCTATGAATTGATTCGCTGGATTGAGCCGCGTGTGCCAATTTATCCACAAGATGAGCGTAATATACCTGATGGATTGTGGATGCAGGTAGACCATCTATTGATTTTTGACCAGGTAAAGCGGAAAATTTGGGCGATCGCTTATGCTGATTTACGTGAAGAGAAAGTAGATTTGAAAGCAGCATATCAACAAGCGTGCGATCGCGTCACCCAAATGCTCGAAAAGCTATCTCTACCGCTATCTCCAGAAAAAACCAGATTGGAATGGAAACCGCCTGGAAGTCGCGTATCTGGAGAAACAGAGGAATACACCAGTAACTTCACCCGCCCTGATTTTTGTGCTAGCGTCCAAAAAGCAAAAGCTCACATCAAAGCAGGCGATATTTTTCAAGTAGTAATTTCCCAGCGACTATCAACAACATACACAGGCGACCCCTTTGCACTTTACCGCTCCCTACGTCAGATAAACCCTTCGCCTTACATGGCTTACTTTAACTTCCAAGATTGGCAAATCATTGGTTCCAGTCCCGAAGTGATGGTGAAAGCCGAAACAGATCCAAATGGTGGAGTGATAGCAACGGTACGCCCAATTGCTGGGACACGTCCACGGGGTAAAACTAGCCAGGAAGATGCAGCCTTCGCTCAAGATTTACTCCAAGACCCCAAAGAAATTGCCGAACACATCATGCTTGTCGATTTAGGGCGGAATGATTTAGGGCGTGTTTGTGAAAATGGTAGCGTCAAAGTTGATGAATTAATGGTAGTTGAGCGCTATTCCCATGTGATGCACATTGTCAGCAATGTTGTGGGTAAATTAGCAGTTGGTAAAACAGCATGGGATTTATTGAAAGCTTGCTTCCCAGCCGGTACCGTAAGCGGCGCACCCAAGATTAGGGCGATGGAAATTATCCACGAGTTAGAGTCTAGTCGTCGGGGAGTTTATTCCGGTGTGTATGGATATTACGATTTTGAAGGACAATTAAATACTGCGATCGCAATTCGCACAATGGTAGTGCATGATCAGACGGTCAGCGTACAAGCCGGTGCCGGTTTGGTGGCTGATTCTGAGCCAGAGAAAGAATACGAAGAGACGCTGAATAAAGCTAGAGGTCTATTAGAAGCGATTCGTTGTTTGCGTTGAACAAAAATTCAAAATTAATCCCTAACTTTTAACTCAGCACTTATAGCGTTTCCTAATCATATCAGGTAAATCATACTCCCCTCCTCGCTTGCGGGGAGGGGTTGGGGGTGGGGTTCAGTAGCTAATCAACTGAGAACTGCTATATCAATCTTTAAAGGCAAGTCTAATATCGTTATCAATGGCTGTTGTATAGTTACTTTAGCCCATAATTAATTGCACACTGGTTTTTGTTGGTTAATTCTAAAATCGGGCTTGATATAAGCATAGTAACAGTTCGATTTGCTGTATGAGAATCCAGACCAGACTTTAAAAGTTGATGTACTAATAACCTTCTATTTTGAACTACATAGGTTTTACTTTGAACAGCAAGATGTTTATAAACAATTTGTGCTACTTCTAAGCCCACATATCCACAATACCGTGACAAATTGGGAAGCTTTATCCAATCAACATCAAACTTTTTCCAAAGCTAAACAGAGTTTTTTAGACAAGAGTGAAAACTGAAAAAAAGTCCTGGTATCCAAATCCAAGACCTCCATTGAAGTTACTACACACTAGAAATGAACAAACTTGTTCATCCCAATTGGCTGAAGTAAATCGCCCAAAGAATTCCAGTTACTCCAATAGCAATTAAAAGGTTATTGAAAAATCTGCCAAATTCAATTTCTTGTCCCAGTCCCTTGTCGTCTTGACCGGCTGTGAAAAACAATGACCAGGCTTGATTTGCATTGATAATCTCAAAGTTGTTGAAATCAGGTCTAAAAACAACAGTCCCAATTAAGTCTTTTTTGGGGTAATCAAAATCAGTTTTCATAGTTTCTCTCTAAATTGTTTTATTGTCAAGTCAGGAAAATTCGTAAATCTGAAGTGTCTTCTCTAAAGACTGGTTAGCCATCCAATCAAACCGTGTCCGGTGATAACTTCCAAAGCGATGAGTGAGACAAAACCAATCATTGCCAAACGGCCATTGAGTTTTTCGGCATATTCGGTAAAGCCTGTCCGTGAGGTTTCATCAACATAAACTTTGGGTTCGATCGCAAATCTGTTGAGTTGACCGCGTTCGTTAATGGTAAAGCCTCTATTTGTCATCTTTTATTCCTTATTTTTGTTATCTGTAAATCAATATAAACTATTGTAAATATTTTTAACAAGTGCTTGACATAAAGATAAAGGTAGTGAAATCCGTACTAAACAAGTAGGGTATTTTGGATTTGTGCGAGGAAGTAGGCATTGCAATATAGCGATTCTTACCTAAATCCTGGCTTCAGACTTCCAATAAGCGGGCGTATTGCACCAACTGAGAACCGCCATATAGCGGTTCTCGGTTCTCAATTGCATGGAATACAGACCACTCGTAGGGGCACAGCAATGCTGTGCCCCTACCATGTGTTGCATCCGAACGAGAACCGCTATTGGTTCAATTAAGGATTGTTTAGGGAAATTTGATGCGTGTAGAGATGCGCGATGTTTACGCTCTTAAATGCATCAATTGCGTTTAATGTGACTTCAGGAAAACTTATAACTCCTATAAACAGAAATTATCAGTGTATAACTGAGAGGGTATTGCTTATTTGTAACGAACTTGTTATGTTTCTTTACATAAAGAGATAAAGCAAGATAAATGCGTTAAACCACTGTTGATTAAGGCTTTCTAAATAACTATGCAGTTAAGCCTGCAATCTGCTTTGCCGAGTATCCAAACTCAACGGCAATAAATCGCTATGCCCTTTGGTAAAGCAATCGTAAAAACTGCTGAGTGCCTTTGTTAACAGCGAAACGCATTTCCCCTCCGTCTTTGCACATTTGATTTTTCACATTCGATAGAACTGTAATTTTCTTTTGGGAATTTCTGCTATGTCTTTTACCATCCAGTCGGCTCAAAGTATTTTTCCCGGCACCCTAATTGCTGACGTTGTTCCAACTGTTGTCGAATCATTCTCTCAGCTCAATGCTGAAGATCAACTAGCATTGCTCTGGTTTGCCTATACCGAGATGGGTAGAAGTATTACGGTTGCTGCTCCTGGGGCAGCCAACATGATCCTGGCACAAGGCTTACTCGAACAAATTAAGCAGATGCCTTTTGAAGCTCAAACGCAAGTCATGTACGATTTGGCTAACCGTGCTGACACTCCCCTCTGTCGTTCCTATGCATCCTTCACTGTCAACATCAAATTGGGCTTCTGGTATCAGTTAGGAGAATGGATGGCTCAGGGAATCGTTGCTCCGATTCCAGAAGGTTACAAGCTTTCTGCGAAAGCTGCCGATGTGTTGCAAGCCATCCGCAATGCAGATTCCGGTCAACAAATTACCATCCTACGCAATACCGTAATTAGCATGGGATTTGACCCGAACGCTCCCGGTAGTTACAAAAAAGTCTCAGAGCCGGTGTCTCCTCCCACTGCACAAGCATTTCGGACTAAAGTCACCATCGAGGGCATCAACAATCCTACGGTGCTGGGCTATATCAACAACATGAATGCCAATGACTTTGATGCAGCTGTTACTTTGTTTACCTCTGAAGCTGCTTTGCAACCTCCCTTTGAAAGACCAATTGTTGGTCAAGAGGCAATCCGCGCTTATATGCGTGAAGAATGCCAGGGATTGAAGATGATCCCAGAGCGCGGTATATCTGAGCCAGTGGAAGATGGGTATACACAAGTTAAAGTCACAGGTAAAGTTCAAAGCCCTTGGTTCGGTGCCAGCGTGGGGATGAATATTGCATGGCGGTTTTTGCTCGATCCTCAAGGCAAAATCTTCTTTGTAGCGATTGACTTGCTGGCTTCTCCGAAAGAACTGCTCAACCTAGCACGTAAATAGAGAGCTAGATTAGTCGCCGCTTAAGCGTGGATGAGTGAACGAGCCGCAGCTACGCCCGTCGTAGACATCGCCACTCTACCACGCTTCTTTTGTATCTTCGTTGTGCGATCGCTAAAAGGTAGTTGAAAAATCTAGCTAAAAGCCTTGAAAAGCATATCTGTCATTTACAGCAGATTTCAAGTTGATGAAGTACACAACGATTCGTCTCAAAGCCAGGTATAAAACCTGTTTTACTTCTGAATTCTGGATTCTGAATTCTGGATTCTGAATTCTGAATTCTGAATTCTGCTGTAAGCTTTTCTGTCAATGCATAAGTCTTATTTACTTGTTAATATTTAAATAACAATATCTCTTTAGATAGAGTAACAATTTTTTTCATCTACCTATAGTAATATATCTCAATGATTTTTTTCAATTCTTCTGAGCCGCTCCTTCGTGAAAAACAGCCAGAGCTAGATTTTCAAGATATTCAAGGTCTAGTGTGTCTAAACTACCAAATTGGAAATTTCACCCTCTTTTCAAAGTTTTATACTCAGGTAGATCAAGCATTTATTCTCTGGGGACTAATTTCATCTGGGATTTTCGTAACCGCCCAGTTTCTACCCATTAGCTGGAGTGACCAAGCGATTTTGTGGTCAGTGCTTACCTTATTCGGTGCAGTCGGGATGGTAAGTTTAACTTGGTTTTGGGCAACTGTAGAACAGTTACGCTGGGTTGTTTGTAGCTGGACGATTTTAATCCTAGGGGGTTTAATCCTGACTGATCTGAGCATTTTTTTGGGATGGGGAGAGGTCTTGATGCGTCTGTGTCCACTGTGGTTAGGATTAAGTGCCATTGGCTACCTTTGCACCGGAGTAGGAATGCGTTCACGCACATTTCTTCTGATGGGATTTATTCATTTGCTAGGAATCTTAGTTTTACCGTACTGCGGTGTCATGCAGTTTCTCTCAACGGGACTAATTATGACTGTTAGTTTACTGTTACTAGCGGAATTACAGTGGGATATGCAATCTTCAAGTGATTACAACCAATTAACACCAGAACAAAAGCAGTTTAACCAAGCACAGTCCCAACGGCGTCAAATGAGCAGCTAACATTAGTCATTAGTCATTAGTCATTAGTCATTTGTCATTAGTCATTTGTCTGAGCAGTTCGGCAAAGCTCACTGTAAGACTTGTCCAAGTACTGAAACTCATTCTGAATTCTGAATTCTGAACGCCAGTTGCTGCACTTGGGGAAACCCCAAGACCGCACTGGCTCCTCCTGAATTCTGTTTGTTAAAATCTTACTTTAGATAGGCTTGTATAACGAATATAGCTCTCTCCCTTGGCTACTTAGTATTACTACGTTAGAGTGAGGGTTTTTCACCCAACTGTTAGCTATTCTTGTAAATGAAAACAGACAATACTGTATGGGTGTTATGCCGCTGTGACCCATTATCAGACATCGAAGGGGAGCGATCGCAGATGTTTGAACAGTGTTGATCAATCAAAGGCATTGACGGTGTGGAGTTTTTATCGCTTCCTCCACTTTATTATCACCAAGGGAAGGTTAAACCCTTTATCAGAGCGGTCTCCGGTGGTAAACGTGTTGTGTCTTTTACATTACAACTTAGTTTTGATACTCCAATCTCCTTAATTCATTTTGAACTAAGGAGATTTGACTATCACGGCTAGTGCAACTATCTGTTAGCTGGGGTTTGTGTGTCAAAATATTCACGCCAACGACTAATTTGACCATCCCTGAAATCTACGACAATTACATCATCAGCTTTATTACGACGACCTGTCGCCTTTTCCGTATCTTCGTAGTACCATTCTACTGCTGCCTGATTTGCTCCAACGATAATCCGCAGGATGTCAATTTTGACATCTGAATACTGTTGTTTAAAATGGCTAACTTCTTCTCGAATTCTTTCTTGCCCTCGCCAGCATTGACCAGGTACGATTAGTTCCCCATCAACCGTAAACAACTGTGCAAGAGCATCGACATCTTGAGTAACCCACGCATCTTTAGCTTTTTCTATTAATATCTGGATATCTTTTTGGTTCATAGACTCACTGGCAAAGAAAGGTGTGCTAAAAGTTAAGCTAACAAATATAGTTCCTAATACTAGCAATCGAGACAACCAAAACATCTAGATTTTTCTACCCTCTGTTGATCAATGCTGACATTAATCGGTCATTAAACATCCTAAGAAAGGCAATCCCTGAAGCTTTTGCCAAAGGAATAGAGCGGATTGTAGTTTCTCCAGTGAAGGTTAAACTTCTAAACTAATAGTGTTGAACATTTGTCTATATTAGGGACTGACAAATAAAAAAACATCCCAAATTATCTTGTGGGATGGGTGTCCTCACCCGTCCTATATTCAGGGCGGGCTTTCCTGCTCACCCCACAAGAGGGATAATTTATTTCTTGGAAGTCCCTTATTAGCAACTATATAGGAATCATATTTGATTTCTGAAAAAATCTCGGTACTCTTGTAGTGGACCCTCTTGGCTAAAATATTGCAAAAAAATTGTCGGTTGGGTGGAGGCTTTGCGTAACCCAACATCCTGATATATGTTGGGTTGCGCTCCGCTCCACCCAACCTACGTCTAATGCGCTATTTTAGCCTAGAGGGTCCACTACGTGCATTTCAAAAATCAGTACACCCCAAAAAGGCTTCTTCCCCACTCCCATTCGGCTACGCTCACGGCAAGCCTACTCCCTGTCTACGCAAATAATTATGGCTACGCCACGCTGTGCGAACAGAAATCAAAGCAGACTGCTATATAAGTATATACAGCAGAATTCAGAATTAAGGAGTCAGAATTCAGAAGTAAAACAGGCTTTATACCTGGGTTTGAGACTTAAGTTGATGTGCAGCTAAATTGTATAACACGAAAACCCAAAAATATTGTAGTGCGGGCAACATGAGCGCGTCCAATATACAAATTAAATACGCAACAGCTTAGCTTGTGTACAACACCCAACTTGAAATCTGCTGTATCAGTCGATAACCCGCAACTTAGATTATTAACTTTCTAGATTTGGGCGTACTTTTGCTCGAATAACTATAGCAGTAATGTTGTCGTGACCATTGTGTTGATTCCCCAAATCAATTAAGTCTGTAACACCTCGTTCTAAGTTAACGGCAGAACTAAGTAGGGGTTCTAAGTGAGTCTGCCAATAGGTTTCTAGTAAATCATTATCTGATAGACCGTCCGATGCCAACAGCAGAAGAGTATCTTCATTGATCTCGAAAAAGCCGACATCAGGATTAATCGAGTTTTCGTCACGAGGCCCCAAGGCTTGAGTGAGTTGGTAGGCATCCGGGCGGGCATAAGCTATGCTTGCTTCCACTCCGCGCGTAATTTCCCGTTGCCCAACTTCGTGATCTACTGTGACTTGTTCTAGCCCCCGCTTGCGCGTCAAGCGATAGAGACGGCTATCTCCCACATGAGCAACTGCTACTTGAGTATCTTGAATTAAGAGCATTACCAAAGTTGTACCCATGCGCCCCACTCCAGAACGGGCTTCTTGTTGATTGAGCTTGTAAATCGCGTCATTAGCTAAATACACTGCCTCACGAATGCTATCTTCTGTTGGTAGTTGGTTGGCAATCCAGTGTTCTTGAAAGTATTGCCGTAGGGTGTTGACTGCTAACTCACTGGCTATCTCGCCGCCAGCGTGTCCACCCATACCATCACAGAGAATATATAAACCATGCCCTTGCAGAACTTGACTTTTAGGCAACTCCAGTTTATTTATTTTGGTTTCAATACCAAAGTAGTCTTCGTTATGATGACGTTGACGCCCCACATCTGTGCGTCCTGCATCTTCCAAGCTACTTAACTGCATCGCCAGCACAACAGTTGGCATATCATCAATTTTGCTAATGATATCTTCTGGCTCATCTGATTGCGGGATAGTGGGCACAGCAGTATTTTTCTCCTTTATTGGGGGTAAAGTTGCGCTTGGTAGTGCTTCCAGTTCAATAGAGATTTCCTCCAAACGCGATCGCAACTGTGCGATCGTCTGAATCTTACCTACATCTAAATCCCCCAACAGCTGGACTACAGAGCCAAATTGAGTGCGTTGAGACTGCTTAAATAGCGCTTGCCAAACCCGCCCCAAAGCTTGGATAGTTAACGGTTGCTCTAGAATAGCAGATGTTTGGGCTTGGGCATCTTCTGACGACTCGGTGGTGGGCTGAGAATTCGATGATTCCACATACAACCTTTGCAGCGCCAGTGTTTGGTCTTCATCCAATCGCAAATTCGACAAATCTAAAAGGCTTTGACGACAATTTACTGGTTCCAATATTGCCCAAAGTTGGGTCATTTGATAACACCAGTGTAAAATTTCTAACGAACTTGTTGTTTCTTCTTGCCAGAGGTCGAGTAAAAGCTGCCAATGCGATCGGTCTTCGATTATTACTATCTGTATATCCCCCTGCTGCCATGCATCGTGAATCGGCGGTATCCCTGGCTGATCTTCGGATTGTAAGGCAATATAAAGTTTAGCAAGGCGAGGAATTTCACTGGCTTCCACTGATGGCGTTACTAAATCTGATTGCTGACTTGCTAGTATTGCCCCAATGGGTGATATTTGATACGGCTGGCAGTCTAGAACTCTCACACCTACATCAGTAATGGTGGCAGTTTCCGTTTGGGCAGGTAGCGGATCTAACAATTGATAGCGCTCTTGGGAGTCTAAATAAGAGCCTAATGCCATCTGAGAACTAGGGGATAGAGGAGATGAGGAAGATATTGCTCCCTCATCTCCCTCATCCCCCTCATCTCCCTTATCCCCCTTATCCCCCTCTACTCCCAAAACTTCCCCAGTCGTTTCCTTAGCAATAATTGCCCAAAACACTGTTCCACATTCCGTGCCACAGTTATGACAACGTAGTGCATTCACAGGTACATCATCGGTGCTGCATTCAGGACAGACCTTGTGAGTCAGAGACGTGCCACAGTTTTGACAGAATTTGTTGCTACTGGGGTTTTCAAATTTACACTGAGGGCAAATCAGCATAGTGGAAGTTCCTTAATTCCCGTTCCAAGGTGCTTCTAGCCACTAAGATCCAAGGTGCCACAATTGGCTGCCCTTGACTACAGTAGACCTACAAGAGATTGTAGTTTATCAATGAATTTTGGTGGCAGTATTAATTGTGACGCATATTAGATAAATATTTAATATATTGGCAGCCAATTCCTTATAAATCGGGGAGATGAGGGAGATGAGGGAGATGAGGGAGATGAGGGGGATGAGGGGGACAAGGAGAATAACCAATGCCCAATGCCCTATGCCCTATGCCCTATGGCCAAGAGTCTGGCAATTGCGGAGGTTCAGCGTTAAACCATTTTTGATAAATTTGCTTGTAAGTGCCATTGGATAATAAAGTCGCTATACCTTTGTTAATTGCATCCAGATAGGGGGAGTCTTTAGGTGTAGCAATCCCGTAGTATTCTTGGGTGAGCAGATCGGCAACAACTTTGATGCCTTTGAGTTTGCCATTTTTAATCGCATACAAAGTAGCGAAAGCATCGCTAACCACAGCATCAACGTTGCCATTGAGCAAGTCTTGGAAAAATTCTGGCCCAGAATTAAAAGTACTAATTTTGGCGTTGGGGATAGTTTTGGCAAAATCTGCCCCAGTTGAACCAATTTGTACAGCAATTTTTTTCCCCTGGAGACTTTTGAAGTCTTTAATATTTTGGTTGTCTTCGCGTACAGCGATCGCTAGTCCGGCTTTAAAATAAGGTCGTGAAAAAGCAATTGTTTTCAGGCGTTCGGCGGTAATTGTAATCCCACTGATTGCGGCATCGACTCTTTTCGCTTGCAAAGTCGAGATCATGCCATCAAAGGGCAGACTTTCAAACTGGACTGCAAAACCTGCTACTTTAGCGATGCCCTTCGACAGGCTCAGGGTAAGACCTGCGGCAGGCTGCGCCAACGCATTCATCAAATCAATATCAAAACCTTCCAAGTTCCCGCTAGCCGTTTGGATTTCAAAAGGGACAAAGGTGGGGTCTGTCGCCACCTTGAGAGGTTTAACATCTGAGTTAGTAGTGGGATAGAAACTTTTACAGGCAATCATTAGTAACAGACAGCCTAAGCCTAGAATTAGCTGCTGCCACTTGAAGTTAATTAATTTCACTTTAGTAATTCCGTTCTATCAGTCAATATTCACGATACTTGTCATGATGTTATAAGAAAGAATACATTCGTCAGGAGCCAGAATCCACCATGAATTCTGAGTGACTAACGAAAGTTTAAGACCCCCACTCTCTTGAAAAGTGACGCTCGTTCCTCTCTCCGAGACGCGCAAGGGACGCGATCGCTAACAGATCAGAGGCTTCCTTCGCTCTGACTTTTAGCTAATTGCCTTCTTGTGTGTTCTGTATTCTGACTCCCAATTTTGAATTACTTATGGCTCCCACTACTTCTGCTTACCGAATTACTGATTTATTCGCCAAAAGAGCTAGAAATCTGACACCACCAACCTATGGTACAGAGTTAACCAAAATTATAAATGTTAGCTTTGCCTATGGTCTAGCTGACCCAATTCTCTTTCCCCACGCTGACTTGGCTGCTGCAAGTGCGGCTGTGCTGGCAGAAGAAGCTCCGATCGCCCTCAATTACGGGCCAACTTCATCTCAACTATATGAGCAAATTATCCTCCGCTTGCAGGCTAAAGGAATTGTTGCCGATCGCGATCGTCTGATCATTGGCTACGGTTCTAGTCAGATTCTCGGCTTGCTACCAGATGTGTTTGTCGAACCTGGTGACGTGGTAATTGTGGAAGGACCAACCTTCATGGGAGTAGTTAGTAGATTTGTCCACGCTGGCGCACGCCTGATTACTATTCCTGTGGATGAGTTGGGGATGGATGTCGATGCATTAGAAGTAACATTGAGCGATTTGAAGAAACAGGGCATTCGACCCCGGTTTATTTACACCATCCCCACCTTTCATAATCCCACAGGCGCGACTATGCCGTTATTTCGCCGCCAAAAACTGGTAGCGTTAGCGGCTGAGTATGGCGTGCTGGTAATAGAAGACGATGCTTACAGCGATTTGCGCTTCCAATGGGAAGCTGTGCCCCCCTTGGCAACCCTCGACAAGGAGGGGTGGGTATTATATGTGAGTACCTTCTCGAAAATTATTGCGCCTGGTATCCGGCTAGGCTTTGCTTGTGGCGATCCAGCAATTATTCAGCGGCTGGCAATGTTCAAAAGTGAGGGACCTGTGGGGCCATTTGTCAGCCATGTGGTCGCTCGCTACTGTGCTACAGGCAAACTAGATCATCACATTCAGGAGCTAATCGCCTGCTATAAGCATAAGTGTAATTTGTTGTTAGAAGCGATCGCTCACGAGTTTCCCAGTGATATAGTTGCTTTGCGACCAGGCGGGGGCTTCTTCGTTTGGTGTAAATTGCCACCAGACATCAGCGCCAAAGCACTCTTAACTGCTGCCAATGAACACGGCATCAGCTTTCTGCCAGGGACTCGCTGCTACGCCAATGGACAGGGGGATGATGCCATCAGGTTAGCTTTTAGCTTTCAACCAACACAGAAGATTGTTGAGGGAATCGCTACATTAGGAGCAGTGTTGCGCGGATGGCGTCACTAATTTTGGATTTTGGTGAGGTAGCCCCCGTCTTGGCGGTTCCCGTCGATGGGGGACTGCCGAACCCGAAGGGATTTTGGATTTTGGATTGTTAAAGTGGTTATTGCTTGGATGCAATAGACGGTAGGGGCACAGCATGCTGTGCCCCTACAAGTGGTTTGTAATAATCTTTAAAAAATTTGTTCTAAACGTTGGAAATCGCGCTGCACTTCATACCAGAGACTTTTATTATGGGGGTCTGTCTTCAGAGCTTTTTTGAGATAAATTCTGGCTTTGAGCAGTTGGTTTTCGGTAATTAGTGCCCGTCCCCAAATTTGATAAGCGATCGCTAGCCATTGACGGACTTCTGCATCTGTTGATAAACGATCTGCTAAAGCTTCCGCCAGGGCGATCGCTTGAGGAAATCGTCTTTCTTGCAAAAATCGCTGCAATTGCTCATAAGTCTTCCACTTCAGCCGTTCTTCTATTTCCAACAGATTAGGCGGCTTTAGTTTCCCTGGTTGTTCGCTTGTCACCGTTGTTACTGGTGTTTTCTGCCACTGCGTTGCCTTGGCATGATCGCGCCCAGTTGACACCTGACTTGAATGTGCAGCTGTTTCCTCTGGCAGTACTACCGTCAGCAGGAGTTTATAAGCCTCTGTCAAGGCAATAAACTTATCTTTGGCTTTGTTGTCATCTGGGTTGATATCGGGATGATATTGCTGCGCCAGTCGTCGATAAGACGCTTTGATGTCAGCAAAAGAAGCTCCCGACCTTAAACCCAATAAACGGTAGCAATCTCCAAGATCCATCTTGAGCTATGAGCTATCGAATATCCAGCTTGGGGCTATCAGCTATCTGCTTCAAGCCTGAACTATTAATAATAAGGGCTAATTTGCGATTTTAAAGTTTGATGTTGACAGTTTGTTTGGGGAAGGGAGTGGGGAGTGGGGAGTGGGGAGTTAGAAGACGCGATTAATCGCGTCTGTACTAGAGTTAGGAGTTAGGAGTTATTTCTCCCTCATCCCCCTCATCCCCCTCATCTCCCTCATCTCCCTCATCTCCCTCATCCCCCCTACTCCCTACTCCCTACTCCCTACTCCCCTAATACTACGGAAGTTCTTTCTTCAATCACACGGTCTATTAAACCGTATTCTTTTGCTTCTTCGGCAGACATGAAAAAGTCGCGATCCATATCTTTTTCAATCTTTGCTATGGTTTGACCTGTTTTCTCAGCATAAATCCCATTGAGCTGGTGACGAATCCGCAGAATCTCTCTAGCTTCAATTTCGATATCGCTTGCTTGTCCACGGGTGCCACCTGAAGGCTGGTGAATCATAATCCGTGAGTGAGGCAATGCTAGCCGTTTACCTTTGGTACCAGCTGCCAGCAGAAAAGACCCCATTGAAGCCGCTAAACCTACGCAAATAGTCACTACATCTGATTTGATATGTTGCATGGTGTCAAAAATAGCCATGCCAGATGTAACCATCCCACCAGGGGAATTGATGTATATATAAATATCTTTACCTGGATCATCTGAATCCAGATACAGCATTACAGCGATGATTTGATTGGCAATTTCATCATCAATATCTCGCCCCAAGAATATAATCCGTTCCCGGTAAAGGCGATCGTAGATGCTAATCCAATCTGTATATTGTCCTCCGGGCATCCGGTAAGGAACTTTAGGAACGCCTATAGGCATTTTCGTTACTCCGTTTTTAATTAGTCATTAGTCATTGGTCATTGGTCACTTGTACTGAGCCTTGTCGAGGTATTGGTCATTGATTATTAATAATTTTTGCTTATTAACAAAGGACGAATGACAAAGGACAAAGGACAAAGAACAAAGGACAAATTAAAGGACACTGGCAGGGAGTGGGGGATTGGCGAGTTCTTCTTTCTCAAAAACTCGGTCAATCAGCCCGTATTCTTTTGCTTGGTAGGGTGTCAGATATAACAGCCGATCCATATCTTTAATTATTTTTTCTGGAGGCTGTCCGGTGGTACGATGCAAGATATCAACTAACGCCCCTTTATTTACCAAAACTTCCCTGGCGCGAATTTGAATATCCGTTGCTTGACCTTGGGCGTAGCTCTTGGGCTGATGCAGGATAATCGAGGAGTGAGGCAAACTAGCGCGGCAACCTTTTGTCCCAGCACTGAGAAGCATCGCTGCCATACCCATCGCGGAACCGACGCAGATGGTGTGGATCGGAGGCTTGATATATTTCATGGTGTCAAAGATGGCGAAGGCTTCGGTTTCAAAGCCAATGGGTTCGCCACTGTAACCGGAAGTGCCGGTGGAGTTGATATAGATTTTAATCGGCTTTTCGGGGTCGTCGGACTGCAAAAACAGTAATTCAGCCACGATTAATTCGGTGACAGCAGGCACCAGTGGCATCCCAATATAGACAATTCGCTCCTTTAACAAGAGGGAAGGTAAATCTGGCGGCGGTGTCCGGTAGAAGTTATCGCCGTAATATGGGGCTTGAACAGCCTTGATTGGGGAAGTGTCCATAACAACTGATCGCCTGAAACTATGCCGTTAACTGTAATACATCCTAGCGCGATACTACCTTTTCTCAAGGTGCGGATTTCTCCCTAATGCTTAAGCTGGCTTCGCATCTGCGAATGCGTGGCTTCTAAGATATTCTGATTTTGACACTCTCACGCCTTAGTAACGCTTTATTTTTCTCCACAGATCAAGTAGCTTATGTAAAGCGTGATAACATAACTATTGTGGTGAATAAAGGTCGAGCCATGATAGTTTACGAGTTTAAGGTAAAAGGAAAAGAGAGGCAGTATCGCGCTATTGACGAGGCTATTCGTACCAGCCAATTTGTCCAAAATAAGTGCTTACGCTATTGGATGGACAACAAAAGTATAGGTAGATATGACCTCAACAAATACTGTGCGGTATTGGCCCAAGAGTTTCTTTTTGCCGATGAACTTAATTCAATGGCTAGACAATCTGCTGCTGAACGTGCATGGTCGGCGATAGCGCGGTTTTACAATAACTGCAAGAAGAAAGTTAAAGGCAAAAAGGGGTTCCCTAAATTTAAAAAACATTGTCGCTCAGTTGAGTACAAGACAACTGGCTACAAACTTTCGACTAATCGTAAAGCAATTACTTTCTCAGATAAAAAAGGCATCGGAACTCTGAAACTAAAGGGAACCTATGATCTAAACTACTACGATATTAAGCAAATAAAAAGAGTCCGTTTAGTACGTCGCGCTGATGGGTATTATGCTCAGTTTGCGATTGATGTTGATGTTAGGGTTGAATCCAAACCAACTTTTCAAGTAGTTGGTATTGATTTAGGGTTAAAGTATTTCATTGCTGATAGTAAAGGGAATGTGGAACCCGCCCCTAACTTTTACCGCAAGGCGGAGATTGCTTTAAACCGTGCTAATCGTAAAAAGTCCAAGAAGTTCAGCACGATAAAGAAGAAAGCCAGAGCTAGACAATCTAACAATTACCACAAAGCTAGAAATAGGTATGGCCGTAAACATTTAAGAGTAAGTAGGCAACGAAAAGAGTATTGCATCTTATTAGCGTACTCCGTCATCCAATCTAACGATTTGGTAGCCTATGAAGATTTGAATGTAATGGCTCTGGTACGTAACCGACATCTAGCTAAATCTATCAGTGACGCTGGTTGGTACACTTTCCGCTTGTGGTTAGAATATTTTGGACATAAATATGGGAAAGTAACCATTGCTATTCCTCCCTATAATACAAGCCAAAATTGTTCTAACTGTGGCGAGAAAGTGAAAAAATCTCTGTCTACGAGAACCCATGTTTGCCCGAAAGTGACCGGGGGGAGTATCCCCCCGGCGCATTTCGCTCATTGTGACTATGTGGCGGATAGAGCTTTGAATGCTAGCATCAACATTTTAAGATTAGGATTGAGTACGGTAGGGCATACCGGAATTTACGCTACAGGAGATTTGACATCAAAGAGCGGTTGGCGCAAGCCTGCCGTCTAACGGCGAGTCCGTGAATGTAGAATCCCCTCTCTAGCGAGACGCAAGTGCGAACGGCAATAGCTGCGGGGAGTGTCAATTTTTAATATGCATATCCTGAATAGGGACTTTAAGTTATGAAGGTTAGTTTGCAGCCTGCCTTGAATGATGGTAATTTGGACGCGAATCAACTGAATAGTCAACGTCAGTTGGGAATTTCGATTTCAGCGATCGCAGAGTCTCTAGACCGGAATGTGCCACTGAATTTATGTTTAATTCTCGATCATAGTGGTTCGATGAATGGGCGATCGCTAGAAACGGTCAAAAAAGCAGCGATTCGTCTGGTAGATAGACTCAAGAGTGGCGATCGCCTCAGTGTTGTAGTTTTCGATCACCGTGCCAAAGTCTTAGTTCCCAGTCAAAGTCTCGAAAATCCAGAGAAAATCAAACAGCAAATTAATCGCCTAGCTGCCGATGGTGGAACTGCAATTGATGAAGGACTGCGCTTGGGGATTGAGGAGTTGGCAAAGGGCAAAAAAGATACTGTTTCCCAAGCCTTCCTATTAACAGATGGCGAAAATGAACACGGTGATAACAATCGCTGTTTGAAATTCGCCGAATTAGCTGCTAGCTATAATTTGACTTTGAACACTTTGGGATTTGGTGACAATTGGAACCAAGATGTTTTAGAAAAAATTGCTGATGCTGGTTTGGGTAGTTTATCTTACATTGAAAAACCCGAAGATGCAGTGGATGAGTTTAATCGCCTGTTCAGCCGCATTCAAACAGTGGGATTGACTAATGCTTATCTGTTATTGTCTCTAATGCCCAATGTCCGGCTAGCGGAACTCAAACCCATTGCCCAAGTTTCCCCAGACACTATTGAGTTACCACTGCAACAAGAAGCTGATGGACGTTTCGCTGTGCGGTTGGGAGATTTAATGAAAGATGCAGAACGGGTGATTTTAGCTAATATTTATTTGGGACAATTGCCAGCAGGTGAACAAGCGATCGCTAATGTACAAGTCCGCTACGATGATCCAGCCGCCAACCAGGTAGGTTTATTTACACCAAATATCCCAGTTTATGCCCATGTAGTCAAAAATTATCAAGCAGACCCGAATCCACAGGTGCAACACTCTATTTTGGCATTAGCTAAATATCGCCAAACCCAGCTAGCCGAGACGAAATTGCAACAGGGCGATCGCAGTGGTGCAGCGACAATGTTACAAACGGCTGCTAAAACTGCCCTACAAATGGGAGATAAAAGTGCGGCAACGGTGTTACAAACTTCTGCTACTCAGTTGCAAGCTGGACAAGACTTATCTGAAAGCGATCGCAAGAAAACCAGGATGGTCTCCAAAACAGTTTTGCAAGATACCCCTCCTACATGAAAGTTAAATTGCTATCGGCGTTAAATGACAATAATGTTGATGTGGCTCAAACAAGTAGCCAACGTCAACTAGCAATGACGATTTTTGCAATCCCTGGTGAGTTTGACCAAAATCTGCCCCTTAATCTCTGCTTGATTCTCGATAAAAGCGGTTCCATGCATGGACAACCAATTAAAACCGTGATCCAGGCAGTGGAAAGATTAATCGATCGGTTGAAAGTAGGCGATCGCATCTCAGTTGTAGCTTTTTCCGGTTCTGCGTCAGTCATTATCCCCAATCAAGCGATCGAAGACCCCGAAAGCATCAAATCTCAAATTAAAAGCAAACTCAGTGCTAGCGGCGGTACTGTCATCGCTGAGGGTTTGGAATTGGGAATTACAGAACTGATGAAGGGTACAAGAGGCGCTGTTTCTCAGGCGTTTCTGCTGACAGATGGGCATGGTGATAGCGGTTTGCGGATTTGGAAGTGGGATATTGGGCGAGATGACAACAAGCGCTGTCTTCAACTGGCGCAAAAGGCTGCCAAGCTGAACCTAACTATCAACACTTTCGGATTTGGCAATAGCTGGAATCAGGATTTGCTAGAAAAAATTGCTGATGTCGGTGGTGGGACTTTAGCCCATATTGAACGTCCTGAACAAGCTGTGGATCAATTTAGCCGACTGTTTGGGCGGATTCAGTCCATTGGGTTAACTAATGCCTACTTGCTGTTATCTCTAATGCCTAATGTCCGATTAGCAGAACTTAAACCCATTGCCCAAGTTGCCCCAGACACAATCGAGTTACCAATAGAACCAGAAGCTGATGGTAGCTTTGCTGTACGTTTGGGAGATTTGATGCAGGATGTAGAACGGGTAGTTTTGGCTAACATTTATTTGGGACAGTTGCCAGAAGGAAAACAAGCGATCGCACATCTGCAAATCCGTTATGATGACCCGTTGGTTAATGAACAAGGTTTACTTTCGCCCCTCGTGCCAGTGTATGCAGATGTGGTGCCGGCGTATCAACCAGCGTTAAATCCCCAGGTGCAACAATCTATTTTAGCATTAGCGAAGTATCGCCAAACTCAGTTAGCTGAGGCGAAATTGCAACAAGGCGATCGCACTGGTGCAGCCACGATGCTACAAACGGCTGCTAAAACCGCTTTACAAATCGGAGATAAAGGTGCAGCGACAGTGTTGCAAACCTCAGCTACTCGCCTGCAAGCTGGAGAAGAACTTTCGGAAGCAGACCTTAAGAAAACTAGGATTGTATCAAAAACCGTTTTACAGGAATAGTAAAAATTGATTTTGTTTGGAGGTGTAGAATGTCAACAATAAACTCTGTTATTGATAAGATTGCAATCCTTGCAGAACAGAGTGGTTATATAGGCTGTCTTGAATACTGGAGTATTTGCGGCGGTTATAATCCAGATTATAATCCAGATTATCCTCCAAGGTTAAGTGTTGAGCAGACCCAGGAACTTACTCAAAATTATCCGTTTCATTTACCATTAGAACTTTGTGAACTATACCAAAGGGGTAATAGTTGTTTGCCTATTGGTGTCAACCCTAACAAAAATTGGGATTCCTTCGACAGTTATTTTCAATTTGAATTTCCCTTGGAAGATGACGTTTTTTTTCCGTTAGGAGAAGCAATTAATACATATCGCTCTATAGCCTCTTGGTTAAAGAAGGACGAAGACAAATTACAGATATCAAGAAAAACAAATAATAGCCAGCAAAAAGTTCTAGCTTCTCTTCTGAATAGCAATAATTTTTCTTCACGCTTGTTTCCCATTTCTAGCACGGAGAATGGCTTATACGTTGTAGTCGGTAATGAAAAACAACAGGAAACATCACTAATACTCTTTTTATCGGAAGATTTAGTAATTTCTATGAAATTGTCAAGTCTTACTTGCATGATGCTAGGAATGGCAGAAGTCATGGAAAGACAAATGCAGTCACCAAAGCCTAATGGGTATGAAATCGAAGCTATTTGGCACAAGTATGCTGCCGCAGAGAGTGGTAATCCCTAATCAAGCAACAGTTTCATAGCGGTTAGGTAGTTCAATGATGCGATCGCTCAAGTAGTACTATGCAAAAATTAAGGCTTGCTAAATATCTTCATCTGGAGTCCCCATGAAAGCAATTAAAGTTATGGCAACCATTGATGAGCATGGGCAACTTACTTTAGATCATCCCTTAATGACTGACAAGAACAGTCGTGTTGAAGTAATTGTCCTGATCGCAGAAGCAACAGAAATTGATGAACATGAGCCATCTAAAGAAGTGATTGTAGAAGATTTTCGTCAAGCTTGGCATGAAGCTATGACGGGACAAACTATTCCCGTGGCTCAACTTTGGGAAGGACTGGAAGATGTCTGAGCAATCGTTTATTCAAGTTGAAACCGCGCCAACGTTCAACCGAAATCTACGCACCCTCGCCAAAAAATATCGGAGTATTCGTAATGATATACAACCCGTGATTGAACAACTTGAACGGGGGGAGTTACCTGGAGATCAAATATCTGGGATTGGTTATGCAGTTTTTAAGCTGCGAGTCCGAAATAGCGATGTTCAAAAAGGTAAAAGTGGTGGCTACCGTCTGATTTATTACATTAAAACAGCAATGGGGATCATTCTGCTCACTATTTATAGTAAATCCGAACAAGCTGATATGGCAGCAGATGACATTAGGAGCATTATTACTGAGTATGAACAAAGTGCAGTTGAAGACCAATCAATTTTATAAGCAAATTTCTAATTAAGATTATTTAGGAATTATAGCGGTTCCCCAATGGGTAAGATACACAAAGAATTAATTAACTACAAATAAACGATACACCAAAATAGATGCGTGAATTACTTAAATAAACAAGCCAATTTAGTAAGTCAAACCTCTGATGAAACTTAACAGCACTGCTTTTGGTTGCCCTTCTTGGACTAAGGCGATCGCTTCTCGCTTAGAGGATGTTTGAAAAGTCATCCAACGTATGTTTGACTACTCTAGCTATCGAGAAGTTGAACGAGAGAATGAGGGTTGTGGAACTTGCGATCGCTTCTCTGAGTTGCATTTAAGGCTCAAGCTGACACTTTTCAAACAACCTCTTAGAGTTGGCTTGTTGGATTAGCTGAGAAAGCTCTTGGTTGTCGCGTATATTTGCTCCTAGCATATAATTTGCCATTTTGAAGTCAGTTATAATTCTATGTTACGCGATCGCCTATTTCCTTGTTCTTAAGTTATCAGCAAAACCTCTAGCAGTTACATAATTGAAGCGATCGCCTATCACGACTCACAGGAATAGCGATCTCAATACATTACTCCCCTGCGATCGCCGATCTTGTAGGGTTTGTTAATACAATGTAACGCACCCAAACGTTACTTAATGCTAATTGTTTGTGCGTTACTCTCCGCTAGGACACTCTACAAGGTTGCATTTTGCCAGATAACACTCCATTCAGGGATGTTAATCTGCAAAAATCTTGTTATTACACTTATTAGTGGCTTTATCTGACAATTTCTGTAATATTTATCTTGTATAAGTATTTATCCTGTAATTTGCAAGATAATACATAGTTAGAAAACATAAACTACCAAAAATATAAATGGCATTTGATAAAAAAACCGCTCAGATAATAGCTTATAGAGCAGCTTACATATGCAGTAATCCCGAATGCAATACCCTGACAATAGGTCCGGCAATTACCGACCCTCAACTAAAAAATAAAAAGGGTGAGGCTGCTCATATTCTTGGTGAAAAGGCAGGTGCAGCTAGGCATGATCCGAACTCCTCTATCAATGTAGCAAGTGTCGAAAATGGATTATGGTTATGTGCTAACTGTCATACTTTAATAGATAAAAATAAAGGCGCTGATTATTCTTCAGATGATCTCTTCGGATGGAAGAAAGATCATGAAGAAACTATATCAATGCTGCTTAGAACCCATAAAAGTCCACTCCCGCTCATTTCAAGACAGTCAACAAACCGAAAAATCGCACAAGATATTGTTGATTATATATCGAACCAAGGTGTCTATTTTCAATGTCATTCAATTGAAAATCCTGATTATGTTATTAAATCTATCGATGAAGTAAGAAAAAGAATTCAGCGTGAAGTTAGAGCTATTGACTCTGATAAAGGCCTAAAAGATATATGTAGATATATTCAGGATGCAAACCGAGAGTGCATGAATGAATTGTCACGAGATAACAGTTTATTGCCTGATTATTTAACTATTCTACGAAAGAGGGTTGGGATACAGTTAAAAAGATTAAGAGACGAAATAGGATGTCATATCTCAGGTCAGATTACATCGATCATACCCTAATGTTCTAACAAAGCGCTGTTTTTGAATAAATTTTCCATAAAGTGCGGCTTAGACTCCTCCATTGGTTTCAAGCAAAAATGGTCAGTTTCGTTGTTGGGTACTGAGAAGTTATTGGCAATTCCTTTCAGAATTTGTCCCGCCGCAAAGACCAATAATTATTAAGCGATCGCCTAAAAATTACGACTCACAGGAATAGCGATCGCCTAACTCCTCAAATCGCCAATATAAGCCCCAATTTGTTTAAGTCCCTGCAAAACTTGGATACGTTCTGATGTATTTTCAAGTAACCGATAAGTATGGGATCTAGTATATTGAGGGACATTTTGGTGGCGATCGCATTTCAAAAACAATACTTCTCTTCCGTTTGTAACCATTGCATAACAACTTGACTGTAAGTTGGGAGCGCTCAATAAATAAGTAAGTGCTTGGGGAATTCCCGCCGTAACGTCTAGTCTTGCAGGTTTTGACTCGATTACCAAAATCCAAAAACTATCTTGAATCACCAAAATATCAATCCTGCCTTGAACTGCAATAGCATTAGCTTCGTCTGCAACTTCGATATTGGTACTTACTTCTGCTTTTACCAAAAAAGGAAATTGATAGAAACCTGCTAAATCTAGCAATGGTGATATAACTACAAGCTTAACAATTTCTTCGAGAGGTGGTTCTTCTTGACTGAGATAGGTATAGTTTCGAGTGAGGCGATCTAGTCCTTGTAGTTCCGCTTCGGTTAGAGTCGGCGCATTATTTAACCATTCATCAAAAAAGCGATCGCTAGAGTCTAGTCTCAAGCCAAAAGTTTGACGGAGAGCGCCAAGGGTAAGGCTACTAGCATTTGTAATCACGGTTAAATTCTTGTAGTAATTACATGAAGTTTAAAAGTCTAGACATTTGATCTAGGCTCCAATACCTAATATACGATATATTAAGAGCAAAAGAGCGATCGCCTAGAAATCACGACTCACAGGAATAGCGATCGCCTTTAAAAGATAGATTGTTGAGGCGATCGCCTAGAAATCAAGACTTACAATACTAGCGATCGCCTTGAGGAGAAAGATTGTTAATGCGATCGCATACCGCAAAGCCTTTAGCAGATAGATAATTGAGGCGATCGCCTATCACGACTCACAGGAATAGCGATCGCTCAAGTAGGACGATGCAAAAATTAAGGCTTGCTGAATATCTTCATCTTCTAATTCGGGAAACTCCTGAAGCAGTTCTTCACGATTAGGGTAAGTAGCTAATAACTCAATCACTCGACGAACGGTAAGCCGAAGATTACGAATAGAGGGTTGTCCATTCATGCGATTGGGATTGCTGATAATGCGATCTAATTTCATGGAAGTAACCCTAGCTCCTGATGAAAATTATCATCAATGTATATTGCTTTATGGCAAGTTAAAGAGAAACGATTGTACTCCAAGCAAAATTTTATAGCAAGGAACAGTAAATAAGGCTTCTGCCACTAAAATAGAAAAATCATTCACGAGCGTTGTACTTATGGGTAATGAAGTTGAACTACTTGAACACTGGCGAGAACTCACACCCCAAAAGCAACAAAAAGTTTTGGAGTTTGTTGAACTACTTAAATCTGAGTCAGAAACAATTCCCCCCGAATCTGATTTTGTGCCACAAACACCCTTAGCCAAAAAATTATGGTCAATACGACAACGAGCGATCGCTGCTGGATTGCAACTTCGTAAACGTTGACGAAATTGAACTTGAACTTGCTGCACGTCGCGGTGGATTCAGTGAGTCGTAAGAAGACGTACATAGACTCTGGTGTACTGATCAGCGCTTTCTGTGGCATTCAGTCAGTCAGCATCAGAGCAAATCAAATTCTTAACGATGAAAATCTGGAGTTTGCCTCAAGTCGCTTCGTTCAGTTAGAAGTCTTGCCTAAAGCGACTTTTAACAAGCAACAAGACGAAGCAGAATTTTACGAAACATTTTTTAGTGCTGTCATCCACTGGCCAACTGACTTAGAGCAAATTATGCAGAATGCTGATCAAATTGCCTGTACTTACGGTTTAGCTGCGATGGATGCACTTCATGTGGCGGCTGCTTTGCAAATTAAAGCTGATCAATTGATCACCACTGAAAAGCCAACCAAACCAATGCACCGAGTAAGGGAAATCCAGATTGTTTCAATATAAAGCGATCGCTCACAACCAAAAGCCGCGCCACAGCAAGCATTTAGGCATTATAGCGGTTCCAAAGGGAGAAAAAAGATTTCATTCCTCAATAGAGCAACTCCATAAATAAATTGACCTTTGTTGAAGCCAGATGGCAGAGGTTGTTTTTCTGCGACTGATGGATGATTACCCATCAGCCACAACTACCTA
Organism: Nostoc sp.; assembly: GCF_036919575.1. GTDB lineage: Bacteria > Cyanobacteriota > Cyanobacteriia > Cyanobacteriales > Nostocaceae > Nostoc. The sequence goes on along the minus strand of NZ_JBALBY010000003.1, from coordinate 56,444 downwards.
ACAACGTTACCTAGTTGTAAATTAATGCAAACGTAGACTACCACAAATGCGTCTTAGAGTTGAGCAAAGCTTCTTCAAAGGTGCATCTGTCGCTTGCTTGACAGGTAGTAGATTACTTCGATACCTATGGCTACTCCTACCATGAATATTAAAACCCAGACGGTTTGTGGATCTGTTTGCAAAGCAAACCAAATTAACATTCCTAGTGCTACCAAACATATTCCAGCACCTAGAAGTGAAATCCACTGCTTGCTTTTCGTATAACGATGCATACGAGCATTAGCTAAATTAACCGCAGCAAATATCAGGAGAAACCCGGCACTACCCATCGTTGATATCCGATTTATGTCAAAGATATTGGCAATTATTAGAGTAATACCACTAGTAATAAATAAGCCAATTGAAGATTGGTTATAGCCATTTATTTGGCTGTCAGAGTCAAACCCCCTAGTTTTAGCAATAACAGAGCTAAAACGAGCTGAACCGTAGAGTGTTGCGTTACTAGCCGAGATAGTTGATAACAGAGCAGCGATCGTAATCAAAACAGATCCCAATTGCCCGATAATTGGTTTGGCAACTTCAGCTAAAGCATAATCTTTTACTGCCAAAATCTGTTCTATTGGTTCTGCTCCCAATGTGACGAGTGCTATTAAAACGTAAAGCAAAATAACGAACCCAATTACAGAGTAATAAACCCGTGGCAAAGTGTACTTGGGATTGACAAGATCCTCGGCTGTATTGGCGATTAGTTCAAAGCCTTCATAAGACAAGAAGATCACCATTGCTCCTGCGAAAATTGACTGTAGCGACGACACTGACACTGGTTCTAGACGGGAAATGTCGATATGACTGATCCCCATAGTAATGAACAGGATCAAAATTCCCAGTTTGAAGCTGACAATCCAGATTTGAGATTTCCCAATATAATTGGCAGTTAGTAGATTTAGTCCAGTCGTCCCTAAAATTGCCAAGCTAATCAGTAAGTGCTTCCAAATAGGTTGAGTAGGCTCTGTAAACAGGCTAACTCCATAACTACCAAAAGCCTGCAAGTAAAACGAAAGCATGACTATATAGCTAAACCATAGTAGAAGATTCAGTGTCCCACTAAACAGCCCTAGACCAAAAGCCTGGTTTAAGAAGGTTACTGTCCCGCCTCGACATGGATGAGCTACCGAAAGTTTGGCATAAGCATAAGTAGTTATCAAAGCTATTGACCCTGCTATAACAAATGCTAGTGGTGCGCCTGCACCAGCTATTTGGATTGCAACTCCCAGCGCTGGAAAAAGTCCACCGACAATGCCTCCTACACCCAATGCCCACACAGACCAAAAACCTATTTTTTTGCTTGACACCTGTAACCTCTTTAGGAATAGATAGTCTTATAGTCGTTGACCAGCACGCAGATAATCAAGCTTGCAAAAGAAAACTGCTGTATATCTGGGGATTTTAGCTAAGGGAAATCCAGATTATTTCAATATAAAGCGATCGCTCATAACCAAAAGCCCCGCCACAGCAAGCATTTAGGCATTATAAAATTTAGTTTCAGGCTTTGATTAATTATCCTTTGATTGTAAATAGACCATATTGTAGGGGAAAAGCCATGCTAAACCCTTACGGAAGATGTGGCTTTTCACGTTATACATATTTACTCTTTATTGTCAATGCGTAAGTCCTAAATTAAAGTAAAATAGGAATTCTTTGAGTATTTAGGAGCAGCCATGTACGTGCTAATTGGTGGAGCAGGCTTAGTGGGACTGACTTTGGCTCAAAAATTGGTAGAACTAGGGCATACGGTTGCCGTCATTGATATTGATCCTACCGCTTGCCGATATGCCCGTGAACAAGTCGGCGCGATGGCTTTTGAAGGCAGTGCTGTGAGTACAGAAGTATTATTAGAAGCTGGGATTCGTAAAGCCAACGCTCTAGCAGCTGTCCTCAGAAGTGATGCCCTCAACTTAGCAATGGTAACTCTCGCTAAACACTACGGTGTTAGCCATACTCTGAGTCGAATGCGCCACCCCGATTTTGCCGAGCCACTGCGTATAGCAGGAGCCAACCATATTATTAGTACCGTTGAACTTGCAGTTTCCACAATGGTGAATGCCATTGAGTATCCGCAAGTAGAATCAATCATGCATTTTGAGCAGGGACAGATTGAGGTTTTGAAAATTTCTATTCCCAACAGTTGCTATGTAGCCAATCGTAGCGTTGCCGAAATTGCTCAAGATTCTCGGTTTCCCAGTGGTTCTCTGATTATCGGCTATCAACCTCACCCTCACGAGGATTTAATGATTCCTAATGGCAGTACAGTCATAAAACCGGATTCGACTCTACTGATTGTGACCAAACCAGGGTCTTTACATCAAGTTATTGATTTTATTGAAGGTTGTAAATAGTTTTGATGAAGCTGTATCCACATCTTTATTTAGTAATTGCAGTTATTCTGCTTGCATCTTGTAAACCAATTCAAAATTCACCAAAGTCACAACCAGTTACTAGTCAGGCAACCCCATCTAACAAGATAGTGACTTTAGATAGTAACTTCAAGATAGCAATGGGTCAAACGATTTATGTACCTGTCTATTCTCATATTTATCATTACAATCGACAGCAGATTTTTAATTTAGCGGTTACGCTTAGTATTCGGAATACAGATTTGGTCAATCCGATCATTATTACTTCTGTGCGCTACTATGACTCGGCTGGAAAGTTAGTTAAGCAGTATTTAGAGCATCCTATTCAACTTGATGCGCTAGCTTCCACAGATTTTTTTATTAATACGAATGACACCAGTGGTGGCTTAGGCGCAAACTTTATTGTAGAGTGGGTATCTCAAACAGAAATAACTGAACCGATAGTAGAGGCAATCATGATTGGTACTGACTTTCAGCAAGGAATTTCTTTTACCAGTCCTGGTAAGGTGATTAAAAGTCAAAACAACAAACGTTCATTGCCGAAACAAGGATCTTGAAAAGCTATTAAAATAATTCGTAATTCGTAATTCGTAATTAAGTTTTGCAACGGTGATTTAGCAAAAAAATTGTAGGTTGGGTGGAGGCTTTGCGTAACCCAACATCCTGATAATTAGTCCCGCTAGGCTAAAATGTTGCAAAAAAATTGCTTTGTTGGGGAGCCACTGCGTTGCGCGGGTTAAGAGCGTTGTAGCAAGTGGCGTTGGAGGCAAAGCGTAACCCAACATTCTGATAATCAGTTGGGTTGCGCTCCGCTCCACCCAACCTACGTCTACGTCTAACGCACTTACTTCCGACTTCCGACTTCGTTTAATCATCATCAAGTTGGAGCAACTGTTCATCAATAATTTGTATCCGCCCTCGCGCAATATCTTCCGAGAGAATTCGTTTACGCATTGCTTCGTTGAGCGCTCCTTTTTCGGCTGATAGTAAACGACGGCGAATAGCGTCAAGTTTAATGCGCCCACCACTTTTAGCTTCAAACTCATCGGGACGGCGATTATAAAATTCTCGTAGCGCCTTTTCTGCTCCTGCTATTCGTACCTGATAAGTTGAGCGCATTTCTTCATAGATGGCTCTTGGTAATACCCCTGACTTCAACAAGCTATCTAATTCATCCTGTGCTGCTTTACCTGTCATCAGTTGAGCTTGCAATTCTTCAACCTGCTGCTGAGTCTCTGAAAATTGAGATAATTTTAAGCGTTTTACCAACCAAGGCAAGCTTAAACCTTGTCCGACTAATGATACCAGCACACTGCCGAAGACTAAAGTAATCAGGAATTCTCGCCCTGGCAATGTGGTGGGTAAACTCAAAGCCAGAGCCATCGAGAGTGAACCCTTGATGTTACCTAAAAAAAGTAAATGTTGCCAGCGTAGCGGAATTGGGCGGTCAAACCAACGAAGCACTGCCAGCAGAGGATAGACTGTAAGAACTCGCCCGACTTGATACGCCAAAACTGCAAGTAGAATTGCAGGTAAAGTTTTCCAGAGTGTCACTGGGTTTATTTCTACACCAATCAACAGAAAAATAAAGGTGTTGACAGTAAAACTGGCATATTCCCAGAAACTCAACAAGGTGATGCGACTAGAAGCAGAAGTATTGCGAGACAGCCCAAGATTCCCAAAAATTAATCCAGCTACAACTACAGCCACCGCACCAGAGACACTTAGAAATTGCCCTACCTGAAAAGTTCCTAATGCAACCGCGACCGTCAGTAAGAGACTGCTAAGGGGATCATCTAAACGGGCGAATACAGGTATGCTCAAGTAACCCAAGACTAACCCGACGACGCAGCCTCCGAGAGCTATCAATAGCAGTTGTTGAATTCCATCTAGTAAAGTCAGCGATCCTGTCGAATATACTTGCAAAATCAGGTTGAATGCAACTAGGGCAGCGCCATCGTTGAATAGGGTTTCTCCTTCAACGATGGTAGAAAGCCGGGAAGGTACTGGTATTTCCTTAAATATGGCAATCATTGAAACTGTATCAGTATTTGCCAGCATTACTCCTATAAATAAAGCAGGTATCCAAGTCAGCCCCAGCAAAAATTTCAACAGAACGGCAATAATAGCAGTAGAAAGCACAGCTCCAGGGCCAGCCAAGAGAGCAATTGGTTTAAACGTGCTGCGTAGGCGGCTGACATCTGTATTGATGCCAGCTTCAAAGATTAGAATTGGCAGGAAAAGATTCAAAACCAGGGATGGGTCTAAACCAATGCGACGAGACAATAACTCTGTGATTGGCAGACCAGCCAACACTAAACCCGTGACATAAGGGACGCGTAACCGACGGGACAGCAACGCTACACCAGTGGCAACGAGCAGGAGAATAATTGAAATCTTGATTAATTCGGTAACATTCACTTAAGATACTGAAATTTATTTTAGTTTCATTAATAAACGTTGCCAAAAAGGTAATACAAATGTCAAGGTTAATTTTAGTTTAAAGGTGAGCGAAGCTAGGCAAATTTACGCCCCAGTGTAGTAGTAAAATTCTGCTAAAAGTGCTAGAGGTAAATAGTTGGTAGCTTGAGAAGTAGACATGAAAACCACTGGTATTCATCATGTAGCTATTATTTGTTCTGACTACGATCGCTCCAAAAGATTTTATGTAGAAGTTTTAGGCTTTTCAATTATTCAAGAGACTTTTCGCGCCGAGAGAAATTCTTATAAATTAGATTTACGAGTTGGAGAAAATGCTCAAATAGAGTTATTCTCTTTCCCCAATCCTCCAGAACGAGCTAGTAAACCAGAGGCTTGTGGTTTAAGGCATCTTGCTTTTCAAGTTGATGATGTTGAGCAAACTGTTTTTTATTTAAAATCAAAAGGGTTAGAAGTAGAGAATATCAGAGTTGATGAAATTACAGGTAAGAAATTTTCTTTTTTTAAAGATCCAGATAATTTGCCGTTAGAGATTTATGAACATTAGGCTTTAATATGATCATTAGAGAATATAGACTATCTGATACTAAGATAATAATGAAACTTTTTTACGATACAGTTCATGAAATCAATATTTGCGATTATACTCAGGAACAAATCAATGCTTGGGCACCAGAAAGTATGGATTATGAAGTTTGGCAGAAAAGATTACAAGCCAAGCTTCCCTACATCGCAGAAGATAATGATGAGATAGTTGGGTTTGGAGAATTAGAACCCGATGGTCACATTGATTGTTTTTATTGTCATAGCAAATACCAAAGAAAGGGTATTGGCTCAAAACTATTAACTCATATAGAAAATACTGCCAAATTCCGAGGAATTAAACGGCTATATACAGAAGCGAGTATTACTGCAAAGCCATTTTTTCAAAACAAGGGATTTAGCATAGTCAGGGAACAGCAAGTAGAACGGCGGGGAGTTTGGTTTGAAAACTATGTAATGGAAAAATACCTGTGAATTTTGACAATATCTGCAAATTCTTAGCTGAAAACTTCTCCAGTGACTTCGCCACTTGGTTATTAGGTGAACCCATCACTTTAACCGAATTAAGTCCAAAAGAATTATCTCTAGAACCGATTCGTGCCGATGCCCTAATTCTGCTACAGTCGGAGCAAAGCATATTACATTTGGAATTTCAAACCCAACCTGATGCTGAAATTCCTTTTCGGATGATTGACTATCGGTTGCGAGTATATCGCCGCTTTCCACACAAAGCAATGCATCAAGTTGTGATTTACCTCAAGCAGACAAATTCCGATTTGGTGCAACAAAATACATTTACGATTTCTGGGACACGCCATGAATTTGCAGTTATCAGACTTTGGGAAGAACCAACTGAAGTATTTCTGAGAACGCCTGGACTGTTACCGTTTGCGGTTTTAAGTAGTACAATTGATCGAGAAGCCGTGCTTAACCAAGTGGCACGGGAAATTAACAGAATGACAGAACCAAGAACTCAAAGTAATATTGCTGCTTCCACAGCGATTTTAGCTGGTTTAGTATTAGACAAAGAGGTTATCAGACGAGTTTTGAGGTCAGATATTATGCGCGAGTCAGTGATTTATCAAGATATTCTAGAAGAAGGCAAAGCTGAAGGCAAAGCTGAAGGCAAAGCTGAAGGCAAAGCTGAAGGTAAAGCTGAAGCTTTACTTGAAGTGGCAAGAAATCTAGTTAATACTGGTATGCCATTAGAACAGGTAGCAAGAGTTACAGGGTTATCAATTGAGCAGTTACAGCATTTACAGGCATAAGTAGAAGAAGACGCACATCAATAAGGTCTGATTAGATACATGATTAACAGAGTTGCGTCAGTCCAATAAATAATCGGTGCAGTCAACCTGCACCGATTACTAACTGTGACTCGAATTAAACATCCCATTGTTTCACGCCAATGCTGAAGCTTGGGGTTTGGCAAAAATCATTCTTCCTGCTGTAGTTTGCAAAGCACTGGTAACTACTACTCGCAGTTCACCACCCACATAACTACTACCTTCTTCAACGACTACCATTGTGCCGTCATCTAGATAGCCAATACCTTGACTGGGTTCTTTACCTTCCTTGAGAATTTTCAAATCAAGGTTGTCACCAGGCAAATAACTGGGACGGACGGCATTCACTAAATCATTCACATTCAAAACAGGTACTTTCTGAACACTGGCAACTTTAGATAAGTTGTAGTCGTTGGTTAGTAGTGTGCCGCTAATTTCTTGGACGAAGCGCACTAACTTGGCATCCACTGTGGCAATATCTTCGTAATCAAGTGCATTAATCACGATGCGATCGGGGTAAGTTTCTTTAATGCGGTTGAGAATTTCTAGTCCTCGCCTTCCCCGCACCCGCTTTTGGTCTTTGCTAGCATCGGCTACTTGTTGCAGTTCTTGCAAAACAAACTGCGGCACGATAATTTGACCTTCCAGAAACCCTGTTTCTAGTAAGGCTTCAATACGACCATCAATAATACAGCTAGTATCTAAAACTTTGGTATTGGCTGGTTTTAGCGTTCCTTCCGCTACCATTGATTCGACGGTGTTGGGATTAATGAACCGCAATAAGCCTCGCCCGTGGGTGTCTGCCAAATTCATACCAGTGACGGAGAGGATAATACTGCCGACAACTGCCACCAGTGGTTTAATAAATCCAAAATCTGCCGGTATAGGTAGCAAAAATAGTGGGGCTAGCATCAGGTTAGCTAGCAATAGCCCAATCACTAAGCCAATGGCACGAGTTAAGATCACTTCCAGAGGCATTTCTTTGATTTGTGATTCTAGACGGCGATATGTCGTCTGGAAACTCAGCCCGATCGCACCACCAATAATAGCGCCAAAGACGGCAACAACTAAGCGTAAAGCTTCAAGATTTGTTACCTGATCTAGCGCCCCATTGGGTAGTAGTTCAATGCTGTAGAACCCTATTCCCGACACTGCAAGGATAAATGAGAAAATAATAATGGCGTCAAGCATGGTTGTCTTGTTTTCCTGCAACTGTGTTAACCGATAAAGTTAAGTATTTTTTATTTCATCGGTAAGATAAACTAATCAATATTGACCCTTCGGCTTCTCTACGAGACGCTACGCGAACGCTCAGGGTCAACAGTGAGCGAAGCCGAACTGTTGACTTACACTAAGGGTTTAGTAGGGCAATATCTGCAATTATTATAACGAAAGGCTTTATATCTTAATATTTTTCATTGTTTCCTTGTAAAACGACAAAAACTTGTGAAGAAACTACTCATTTTGTCAGAATCCAGAATCCAGAAGTCAGAATCCAGAAGTCAGAATTAAGAAGTCAGAATTAAGAAGTCAGAATTAAGAAGACTTTGATACCCAAACTTAATAATTTTAATAAAATCAAGAAGTTATAGCACGCTTGATTTTTCAATTATTCTGGATTCTGGCTCCTGACTCCTGAATTCTTATTCATTGTCTCTAATTCGCAGTTGGGTTAACTTAAAACTTTTCTCAAAATGAGTCAAAAATTTAGTATTTCTGGAATTGCGAGTTCTGCTTATGTGCATATACCCTTTTGCAGACGGCGGTGTTTTTATTGTGATTTCCCGGTGTCTGTTGTGGGCGATCGCTTACGGGGCGAAACATCTGGTACTATCTCCCAATATGTTGAGGTGCTATGCCAAGAAATTGCCATGACACCAGCATTTGGTCAACCCCTGAAGACAATTTTCTTCGGTGGTGGTACCCCTTCGCTGCTATCAATAGAGCAGTTACAACGTATAGTGGGAGAGCTAGAGAAGCATTTTGGTATTGCTTCTAGGGCAGAAATTTCTATGGAAGTAGACCCAGGCACCTTTGATTTAGCACATATAGCAGGCTATCGCAATGCAGGCGTGAACCGGGTAAGTTTGGGTGTACAAGCCTTTCAATCAGAATTATTGCAAACGGCGGGGCGATCGCACTCAGTTGAAGATATCTTTGCAGCTGTGGAACTAATCCACCAAGTTGAGATTCCCGAATTTAGTTTAGACTTAATTTCCGGGTTGCCGCATCAGTCTTTGGATCAATGGCAGGATTCCTTAGAAAAAGCGGTGGTGCTTGTACCTACTCACATTTCCATCTATGATCTTACCATTGAACCAGGTACAGCCTTTGGTCGTTACTACAAACCTGGTGATACTCCTTTGCCCACGGATGAAGCCACAGTCAAAATGTACCAGATGGCGCAACAAGTTTTAACTAGTGCAGGTTATGAGCATTATGAAATATCCAATTATGCCCAACCTGGCCATCAGTGTCGGCATAATCGGGTTTATTGGGAAAACCGCCCTTATTATGGCTTTGGTATGGGTGCGGCGAGTTATGTTGAGGGGAAGCGCTTCACTCGTCCGCGTAAAACGAAGGAATATTACCAGTGGGTGCAAGCTGGCGGTGTGATTGATTGTGATGTTACCCCCCCAAAGGAAGTATTGTTAGAAACGTTAATGTTGGGGTTGCGTTTGGCGGAGGGTGTGAGTTTGGCGGCGTTGGCGCTGACATTTGGGGAAGAAAAGGTAGAGGAAATTTGCAGATGTTTGCAAGTGTATTTTGAAAAAGGTTGGGTGGAAGTTGCAGAAGGAAGGTTGCGTTTGATTGATCCCCAAGGGTTTTTGTTTTCTAATGTGGTGTTGGCAGAGTTGTTTGAGAAGTTGGGGTGACGAACTGCTTATGCAAAAAAATCAAGTTAGAAAAGCTGTGATTCCGGTAGCTGGTTTTGGGACTCGGTTATTTCCAGCTACTAAAGTTGTGAAAAAAGAACTTTTCCCGATTATTGATCGAGATGGTAGGGCAAAACCTGTGATTCTGGCAATTATTGAAGAGGCAATTAGTGCTGGAATTACAGAAGTAGCGATCGTGGCGCAGCCAGATGATCAAGAAATATTTGAAAATTTATTAAAAAATCCACCCAAAAAAGAACTTTTAGATAAACTTTCACTGCAAAATCAAGAATATAGCCGATATTTGCAAGATTTAGGTAACAGAATTACCATCTTATTGCAAGAGGAGCAATTAGGCTATGGCCATGCGGTATTTTGTGCCAAGGATTGGGTGCAAGATGAGCCGTTTTTGCTATTGTTGGGCGACCACATTTATACATCTGACATTGAAAAATCTTGTGCTAGTCAAGTTTTAGATGTTTACGAACAAGTTAATCAAAGCGTTATTGGCTTAACTACAATGTCAGTAGAGATTATTCATAAAGCTGGGTGTGTAACAGGAATTTGGCAAGATTTAAACTCGATTTTGTCAGTTACACAACTCTATGAAAAACCTACCATTGAGTATGCACAACAGCATTTGCGTGTAGAGGGAATGGCAGAAAATGAGTTTTTAGGTATATTTGGCTTGTATTTACTTACGCCGAAAATTTTTGACTTTCTCGAAGAACATATCAATGAAAATTTCCGAGAAGGAGGTGAATTTCAGTTAACATCCTGTCTTGAGAGATTGCATCAGCAAGAGGGAATGACAGGATATGTTGTTAAAGGCAAGTGTTTTGATACAGGATTGCCAGATGCTTATCGTCAGACAATGATTGATTTTAGAAAATTTTGAAGAAGAATTCAGAATTCAGAAGTCAGAATTCAGAATCAAGACGCTGGCGGACTCGCTACCGAAACACTTACACCAGTCGTACAAAATTCATTCTGAATTCTGATATGATGTCCGCCAAATTACCCATACCCACCCCCAACCCCTCCCCGCCTGCGGGGAGGGGAGACGAAGCGTAGCTTTGGCGGGGTGGGGTTCTTCGAGTTTAATAAGTAATCAAGCGGACATGATATGACTCCTGACTCCTGAATTCTGTTTCGATAAGTAAGTCGGCGAGAAAAATTCAATGTATATGAAGAAATAGAAATTTCAATGTAGGGTGCGTTATGCCGTAGACTAACGCATCCTACATTGAAATTTTTTAACATAGCTTAAAATCTTAACGCCGACTTACTTTAGATTAATTTCAGTTCGTTTGTCTGGGAGCATCTCACTTTTTAAGGTGGCTCAAGCAGACAGTAATCCATTCAGGTAAGCAGAGGGATGAGCTTTGTGTGAAGTTGAAAATAAAACTAAATCAATCACAAAACTACCTCAAAACTAGCGGTAGTTAGAGCGGAAAAGAAGGTAACACCCAATTGTGCAAATTTACCCCCCGAATTAATATCAGTATCAGCAAAACCATCCGCCGTACCATTGGGGTTATAAAAGAGACTACCATTTTCGCTATTATAAACAATGAACGCACTACTACCTGCTGCGAAACTATCGTTTGTCACTGTGGCAAAGTCTGCGGAATTTAATCTAGTTGGGAAGACCGAGTTAGTCAGAGCGGTAAAGGTAGATTTCGATAGTTGGATATTGTCTTGATCAGGAGTGAAGTCATTAATAATATCAACTCCGAGTTCCCTAATATCAAACTTTGATCCGGTTGCAAATGCAAACTTATCTGAACCTGCACCTCCTGTTAAGATGTCGTCCCCGCTATCTCCTTGTAGGTAATCGTTGCCGTTACCGCCGGTCAAAATATCTTTTCCACTACTACCAAAAAGAGTATCATCACCGTTGCCCCCCACAAGGGTGTCGTCATCACTACCCCCATCTATTCTATCCGCACCAGATCCACCAACAAGGATGTCATCACCGCTCCCACCATCGATGTAATGGTTGCCAGCAACACCAGAAAGCGAAATACTGTCATCACCGCCCCCAGCAAAAATAACCTGATCACCAGGCGAAAAATCCCGCCGACTAAAGGTATCGTCTCCATTTGTCGTAGTAACATCAGTACTTATCACATTTCTGAATTGAGCAATTGCCTCTTTTATGACATCACCAAGATTCTCACTTTGAGAATCAAGAGTCACTACACTACCTCGACCAAGCTGGGTAACTAGTCCCTGGTAATCGACTGCAACATCACTCGTAGTTAGAAAAATTGGAATAATGTTATTTGCTTCGAGCGCAGTTTTTACTTGTCCAATCTCTGGATAATCTTCATTAGGATCAATTACACTATCTCCATTATTAGGAATAGTATCACTTGGACTAACTGCTGCACGATCTCCGGCAACGTGATAAATACTATCGGTGGCTAGGAAAACAATGCGAAATGAACCTACTCTATAACCGAGACTGCCACCGCTATCTAAAGCTGTATATAAGAGTGCGTCTAATTGTGATTCTGGCTCATCATTGCCACCAAAAGCTTCAAAGCCAAAGATTTTGTCTTTAACTGTTGTGACATCATTTGTCAAAGGGACTTCTGCTTGATATACATAGTCATCGTAACCTCCAAAAGGCGGAATTGGCTTATCTTTAAAAGAGGCAATCCCAAATTTCAGGTCATCACCAAAGATACTCGCTAAAATCGGATTGGTTAACCGATTTACGGTTGCAGGAAGTACGGCTTTTAGCTCGACCAATTCGTTATTATTTGACGCTGTTAAATCTTGTAGCAGAATAATATCAGATACTGGAGCCATAGTTTATCCCTCAGAGTATTTTAGTTAATGGGTTGCATTGCCAAGTGCAGTAACATATTTCAGCTTGATACTAGCAGGATTAATTTATTTAAGATAGTACTTGAACTGATGAAATATAATCTCTTTCAAAAAATATTTGCTGTGTCCTGACTCAGCCTTGATTCCGTTAGTCTGGGGCAAGTTATGCTGAGTTACTTAATTTCGTTGTACCCTACTAAGGTCATGGTCGCAGACTTAACGACAGAGAATGTCACAAGATATGAGTTAAGCTATTTTCAGGTAAATAGACCACACGGTAGGGGCACAGCATTGCTGTGCCCCTACGACAGATGTGGTTCAAATACATGATTTCTGCTGTAAGCTAAAGTGCGTGAATGGGTCAGCAGTGAAGACAATGCTTTGGATTAGAGGATGAATCAGTATTTTGCAACGGTTGCTCGCGGATTAGAAACCCTCGCGGCTCAGGAGTTAGAGCAACTGGGTGCCCATTCCGTGGAGCCAGGGTTTTGCGGTGTAGCCTTTGAGGGCGATCGCACCCTACTTTATCGCGTCAACCTCTGGGCTAGGCTGCCGTTCCGAATCTTGGTGAATATCCATGAGTTTCCATGCCTTGATGCTAAGGATCTCTATCGCGGCATCCAGACCATCGATTGGGTAAACTATTTGACGCCAGACATGACGCTGGCGGTGAATACCACAGGCAAAAACGATCGCCTCAATCACACCCACTTCACATCTCTCCAGATCAAAAATGCGATCGTTGACCAGCAGCAGGAAAATCTGGGCGAACGTTCAAATGTAGAGCTTCATGACCCAGACGTGCGGATTAATGTTCATATTGAACGCGACTTTTGTACCGTCAAACTCGACAGTTCTGGAAATAGTCTACACCGCCGAGGCTACCGCCCTGCGGTTGGAGCAGCCCCTCTAAAAGAATCTCTGGCTGCTGCCCTTATTCAACTTTCGGGCTGGCAGCCAGACCAGATGTTCTATGACCCTCTCTGTGGATCTGGCACTTTACCCCTGGAAGCTAGCTTAAAGGCACTGAATATAGCACCAGGATTGTTTCGTGAATCCTTTGGATTTGAAAATTGGCTCGATTTTGACCTGTCCCTTTTAGAAAAGCTGCTGCAAGAAGCTAAGGACAGCCAACTGGATACCCTGACCGCACCTATTTGGGGAAGCGATCGCGATGAAAATATAATTGAGCAAGCGATTAACAATGCTGAAAATTGCGGCGTTGATAACCATGTCTGGTTTTCTCAAATGGAGCTTGCTGATGTTGTCGCCCCCGCAGATAGTGGAGTTTTATTCTGCAATCCACCCTATGGCGAACGGCTGGGGCGAGATAGCGACTTGGGGGCGTTCTATAAACTTTTGGGTGATGTGCTGAAACAACGCTTCAAAGGCTGGACTGCATTTGTCCTGAGTGGCAACAAGGAACTGTCTCAATCGATTGGGCTAAAATCATCCCGGCGGATTGCGGTGTATAACGGAGCGCTGCCTTGTCAGTTAATGAAATATGAACTGTACTAATATTTGCAATTTAGATGAAGGCGATCGCTCACTTGCAAAAATACTCATACTGCCTTTTTACGAGCTAACCAGTTCTCTAATTGCAAATTAGGTATATTTTCAAAATCTTTGATATTGTTCGTAACCAAAATATCATTACGAGAACGGACAACGGCAGCAATTAGTGCATCTACTTCTCCTGTTGGTCTACCAATTTGCCTCAATTCACTTTGGATTTTCCCAAATTCTCTGGCAGCATCTATGTCAAATGGCTCAATGGGTAATAGTTCAGTTAGTTGTGCTAGTGTTTCTAAATTTTTTTCAACTTGTTTGGAACAGTAAACACCTTTGTAAAGTTCTGAAACTATTATTGTAGATAGATAGCATTGGCTAAAGTAGCGATTAAATATAAGTAGGTGGGTGGGAAAATTTATAAGTATGTCATTGCGAGTGAAACGGAGTGTAACGAAGCAATCACAAGGACTTTGGCGGTTTTACATTTTGTTACATAGTTAGGTTAATTTGTGCCTACCTACTTAGGTACTACTTTAGGATTGGCTTTAAGCAGTGCAATACAAATATTAGTATCTAAGAGATACATTAGTCTTTTTTATATTTATCTATTGAGTTTATCACCCTTCCTCGGTAAGTATGACGCTGCTGGTCAATTTCAGCAAAGATATCCATTAACTCTGGTTGGTCTTGCCAAACTCCAAATAATTGATTCAATTTTGCTAGTCTTTCTTCCTCTGTTAAGTCTAGTTGTGCTGCCACAGGTTCAGCAGCAGGAAGTTCTAGATTCATGATTATTTCTGTTCCATCAGGAATACTGTGAATTTGCTCTAATAATTCAATAGTTTGACCGCGTTTGATTCCTCTAATCTTCATTGTATGGTTACTCCTGTAATCATTAGATTCTAACTATTTTAGCCGATCGCTCTTAACCCAAAATCGCATTCAATTCTTCAAAATACTTAAAGCCACTGCCTCCGCCACTTTGATACCATCGATACCAGCCGAGAGGATTCCCCCTGCGTATCCCGCTCCTTCACCAGCCGGATAAAGACCGACTGTATTCAAACTCTGATAATCCTGATTGCGTTTAATCCGAATCGGTGACGACGTGCGGGTTTCCACCCCAGTTAACACGGCATCGTCCATCGCAAATCCTTTAATTTGTTTGTCAAAAGCGGGCAGTGCTTCACGGATGGCAGCGATCGCATAATCTGGTAAACTATCGCTCAAATCACCCAAATGTACCCCAGGTGTATAAGACGGTTTAACAGTGCCCAATGCTGTAGAGGCGCGATCGTTGAGAAAGTCTCCCACCAACTGCCCTGGAGCTTCATAAGTTCCACCGCCCAACTCAAAAGCCTGTTCTTCCAAACGCCGTTGCAAGTCAATTCCCGCCAAGGCATTTCCCGGATAATCTTCGGGGGTGATGCCCACAACGATCGCACTATTAGCATTACGCTCATTACGAGAGTATTGGCTCATCCCATTGGTGACAAGTCGCCCCGGTTCTGATGCGGCTGCAACCACCAAGCCCCCCGGACACATACAAAAACTATAGACGGAGCGACCATTTTGGCAGTGGTGAACTAGTTTGTAATCAGCAGCACCTAAAAGCTTATGACCAGCCTGAGCGCCAAAACGACATTGATCGATGAGAGACTGGGGATGTTCGACCCGAAAGCCGATAGAAAATGGTTTAGCCTCGATGTAAACCCCGCGATCAAATAGCATTTGGAAGGTATCGCGGGCGCTGTGACCTACCGCCAGAACCACATGATCGCTGGCAATATATTCGCCACTGGCGAGGGTAACTCCCCGCACCTGTCCATTTTCGATATTGATATCTTCCACCCGACTTTCAAAGCGAATTTCACCGCCGAGGGATTCGATTTTGGCACGCATACTTTGGACGATTCCGACCAGTTTGAATGTGCCGATGTGCGGTTTGTTGATATAGAGAATTTCCGGTGAGGCTCCCGCATTCACTAATTCAGTCAGTACTTTGCGCCCATAATGCTGAGGATCTTTCACCTGACTGTAGAGTTTGCCATCGGAAAATGTACCCGCCCCACCTTCGCCAAACTGGGCATTAGATTCTGGGTTGAAGTCTGATTTTTTCTTCCAAAAGCCAAAAGTATCAACGGTGCGATCGCGAACTTTTTTCCCACGTTCTAAAATGATTGGACAAAAGCCCATTTGCGCGAGCATCAAACCCGCAAACAAGCCACAAGGCCCTGTACCAATAATAATGGGGCGAATCGCCAAATTGCTGGGTGCTTGTGCCACTGGGCGATAACTCATGTCTGGCGTGGCAATCACATGGGGATCTTTTTTCAGGCGCTTGAGTAGATGAGTCTCCTGAGTCGTTTCTACATCCAGAATATAAACAAGGGTGATTTCTCCTTTCTTACGCGCATCGTAGCTACGCTTGAAGATGGAATAGCTGATCAATTCTTCGTCTGTGATTTGCAGCTTTTTGAGAATGGCAGTCTTGATCTCATCTTCTGGATGATCAAGCGGGAGCTTTACTTCTGTTAGTCGTAACATAGCGAGGAGAAATTCATACTATCTTTTAATGCATCCACAGCCTAAGTCCCACGTTTTGAAACGTGGGTTCCTGAACCTGCAACCCTATCTTCTACACCCTCTGAATTATTTTAAGCCAGATCGATGTTAAGTTTATTGACTTGCTTGTTCATTACTCAAACATTTTGATGAAGAATAATATTATAAAGTAAGCTTTTTCAAATATTTTATGTTTTTATTTCCTAATAATTACCGCTAGCGATCGCTACATTGATATTGATAATGTTGTACCGAAAGCCAATAAACAAGTTACAAAAATTCATCCAAAAACAAAGTTATTTCCATATAGGGGTTTTCCTGGGAACTCTGTTGAGCATCATATTGTTCAGTTGGGTAGCACTCTCGCAGCAACCAGTTACCCTCAATCTGTTAATGACTGCCCCTGATGCCCAACCTTGGAGGCAGGGTTTGATTAGAGACTTCGAGGCTGAGAACCCAGGTATTCGCATTAACCTGGTTGAAGGGCCGAATGCCACAAATTTGCTTGAAGACCTGTATACCTCATCTTTTATCTTGGGTGAATCCCCTTATGACCTAATCAATATGGATGTCATCTGGACATCCAAGTTTGCTGCTGCTGGATGGTTGCTACCCTTAGGCGATCGCATTTCTAAAGAGCAGTTGGGAGCATTTTCATCCCAGGATGTAGAAGGCGGACGTTACCAAGACAAACTGTACCGCATTCCAGTGCGTTCTGACGTGGGAATGCTTTACTACCGAGAAGATTTAATCAAACAAGCAGGATTGAAACCGCCAGAAACCTTTGATGATTTGATCCGAATTTCCCAAGTATTGCAGAAGAAAAACGAGGTGAAGTGGGGCTATGTTTGGCAGGGTCGCCAATATGAAGGACTTGTGGCGATGTTTGCGGAAGTTCTCAATGGCTTTGGTGGCTTCTGGGTTAATCCCGACACCCTCGAAGTTGGACTAGATCGACCAGAAACATTACGAGCCATTGAGTTCCTGCGTAGTACGGTTAAAGAAGGCATTTCTCCTCCTGGAGTCACGACCTACCAAGAAGAAGACACCCGGCGCTTGTTTCAAAGTGGTCAAGTAGCATTTTTACGCAGTTGGCCTTATGCGTGGCCTTTAGCCCAGGCAGAAAATTCGCCAATCCGGGGCAAAATTGCGATTAAACCGATGGTTCATGCTCCTGGTAAGACGGGAGCGGCTTGTCTTGGGGGTTGGGGTTTAGGGATTGCTAAATCTTCTCAGCATCCTGAAGAAGCTTGGAAAGCAATTCAATATTTTACCAGTCGGGAAGCACAACGCCGATTCATTTTCAGTGCAGGCTATGTGCCCAGTCGCCGGGATTTGTTTACAGACCCAGAGATTGTTGCTAAATACCCACACTATCCGCAGTTATTGGAGGTTGTGGACAATGCAGTTTTACGTCCGCCGATCGCCCAATATGCTCAGACATCAGATATTTTACAGCGTTATCTCAGCGCCGCATTATCCGGTCGGATGAATTCTGAACGAGCAATGCAAGCTGCTGCTGCTGAAACGCGCCGACTGTTGGGAGCAGCGAGATGAGGGGGATGAGGGGGATGAGGGGGATGAGGGAGATGAGGGGGATGAGGGGGATGAGGGGGAAATAACTAAGATAAATGCCCAATGACAAATGACAAATGACAAATGACAAATGACAAATGACAAATGACAAATGACAAATGACTAATTTACATACACTTAGAAGTCGGGAACAACAGACAGCCTGGATCTTACTAACACCTGCCTTGCTGCTGCTGTTGTTTGTATTTGCCTACCCGATTTTACGAGCCTTTTGGTTAAGCGTATTTACTAGAAATCTGGGAACAGAGCTACAACCCGTATTCTCTGGTTTGGACAATTATGTACGGATGGCGGGGGATGGTCGTTTTTGGCAGAGTTTGTGGGCGACGAGCGTGTTCACAACAGCATCAGTAATCTCAGAACTGCTGCTAGGACTGGGGGTTGCGCTAGTTCTCAATCAGGCGTTTTTTGGGCGGGGTATAGTGCGTACAATCGCGATTATACCTTGGGCTTTGCCTACTTCTCTGATTGGTCTGGCGTGGGCTTGGATTTTTAACGATCAGTTTGGGGTTGTGAACGATATTCTACGGCGGTTGGGGCTGATTGAGACTGGGATTAACTGGTTAGGAGATCCAACGCTGGCGATGATCGCACTGGTTTTTGCTGATGTTTGGAAAACTACGCCGTTTATCAGTATCCTGTTGCTAGCTGGGTTGCAGTCGATATCACAAGACCTCTATGAAGCTTACTCGGTCGATGGGGCAACTGCTTGGCAAAGCTTCCGCAATATTACCCTACCACTGTTGCTGCCGCAAATCTTAATTGCAGTGCTATTTCGGTTTGCTCAAGCTTTCGGAATTTTCGACTTGATTGCTGTGATGACTGGGGGTGGCCCTGGTGGCGCTACGGAAGTGGTGTCATTGTACATTTACTCCACGGTGATGCGCTACTTAGATTTTGGTTATGGAGCAGCTCTTGTAGTAGTGACATTTTTAATATTGATTGCGGCGGTAGCGATCGCTAGTTTCTTGCTGAACAAATACCGTGCCAAAACATCAGGAGCCATTTAACCCATGAGTCTAACTCCACAAGTAGTTCCAACGACTCCAAAACGAACAGGGGGAACCAAGTTTTCTCTCTTAAAAATCTTGCTGCCCATCATAGTTGTATTAGTGGTGATATTCAGCCTAGCGCCAGCCTTATGGCAATTGCTAACCTCCTTTAAAGTGAATGAGGATATTGCCGCCGTTCCGACTGTCTATTTCCCCACACGATTCACTTTCAATCACTACATTGAGTTATTTACCCGTCGTCCATTTTGGCGCTACATCTTCAACAGTGCCTTTGTGTCGATTACTTCTACAGCTGTAGCCTTAGCGATCGGCGCACCTGCGGCTTATGCTCTAGCACGGTTACGCCCTTGGGGTGAACGAGTTATCCTCGCCAGCATTCTAGTCGTTACCTTATTTCCGGGAATTCTGTTGTTCTTAGGACTATTAGAAATTATCCAGGCGCTGAGATTGGGTAACAATTATCTGGCGCTGATTATACCCTATACTGCAATCAATTTGCCGCTAACAATTTTAGTACTTAAAAGCTTTTTCCAACAATTACCAAAAGATTTGGAAGATTCTGCTAGGGTCGATGGTTACAACACATTTCAACTACTATGGCAAATCGTGCTACCCATGACTCTTCCCGCCTTGGTGACTACTGGAATTCTCACCTTTATTTTTGCTTGGAACGAGTTTATTTTCGCTCTCACCTTTATCACCCGTGAAGAGTTGAAGACTATTCCCGTTGCTGCGGCTCAGTTGGGTGGTGCGACAGTATTTGAAATTCCCTATGGTGCGATCGCGGCTGCTACTGTCGTCGGGACGTTACCCCTGATTTTATTAGTTTTGTTTTTCCAGCGCCGGATTGTTCAAGGTCTTACTGCTGGTGCTGTCAAAGGGTGACATTTAAACCTAACTTTCTGATAAAAATCAAAATGGCTAAACTCGAACTCAAAAACTTAAACAAAACCTATAATCCGAAAGTTGTCCCTGTTAAAGACGTTAGCTTAACTGTAGATAACGATGAGTTTCTCACTTTACTTGGCCCTTCTGGCTGTGGCAAATCCACCGTCCTCCGAATGATTGCGGGACTTGAAGAACCTACTCGCGGTCAGATCAAGATTGGAGATGTGGATGTCACCTATAAGCGAGCAGCCGATCGCAACATTGCAATGGTATTTCAAAGCTATGCACTCTATCCTCACATGACGGTGTACGAAAACCTCGCTTCTGGACTCAAGCTGAAAAAAGTACCACCTACAGAAATTAAACAGCGAGTCGCAGAAGTAGCAGAAGTTTTAGGATTAGCAGAGTTAATCAACCGCAAGCCTGGACAAATGTCTGGAGGTCAACGGCAGAGGGTTGCTGTCGGACGTGCTTTGGTGCGTAATGCCGATGTGTACCTGCTGGATGAACCTTTAAGTAACCTGGATGCACTACTGCGAGAACGAGTCCGAGCCGATATCAAGCAAATTTTTGCAGCCCAAAAAGTGCCAGTTGTCTACGTCACCCACGACCAAACAGAAGCAATGACGCTCTCCACAAAAGTTGCATTGCTCAACGATGGTTATGTTCAGCAACTTGACCCACCTGAGCGCATCTATAACCATCCAGCTAATCTATTTGTGGCTGGATTTGTTGGTAGTCCGCAAATGAATTTGCTGACTTTACCTTGTAAGGGAGAATACGCGCTCCTGGGTAACTTCCAAGTGCTTCTCCCAGATATACCAACTGTACCACCCCAGATTGTTCTGGGAATCCGCCCAGAAGATGTCCGCATTGCTCAACCAGGTGATACCCAGACTATCCAAGGGCGAGTGTTTTTAGTGGAAAACTTGGGTATGCACTATTTGGTTAGTGTTAGGATTGAGGGTTCACAAACCGAAGCGATTACGGTACGTGCTTTGTTGCCAACAGACCAAAATTGGAGTGGCGAGGATATTACATTAGCATTGCCCCTTGAGGATATTCACTGGTTTGATGTTCAATCTGGCCATACTCTTGTTAAAAGACAAATGTTAGGTGTCAGGAGCTAGTAGCAATGAAAGTTTTAGGCTTAGTCCTGCCAGTCCTGTTACTGCTAGGTACGCCTGCTGTGGCAGTTGAGTTCAAAGGGCAAAATATTGATGGTCAAAAGCTGCCTGCCAAAGCTTACTATTATGCAACTGGTGGTGTCTACAAAGTTCAAGTGCGCTTTCACAACAGACGAGCCACAATTTACTTTGACGACGGCAACCAAACAACCATACAGTTGAACCAGCAGGTAATTACTGACTCAAAGAATATTGAAGGTTTTGGAAAACTAGGGCAATATCCTGTAAATAGTATATTCAGTGTTGGGTTGGTGTATGACAATAATTGGCTCGGCAGCAGTGATAGTCAATTCCAACAGTCAAATCCGCTAGACGGGTTGTGGAAAATTAGTTTGGAGTGAATACTCACCTTTAAAGTAATATCAGCGATCGCAAAAGATGACTAATCTAAGTGCTATTGCTCAAAGCTTTGTAGAAATCCTCCCGACAGCAACCAACGCTCTCCCCTCTGCCTTTGGCTACGGTGTACACACAAGTCGAAAAAAGCTCGATTTCCCATTGTTCTCTCGTTCCTATGCTCTGCATGGGAATGGCTGATTAGAGGCTCTGCCTCCAGTCAGGCATTGAGCCAGAGACTCAATGAATGCATTCCCATACTCAGTATGGGAACGAGGAAAGCCTTATCAAGTTAGGTTTGGTTTTTAGGACTTGTGTGTACACCGTAGCCTGCCTTTGGGTGAACAACAGTACTACACCCGAAAACCCCGTGCTTTATTCCACGGACTTTCGGCAGTAGCTAATGATAGTGCCGGTGCGCCACCTCTGTTTGTCGTTCAGCCATTGCCTAACTCGACAGTTGATTTTCCGACTCTTAAAAGCTGGTTTGGACACTCAAGGTAATAGTCGAATCGGCAGGCGAAAATTAAATCGCATTACCTAATAAATTGGTGAGTGTTTGAACAATGGCATCAGCCGCCGCCCAAACTTGAGCATTGGTAGAGTGGATCTTAAAGGTAATATTTTGCTGATTGGCGATCGCTTGCACTCCCGCTACTGCTTGTTGAATTAAATCAGCCGCCTTGCAGGTGGTTTTTTCTAAGACAGTTCGATCCGATTCTAAGCGTTCCAAATCAAGAATATCATTGACAAGACGCTAAATGTGGAGTGGTAAAAGAGCCACACATTCTGGTGCAACAGACTCAACAACAATCGTTCCACCCCAACCTGGATAAAATTGGAAGATAGTCACGCGATCGCACTCCAGAAAATCCCGGACTTCATCGACAGTGGTTTGCAAGAAATCTTGTAACTTAAGCGATCGCCGAATGCTGTCTTCTTAAGTATTTTCTATTGTTAGCGTGGTGAAACTTCTGCATTCAACCAATTGACAAAACCTTGATTAACTGCTGTCGGAGAAATTTCTGCCACCAAATTAGTATAAGTAATATACTCTTGAATAACTTTTTCTATTTCTAAAGCATAACCATCTTGAGTTTTGATAATTAAAACAACTTCTGGTTCTTCAGTAATTTCTCCTTGCCAACTATAAGCACAAGTAATCGGGAACCAATTGACACAAACTGCTAACTTACATTCCAGTAATGCCCGACCAATTTTACGTGCTTCATCTGTATTATTTAAAGTTACGTAATAGAGTTTCATAAAAGTTGACGACTTAGAATTCGAGTGAGAAAACACGCCCTAATCCCTCTAGCTTGGCTACTATTGCTTGCTTACGGGGCGACATTATGAGTATCCAGAGCTTCCACAGATGTCCACTTATCTACAAAAGTAAACTTATTTTATCTCGTTATGCCAGTATATTGACTCCGTTCTATCGATTGGAGCAGCAGTCGTGACTATTGCTTTGAAGTTTGGGGCTTATACCGTTTTACTTTAATAATGATACAAATACGTTGGTAGGGGCACAGCAATGTTCCCCTACGAGAAATCTATATGTATCAGGGTTTGTGTGAAATGGTATTACCTACTAAAGTAAGTAATTTTGAGACACCAAGTTTTAAAATGCTTAAATCTTAAAGAAGAGCATAACAAAAAACCGAATTTGGTACTGTTCCCGCCTGATCTGACAAGGGATCAAACCGATGATTTTTCTGTCTCTGCATAAATAGCTAAAAATCAGCAGATAAGACAAGTGTATATCCGAATGGTACGAAGACTCATGTGAAACCTTCTTGCTGGCTATTTGTTGGGGGTAGGGTGTAGTGTTTAAGAAAATTGAATTTTAGTGCATCCTAGAGTTCAACATCTTCTTCCTTCCCACACCCTATACCCTTTCATCCAGTAATCTCAGGGGTTTACGCTTTTCAAGCGTGCCATTCGTATATATCCAAAGAATTTGTAAAAGTTAAACAACGAAAATCAAACACATATATGAATAACTTTCCTCGTTTCATCGTTGTGAGCGGATTGACTTTGACTCTAGTAGTGGAAACTATTACAGCGACTGTATTTGCTCAACCAGCACAAGCACAACAACAGGTTCCGACTGCGGTGGCTCCAAGTTCTGTATATTTATCATGCGGCGCGATTAATACCAGTCTTGGTGGAGTCAATTGTCTGACAAGCTTAGGACTCTTATCAAATATCAAACCTTCAAGAATAGAAGTCCAATCAATTGCTCAAGGTAATCATCAACAGTTGATGGCGAGAGTTGGAACGACTTTCAATAAGCAATTTTATCTGAAGTATGGACAGATAGCTGACCTGAGAACTGAAGGTATTGAAATCAAATTTTCAAAATTTATCGAGGACTCTAGATGCCCAATTCAGGTAACTTGTATTTGGGCAGGGCGAGTGACTATTGGATTAGACATCATCAAAAATGGCAGGAAGTTTTCAACATTAATGCTAACCCTTTCACCAGGAAATGATGCTTCAGCAACTCAATCTTTTGACAAATATACAGTGACATTGAGAGAGGTTTTGCCTTACCCAAAGAGCGGACAGAGAATCTTGAGCGAAGACTACATCGCTAAAATCGTTGTTAGTAAAAACTAAAGGTAAGTAAGTCGGCGCAATTAAAGCTAACTGGTGAAGGCTGTCATTTGTCCTTTGTCATTGGTGAGCCACTGCGTTGGACGGGTTCCCCGGCTTAAAGCAAGTGGCGTCATTAGTAAGGGCTTTAAGCCTATTTACGTTTCGTAACATACTTGGGTTTTTTCGCGCCAACTTACTTATAGCGGAATGGCACTCTTTTGAACCAAGAATCCCCGTTTTATAAACGGGGGAGTGTCAACTAACCTAATCCCTAATACTTAACCTCCAAAACCAGGGATTAAACGCTTGAGGGCGCGACTGGCAACGTCGCCATAACGCAGTTCTCCACATAGAATCTTACCCATGATTTGGGCACCGGAGGGGCGCTTAACACCAACTTTGTAGCCAATGCCAGGAAAGCGATAGAATGCTCCACCTAATTTTTGCGCCCAAGCCATCTCAGTACCCCATTGTTCATTAATGGCTTCACTATATTTTTCTAAAGCGTTAGTGTCACCAGAAAGTGCCTGATTAATGGCTCCTGCTGCAATCAAACCGCTAAAAATTGCAGGACGAATGCCTTCTGCTGTCATGGGATCAACTACACAAGCAGCTTCCCCAGCCAAAACTGCATTTTGAGTATGCAACTTTTGGTTGCCATCCCACAAGCAAAGGGGATAACCATACTGCTTGCTAGTTTTGATATCGACATTAAACGATCGCGCATACTCATCTAAAATCTTCTTAAAATCTTGAGGTTCGCCACCGATAAACGTACCGACACCAATGGAATAACCATCAGCTTTTGGGAAGTTCCAAATGTAGCCATTTTTCACCAAGCCAAACTCGAAATGAATTGTCGATTTCTCCTTGACAGTTGCAACAACTTCTGCTTCCAAAGCTCCTGCTAAACGGCGTTTACGTTCTTTGAAGCCGAGCCATTTTGCCATTAGTCCTTTGGCACCATCAGCCGCGATTAAGTAGCGACCTGTAACTGGCCCATTGGCTGTGTTAACTTGCCAATAGTCGCTTTGAAACTCAATACCAGTAACTTCAGTATTATCTCGTAGTTCAGCCCCTTGCTTCTGTGCTTGCTGCACTAGGAAATGGTCAAAAATATCTCGTCGCACCATCCAGATTGGTTCTTTTGTGGCGATTTTTGCTTCCACGGGGTCGCCCAATTTCCAGGTAAAGCGAACGGAGTCGGCTTTCACCGAAATCACTGGGCTAAAATCAAAGTCAAACCATTGAGCGATCGCTGGAGATACACCACCGCCACAAGGTTTGTATCTTGGCAGGGATTCTTTTTCTAACACTAATACTGAGCGACCTTGCTTGGCTAAATGATATGCAGCTGTTCCACCAGCAGGCCCAGCACCGACGATGATGCAGTCGTACATATGGCTGAATTTTTGCTCCTACCTAAATTAGTTTATTTTCTATTGAGTAGGGGCAATTCATGAACATGCGTGTCAACTTAAGGCAAAATCCTTTTAAAATCTCGTTTCCAGCAAGAAGCTGGAAATGCAATTCCTGGTGGCTCTGCCGCAAGTTACAGAGGCGGAGCCTCAATGAGGGCGTTCCCAGTCGGAGACTCTTAACGAGACAATCTTAAAAGCTGCTTATAGACTGGCTTTCACGTTAAGTTGACACCAATGATTCATGAATTGCCCCTACTCGATCAATTTTTCTTAGATACTTAAGAAATAATAAAGGCTGAAGAATTTATCCATCATCCTTCAGCCTTTATTATTTCAGACTTTAGACTTAAACAGTCGTGATGTCTTTTTCTTTTTCTGCCAGCAATTCGTCTATTCTGGCACTGTATTTGTTTGTCAGTTTTTGCAGTTTGTCTTGCTGATCCCGTGCTTCATCTTCAGGAATTTCGGCGTTTTTTTCCTGTTTGCGAATGGCATCTATGGCATCGCGGCGGATGTTGCGAATAGCAACACGACCTTCTTCAGCATATTTAGATGCCATTTTGACAAATTCTTTACGGCGATCGCTCGTTAGAGGCGGAATATTCAGCCGAATTACGGAACCGTCATTGCTGGGGGTTAAACCGACATCAGATAAAGAAATCGCTTTTTCGACTATATTTAAACTGCTGCGATCGTAGGGTTGAATTAAGATTGTCGTAGCATCTGGCGTACTGATGTTTGCCAGTGATTTCAACGACGTCGGCGAACCATAATAATCTACCGATACCTTATCTAATAGACTCGCATTGGCGCGACCAGTGCGAATTGTGTTAAAAGCTCGTTGAGTCGCCTCAACGGTCTTTTGCATCGTACTCTCAGCTTCAGCTAATTTCACAAGAACCTCCCACAAGGGTACCGATGGATTCTCCCATGACTGCTCGGTGGATGTTACCTCGCACCGTTAGGTCAAATACTAGAATTGGGATATTATTTTCTTTACACAAGGCGATCGCAGTACTATCCATCACCCGCAAATCTTTGGCTAAAACATGTGCGTAGGTAAGGCTATTGTAACGCTTGGCGTCAGGATAAATATGAGGATCAGCATCATATACTCCGTCTACTTTGGTGGCTTTAAAAATCACCTCCGCATCAATTTCTGCGGCTCTTAATGCCGCAGTCGTATCTGTAGTAAAAAAGGGATTTCCAGAACCAGCACCAAAAATTACCACCCGTCCTTTTTCAAGATGGCGGATGGCGCGACGACGGATATACGGTTCTGCTAATTCTTGCATAGCGATCGCAGTTTGCACTCGCGTCTGCACCCCTATACGTTCCAGCGAATCTTGCAGCGTCATGGCATTCATTACCGTGGCAATCATCCCTATGTAGTCAGCGGTTGCCCTGTCCATCCCCGCCGACGCCGCTTTGACGCCACGAAAAATATTGCCGCCGCCAACAACGATGGCGATTTCAGTGCCAGTGGCGATTACCTCTGCTAATTCTTGTGCTATTCCTTTGACCACTTCTGGATCAATGCCATAGCCCATGTTGCCCATTAAGGCTTCACCGCTCAGTTTGAGTAAAACCCGTCGGTAATTCGTTCCCATGAAGTTCTGCTTTATCAAAAAAGTTGCAATTGCCTCCAATTTAAGATAGCAGTTACAGGGACTATCTATGTCTAGTTACGCCAAATCAATGTAGTACCTATTGCTTCTGTTTGTGGTATATCGATTTTTTCACCTTGAAGCAGAGAAGCGATCGCAGTTCTCAAATAATCCTCTCCCCCCGATGATGGGTCTTGGGGATGATCGTCAATTTGACCTTTGTAGCGTACTATACCATTAGTGTCGATGAGAAAGGCCATTGGTGTTTTTGTCGCACCAAAACTGCGGGTAACATCTTGGGTAGAGTCCCACAGGTAAGGGAAATTCAAGTCGTGACCCCGGGCAAAAGCTTTCATATTTTCCAAGGTTGACCTAGTGTCGCGATCGCCATTACTACCATTCACGCCAATTAGTGTAAAGCCTGCTGGGGCAAATTCGGCTTGAATGTTTTTTAACCTCCCTAGATACCAGTCTACATAAGGACAGTGGTTACACATAGAAATGACACCGACTGCTCGGAACTTCTCAAGATAACGCCTGAGATGGTGTACTTGATCATCAATTCCTGGCAATTCAAAATCTGGTGCGTAACTCCCAACAGGAGTATCAATTGTTTCTAATAGATTCATGTTTTCTGGCTCGCAGAACTAGAACAAGAAAAATATTGTGAAATTCAGCGTCAGTTTCCAGTTGCAAACCACCCCTTAGCCGATGCCTCATATTCAACAATCTTATAGACTTGCATTGGCTGTCGTAAATTGTGAAACTACTGAATCTAGCACTAATGCTAATTCACTCACATCTAAAAATAGCAAAAATATTACTCACATTACAGAAGTTATTATTTCTAATACTGACACAATCTAAGTTATGAGTAAATTCCCTCTCTCAACAAGATGAAAACTCTCTATATTGGCTAAAACTAGATCAAAACCTCACCCCCAGCCCCTCTCCTTACTAAGGAGAGGGGAGTTAAAGCACAGCTTTATCGCGGTGAGGTTATAACTGTACCTCAGTAGATTAGGAAAGGCTATATTAAGCCTAGTGTTCTGTCAAATTCATTTTGACGGGTTGGTAGTGTGAGCGTCTCGCTCACGACGCGAGCAAGATGCTCGCACTACCCATCAATTTAAGCTTGACAGACTACTAGAAGCTTTTGTGGTATACATCTAAGCTATCACTAGAGCAAAGGATTTACTTTGAAAATCTGATAAATTTTATTCAAATTCAAAACAATTTTACTTGCGCCTTGCTACTGAAAGGCTTTTACCCTTGTTTTCATCAAATTTACCATGACAACCTCAAGTTCAAAAACAGCACTTAACTCTACAAAAACCTGGATTTGGCAAGATTTCCCGATTTGCTATCAAACCCAAGGAACCACTGGGCCTGCTGTTGTCCTGGTGCATGGATTTGGCGCTTCTTGGTGGCATTGGCAAAAAAATATTCCCGTATTAGGGGAAAGTTGCCGGGTTTATGCGATCGATTTGATTGGTTTTGGCGCTTCCGCAAAACCTCAACCTGGTGAAAAAATTACCTACACACTAGAAACCTGGGGACAGCAAGTGGCAGATTTTTGCCGGGAAGTTGTTGGTGAGCCAGCTTTTTTAGTCGGAAATTCTATTGGCTGTATTGTAGCGATGCAAGCAGCAGTAAGTAACCCAGATATTGCTTTGGGAGTTGCTTTGCTCAACTGTTCTTTACGGCTATTGCACGATCGCAAACGGGTAACTTTACCTTTATCTCGTCGTTACGGAGCGCCTGTACTGCAACGCCTGTTGTCTATTAAACCAGTTGGTGATTTCTTTTTCAATCAACTCGCTAAACCGAAAACGGTGCGGAAAATTCTGCTGCAAGCCTATGCGAATCCTGAGATGGTGACAGATGAGTTGGTAGATATTCTGACTTCACCAGCAAGTGATCCGGGGGCTGGGGCTGTGTTTCTTGCCTTTACTTCTTATTCTACAGGGCCATTACCAGAAGATCTTTTACCACTGTTACCCTGTCCGGCGATTATCTTGTGGGGAACGGCTGATCCGTGGGAACCAATTAAATTAGGTAGAGAATTAGCTAACTTTCCGCAAGTAGAAAAGTTTATTCCTTTAGAGGGAGTGGGGCATTGTCCGCAGGATGAAGCGCCGGAGTTAGTCAATCCGATTTTACTCGATTGGATTTTGGAGCGATCGCGGTAATAGACAAGGGTTCAATTTTCACCTAATGGGTGGTATTGAATATATTCCAAAAGATTTATTTTTTGTTGATTGAGCCTATACGAAAAATTGACTTTGTACCACTTTTTTTGTACAGATATGATTTCTTCGCTAATATTCCTACGAAAATTCAGGAAAAAATTGAAGGAGAATCTATTGAGGGAATTATAGAAAAACTCAATGCTATCAAGCCAGTTATTAAACCTGCTCCTTTACTTACTGATGGGTTTCCACTCTCCAAAGTAAGGCCCATGTTCAATAGTGCCATCGAACATAATAGTATCCCAGATTACATTCATGCCACGACAGATCATGTCGTGGAGGGCAGGGGTAGCACCTCGAAAATCAGCACCAATCAAAATAGCGTGTTCAAAAGGAGTGAGCTGTGCCCCACGAAAAATGGCATCAACAGCATTCATATAAGTCAAGACAGTTCCAGTCAAATCGGCATTGGTCAAATTACACTGATACAAATTGACACATTCCAAGTTAGCATCTCTGATAATCGCATTATCCAACCGAGCTTCTATCAGAGAAGTACTAAAGAGATCGGCTCCAGTCAGATCGGCTCCCCTCAAATCAGCGAAACTAAAATCGGCTCCACGCAAGTTGATATCCCGCAAGACAGCACCTTTGAGGTCAATGTAGTTGCGCCCATATCCTCTTTCTCTAATTACCACAGCCCCAGCGAAGTTTCGCTTACCGGAAGTGTATCTTTTCAATAACTCTTCAGTGGTAATTTCCCAAGCCATAATTTAAGATCCAATTTCTTTTCTAATCTCAAATATAGTGCTACTCCCTCTATAAGAGATTGTTTTAAAAGTCTGAAAGTATACTAAAAAACCCCTCTCCAAACCTCTCCCCGAAACGGAGAGAGGCTTTGAAACACCCCTTCTCTTGCAGGGAAGGGAGGCTAGGAGGGTTAGGTTTCCGGGGAGCATCTCAGTGAAAGCAAATATACCAGATGAGAAACAAGACTCTTGCTCCCTCTCCTTACCAAGGAGAGGGTTGGGGTGAGGTTTTACAAGGCTTTTTACACTCATTGAGATGCTCCCGGTTTCCGAGGCTTAGATATAAAACAAAAATACTTTTCAAACAACCTCTAACACAAGGACTTTCTTATAGTTCGTGAAGTATTAGTCCAAGAACTTTTAACTACTTCTCCCTATCTTCATTTAGTGCTTTTTGGATAGCTTGGCGACAAAACTCAGGAGGGTCGTCTTTAGCCTTTACCTCTTCCTTCATTTCCTTAGAGACTCTAAAACTCAATTGGTCAGTTAATGGCTTATCTCCCTTTGGTTGCGCTGGTTCAAAATTTTGAGGGTTCCCTTTAGGATTAGGCATTGTTGAGAGATGTAAATATAGCTTGATACTAACGAAACCATTCTTCAGCAGTCATTTTCCAAATAATATTACCTCTGATTTACGTCCAAAAAGTTTTAACTACTTCTCCCTATCTTCATCTAGTGCTTTTTGGATAGCTTGACGACAAAACTCAGGAGGGTCGTCTTTAGCCTTTACCTCTTCCTTCATTTCCTTGGTGACTCGGAAGCTCAATTGATCAGTTAATTCCTTGCTTGGTTGGTTTCCAAAATTTTCAGGTTTACCCTTGCGGTCAGGCATTGTTTAGAAAAGTAAATATAGCTTGAAGTCGATGAAACCATCGGGTTACAGTTTAAAATCGGTGAGTACTTGCCTGGAAAACTTGTAACTCACCGATACCACTTTTACAAATGGGTAACTCTATTTTATGTTCACAAGGTCAGAACTCGAAATCAAAACCACTGCTGAGTTGAGAGACTTGTGTAGGCGTTACGGATTGAAGCCTACTGGGAATGGAGGGTATAAGACCAGTTGGATTGTTACCTTGATGGCATTCCCACAAATAGCGATCGCTCAACTAAGGCAAGGAAGAGGGCTAAAGTCCCCAGGCTTTAGCGTTACTCAATTCCTTGAAAGGGTGATAGATGAGATGAACTCACCCACTGATGAGCAAGCGGCGCTGATTAAGTTAACAATGGAGGGCAAGGCTATGAGCTACCCTGACAGATACGACCAAGAGAGCTTGCTTAACTTGCATAGAGCTAAGATACACCTTGAAATGGCGATCGGGCTGCTAAACCAGTAAATTAGTTTACGACCTAAAGCACCTAATCCCCAGCATCCTAAGTCTGGGGATTTTTTTATGTTTATTTTTCTACGTCTAGGCGCTTTCTTCGCCATAACTCAGTCCTAAGTTAAAAGTAAGTTTGTAATTGTATTAATTAACTCTTCTGGTGCTGCTTCTAAGTCAATTGTTTGTAGATGACCAGATGCTGCTAATTCTTTAGCGCGTTCATCAGTAGCATCTCCATGCAAAGCAGAAGCAAGTTTATCTGCTGTTCTCCCACTACCAGCAATCACCATCACTAACCGTTCAGCGATGACGCTATTTAAGGCATCAATAAAGCTAATTTCGCCACCATATTGTTCAAGTTATTTTTACATAAATCCTTAACGGAAAAGTCAGAAAAAGATTCAGGTTTCTGCAATAATTTGATCTATGCAAGCCTTGATTTTTTCGGACACAGACCGTACATGGGGTTCTTTAAAAATGGAATTATGAATCCCAGAAATATCATAGATATCCACTCCCCCTAATGCCAATTTACCCCAACCCATTTTGGGATCAGCCTGCCGTTGTCCAACTACAAGACCATCTTCTGTTCGGAATACGGTTGCCCGACCTGAGTAAACTTGTAGAACATATTTTCTTAACGCTTGTCTGCTGGCCTCTTCAACCATGAATTTCCGGTTGGAGTAAGGTAAGGGGCGCCTGATGGTCAGGTAAAACTGAAAGACAATCCGCCAGAGTATCTCTTTGATCTGATACTTAAGCCGCTGTGTATTTCCTTTTATCGGCTCAATAACATAGTTAGATGCAATTGCTAAAAGACTCTTCCAATGGCGAGAGGCTGGCTTTTGCAATGGCACAGATGCAATATTTCTTGAACCGTAGGTATCAAATAAAACTAGCAA
The DNA here is from genome assembly GCF_036919575.1 of Nostoc sp. Classification (GTDB taxonomy): domain Bacteria; phylum Cyanobacteriota; class Cyanobacteriia; order Cyanobacteriales; family Nostocaceae; genus Nostoc. Next base: position 24,091 of record NZ_JBALBY010000003.1, on the reverse strand, counting down.
AGCTACTTTCTTACCTTGCATGACCAATTGCCGAGCCATCTCGTAAGCAATTATACCTCCAGATGAGTATCCGCCGATCAAATAAGGCTCATGGGGTTGAATAGTCTGGATTTGTTGAATGTAGTGCGCTGCCATGTCTTCAATCCGGGTATAAGGAAGTTGTTTTCCATCTAACCCTTGTGGTTGTAGTCCATAAAATGGTTGATCTGAACCTAAATGCAATGCCAATTCACGGAAACGCAGAACTTCTCCACCCAAACCATGTACACAGAAGAAAGGAGGCTTAGAACCGTTGGCCTGAATAGCTACCAAAGATGACCAAGGAATTGAAGTTTCAGACTTGACATCATCTGTTGGTGTCGCCGCAACCCCAGGTTTTGAGCATCTTTCCCGCTCAATAATATTAGCTAATTGCTCAATAGTTGGGGCCTGCAAAAGGATAGATAGAGCTAGATTTTTGCCTGCTATCTTTTCAATCTGAGAAAACAGGCGTACTGCCAGCAGTGAGTTTCCACCCAAATCAAAAAAGTTGTCTTGTATTCCAATTGGATGAATACCTAAAACATTTTCCCAGATTTCTGTTAATTGAAGTTGTAATGGATTTTCTGCTGTAGCAAAAGTTTTTTTAATTTCAATATTAGTTGGATTAAGCGCTCTTAAGGCTTTGCGATCAACTTGGCCATTAGCATTCAATGGCAGAGAATCTACTATGACAAAAGCAGAAGGCAACATATACTCAGGTAGCTTCTGCTGGAGAAAACTTAGCAGTTGCTCACTCCCAAAAGTCTCCCCTTCTTTGGGAACAAGATAAGCAACTAAACCTTTATCTCTAGGAACATCTTCTTTGGTAATCACCACAGTTTTTTGCACCCCTGGATATTGAGCCAAAATTGTTTCAATTTCAGCCAACTCAATGCGAAAGCCGCGAATTTTTACCTGATTGTCTAGGCGGCCCAGAAACTCAATATTGCCGTCACTTAAATAGCGTCCTAAGTCGCCACTTTTGTAAAGGTATGCTCCAGATTCGCTGCTAAAGGGATTGGGGATAAATTTCTCAGATGTTAAGTCGGGACGGTTAAAGTAGCCTTGTGCAACACCGATACTACTGATGTAGATTTCGCCAGCAATACCAATTGGCACAGGTTGCGATCGCCGATCGAGAATGTAGATTTGGGTATTGGCGATCGCTCTTCCTATAGGAATTTCTGATCGAGTATTACTAGCTTCGGTGGCAGTTTCCGGATCGTAAACCGTGGCGGTTAAAGTTGTTTCTAGTGATCCATAGGCATTAAGCCAGCGCGATCGCTTGCCAACTTTTTCTACCCAAGTTAAATAAGCATTACGTGAGACTTTTTCACCACCAACCATGACTAAGCGCAAAATGGCTGGCAAGGTTTGTAAAGATACAGATGGCTCTTTAACTAACTCATACCAAAAAGAAGTAGGTATATTAACAATGCTAATCTGTTGTTGAGCAATGAATGGGAAAAATTGCGCCGCCGAGTTTTGTAGCTTTTGAGACTGGAGAATTGCGGTAGCACCAGCAATCCAACAAGGGAACAGTGATTCAATGAAAGTATCGCAACTGATACTAGCTATGAGTAGTAAGCGATCGCTCTGGATCAACTCCCAAGTTTCACTGATTGCCAAGCTGTGGGTGACGAGATTACGGTGGGTAATGGCTATACCGTTGGGTTTTCCATTAGAGCCGGACACATAGATCACACAGGCGAGAGTCTGATCTGTGGTATAATACTCTAGATTTTCAATCGTGTGTAGAGCAATAACTTCCCAATCACTATCCAAACAGATAACTTGTGCCTGATGCTCAGAGAGTTTCTCAACCAATGAGCTTTGGGTTAATACTAAGGATATTTGGGCATCTTCTAAAATGAAAGCCAGACCATCTTGCCCAGATGTCGGAGCGATCGATACGTAAGTTCCCCCCGCTTTCAAAATACCCAACAGCCCCACAATCATCTCTAGGGAAGGCTCTATATAAAGACTGACGAGTACTCCCGATCCTACCCCTAGAGTTTGCAAATAGTGAGCTAGTTGATTTGCACGCTGATTGAGTTCCTGATAGGTTAGTTGCTGATTTTCAAAACTTACTGCAATATTATTTGGAGTTCCCTTAGCTCGATTTTCAAACCAGTGATGGATACAAGTATCCTGGGCATAATCAGCCTGTTTGCTATTCCACTCAATCAATTGATGTTGTTCCGGTGCTGTCAACAGGGGTAATTCAGCAATCAGCTGATCGGGATTAGCAACAATACCTTCGAGTAAAGTTTTGAAGTGTCCCAACATCCGCTCTATAGTACTAGCATCAAATATCTCGGCATTGTAATCAAATACCATGCCCAGACCATTATCCTGTTCCCGCAAGACCAATGTCAGATCGTATTTGGTCTTGCCATGATAGATATAGCCAAATAGAGAAGTGATAGTCAAATCAGGTAGTTGCACTGATGCCATACCACGACCATTCGACCAAGGAGGATTGAGGGAGAATTTTACCTGAAATAAGGGCGAACTATTGCGATTTCGTTGTTCTGGACTAAGTTCTTCAATTAGTTTCTCAAAGGGTAGGTCTTGATGGGTATAAGCCTCTAAGCAATCCTTACGCACTCGGTCTAACAATTCTCGGAAAGTTGGATTTCCTGCAAAGTTACTCCGCAGTACAAGGGTATTAGAAAAAAATCCAATCAGTCCCTCGGTTTCAACTTGTCCTCGACCTGCACTTGCAAAGCTAATTAGTAGGTCTTCTTGTCCAGAATAACGGTAGAGCAATAGCTCGAACGCCGCCAGTAGAGTCATGAAGAGGGTCGCTCCCAATTTTTGACTCAGGTGTGTCAGGGCATGGTTTACCGCCTTTGGTAGCAACAGGGGAGCGCGATCGCCTCGATAGGTTTGCACACCTTGAGGATGGGGATGATCGTAAGGTAACTTAATGATCGGTAAATTGCCTTCTAGTTTTTGCTTCCAGTAGTTTACCTGTGACTCTAAAACCTCTCCCTGGAGCCATTGATATTGCCAATTGGTAAAATCAGCATACTGCACAGGTAAGGGAGTTAAAGGAGAAGCTTTTCCCGCCGAGAATGCTTTATAGATGGTAGTGAAGTCTTGATAGAACAGATCAGAAGAAGCTCCATCACAAACTATGCAGTGCATATTCCAGATTAGCAGATGCTTGCGATCGCTCAATCGCAGCAACAACACGCGCAAAATCGGCCCATTGGCTAGATCAAAGGGTTGATGGGCTTCTTTAGTTGCCAGTAAGTAAGCTTCCGCCTCCCGTTGTTCATCTGGTACTTGCTGCAAGTCAATTATTGGCAACGTCAAGGAAACATCAGTGGCAATTACTTGAGTAGGCTTTCCATTCACTGCTGGAAAAGTTGTCCGCAGAACTTCATGGCGGTGGACTACTTCTCGCAAACTCTCCTCTAAGACAGCAACATTGAGATTCCCCGTAAAACGCACCACAACTGGCATATTATTTGAGGAACTATCAGGTTCAAACTGATGGAGGAACCATAACCGTTGCTGACCAAAGGAAAGCGGCAAGTTGCCATTCCGTTCACAAGGGACAATTGGGGGAATCTGTGAATTGGCGGCTGTGGTAATTTGTCGGAGAAAGTTGATGATTTCGGCTTTTTGAGTTTTCAACTCGGTCAGCAATTCCGGCGTGAGACTATCTTTTGCCGCCCGATAGCGTAAGCGTTCGCCCTCTAGCCAAAGTTTGACATCGCGCTGACGTAGCTCAGATAGTAGTTCATCTAATGTTTTCATAAAAAATCCTGGTAAGTGGGAAACTCAGTGGCACTTAGCCCTGAGAGGTAAACGACTCAAGCGACTTTAGTCGCAGTGGTATTTGTGGTAAAATTAAGAGGTAAGTAAGAATAACTATCTACGTGTTGAAGCATCCTAGTACGGAGAAATCCCGGCTCCCGTGAAACAACGGTCTTTGTTTTAGTCCTAATGGCAGTATTGACTTGAAAGAGCAAGCAATGGCAGGTTGTGGAACGTACCGCGATTTGGCTTAGTGATGGACTCTGAAAGCATTGGAATTACTAAAAGTAAGCACGATTGCAACATCAGTATTGTCGGTAGTTGTTTTGAGTGTGTTTAGGCGGCGTTTGACGGTCATAGCGAGAGTTTTACTCTGTCTGTAGAATCTCAGTGTCTTTAGACCTGAGAGTGTCAAAGCTCACCTTCCTCGTAATCATCAGCTGTTTCACTCTCAGCAGCCTGAATACCTTGGGTTGCCCAACGCAAAGTCTCCACTCGTTCAGCCAAATCTGCTACCGTTGGTAATTGAAATAAATTGGACATCAGGATTTCTACTTGCAAAGCTTGGCGCACTCGAGAAACCACTTGAATTGCTAGTAGAGAATATCCACCCAGTTCAAAAAAGTTGTCGTAAATCCCAACCCGCTTGAGATTCAAAACCTGCCTCCAGATATCTGCAATCTCCTGCTCAATGGGAGTGCGAGGCGCTACATAATTTGCCTCCAGTTCCGGGCGGGAAGCATCTGGCTCTGGCAATGCCTTGCGATCAACTTTGCCATTGGGGGTTAGTGGCATAGCTTCTAGTGCCATAAAGATGGTTGGCACCATAAAGTCAGGAAGCTGTTGTTTCAAGAATCGACGCAACTGCGAAATCACTTGCAAGCTATCTTCACCAGTTTCGGCAACAATATAACCTACTAGACTATTCTCGTTAGGAGTGTCTTCTCGAACAATTACAACGGCTTCTTTTACTCCTGGATGTTGCAGAAGTGCGGTTTCAATTTCACCCAATTCTATGCGGAAACCGCGCAATTTTACCTGATAGTCGATACGACCCAAGTATTCAATATGTCCATCTGGTAAATAGCGAGCCAAGTCTCCAGTTTTGTATAAGCGCGATTTAGGGTTTGGGCTGAAGGGATTAGAAATAAATCTCTCAGCAGTCAGATCCGGACGATTAAGATATCCCCTTGCTACTCCTTCGCCACCAATATATAACTCACCTGAGATACCAATGGGAACGGGTTGTAAATGGGAGTCTAAAATGTATATCTGCGTATTAGCTAGAGGACAACCAATGCCTATTGCTTTATTTCCCGTTGTCACCTTGTAGCCTGTTGACCAAATCGTTGTTTCTGTGGGTCCATAGAGGTTCCACAGACAAGCTCCCTTAGGTAATAATTGATTTGCGAGGTCTCTAGGTAAGGCTTCGCCTGTGGAAATCATCTTGAGTTGAGGACTACCTTGCCATCCGGCTGCCAGTAATAGCCGCCAAGTAACTGGTGTCGGTTGCATAAAGGTTGCACCGGAGGTGGTTAGCGCTTTTAACAGTTGGGTGCTATCAGCCGCAACTTCACGGCTGACCAACACTAACTTTGCACCTACAGACAGGGGTAACAAAATTTCTGAAACGGCAATATCAAAGGATAGGCTAGTAACAGAGAGGAGAGTATCCTCAGCAGTTAAACCGGGTTCTTGAGCGATCGCATTTAGGAGATTAACAGCACTCCGATGTTCAATCTGAACGCCTTTCGGTTGACCTGTGGAGCCAGATGTATAGATGATGTAGGCTAAGTTATTGGAAGTGACGCTATTTATTGGGTTATCCAACCCATAATCTATGGACTGCCAGTTGGTATCAAGGCAAATAATCTCTGCTTGATGCTTGGGTAGCCCCAACTTTAGCTTCTCCTGCGTCAGTAGTACTGACACCTGAGCATCTTGCAACATAAAAGCTAAACGTTCTTGAGGATAAGCATAATCTAACGGTACATAGGCTCCCCCGGCTTTGAGAATGCCTAAAACTCCTACAACCATTTCCAAACTGCGCTCGACACACAGACCAACCAGAACTTCTGACCCGACTCCTAAGCTTTGGAGATAATGAGCTAGCTGATTGGCCCGCAGATTCAGTTCGCGGTAGCTAATTTGTTCATCTTCAAATACTACTGCGATCGCATCTGGTGTTTTCTCGACTTGAGTTTCAAACAGCTGGTGAATGCATAAATCTTCAGGATAAGCTGTTTGAGTATTGTTCCATGCTGCTAACAACTGTTGCTCTGTTGTTGGCAAGATTGGCAATTTGGCAATAATTTGATTGGGATTAGCAACTATACCTGCTAAGAGAGTCTCAAACTCTGCCATCCGGCGACGGATAGTATCAGCGTCAAATAAATTGGTGTTGTACTGACATTCCAGGGTCATTTGACCACGCAATTCTGTAGCATTAATAAATAGTTCAAAATTCTCGAAGGCGCGAGGATTTGAGAAAAACTCTACTTTCAGCCCTGTAAATGGCAAACTGTTTCCGTCCAAGCCCTGATCGATATTAAAGGTGATTGGTACTAAGGGAATACGACTAGAATCCCGTGGAAACACTAATTTTTTAATTAGACTGCCAAAGGTAAATTGTTGGTGGTCGTAGGCATCTAATACAGCCGATCGCCGCGTTTGCAAGTAGTCACTAAAGGATTTTTCTCCATTAATCTGGCTACGTAATGGTAATAAATTAACACAATGGCCTACGAGATTATATTGGCCTAAAGCAGCTTGTCCGGCGGCGGAAATACCAACAACCAAATCGTTCTGTCCTGTCAGGCGGTGCAGCCACACCTCGAATCCTGACAAGATGGTAGTCATAAAGCTACAACCGAGTTTTGTTCCTAGTTGTTTCAGGTTGCCAACTAGTTCGGGATTTAAATGCCAATCTTCACGGGCGGCGTTAAAAGTTCTGAGTGGTGGACGAGGGCGATCGCTCGGAAAATCCAGCACAGGCACAGAGTCAGCGAATTGATCTAACCAGTATTGTTCTGTAGCGATCGCTTCTGGACTCTGGGCCTCTTCTTCCTGCAAGATCGCATATTCACTGAAGTGATCTGGTTCTTCCAATTCAGGAACAATACCCTGTTGTAAGCCCGAATAGAGTTTACCCAAATCTGGCATCAATACTGCCCAAGACCAACCGTCACAAATAATATGATGGACTGTCAAAACAGCTAGATGCTCCTGCGGCTGCAATTTAACAATTTTTGACCGAAATAGGGGGCCGTGTTCTAAATCAAACGGTTGCTCTACCTCTTGTTGCAAGATACTAGCTATTTTTGTCTCTTGCTCCTGTGGCTCCAGTCCAGAAAGATCGATGATGGGGATTTCTATTTTCAGGGAAGCAAGAATGCAGAGTGTATTGCCATCTGTGCTAAAGGTTGTCTGTAGCGCTTCATGACGTTGGACTAACTGTTGCACAGCAGACTGGAGAGCTTCTACATCCAGATTTCCTTTTAGTCGCAGAGATTGGGATTCGTTATAAGCACAATTGGCACTGTCTCCCATTTGCACAGAAGCCCAAATTTCTTTTTGTGATTCTGTGGCAGGGGCAGTTAATAATAACTCTCCACCTGAAAATGGATCGAAATCAACAGCACTTAATCTGGATTGGTAATCTATAGGTGATAAGCTCATAAAAATTTATTATTTTCTCAGTTTATTCAATGTGGATAAATTTCAATCTTTCTTGACAAACTATTGACGTTAAATACATTTTTTACTAAAAATTATAGACTTGAAATAATTACGCATAGGAACTTCTACAAATCTATATGTCAATGATGCAGCCAATAATACAATCATAAGAAATACTCCTAGAGATGTCAATGCTTCATGTTCTGTGAAACTTTTGCCAAAAACATCGTGAAAATTATAAAACCAGAATATTTTTAACAATTCTTGAAAAAAACAATGAGCTATAGAAATTGAATAAAAAAAATGATGCACAACAACAACTAAGGCTGCAATACCGCGCAGAAAAGTGAGCAATTTGATGTATTTATAAATTGATATTTTTGGTTTTAATCATGAGTATAATTCAACTATTTTGCTATTATTTGTATAATGCTTATGCTCCTTTTCTGGATAGACTTTTAACTAGTTACTTATGTTTTGGTCAGTTTGATTTGACCAAAACACAAGATCAAAACCTTAATAGGACTTACGCGCAAGAGATCCCCCAACCCCCTTAAAAAGGGGGCTTTTGAGTTTCCCCCTTTTTAAGGGGGGTTAGGGCAGGGTGGTTTCATACAAGCAGAGAAAAACCAAAACTGGGTTTCAAAGCCTCTCCCCCCGTGGGGGAGAGGAATGGAAGCGGGGTAAAAATCCATGCTACAAAACCAGAAATCAAGACTTATGTATTTTTCTTTTTTCGTATGAAACCACCCTGCTTTTTAAGGGTGGTTAGGGGGGATCGAGGTTTCAAGTTTTTAGTGCGTAAGTCCTGCTTAATGTCGGAAAATTTTTTGCTACTTGATCGAAAAAATTGCTGTTTCAAAACACTTCAGGAAACACTGGCAACTTGTAAATATTTCCCAGGTCGCTCGGTATCGGGAATATACCAGGCAGGGTTCCCTTGAGGATCTCGTCCTAATTTGGCATCAGTTTGCGGAGGGCGATTACGTAGGCTGTTATTGGTAACTTCGCAATTTGTTACTTCTATAGATGGCGCAGACAAGAAGCCAGCAGACTGCATTTCGGCAATAGTCTCCTTAAAGGCTGCCATTGCTAAGTCCAAGTCGGCTTCGGAATGTGCTGTGGTCAAGAAGCAAGGACGGTGATCCCAAATATGCACTCCCTTATCCCGTAGCAAGTAAAACAGTAAATCCCCGTAGGCGAACTCTGGTAAAGACTTCACCATGAACATGGAGCCGAAATTATAAGCTGTGAATGGTGCTTGAACTTGCTGGAAATAGCCCATGAGTTCTGCTACAAACTTATCGGTTCTTGCATTGAGATTTTGCTGCAAGCTCGGACCACAATCGAGCAAATGCTGAAGTACTGCTTTCGCTGCTGCGAGTGCTAGAGGATGGCGGACGAAGGTACCAGCAAAGTAAGTCACGCCTACCTCTGGAACGGAGTCATCCCCAAACTGCCAAAACCCACCATCTAGAGCATCCATATATTGTGATTTGCCAGCAATGACTCCAATTGGTAGCCCTCCGCCCACAATCTTGCCGTAGGTTGCTATGTCTGCCTTTATACCAAAATGCCCTTGAGCGCCACCTGGATGAATTCTAAATCCGGTAACGATTTCATCAAAAATCAGGGCAATACCAGCTTCCTCAGTGAAATCACGCAATTTCTGAAGGAATTCTTTGGGCTGATATTCAGGGCGACGGCTTTGCACAGATTCCACCATCACTGCTGCTAACTCATCAGCCCGATTTCTGAGGATTTCTAGAGACTCAGGCGAATCATAGTCCAGTACCAAAATGTTCTCTACCATTTCGGGTGGGATACCAGGAGCAGCTGGAATTGACCGGAGTTTCTTTGTACCCCGAACAATTACTTCATCCAAAATACCGTGATAAGCTCCAGAAAAGATGGCGATTAAGTTACGCCCTGAGATGGTACGTGCCATCCGCATCGCTCCCAGAACCGCTTCTGAACCTGTGTTGCAAAAGGCTGCTCGGTCAAAGTTGGTCAACTCACACATTAGCCGCGCCACTTCTCCAACTAAGGGAGTCTGGGGACCAATTTCCATGCCGAGTTTCAGTTGTGCTTCAATTGCTTCAGTAATGAAAGGTGGCGACCAACCAAACAAATTCAAGCCAAAACCATTGCTTAAATCAACATATTCATTGCCATCAAGATCCCAGAGTTTAGAACCTGATGAACGAGACACCACAATGGGGTAAACCATCTCTTTCATGATCGGATTAAACCCAGAAACAGTTCTTGGGTCTGCCAAATAAGGGCGATGATATTGAGTATATTCTTTGGATTTTTGAGTCCGTTGTGTATATCTTTGGATAATTTTGTCTAGATGAGTGCGTTGTTGTGCTGTCAGAGTTTTAGTCTGGGTCTTTTCAATTCGAGCAGCCGCACCAAATGCCTTTTTAGCACCATTTGAATCCGTTTCTACCGATGCTTGTGATTCTTTGCTCGTTTGAGTAACTGGGATAAATACAGCCTTTTGTGGCTTGACATGATTATTTTGAGATGTCGCCGCAGCTACAACTGGAATTGTTATAGATTGACTGTTGTTACCCAATAGAGCCAATTGCTGGCTCATGATTTGTAGCTGCTGATTAATCACACTTTCTAGGAAACTAGATGCAGCAGGTTGGGGGGAAATCTGAGGTGCAGATCCATTTGTATGAACTTCATGCACTACTAAAGTGGGTGATGTGGTTGCAGGTGTTGGCAATGGTATTTCTGGAGTTGGTTCTGCGACGGTTTCTATTAATCCTAATGCGGATAAAGTTTCGGGAGACAAGGCTTGATTGATCAAGTCAGCTAGCGTTACTAAATTCGGGGAAATTTCTAGTAAGTGCCTAAGTGTTACCTTGACTTTAAATTTTTTCTTCAAAGCTAACCCGACTTGCGTTAGAGATAAGGAATCTAATCCCATTTCTAAAAACGTTGTCGAGTTGTCAATACTAGCGATTTCCAATCCTGATGTTTCTTCGATAATTTCTTTTAGTAGTGGAATGAGCTTTTGCTGAGGGAATGTTGTCATCGTTTGGGTCTTTTCTAATAACAGCGGATTTGGAAGTTTGGGAGTTGCTGCGCGATTGGGATGAGGTGGAGGATCAATCCAGAACCGTTGCCGTTCAAAAGGATAGGTAGGGAGAGGAATTCGTTGTCGCGTTTCCCTTTTATAGAAGTTGTTCCAGTGAATAGATATTCCTGCTAACCACAGTTGTCCTACTGCCTTGAGTAATGCCGTCCATTCGGCTTCGTTCTCAGCGTTATCACCGAGAGAAGCGATCGCTATCTGTTGTTTAATATCTTTTGCTTGTTGGCGGGCTAAGGTCGTAGTTGTGATTCGCGGCCCAACTTCTAACAGTAAACGTTCTGGCTGCTGCCATAGGGTTTGTATGCTTTCCGCAAATCGCACAGTCTGGCGTAAATGTCTAGCCCAATACATCGGATCGGTTGCTTGCTGGGCTGTAATCCAGTCTGCGGTAACTGTGGAAACAAAGGGAATTTGGGGTGGCGATAATTTAACCTTTCCAACTACCTCAGCAAAGGGGTCAATGATGCTATCCATCATGGGAGAGTGGAAAGCGTGAGAAGTGTGTAAATGGCGACAGATAACTTCTTCAGTTTCTAATTGTTTTTGCAGAGCCGCGATCGCCTCTGTGGGGCCAGAAACTACACACAGGGAAGGGCCATTAATTGCGGCGATCGCTAGTTCTGCACTCAATCGCGGCTCTATCTCTTTCGCTGGTAGGCGCACTGAGAGCATAGCCCCTGACGGTAACTCCCACATTAAGCGACCGCGATTTGCAACCAACATCAGCGCATCTTCTAAGGTAAATACACCCGCTATACACGCGGCGACAAATTCGCCAATGCTATGACCAATCATGGCTTCGGGCTTGACTCCCCAACTTTGCCACAGTTGCGCTAAAGCGTATTCAATGACAAACAATGCTGGTTGGGTAAAGCAGGTTTGTTGCAGAGAGATCGCCGCAGTTTCGCGTAGGCGTAGCCCGCCGTAGGCATCGCTCGGTGCGGGATAGATGATTTGTCGTAAATCCTTGCCCAACAAAGGTTTAAGGATTTCAGCACATTTATCTACTACCTCCTGAAACACAGGTTCGCGGTTGTAGAGATTCAGTCCCATGTTCACATATTGCGAACCTTGTCCGGGGAACATGAAGACAACGGCTGGATTGCGGATTTCTATATGACGGGTATTTACTTGATTTGGATCTAAAGATTGGAGGGCTGCGATCGCATCTGTTATATCGTGACAAACTACACTGCGTCGGTAGTTGAAGGCTTTGCGCCCTCTCTGTAAAGTATAAGCTACATCAGCTAAGTTAATTTCGGCATTGTACTGTAAATGCTGCTGCAAATTCGCTGTTGCAGCCTCTAAAGCTTTACTAGTTTTTGCCGAGAGCAACAATAGCTGCTGTGGACGCGAAGATCCTGAACTTTGGATTTGTGGCGCTTCTTCTAGGACTATATGAGCATTAGTACCACCGACACCAAAAGAACTCACACCGGCTCGTCGCGGAGTTTCACCTTCTAACCATTCTGCTAGTTTGGTATTCACATAAAAGGGGCTATTGGCAAAGTCAATCTTGGGGTTGGGAGCCTCAAAATTTAAACTAGGTGGAATCTTTTTATAGTGCAGGGCGAGAGCAGTTTTAATTAACCCTGCTACCCCAGCCGCCGCAACTAAATGTCCGACATTGCTTTTAAGAGAGCCGATGGCGCAGAATTGTTTGGCAGCTGTATGCACACGAAATGCTTGCGTCAGCGCTTCAATTTCAATCGGGTCGCCTAAAGGTGTAGCTGTACCGTGAGCTTCAATATAAGAGATGGTTTCCGGGTGAAAGTTGGCATCAGCTTGCGCCATTGCAATCGCCTCTGCTTGTCCATCTACGCTGGGAGCCGTAAAGCTCACCTTATCAGAGCCATCATTATTGATACCAGATCCCCGAATTACAGCATAGATGCGATCGCCATCATTGAGTGCATCTTCTAAACGCTTGAGGACAACCACTCCTGCGCCATTGTTGAACATTGTGCCCTGAGCGCTGGCATCAAAAGGACGACAATGCCCATCCCCAGAAAGCATACCGCCTTCTTGAGCCACATAACCGCTGTTTTGGGGTGTAGTCATAGACACACCACCTGCTAAAGCCAAATCGCACTGATAGTTGGTTAAGGCTTGGCAAGCCTGAATGACTGCTACTAAAGAAGTCGAACAGGCTGTATTGACGCTGACGGCTGGGCCTTTGAGGTTGAGCTTGTAAGCCGCACGGGTTGTTAAAAAGTCTTTTTCATTTGCTAACATCGTTTGGAATTCACCGATGCGATCGACAATTTCCATACGTCCAGAAATGTGATTAGCAAAATAAGTATTTTGACCACAACCAGCATATAAACCAATCAAACCCTCAAAACACTCTGATTCATAACCAGCATTTTCTAAGGCTTCATAAACCAACTCTAGGAAAACTCTAGACTGTGGGTCCATAACTACAGCTTCTAGAGGATTAACGCCAAAGAAGGCAGCATCAAAGGTTTCTCCCCCAGGAATGATTCCTCTAGCTTTCACGTAGCTAGGATCATTGCAAAGGTTCGGGTCAATACTAGGGTCTAACTCTTCATCTTGAAAAAAAGTTGTTGATTCTAATCCCTCACACAGATTGCGCCAAAACTCATCGACATTTCTAGCGCCAGGAAATTTTCCTACCATGCCAATAATGGCAACACCATCAATAGGATCTTGGTTATCGGATGCTTGGATATTTAGCATTGTTTAAACACTTTGTTGATGATTACGGCGACGAGTACGAGATGCTTGTTGGCGTTGGGCGCGATTTTGCAGCTTGTCAGAAGACGGTTGGCTGTTCTGGTTTGAATGCAAATACTTTGCTAAAGAGCCAATCGTTGAATACTGAAATAGCTTCACAGCAGGTAGCTGAATACTAAGTTCCTGTTGGACTCGCGCAGTAACTTGCAGAATTGAGATTGAAGTTCCTCCCAAATCAAAGAAATTATCATCAATCCCAACGCGATCGATTTTGAGCAAATCGGACAAAATACCCGCCAGCAGTCGCTCTAAATCGCTTTGGGGAGCAATGTACGCTTGTTCAAGTTGCGGACGCTCTCTACTTGGTGCTGGCAATTTCTGTCTATCTACTTTGCCGTTTACAGTCAAAGGCATTGATTCTAATAACACAAAAGCTGATGGGACCATGTAATCAGGTAGTCGTTGCTTTAAGAAGCTACGCAATTGATTGGACGTGTCACTACTGTTTTGATGAGGAACAACATAAGCAATTAACTGCTTTTCATCTGTTTCTTCTTGGCGAGCTAGAACGACAATTTCGCTAACATCAGGATATCGAGCTATTTCTCTTTCAATTTCCCCTAGCTCAATTCGGAAGCCACGAATCTTCACCTGATGGTCAATGCGACCGAGATATTCTAAGTCTCCATTGGGTAGATATCTCGCTAAATCACCAGTTTTATAAAGCCGCGCCTTCGGATCGTTACTCAAGGGGTTAGCAATAAAAGCTTTCGCAGTCAAATCGGGACGATTGAGATAGCCACGAGCTAAACCTGCACCTCCAACATAAATTTCACCAGTAACACCAACGTTAACTAACTGTCTACGCTCATCCAGCACATACAATTGCAAGTCAGGAATTGGACAACCAATCACACTACATACTCCTAGTCTCAAGTCATCTTCTGTGATTGGACGATAGGTAACATGAACGGTAGTTTCTGTAATACCGTACATATTCACCAATCTTGGAAACTCGTACCCGTGACGAGTAAACCAAGGCTTTAAGCTTTGAATTTCTAATGCTTCCCCACCAAAGATTACCCAACGTAGAGTTAAGTTTCCAGAATCAGCAATTGTCTGTTCTGTGTGGATTAATTGTTGAAAAGCTGAAGGAGTTTGATTGAGAACTGTAACTTTTTCTTTGCAGAGTAATTCATAGAAGGCTTCGGGAGAACGGCTAACTAAATATGGCACTACAACTAACCGTCCGCCATAAATTAATGCACCCCAAATTTCCCACACAGAAAAGTCAAAGGCAAAGGAGTGAAACAACGTCCATACATCATTTTGGTTAAAGTGATACCAATGTTCAGTAGCTTTAAATAAGCGCACAACATTGGAGTGATTAATTAATACACCTTTGGGCTTACCTGTAGACCCAGAAGTATAAATTATGTAAGCTAGGTTTTCAGATGTTACTGAACTGGTGGGGTTTTCTGAACTGTATTGAGATAGGATTTCTCTGTCAGAATCAAGGCATAAAACTTGAGTATGGTTTTGAGGAAAATTATTTAATAAGTGTTCTTGCGTTAGCAACACTGAAACTTGAGCATCTTCTAAGATAAAAGCGAGGCGCTCAACTGGATAATTTGGGTCAAGTGGGGCATAGGCTCCACCCGCCTTGAGAATACCCAATAATCCCACTATCATTTCTAAAGAGCGTTCTACACAGATGCCAACGAGGACATCAGTCCTTACACCTAAATTCTGTAAGTATTGTGCTAGTTGATTGGCTTTGATATTCAACTCACGGTAGGTTAATTGTTGCTCTTCAAACACCACTGCTACAGCCTCAGGCGTAAGCTCTACTTGTGCTTCAAACAACTGATGAATACAGGCTTGTTGAGGATAATCAGTTTGAGTATGATTCCACTCAGTCAGTAGGTGTTTTTCGGATTCTTTCAAGATAGGTAATATTAAATTATTTCGTTTGAAGTTATTTTCTGATAATGAAGCTTGACAATCAGTTGGCAGTAATTCATTTTTCTTTCTAGCCAATGAATCAGTTATTGGTTTCATATTTAATTTTGACAAAAAATATTTTTTTTCTTAGTTCTATTATTCTGACCTATTTCCTCAAAATCGTAGTTATTTTCAATACATCTTCATTGAAAATTAAAACTTTAGAGCTGACATTACGCACTTCAAGATAAAATACATCGATATTCAAGAAAATTTCCTAATCATGCTCAATTATTAAGTATTAATACTGAGAATTATTGGTGATTTGTAATTGCTCTTTAACCACTATTAGCCAGATGCTGGAAATCTTCGTGTATTACACGATGAAGTGCAGAATTACTGGAAAAAGTTGAGGTGATGTGGGTTTATACTGGCACCAAGGGCGCAGCTGATGCCAAGCCTTAAGGGAAACTGCTCAAGCCATGTTTCTTGAGGAATTTGTCGGACAGATTCTCGGATTACTGCGTTCGTCGAAGACGTTGCCGAAGGCATCGCTAATTATCAAGCCAGCAAGGTTCAGAAACTCACCCCTGCTGCCCCCGACGAACAAGCCACAGCCCAAGCCGAACAAAGGTATTATTAGGGATTAATTTTTGGCACTGTCTCTATTTGCTCAATTAGGAATAGTACTCAAGGCAATTACTAACTCAAAACTAACTGACTTAAGAAGAAAGCAAGGGCTGCACTACCCAAAGGAACTGTTAAATTGTCAATACCCAAAAATGAAACAGCTTCTAAAGCAGTAGCAATAACTGCCACTATCAGCGATATCGCCCAAATTTGCCAACTGTTTCCTTGAGTTCCAACTAAAATCAAGCTACTGACGACATAGCTAACGAGCATCATCGTTAGGGAGCCTTCCCAACTTTTTTGCGTCCCAAAAACTTTATACTTGTGTGTACCAAAGCGTTGCCCAATTAAGGCTGCTAATCCATCTCCCCAAGTCATAATCAAAATCCCTAGTGCTGCGTACTGGGGTTGTTGTAAGTACCAGAAGCAGGCAACTAAAATACCGAAACTGACAGAGTAAAAAAATGTCCCTAAACTTTGGCGTCCAACGCTATTAATACCAGGAAGAATGGGCAATCGGTAGGATAATAAGGTGATTGCACTCGCTAAAATAGAAGCTGTAATCCCTACACTGGCGGGAATATCGAGCCACCAAGCGATTAAAATCACATTACCAGTGCCAATATGAACTATCTTCCGCACGATTTCTGGCTCGTCGGCGAAGCGGTTTACTACCAATGCAATCAGGAGGATGAGTAACACCCAGATTGCAGCCAACGCAATTTGCAGCCATAAAACCGGAATTGAGGTGAAGTCAGAAAATGTAGTTAACAAAGATGCAACAAAATGAAAATTTTTACCCCTGTTACTAATTTATAAGATTTGGGTAACTGCAATGAAATTATTATTGATTTGGCTGATTCGGGGCTACCGAATGTTTATCTCGCCGTTGTTTCTCCCGACTTGTCGCTTTCAACCAACTTGTTCGATGTATGCTATTCAAGCGATTGAACGCTTTGGTGTGTTGCGTGGTAGCTGGATGGCAACTCGGCGGATTTTGCGCTGTCATCCGTTTCATCCAGGTGGTTACGATCCAGTGCCAGAGGTGGTAGAAAAGATAAAGGAGCAGTAGTTTATAGGACTGGGGCATTGGGCATTGGGCATTGGGCATTGGGCATTGGGCATTGGGAAGAATAGCTGCCCTATATCTCTATGCTGCAAGTGTGTGGGTGAAGGTTGGTACCACCGCTAGAAGGGGATGTAGGTGGGTATAGTCTTTTGGGGAGATGTCAACGGCTGAGGTTGTCATCTAGTTTGGGAAGGTTGAATAATTTAATTTAGACTTACCATGATTAATCCCACTGCGATTTCTATACCCGAACCACGAATTCCTACTCCTGGCCCGAACCCGCTACCGAGTCCCGAACCTGTACCGGGGCCAGGGATTCCCCAACCCTTACCGGGGCCTGTACCAGAACCAGTACCTGCTCCCATTCCTCAGACGGTTCCAGGGCCGATTCCTCAAACAGTTCCAGAACCAATTCCCCAAACCATACCGGAACCTGTTTGAATTACCTTGGTAATGTAATCCAAAATCCCAAATCTAAAATCCAAAATGCTAAGAGCCGGAATTGTCGGACTTCCCAACGTCGGAAAATCTACTTTATTTAATGCTGTAGTTGCTAATGCCAAGGCAGAAGCAGCTAACTTCCCTTTTTGCACGATTGAACCGAATGTCGGCGTTGTCGCAGTACCGGATGAACGGTTAAATGTTCTTGCTAAGATTGCCAGTTCAGCACAAGTTATCCCGGCGCGGGTTGAATTTGTCGATATTGCTGGTTTAGTTAAAGGTGCAAGTCAAGGTGAGGGACTAGGAAATCAATTCCTGTCCCACATCCGGGAAGTTGATGCGATCGTCCATGTGGTACGTTGTTTTGAGAATGACGATATTATCCACGTTGCTGGTTCTGTTGACCCAGCGCGAGATATTGAAATCATTAATATAGAACTGGGTTTATCAGATTTATCACAAATTGAGCGGCGAATTGACCGCACTCGCAAACAAGCTCGTACGAGCAAGGATGCACAGTTTGAAGTCTCAGTTTTGGAAAAATTAGCTGCGGCTTTAAATGAAGGTAAATCGGTGCGTCAGGTGAGCTTGAATGAAGAAGAAACAGAAATTATTAAAGGACTGGAACTGCTCACTTATAAACCGATTATCTACGCCGCTAATGTATCTGAGGATGAGTTGGCAACTGGTAATGATTTTGTCGAAAAAGTGCGGCAAATTGCAGCCACAGAAAATGCCCAAGTTGTAATCGTTTCAGCCCAAGTTGAAGCGGAATTAGTGGAATTACCAGAATCAGATAAAGCTGATTTCCTCGCTTCTTTAGGTGTGGAAGAAGGCGGTTTGAAATCATTGATTCGTGCAACTTACTTGCTTTTAGGCTTGCGGACATATTTCACCTGCGGCCCCAAAGAAACCCGCGCTTGGACAATTAATGCGGGAATGTCTGCACCTCAAGCTGCTGGTGTAATCCACAGTGATTTTGAGCGGGGATTTATTCGCGCCGAAACTGTCGCTTATAAAGATTTGGTAACAACTGGTTCGATGAATGCTGCGAAGGAGAAAGGGTTGGTTCGCAGTGAAGGGAAAGAGTATGTTGTGCAGGAAGGGGATGTAATGTTGTTCCGATTTAATGTATAAGTGTAATTAATCAGTGACCGTTATCAATCAGATAATGGTCAACCTCACCCAGGGCTATTTCATTCTAGACAGAAACCGCCCAGAACTGAAGTTCTTTGGCTTTTAGCTAAAGTCCGTTAAAACGGACTATAATCTATAACCTTTTCTTAGTCGTCTTTAGACGAATGAGTGCTATTAGACTCAGAATTCATTCTGAGGCGGACTAGATGAGAATCAAATAACCTTCAACCTACACCAAATTGCGATCGCTGATAAAAAGGGAGATGAAAAATTTCCTAAATAAGCTGAATAACTATTTGCAATTAACGTAGGTCAATTTAGGAAAAAACTCCAAAGCGGCACATGACACTAACATCGGATCTTCAATCGGAGGATTGGTATTTGCAACAATGTGAGTAGCAGTAACTTCTTTGAGAGTCCAATTAAAATCTTCTTTTCTATTACGAACAATACTTTTAACATGAGTGTAGAAATATTCGCCACGAGCTAAACGATTAGAGCCTTGCTGTGTATCGCAAGCATAAGAATCATGTTCAGGAGGTAGAACTTTATTATCTTTTGTACCTAAAATTATTGTCATTGGTATGGTAAATGTTTTTTTCAAATCTACAGATGATAGTGGCTCTCCTGTTAGTTTCTTCAGACCGCAGGGATATTCCCTATTTTCATCGGGTATTGTATACGAACCTGCCTCAGCAGCCACAGCCTTTTGAATATGTGCATGGGGCATAAAGATAACCATTCGATGTACGAACTGTGCGCCCGCAGAGTGACCATAAAGATAGTAATTATTAGCCTTTACTTTCGTGGTTATTTTGACAAAAGCAAAGATATTTTCAATTTCAGTAAATGCCCATTGGTTTTGAGGATTTAAAATCTTTAAATCTTCTGTAAACATATTGCCAAGATTATACCCTACAGCTTTTGGAAACCACTTTTGTTCAAACTGGGGAGCAAGTAAAATAAAATTCGTATGCTGATCACTGTTGTATTTATAAATCTTTCTCCAATCATTTCGATAATCTTTAGCATTACGTTTTTCACCGTGCATAGCAAATAAAACTTTAGTATTTTCCTGCAATGTATCAGGTAAATGGTAGTAAATAGGAATAGAAAAATTACCAGATTTCACTTTGTAAAGAAAACACCCTTCTCCCTTGTTCATCAATCGTAAATTACAACTATTATCTGAAGATATTAAGGCGTGATCAGACGCATTAACAACATAAGTTGAACAGAAACATAAAAATGCAATTGTAATAAAAACGAGCCACTTTTTCATAATATAAAAAATCTTAAAAACTGCGATCGCACTAAATAACTTGACAAAATCTTCTATGTGTGCTGGTCAGATGTAGGCGATCGCAAATAAACCAGCAAGAACATACTGTTCAGTTACTTCCACCCACAATGTATACATAAGAACCCAAATTCTCGTCATCTGTACCAACAACCACACCGCCTTCCGCACCGGGAACAAGTTCTATACCTTCAATTTTATGGTAATTAGAGCGGTAGAAGGGAACAAATTGAGGATTTTGTTGCCATGCAATTTTGTTACCATGCAAGCCCAAGTAACCAGCGACATATACAGCTGACTGAAATGGACCATCATCTCCGGCATCACTTGCAGAGGTGATGTACACAATTCCTACGGGGTCTACTTTAATATCTGAAATATGGCGAACATTGCCAGATGGAAACGGTACTTTTAGATTGGCAGAACCTGCAAGAGTAATTTGATATTTAGCCAAGTCAAACATTCCCCAAAAGATAGTTGCTGGTTGTTCTGCTTTACCTCGATGTGCCCAAATAGCAACTAATTTACCGTCTATATTTTGTAATCCAAATGCTTCAAAATTATTTCCTTGAATAATTCCTGGTAGATTGAATTCCTTAAGAACCGAGATGGTTTTCTTGGCAGGCTCTAACCTGATGTAATAAGCTTTTCCAGAACTAGCTAAAGCGATAAAAGAGAATTTTGTTTGTTCTGGAACAGATGTTAAAGCTTCTAAGTCGATGGGCAATTCTATGTTATTTGGCCAGTTCAAGGGGAAATATTCAGGTTGGTTTTTACCCTTAATGCTGATGATTGCTAAACGACCTTGGTTTTTTTGTTTGTTGTCATGGACAATCATAAAATCGAGCGTATTGCTTTGCTGCTCTATCAAAGCCATACCACTGATACCGAAAGGGATACCACCGCGAACCGGACGCCAATCTTGGGCCCAAACTTGCTCGGATATGAGTAATAATGCACCCAAGACTACTATATTGATGATTAACCTGAGAAACCGAGGCATATTGATTTAGCCAAGCTGTGAGTATCGGTAAGAGAAGTGTGTTAGCGAATGCTCAATCATATCAAATCCAGGCAATTCGCACCCGCATCAACAAAGCAGCCTTTTTTACTCACAGCTATCAGGTTACTTACGTATCAAAATTATGATTTTGGATTTTGATTAAATGTATTTTCTTTATACTACTGATTGAAGTGCGGAATGTGGGTTTTAAATAATTTTCATTACAGCTATTTTCAGGTAAATAGACCACGCGGTAGGGGCACAGCATTGCTGTGCCCCTACGACAGATGTGGTTCAAATACATGATTTCTGCTGTAATCAATCAATTTGTATAAAAGATTGGTAATTGAATTCACGATAAAAGCTGATGTTTTTCCACACATCCCACGAGATTTTATGAATATGAAATGAAGAGGGGAAGGCGATTGAGCCTTCCCCAAAGTTAAAAATTCAGGAAACTAATAATAAGATGCTGACGCGGAATTCGCTATTCAAGTTTTAACCATAGTCAACGGCGTATTCAATTAGCTGGGCAAGACGCTGACGTAGGGTTTCTAATCCCAAGCGCTGACTCGCAGAAATAAACACCGCTAAGGGAAATTCTTCCCTAGCTACAGCCAGTGTCTCACTATCGGCTTGATCAATCTTGTTAAAAATAACCAGCGCCGGTCCAGGAGTTATTGGCATTTGCGCCAAGATTTCTCTGACTGAGCGAATATGACGCAACCAAGCGGGGTGAGATAAATCTACTAAATGTAGTAGGGCATCGGCTTCTGTGACTTCCTCCAAGGTGGCGCGGAAGGCATCCATTAACGATGCAGGCAGTTCGTGTATAAACCCTACCGTATCTGTAATCAGAATTTCCTGATGTTCATTTGTTTCGCCATAAGGAATCACTAGGCGGCGGGTGGTAGGATCGAGAGTAGCAAATAACTGGTCGGCTGTATAAACTTCTGCGTTAGTGAGAGCATTCAGCAAAGTGGACTTGCCAGCGTTGGTATATCCAACCAAAGCTACTGAGGGAACTTCTCGATGCTGT
The DNA here is from genome assembly GCF_036919575.1 of Nostoc sp. Lineage (GTDB taxonomy): Bacteria > Cyanobacteriota > Cyanobacteriia > Cyanobacteriales > Nostocaceae > Nostoc. Next base: position 2,252 of record NZ_JBALBY010000003.1, on the reverse strand, counting down.
CGTCGCTGTCGTAACCGCGAACGATGTGCCTGCAACTGGTTCACTTCTTTTTGCAGTCGGGAAATGCGCTGCCCAATGGCACGGCGTTCAGTTTCCAGTTTGGTTTCACCAGGGCCACGAGTCCCAATACCACCACCCAATCGGGACATTGTGCGACCTCTACCAGCCAGTCGCGGCTGCATGTATTCTAGCTGTGCTAGTTCTACTTGCAACTTACCGGCACGGGACTGAGCGCGTTGGGCAAAGATGTCCAAAATAACTTCGGTACGGTCAACCACCCGGATACCAATTTGCATTTCTAAGTTGCGGACTTGGGAGGGTGAGAGATCGCGGTCGAAGACAACGAGATTGACTCCTAGTGTTTGGGCAGTTAGGGCAATTTCTTGCACCTTACCTTCGCCAACTACGGTTTGGGGATGAACGCGCGATCGCTTTTGTTGTATTGTCTGTAATACGTCTCCCCCGGCAGTATCAACTAAACGTGCCAATTCCACTAGGGTGTCTTGGAATTGTAGGGGAGTTATCTCACTGGTCATCACCCCCACAATCAGCACGCGATCGTGGTCAGCATCGACTTCCTGGGCGATAAATTCGCGCTGGAATTCCGCTTCCAGATTTTCCACCAAGTCTACTAAATCTTGCTCTGCCAGATCATCTAAGCCCAGAGGTGGCGATATATTCCAACTTGGGGATTGGATTTGGCTTTGCTCTACCTTGAGAGCAGCAGGACTAGTAATCAGGGTGCGAGACTCTTGGGGTGTTAGATGAGCTAGATAAGCTTCTTTGACATACCCAGTTGCACCGCCTCCCCGCCGTGTAAATCCCGTTCCGGTAATATTTAGGACAACTAAGGCATCTAAGCGTTGTAGTGCCATAGCCGTGAGCGCCGATTCATTGGGCGGTTCTGGCTTCAGATGGGTGGCAATACAACGAATACCACTGAGTCGTTCTGCACCATAACGGGGTAATTCTAGGGGTGGAATTTGCGTTTGACGCGGCGTGCCTACCCCGACGCGAATCACTTGTCCACGACGGTTGATGTAGGCGCACACAGGCTGATTGACTTCTGTGCTAATTGCTGCCAGACGCTGGGAAAAGTCAGGCGTGGTGATGCGATCGCCTGGTATGCGCTGGTGGTACAGTCGCTGTAGTTGCTTCAGCTGGCTGGACTTCAGACCTTGGAGATTTCCAAAAATAGTTTCTATAGGCGTTTATGACCAGTTAAATGGCCCCCCGAATCCTTATATGTCTATTTTACAACAGGGTTTAGGCTCCTATCTCTCTCCTTTGAGGGATGCGTTGTCAATTAGTTCGCGGTGGGTATTGATTTGAAGCTATCGCGGTTTTTAGTTGTGTGCAATAGAGACCTAACCCCCAACCCCTTCCCTACTAGCGTTGGGGAGTAAGATTCAAAGCCTCTCTCCTTTTAGGAGAGAGGTTTGGAGAGAGGTCAGAGTGTATTGTATGCAAAGTTTCAGGCATTCGCTAAATCAGATATAAGTTCCTCTTCTGTTAAATCAATCATCGCTACACCGTAACGGTGTAAATTAAGTAAAAAAGTTACCCTATCTATACCTGCTAATTGTGCAGCTAAACCAGAAGAAATGCGTTTCATTTCAAATAGTTTAACTGCCATCGCCATTTTTGCTTCTTGTTCAAACTGTTCTCGCGTTTGCTGTAAGGCATCTGGTAAAGTTTCTGGATAGTCAATTTTAAGTTGTGACATGATTTTTATTAGGATGATCGCATTTAATTTTCAGTCGTCATAAGATGGATTAACTTTATATTTAGTAATGTATCGGCATCGCTTTTAACAAAGTTTAGGGGTTTAAGTTTCATAGCATCAATTGCCGAACGTTTTGGGTCTGGGTCTAAATAAGAGTCACAAAACTTACTTCCGACTTCCGACTTTCGACTTCGTTTAACTTTCTTGAGTCCTGGCTGATAAACTTCTCCCTTGAGAGTGTTTACCATAATCATCGGCAAAATTTGGGGGTCGGTAAGTCAGTACTATTAGGCATAGATAAAAAATATAGCAATGATGCTTATAATAATCGAGATTATAGAGAATTGAGGTAGATGAATACAGTTCAAAGACTCGTTAACGGAGTTCAAAGGTGGATTCATCCAGTTCAAAGACTCGTTAACGGAGTTCAAAGGTGGATTCATCCAGTTCAAAGACTCGTTAACGGAGTTCAGAGGTGGATTCATCCAGTTCAAAGACTCGTTAACGGAGTTCAGAGGTGGATTCA
>NZ_JBALBY010000002.1:0-108181 GCF_036919575.1 Nostoc sp. | reverse complement strand
AGCGGAAGTTGCTACAGACTGCGCGAAACACCGAAACGTCAAGGCGGAAGTTCTTACTCTTAAAGCGGAAGTTGCTACAGACTGCGCGAAACACCAAAACGTCAAGGCGGAAGCTGCTACAGACTGCGCGAAACACCGAAACGTCAAGGCAGAAGCTGCTACAGACTGCGCGAAACACCGAAACGTCAAGGCAGAAGTTCTTACTGTTAAGGCGGAAGTTGCTACAGACTGCGCGAAACACGGAAACGTTAAGGCGGAAGCTCTTACAGGGAAAGCAGAAGCTGCTACAGACTGCGCGAAACACCGAAACGTTAACCCTGGAGCAATATTTTTTGATGGATGCTCAATATGGGTGAGGTTAAATTTATCTATCTTAATGACGAATTACGAATTACGAATTTGTATAACATATCGGCTCTAAATCAGCAATCCGATAAAAAGCAGTTTGCCTTGGCGAGACAAACTGCTTAAAAAATATTGATCTGGGTGAGCAGAAGTTAGAACATGCCGCCCATGCCGCCCATGCCGCCCATGCCGCCCATACCACCCATACCGCCCATATCAGGGGCAGGAGCAGCAGATTTCTTCTCCGGCTTTTCAACAATGATCGCTTCGGTGGTTAAGACCAAACCAGCAATGGAACCAGCGTTTTGCAAAGCTGAACGCACGACTTTGGCAGGGTCGATAATGCCAGCAGCGATCAAGTCTTCAAATTCCCCGGTAGCAGCGTTGTAGCCAATATTGAAGTCGCTATCCCGGACTTTAGAGACGATCACAGAACCTTCAGCACCAGCGTTGTCTGCTATTTGGCGCAAGGGGGCTTCTAGCGCTCGTCCGACTATATCAGCTCCAATTTTTTCTTCTTCGTTTTCTAGGCTGTTTTTAATCGCTTCTACTGTCTTAGCTAAGTGAATTAGGGTCGTTCCACCACCAGGAACAATACCTTCTTCCACGGCGGCTTTAGTAGCGTTGAGCGCGTCTTCAATTCGCAGTTTGCGGTCTTTGAGTTCGGTTTCGGTTGCCGCACCCACTTTAATCACTGCCACACCGCCAGCGAGCTTGGCGATGCGTTCTTGCAGTTTTTCTCGATCGTAGTCAGAATCTGTTTCTTCCAACTGCCTGCGAATTTGAGCAATCCGTTTTTGTACCTCTGGCTTGGTGGTACTGCCAGCTACAATTATGGTGTTTTCTTTGTCAATGGTGATTTTGCGGGCAGTTCCCAGCGCTTCTAGAGCAGCGGTATCCAAGCTTAAGCCGATTTCTTCAGAAATCAACTGTCCGTCGGTGAGAATCGCAATATCTTCTAACAAAGCTTTGCGGCGATCGCCAAACCCAGGCGCTTTAATCGCAGCCACGGACAGTACACCCCGCGCTTTGTTCACCACCAGAGTTGCCAAAGCATCACCTTCGACATCTTCAGCAATGATTAGCAAGGGCTGACCAGAACGGGCGACTTTTTCTAAAATCGGTACTAAATCCTGGATGCTGCTGATTTTTTTATCTGTCACTAGGATACGGGCGTTTTCAAATTCCACGATTTGCCGTTCGTTGTTGGTGACAAAATAGGGGGAAATGTAACCTCTGTCAATCTGCATCCCCTCAACTACTTCTAGCTCGGTGGTTAGGGATTTGGATTCTTCAACGGTAATGACACCATCTTTGGTGACTTTTTCCATTGCTAAGGCTAACATTTGGCCAACTTCTTCATCATTGCCAGCTGAAACAGTGGCAACTTGAGCGATCGCACTTCCTTCTACTGGCTTGGCTACCCTGGCAATTTCTTTCACCAGTGCCTCAATAGTTTTGTCGATGCCGCGCTTCAAACTAACTGGGTTACTACCCGCCGCGACGTTCTTCAAACCTTCCCGAATCAGGGCTTGTGCTAAAACTGTGGCGGTGGTAGTGCCATCCCCAGCAACATCTTTAGTTTTTGAGGCTACTTCCTGAATGAGTCTTGCACCAGTATTTTCCAAAGGATCTTCTAATTCAATTTCCTTGGCAACAGTGATACCATCGTTGACAATTTGAGGTGCGCCAAATTTTTTCTCTAAAAGAACATTCCGACCTTTGGGACCCAAGGTGATTTTTACGGCATCGGCAAGGGCGTTAACACCCCTTTCTAGAGCTCGCCGCGATTCCTCGTTAAATGCAATAATTTTCGCCATGTTTTATTTCTCCAGCGCTTCCATTAGACAATTTAGCACTCACACGTCAAGAGTGCTAATTTCCCAAGCAGCTCAATTTATAAATGGTAAATAAAAAAATTGATTAATATACAGGTGATGCTCATATTAGATACTGGCAGTAATGCTTGAATTGGGAGATGAATTTAGAGAACTCCCTTAAGTCCCTTGGTATTGCCGACCCTGGCGGCACCGGCTGGTTGGCGGTAGTATTTACATTCCTCTTGGCTTGGGTTGTAACTTGGCGTTTAATTCCGACAGTACGCAAATTCGCCTTGCAGGTAGGTTGGGCTGATCAACCCAACGCCCGACGACTCAACCGAGAACCTTTACCCAATGCAGGGGGGCTAGCTATCTACGCGGGTGTAATTGCCGCGCTGGTATTAGCTAGCCTTTTGCGACCGATCGAACTCCAAAACGTATTGGCTCAAGTTCTAACTATTCTGTTGGGGGGTTCGATATTAGTCCTTGTAGGCTTTATCGACGATCAGTTCGGCTTACCGCCCTCCGTTCGATTGTGGGCGCAAATTGTCACGGCACTTTTGCTGGTAGCTAATGGCATCAGCGTCAAAGTCCTGTTTGGCACCCCCATCGACTCGTTCCTGTCCATGTTGCTAACAGTACTGTGGGTAGTAGGGATTACCAACGCCATCAACTTGATGGATGGGATGGATGGTTTGGCAGGAGGAATCAGCTTTATTACCGCCATGAGTTTGTTGGCGGTTGCAGCCCAATTTAACAACCGTGCAGCCGCAATCTTGGTACTCGCAGCCTTGGCAGGTGCTGCACTGGGCTTTTTGCGCCATAACTTCCATCCGTCACGAATTATTATGGGTGATGCCGGGGCATACTTTTTTGGCTATGTGCTGGCAGCAACTAGTATTTTAGGCAAACTGCAACAAAACACAGTTTATGCGTTAATTCCTACGGTTTTATTTCTGTTGTTACCAGTGCTAGATACCACTCAAGTATTTGTGCGGCGGCTACTAGCAGGAAATAACCCTCTGAGTACTCCTGGCAAAGACCATCTGCACCATCGCTTACTTGCTTGGGGACTCTCTCAGCGCCATGCTGCGTTCACGCTTTGGTCAATTACCTTAGTTTTCAACTTGCTGGCGATGAGAATACAAGGTATGAGTTTGGCTGTGATGCTGGCTACCGCCAGTAGCATTATTCTTCTTTTGGGCTTTACCATCTGGCAAAGGATACGCCAACAGCCCTAGTACCGCAAGGCGGAATTCGTAATTCGTAATTCGTAATTCGTAATTACGTTTGTTTTAGCAAGGTTTCAGATATTACAAATGGTGCGTTAGCCTACGGTGTAACGCACCCTACGAAAATTACTGACTCCTAACTCAGCACTCATCACGCCATTACCATACCGCCATCGACGTTAAAAACTTGTCCGGTGACGTAGGCGGCGGCGGGGTCGGCGGCGAGAAAGCGCACCATTCCAGCGACTTCTTCGGGTTGACCGAAGCGACCGAGTGGGATGTATTTGAGAATATCTTCGGGGTTGTTGAGATTGCTGGTCATGTCGGTGGTGATGAAGCCAGGGGCGACGGCGTTAACCGTTATCCCGCGAGAAGCTAGTTCTTTGGCAACGCTTTTGGTGAAGCCGATTACACCTGCTTTGGCGGCGCTGTAGTTTGATTGACCTGGGTTGCCTATTTGCCCAGCTACGGAGGTAATGTTGATAATTCGTCCCGATCGCTGCTTCAGCATGATTTTACTGATGGCGCGTGTACATAAGAAAACACCAGTTAGATTAAGGTCTATCACAGCTTGCCAATCTTCTGGCTTTAAACGCAAAAGCAAGGTGTCGCGGGTAATACCTGCGTTATTGACTAAGATATCCACACGGCTAAACTTTTCGATGACGGCGTTAACTAGTGCATCTACTTGATCAATTTTAGAAACATCAGCTTGGATAGCGATCGCCTGACCTCCAGCTGCGATAATTTCTGTAACAACTGCCTCAGCCGCTGCACTCGAACTGGCATAATTGACAACTGCGATCGCTCCTTGTGTGGCTAATTCAATTGCGATCGCTCGGCCAATTCCTCGTGATGCACCTGTAACAATTGCGACTTTATCTTGTAATAGTGTCATTTAATGTTCCTCAATCTTAGAAATACCCCGCTAATTATCTTATGGTGATTTCGGGAACATCTGAAATATTAGACTTCTTGCATAAATCAAAAAAAGAACCCCACCCCGCTTTTGACTTGGAAGTTTCTTCACCATATTGAGGAATATCTATTGCTTGTTTAGGTACTAAAGTTGTAAATTGAATTCCATCTACTTCAAGTACGTTGTTGTTATTCGATTCAAAAGATGTCATATTAGCTATCCTCTCAATTTTTATGTTTTCATTAGCCATCACAGTTCTCAATACATGGCTTAATAGCATTGCCCCAAAAAATCCTAAAATTCCCGCTAAAACTGTTGCCAATAATTTAACCATGAGACATAGTGTGAAAGAAGGTTATTGAAAACATTGAAGTCATAAAAAAGTGAATCTTGTCTAAAATAGATTTACCTTGTTTCTGACTTTCACATATCCTTATATTTACTGAATTTTTGAATAATTAAATTCTGAAATAACTGTGATATTGGCAAGTAATAAAAGGAAAGAAAAAGCAATAATTTGATATCATCCAAGCTACAATTATTATCTGAAAGTTAAAGCTGCAAAAGGTGTTTTTATATTTCCTGTCCAAAATTCATCAATTTCAGTTCTTCCTTCTTGTAATGTAAACATTTCCTTCTTTGCTAATTGATTGTCATAGGTGAACCTAACTTGATATTTCCCAGGCTGAATGTACCAGAAAATCCAAAGACCTCCATAAATGGCATTGCCTAAAAGCTGTAGGCAATTTTCGTCATACCAATTAAATTTGGCATCCATTAAAAAATCCAAACTTTCTCCAGGCATGATTAGTGGGATATCTGATTTTTTTACCTTCCTTGTTGCATTTTTATTTAAAGACCTTTGCATTGCCCTGCCATAAGGATCTAAAATTTCTGGCAAAACATAAGGCAAGTCAAAGCGATAGGATGTTGATGTTTGATTAGTAATGCGAACTCCAAATTGAACAGGGATTTCTTCCCCATATTTAGGTAGGCGCACCATTTCTTCAGGCATCAAAGTTTCAAAGCAGATTCCATCTACTTCAATGGCATTGGGATTATTTGATTCACAAGATGACATCTTGGCTATCCTCTCAGCTTTTTACACCCAGGCTTTCTTTGCTAGAGTGAACATCAAGTTTGACAGTTTGTCTTTTGACAGCGATCGCAACTTAACTTACACTGCCGCACTAGAGGAGTCCTGAGTATTGAGCAAAGAAAAAGAGAAAACAATTTCTTCTTACTTCTTCAAAATCTTTATTCTGACACTCAAAACTCATGACTCAGAACTCAGGACTTTTTTTATGGTAGATTTATTGCTGATCGCAATCCTGGGTTTTCTGGGGAGTTTTGGACATTGCTTTGGGATGTGTGGCCCCCTAACAGTGGCGTTTTCTCTGTCTCATCAGCCAAAACAGACATCACCTTTAGAAAAGTCTGACACTTGGCAACAGCAATTAAAATTTCATATCTTGCTAAATCTGGGGCGGATGTTGAGCTATGCTCTAGTCGGTGCTGGCATTGGGGCGCTAGGTTCGGTATTGCTGCAAGGTGGACAGCTAGCGGGTGTTGGCAGCGACTTCCGGCGCTGGATGGCAATTATAACTGGTGTAATGCTGATTTGGTTTGGCTTAGGACAAGTAAAACCCGATTTGCTGCCGCGCATTCCCGTGTTGCATCCCCTATTGCAAGGTAGTTTACACGATCGCCTCAGCAGAGGAATGGTTAAGCTTTCCTTAAAAGCCAAATGGTGGACACCAATGCTTTTGGGGATGACTTGGGGTTTAATGCCCTGTGGTTTCCTCTATGCTGCCCAAATTAAAGCTGCTGAAACTGGCAATTTATGGATGGGTGGGGCAACTATGCTGGCTTTTGGCTTGGGAACTCTCCCCACGATGTTAGGTGTAGGCGTTTCCACATCATTGGTAAGTAAAGACAAGCGCAGTCAGTTATTTCGATTAGGCGGTTGGGTGACACTGATCATTGGCGCGATCACCTTGTTGCGGACTGGTGACACAATGGTAGATTACACCGGACACGCCGCCTTAATTTGCTTAATCTTGGCGTTAATTGCGCGTCCGATTAGTGGCTTGTGGGCATCACCACTGCGTTACCGCCGGGGCTTGGGAGTGGGATCTTTTGTGCTTTCTGTGGTTCACACCGCCCACATGATGGAACACTCATTGCAATGGAATTTTGCTGCCTTTTCTTTCCTGCCGCCAGAATTTCAGTGGGGTATGGCTGCGGGTGCTGTAGCATTGTTATTAATGTCCCCTGTCGCTTTTACTAGTTGGGAATCATTGCAGAAATCTTTGGGCAAGCGTTGGCGACAGATTCATCTATTGGGTGTGCCAGCCTTGCTCTTGAGTGCCATTCATGCTGTGTTGATTGGTTCCCATTACCTGGGTTCCTTGGAATCAACTTGGGGAAATAAATTAGCAGCAGTACTGGTGGGAATTATTACCCTCGGTGTCTTGATGGTACGATCGCGCTTTTTTTGGTCAAAGTTAGCCGTAGAAAAGTTTTATGTTCCCCCAACCAAATCGCGCTAAATCATCTTTGTTCTCTGACTCCATCTCAACAGGTCAAGAACAGAGACATTACCTAAACAAAGGAAGAATGAAGTATTTATTATTTCTGAGTTCCTTAGTTATATCAATAACTAATCTTTACCCTGTTGCTGCTCATCAGGTTGAGGTAGCCGCAGATGTCGGCGCGACCCTCCACATTGAACCAAATGATAATCCCAGTGCTGGAGAACCCTCTCAAGCCTGGTTTGCACTTACCCGCAGAGGTGGAAAGGTGATTCCTCTGTCACAGTGTAATTGTCGGTTGGCTGTTTATGCCAAACCCTATGCAGCTGGAGAGCCACCACTCCTAGAACCAGCATTAGAACCTGTGGCAGCTGAACGCTATAAAGGCGTCCCAGGTGCGGAAGTTGTCTTTCCCAAGCCTGGTATTTATGAGTTGCAACTAAATGGTAAACCAGTTTCTGGGGCAAGATTCAAACCCTTTCAGTTGAAATTTGAAGTTACTGTGGCAGGTGGGTCTACACAAAATACACAAAACTTGCGAGATGTCAATAGCAATTTAGGAGAGGGTGGATCTCAGAAATTACCAGTTTGGGCGATCGCACTGCCAATCTTTGGATTTATCGCCATCTTATTTGTCGTCCTGCAAAGTATGAGGAGGAGTGGGGAGTAGGGAGTCGGTAGAGACGCGATTAATCGCGTCTGTAGCAAGTAGGGGAGTAGGGGGAGACAATGGAGTGATTTTTCTCCCTTGTCCCCCTTGTCCTCTGGCTCTAAAATGCCAAGGCGATCGCTTGGCTAAAGCTACAATTTAAAGAAGTCGGAAGTCGGAAGTCGGAAGTCGGAAGTACAGTTTTATAATGGGGATTTAGAAAGAGCCACAAAACTTGCGGCTTCTTTTGTAGCCGGGGACTTAAACCCACCGAATTTTGTTAAAAACATGGAAACTAAAACTAAAAGGCAAGCCTTAATCAAGACTATTAATCAACAATTAGAACTTGCTTATGACGATACATTACAAGAGATTTTAGAACTATTAAAAATCCGTAAACAGGAAGACGAGGAAGACGAAAGAGACTTTGAAGAGGGATTAAAAGATATCGCCGAAAATGGCACTTTAACTTGGGAAGAACATAAGCAAAAAATTGCATGATCTACCAAGTACAAATTTCAAAAAAGGCATCCAAACAACTCAAACAATTACCCGTAGATATTCAAGAAAGGCTAGAGAGCAAAATTCAACAATTAGCTGAAGATCCTCGCCCTGATGGTGTCGGCAAATTAAAAAATGGTGAGAACCGTTATCGCATCAGAGTAGGTGATTATCGTATTTTATATGATATTTACGATGATGTCTTAGTAGTAACCGTCGTCAGAGTAGGGCATCGGAGAGAAGTTTATCGGGACGAATAAAATCTGTAAAATTTGAGCCGAGATATGAACCAAAACGGAAATAGGGGCTGGAAGGCTTGATTTTTCGTTGCCTAAAACGGTGTTAAGTACGAAGAATTAGCAAATTACCAAACCTAACCAGGATAATCGTTAATTTCCAAATATGCAGCGATCTCGACTCAATGCCATCAAGTCAAATTATGTCGCTGTTGATGCCACTGCCACGCATGAGCGACAATATCTTTGATGAGTGGGTATTGAGGTTGCCAGCCTAAGATTGTTCTGGCTTTCTCGCTGGTGCCAATGAGAATTGGAGGATCGCCAGGACGCCGATCGCGTTCTTCTACTGGTATCGAAATTCCTGTTACCTCTTCGGCAGCTGCAATTACTTCTTTGACAGAGAAGCCACTACCATTACCCAAATTGAAAACTTCGCTATCGCCACCTTTTAATAAATATTCCAATCCCAAAATATGGGCATCTGCTAAATCGTTAACGTGAATATAATCACGAATACAAGTACCATCGGGCGTGGGGTAATCGGTGCCAAAAATTGAGATGGATTCTCGTTTCCCTAAAGCTGTCATTAGCACTAAAGGAATCAAATGGGTTTCTGGATTATGATCCTCGCCAAGTAAACCACTGGGATTAGCACCAGCAGCATTAAAATAGCGGAAACGCACTGATTGGAAACCGTAAGCAACATCAAAATCAGCCAGAATCCGCTCTACCATCAGCTTAGTAGCGCCATAGGGATTAATTGGATTTTGAGGATGGGTTTCTGGAATGGGTACAAATTCCGGTACGCCGTAGGTGGCACAGGTAGAAGAAAAGACAAATTTCTTTACAGATGCCGTCAGCATTGCTTCTAACAGAGTCAAAGTGCCAACGACGTTATTGCGGTAGTATTTAGCCGGGTCAGTCACCGATTCTCCTACGTAGGCATAGGCAGAAAAGTGCATCACAGCAGCAATATCGTGGGTTTTAAATAGGTGATCTAGCAAGGCGCGATCGCCTGTATCCCCAACTATCAATTCTACCTGTAAAACCTTTTCTACCAGGTCACGATGCCCATAGACCAGATTATCAAGGATGACAACCTTATAACCCGCTTGCTTCAAAGCAAGCACTGTATGAGAACCAATATATCCAGCTCCCCCCGTGACTAAAATAGTAGGCTTTTCAGGCGACATAGTTTTTCCTTTTGAGTGGATTACTCAATTAATTTAGTTTACCGGTGTCACATTACTCTTCAAGAAAATTATAAATATTAGACGCAGTGGCAAAAAATTGCACTAAAATCACTACGACGGTAGTCTTTGGGTGTGAGGTTTAAGGTATTTTAAGTCAAACAGTGCGATTACAATTTGACAATAAAATAAATTCATTTCCCAAAACCTCTAGATTGACCCTTACGGGTGACGCTCCTAGCGTCGCTACAGCTAAGAAGTCGCTAGTTGTTTTATACAGGGAAATCATGCACGGCAGTTCCTCTTGGGGAGGCTCTGCGTTAGTGGTTATACTACTCCCACGGAGAAAGCTTGCTAGCAAGAGTGTCTTTGACAGGAAAAGCAGTTGGCGTGAAAACCCATATAAAAGTGGACTGCTTCACCACCATACTGGCTCACCGTAACAGAAAATTTGAGAGTTAATCTATGTTTCTATTGTTAAGTCGAGTACTGCTGTGGCTGCTGATTGGCACTATCGTATATTCTCTGTTCCAGCGATTTTATCCCTCTGGAAGTTTTGTAGGGCGATTAATCTTAGTCGTTATCTTGATAATCGTAGCCCTATCATTTCTTAACCCCAATGAACCAGCTGTAGCGTCATTGTGGAGAATGCTGTCTTTTCCACTCAAGCCTCTAGGAGCCTCTGTTTTACTGATGATTTTTGCAGCTCAGAAAATCAAAGGAGGTGGGATAGAGAAACCAGGAGGATACTTAATCGGTTGGGCGCTGACGATTTTGCTGTTGGCAAGTACACCAGCAGTCGCCTATTTCCTTTATCGGGCACCTTTAGCAATGACAGGTGAAACCTACGTAGCAACTGCTGCACCAACATCTGAAACACTGGTGGCATTAGGGCAACCAACCACCACAGCAAGCATCTCAGATGTAACAGGCGATCGCATTCTTTCTTATAATTTGAGAGTGCCTCCCTACCTATTACAAGGAAATGTTCAAGATATCCGCACACGCGGTTTACGACTTGAAGACTTTGTACCGGACGCCCAAACGTTGCAATTGACAACAAGAACTTGGGAAAGTTATCTCGTTGAAATTTACAGGTTCTTGCGTGTTCAACGGTAATAAAAACCACAACAGGGTTAAACGCCAGCTAAGTCCCAAAGCCAGTTATAAAGAAGTCGGAAGTCGGAAGTCGGAAGTCGTAGAGACGCGATTAATCGCGTCTGTACTTTTGTAACGGGGATAAAGACTCATTGCCACAAAACTTAAAGCCGTCCTTTATGACGGGGTTTTAGACCCATCTTTTTGATAAACCCTGTTTTACTTCTGAATTCTGAATTCTGAATTCTGGATTCTGGATTCTGGATTCTGGATTCTCAATTCTGAATTCTCCTCTAGCTGCCTTCTTGAACTAGCAGTTAATCTAGGATAAAGTTGCAAAATTGCTTTAATGGCAAAATCTCGACGAATCGCTAAACTCACTGCTTACTTACGACCCCATTGGCGGGAGGCATCCTTAGGGATTCTCGCTTTGTTGTCTGTAAATGGACTGGGCGTTTATATCCCTTGGTTGATTCGTGATGGTGTTGATAAACTCTCGACAACCTTTAACTTGAGCCAAATACTACATTACGTAGTAATCATTGTCTTGCTCAGTTCAGCCATGTGGCTAATGCGGATGGCATCCCGAATTTGGCTATTTGGGGTGGGGCGTCAGGTGGAATTTGACCTGAAACAACGGATTTTTGAACACTTACTCAAGCTAGAACCGGCTTATTTTGCCAGTAATACTGCTGGCGATTTGATTAGTCGGGCTACCAGTGATGTGGACAATATCAAACGGTTATTGGGTTTTGCAGTTTTGAGTTTGGCAAATACGGTGTTTGCCTACGCCCTGACACTGCCAGTCATGCTGACGATTAGTGTGGATCTCACACTCGCTTCTCTGGCAGTGTACCCTTTTATGCTCGTGTTAGTGAGTCTATTTAGCGATCGCTTACGCAAACAACAAGCAGCAGTTCAAGAGCAACTCTCTGACATCAGCGAACTCATTCAAGAAGATATCAGTGGCATTGCCTTAATTAAAATCTATGCCCAAGAAGCAAACGAGCGTCGAGCCTTCGCTAAGAAAAATCAACAGCTATTAGCGGCTAACTTGGAATTAGCAAAAAGCCGAAATACACTGTTTCCTTTAATTGGTGGGCTAGCTAACATCAGTTCGCTGGTAATCATCTGGCTAGGGACGGCGCGGATGTCTTCTGGAACCCTTCAGGTTGGCGACTTTTTAGTACTGTTAATTTATGTAGAGCGTCTAGTTTTTCCCACAGCCCTTTTAGGATTCACAATTACTGCTTACCAACGGGGTGAAGTTAGTATTGATAGGCTTGAATCTATTCTCTCTGTCACACCGAAAATTCAAGACACAGCCGATGCGATACATTTACCAATAGCTGAACTTAAAGGAGAACTGTCAGCTAAAAATCTCACTTACATTTATCCTGGTTCCACTACTCCAGCTTTAGCAAATGTTAACTTTACCATTGCTCCCGGAGAAACCGTGGCGATTGTTGGGGCAATTGGTTCAGGGAAATCTACTTTGGCCAATGCTTTGCCGCGCTTGTTAGATATTGAATCAGGACAATTGTTTTTAGATGGGCTGGATATTACTAAAATTGCTTTGACTTCTTTACGAGGTGCGATCGCCTATGTTCCTCAAGATAGCTTTCTATTTAGCACTACAATCAAAAATAATATCCGCTATGGTGATCCACTTAGGGAACAAGAGCAGGTAGAATCTGTTGCTCAACTTGCCCAAATTGAATCAGAAATTAACAATTTTCCCCAGCAATATGAAACTATTGTTGGTGAACGTGGTATTAATCTTTCTGGCGGTCAACGACAACGTACAGCCTTGGCTAGGGCGATGCTAGTCAACGCTCCAGTATTAATTTTGGATGATGCCCTCTCTAGTGTAGATAATCAAACAGCCACGCAAATCCTTAAAAATCTCTCAGGTGATACTGAACGCAAAACAGTAATTTTCATTACCCATCAATTATCGGCGGCGGCGGCAGCTGACCGAATATTTGTAATGGAAAAGGGAAAAATTGTGCAGATAGGCAATCATTTAGAACTGGTGCAACAACAGGGTTTATACAGAACTTTGTGGGGTCAACATCAAGTTGAGGAATTACTGCATTAAAGTTTTGGCCGATAATTTTGTCTCTCGTTCCCAGTCTCCGACTGGGAATGCATTGCAAGAGGGCTGCCGCCTCAAGACTTGCGGCTGCTGCCCAATGAGGTTTTGACAGCTGTGCTACCCTGCTCTTTAAGAATTACAGTATGCCCGTTCTCCTAACGTGACATCTAACACAAATGGATTCTCATTACCTTGAAATTCAGCGATCGCATGACTGCGTTCTATTTCAGTAATATCAGGTAAGTCTTGTTGATTCCATTTACACAAAGTCTGACGCTGATTCTGAAAGTAATTTTCGTCTACTTTCTTAGCCTGATCTCGATAGATAGTGTAGAAGTAGAAAATTGCCCTGGCTATATCCCCTTTTACTTTCTCTCTAGGCTCAAATTCAGAAGATGTTGATTCGCTAAACTCGTCAATTGCACTACTAGGAATTGTCGATTGAACAATATCATTTCGATACCATTTCTTAGTACTTGTGTCCGCTATATCGCCAAAGGGTTTATTACCTCGCTCACTATTAATATTTTCTCGTGCAGGAAATAGATGGTGAAGGTCACTTTGGGCATTACCCTTGTTAGCTCCTTTACTTTGAGGCCAAACGTGTTCAGTATTCAGTCCTAATTTATCAGCTTCCTGACTAGGATCGCCATTGCCAATTAAACGAATTGGGTAACTAGCATAAATATCTGTCACAATACCTGCTTGGTTGTCAATAATACCAAACATTTGATCTCTTGCCCGATCATAATTCAAAGTTTTGCTAGGCGTATACTCCTTAGCTAGTTCTTTAACTAGAGCGACTTTGGATAATTGAGGCAATATAATTGCCGAATCACTTGCGGGTGTAGATTGGCTAACAAGAGGAAAAGTATCAGAGGTAGACTGGTTAGCAGGTAATGTAAACGCAGCAATCACCGGATCATGGTCGCTAACAGGCTTACTAAAGCCAACATCTACATGCACAATATCAATTTCCGGTTTAGCAAAACGGGAAAGATTTTCACTAACCAACAAATGATCAATAAGTTCAAGATTTCCCCGAAATTTGTAAGTAAACTGATCACTAAGAGGTAAACGAGCCGTCAGATTCTCAAGAATATTACCCTTCAAAGTCTTCAAAGGTAAAGAATCTGGTAAATCGTTTAAATCACCCAATACAATTACTTTGGCTTGCGGGTCAACTTGTAGTAGTTGCGCTACGAATTCATTAACGATTTCAGCTTGTTTGACTCGTTGAGCATCGCTGGGAGAACCTCCAAGCTTGGAAATAAAGTGATTAGCAATGATAAATACTTTTTGATCATTAAATATAAATTCTGCTGCAAGTGGCTTACGGCTTTGATCAAAAGCACTATTTGTAGGGTCAATCCGACCTGGGTTAAGCGAGAGATCAAAACCATTTGAACCTTCAGTAATCGCCACAGCATCTAATGAACCGCCTTTTCTGGGTAGTTTTGCGAGAGTTATCTGGCTGGGTTGAAACAATAAACCGATACGAATATTGCCTCCGGGTTCTCCACCATCTTGATCGTCATTGGGTGCAATATCTACAAAGTTATATTCTGGACTACCGATATTTTCAAGCGCTGCAATCAGTTTTTGGTAAGTCTGGTTAGCATTAACAACGTTATCATTAATTGGCCCGTTGTTATCCTGAACTTCAATTAAACTGATCACATCTGGTGCGTTCAGATTATTAACAATAATTTTAGCAATATTATCAAAACGTCGATCTTTCGGGTCTAAATTCTCAACATTAAAAGTTGCAACAGTTAATACATCCTGTGAATTTTTCAGAGATGTTGTTTCACGTTCTGCAACTAAAGGTAAAGGAGTTGACAATTGAGCTATTGCACTAGCTTGCAGTGGACTAATCCATGCAAAGAAGATCAGAGGAATACTAAATAGTAGCAATTTGATGAATTTCATTCTCTCTGCCAATGAACCTACTTTCTAGATTAGTCTTTTTGCTAATAGAGTTCAGTTAAGATAAGTTTTAAATTTGGTAAAGAGGAACATTCCACTAAAGAAGTCGGAAGTCGGAAGTCAGAAGTCGGAATTAAAAGGGCGGTTAGTTGCAAAAAAATTGCTTTGTTGGGGAGCCACTGCGTTGCGCGGGTTAAGAGCGTTGTAGCAAGTGGCGTTGGAGGCTTTGCGTAACCCAACATCCTGATAATCAGTTGGGTTGCGCTCCGCTCCACCCAACCTACGTCTACTAACTTAAATCTAGCAAACTTTTACCACCATTTTGAGAAGAAGTACGCAGCCATTGTAAAAACTCAGGAGTTAAAGTGGGAGTTTCTCGCAAGCGCCGCAAGTCTTCGCTTTGTTTTGCCCTAGTTCTCGCTCCAATATATGGAATTGACGGTACTTTAGATTCATTTTTATAATTTAGTTGTATTGTCAGCAGTTTTGGGCTGATTCTTGATTAGCGATCGCATCTTGAATCTCAATATCAATAGCCCAATCCTACTTGCTTATGAGAGAACTTTTTCTACCAATGCGGCTTTACATAACTTTATGAAGCTAGTACGATCTAGCATCATTACCACGTTAGTTTTTTGGGGTATGTGGGTAGTATAAATTACCTAAAAACTAATTTGGTATATAGCGATGTTCAAGACTAAATTATCAGAATCCCGTACTTGGGGGGAATTTAATCCCTCAAAGTTCATGGATCGCCATATTGGAGCGATCGCAGCTCTAATTTTAATTAGCTTACTGAGTTCATTGAGTGGAACACCAGTTAAGCATACCATCTCTAACTGCTGGGAAGGCTTTCTTTGGGGACTAGCAGATCCAGTAATTAGCTTGAATTGTTTAGTTGGTATTATTGCTATTGGCTTACTCTCATCTGTATTTATTCGTGGCGCTGCGACGATCGCTGGATGTTTTGTTTTAGCAGCAATCTTGGGCATTGTAATTCATTTATTCCAGCTAAATTTACCAAGTACAGAAATAGCGATGCCAACGGCGGGCGCAGCCATCGCTATTTCTACCATCCTTTTTGGTACTATGCTGATGATGCCAAATCAACCAAACTTGATACTACTTGCTCTGCTGGGTATCAGTGCAGGTTTATTTCAGGGTTACGCTAATGCTGAATCTATTATTGGGGCAGGAATGATCCCACTAATTGCCTATATACTAGGCATTACCTTAACTCTGTTTGCGATCGCCATGAGTGCCAGAGAAATTGGTATTGCAATGGGTATGAGAGAAATCAACCGAATTTTACCCTGGAAAATGAGCATTGCTGGCTTCGCTTTCTGTGCGATCGGCATCGTGTTTTTGAGCAATTTGATCATTTAAATCAAATATTTCAATTGGGTGAAATACATTCATTTGTGGGGGTGTACACTTAGCTGTACGCCCCCACTACGTGTTCAGGGTAAATGAAACTTTACCACTAGAAATTGTCTAGCAAATAGTACAGCGTTCTTGTGAATAAACTAATGCAGTTCTCGTTTGGATGCAACACATGGTAGGGGCACAGCATTGCTCATTGGTGTCAACTTAAGGTTAAAGCCAGCCTAAAACCAGCTTTTAGAGATAGTCTCGTTCCCAGTCTCTGACTGGGAATGCCCGTCGGAGAGGCTCCGCCTCCGTAACTTGCGGCAGAGCCACCAGGAACTGCATTTCTAGCCAGAGGCTAGAAACGAGGTTTTAAAGGGGTTTGAGCTTAAGTTGACACGCATGAGCATTGCTGTGCCCCTACTGTATTCCATGCAATTGAGAACCGCTATAATGCATCTCTGCGCTAACCTAGAGACTATATCTAACAAAAGTTAACATGGATATCATTGAAATTCTCAAAAAAGACTATCAAAGATTCCCACTAAATCAGACTTACAGCATTTACGCTCCAGACGTTTATTTTCAAGACCCACTGAATAAATTTCGTGGTGTTAAACGTTACAAAGAAATGATTAATTTTATCCAAACTTGGTTTTTAGATCCCAAGATGGACTTACATAATATTCAACGTTTAGGAGACACAATAAAAACTGAGTGGACACTTAGTTGGAATACTCCTCTCCCCTGGAAACCACGGATCTCCATTCCTGGTTGGAGCGAACTAGGTATTAACTCTGATGGTTTGATTGTCTCCCATGTCGATTATTGGAATTGTTCACGCTTAGATGTGGTGAAGCAGCATTTCTTTGCTGCAAAAATGTAACCAATTAAGGTTTGTTCTAATTCCCTCGTTAAAAAAGAGAGCTAAGGAGGATCAAGCTTTAACCCAAGGGACATTCATCATCAGAGACTTCCAAATAAAAAAATATCCAATTATTTATTGTGGGGTAGTCCGAAAAGCCATTGGTGTCAAGTTAGGGACTTCCAACAAATAAATTATCCAATTTTGTGGGGTGGGCATCTTGCCCGCCTTGGGCTACGGGCAAACTAAGTTGATGTGCAGCTAAATTGTATAGCACGAAAACCCAAAAATATTGTAGTGCGGGCCGAAAAGCCCGCGTCCAATATACAAATTAAATACGCAACAGCTTATTGGTCTTTTAAATGTCTAGCGTAGGCGTAGCCCGCCTTCGGCATCGCACGCCCAAAAATTCTGTTGATTAGCCCAATTTTTCACCTAATTTTAAGTACTACTACTTATTGACAAAAGTTCTATAGTCTTAACCTCTCACCGATGCCCCACAAGATGGATAATTTCTTTCTTGGAAGTCCCTAATACCGTTTAACTTTAATAATGATACAAATACGTTGGTAGGGGCACAGCAATGTTCCCTACGAGAAATCTATATGTTTAATTTTTTAAGCTCATATCATACAACTTATACGCTACTTAATCGCTTCGTCAAACATGATTTATAACACTAGGATGTCATACTAAAAATAATTAGCAAATTATCATTTAAGAATTTAGGCTAGGAAAATGAAACATTTATTAACGAGTCAAAATAATTTGATTGCTGGTTACAGCCAAGCTGATATATCTACAAAAATCAGTCAATCTATGAAGGGAAAATCTACTTGTCTTTACTGTTCAAATGCTTTACTCCGTCACGTCAGTTCAAAAGGAGTTTACTGGCGTTGTAACTACTGCTATCAGGAAATGCCATTTTAGAAAACGACACGAGGAAAAATGAAGAATGTCTTGATATCGGACTGTACTTTAATCTGTGATCCAAAATTTCTTTAATCAAGTTTAATTAATCATTGGTATCCTTCATGAATTTATTTCAATTTAATCAGTCAGAGTTTGCCTGGTGGGTAGAAATTAACACTACTGTTCCGCGCTGTACTTATTACTTTGGGCCTTTTGATAGTGAAAAAGAGGCACAACTTTCTAGAAGTGGCTACGTCGAAGACTTATATCAGGAAGGAGCCAGAGACATCATTGCACTAGTTAAGCAATGTCAGCCTGATGTCCTAACGATTTTTCAGGAGGAAGCACAAGTCGAAATATTTAGTTTTTGAAGCCCGTCTCGCAGATATTTTCCTAAAAGGGGTTTTTCGATAATGAAGTCGGAAGTCGGAAGTCGGAAGTCGGAAGTACAGTTTTGTAACGGGGATAAAGACTCATTGCCACAAAACTTAAAGCATTGCGTGAAGCACGGGGTTTTAAACCCAGTTTTTCGATAATATAACTTGTTGCATAATTTAGAGATATAAGCTCTAAATTATACAACTATAATTTCTGAGCAAGTAAGTATTCATAAGTAAGCCCTCAATCTCTACTTAAGCATTACAGATCAATGTTTAAGTTCAAGTCTTGCCAAAGCTTGAGATGTATAAGATAAACGTATAACGTTTGAGTTTGTTATAAAACTTTAAGAAAATAAGAGTATACTCTGGGATTTTGTATAAGATTAATCGAGTAGAATAGTGGTATCACATAAAAAGCGATAAAATCGCAGAGATTAATAAAAGTTTAAGTTCATGATTTGAGGAGCAGGGTTTTTGTCCTATGGTCAAGCGATCGCTCCAAGCATCACTGACTGGCATTCAAGAGGCTAAAAGAGCATTCGCTCGCAAGGGCTGGACACAAGACAATTTGGCAGGAGAAGTTAACCTCAAGACTAGACAACCAATTTGGCGGTTTTTCAGTGGTCGTCCGGTTGAGCGTCATAGCTTTATTGAAATTTGTTCGGTGTTGTCACTGAATTGGCGGGAGATTGCTACCAATCCTCCCGCAGAATTCGGTGAACGAGAAGAATTCACCCAGCCCTCTGTCGTGGATATTGATACATTAGTGCAAAAAGTGCGATCGCAACGCTTCGACAAAATTCAAGACCAGTGTGGGATTTTGCAGTTATTGGATATTAACCGTCCCGTTGCGATCGATGATATATATATAGATGTGAATATTTTGGAATCAATTGCAAGTCAACAGTACTTAGAAATCACTAAGCTGCAAAGCATTGATCCCAAAGAATTTGACCGTTTTGGCTTAGGTGAGGCTGACCAGAACCAGATACCTGGTACACACGCGGTTGAAAAATACTCCAAGCTCAGAGTGCTAGGCAAACCAGGAGTAGGTAAAACCACCTTTTTGCAATATCTCGCCATTCAGTGTAACCAAGGCGCATTTGCAGCGAATCAAGTTCCGATCTTCATCACACTCAGAAACTTTGCCCAAGAGTCTAAAATCACCAGCGAATTCAGCCTATTAAAGTACATCCGCCAGGAGTTTCACACATCTAGAATATCAGATCCCTCAGTCATCGAAACCTTGCTTAGTACAGGCAGAGTGTTACTCTTGCTTGATGGCATGGATGAAGTTCTTAACCAACAAAGCAATGCTGTCTTAAGCGAAATTCGCCTATTTTCAGAGAAGTATCACAAAAATCAGTTTGTGGCCACCTGTCGAACAGCAGTTCAAAAGCTCAGACTTCGAGGCTTTACCGATGTTGAGATTGCCCCATTTACCTCAGAACAAATTCGAGCCTTCGCTCAAAAATGGTTTGTGGCCTTTCCCAACATCAACACTCAAGATGGTCTGGCGCAGTCGATTCAGTTTATTCAGAAATTGGAGTTAGATGAAAACTGGGAATTTCGCCAACTCGTCGTCACACCCCTATTTCTGCATCTTGCCTGCTGGCTGTTTCACGGTCAAGAAAAATTTCCGACTAAGCGGACTGACTTTTATAAACAAGGTCTAGACCTGGTGTTGGGTAAATGGGATGAAGCCAGAGGCATTGAACGGGATGACGTTTACCGAGGGTTTTTATTACCACAAAAGCTTAAGTTATTGAGTCAGATTGCAGCAGCGACATTTGAGCAAGGTCAGTACTTTTTTGAGCAACGCATCGTTGAGCAATACATTGGTGAGTATATTCAGAATCTGACCAACGCACCAATGGATGCAGAGGAGCTGCAAATAGAAAGCGAAGCGGCGCTGAAGGCAATTGAAGCTCAACATGGGCTACTCGCAGAACGGGCGCGGGGAATATTCTCCTTCTCCTATCTGGCGTTTCAAGAATATTTAACTGCAAGAAAAATCGTTGCCAGCCATAACCTACAGGCATTTGAGCAAGCTCTGGGAGGATTGGTCAGTCATATCACTGACCCGCACTGGCGCGAAATCTTCTTGTTAACGGCTACCATGCTTCGGAGTGCGGACGAGCTGGTACTGTTGATGAAACAACAGATTGATACACTGGTTGCTCAAGACCCTTATTTACAAGAATTTTTGACGTGGGCCAGCCAAAAATCTCGCACGATTCCCACCCAAACAAAAGATGCGACAGTTCGAGCATTTTACCTTGCCTTGAGTCGGACTCCTCATATAGCTTCTCACTTTGCCCTAGCCAGCAGCCTCGACCAGGGGATGTTTCTCGATGTCGCATTAGATGACCTGCTGCTGGAATGTGCAATTGATGGGAGCCAGGACTTTGCCCACATCCACATCTGTGGAGAAGCTCTCTCGAATATTCTGGGCATTGTTTTGGATGTTGGACTGCATAAATCGTTGCAAAAACTCTCTGAACAATTGCCAAATTCTCGTCAAAGTCAAGAACGGTTTGGGCTATGGGGGCAGACGAACTATTCAGCCTGGGCTGAACAATTAAAGATAACGGTGATTAATTATCGCAATATTAACCATGAGTGGCAGTTTAGCCCAGAACAACAGCAAGTGCTGCAACGCTACTATGATGCCAATCAGTTACTACTCGATTGCCTACATAGCAATTCGGAAGTGACGGCTGCTATCAGGCAAGAAATTGAAGCCACCTTATTGTTGCCGATAAAGGAACTTGAGGATAGAGAATGGCAATAATTCTTTTTGTAAAAATAATTTTGACTACATTTTGTGTCGTAGTTAATCAACTCATTCACCAAATCAAACAACACCAAGTTTATAGTACAAAGAATAGAACCATTCCAGTGATTCTCTCCTACTTTTGATTCTACAACTTGGTTATTTAATTTCTTTGAAATCAACTTATGTACTCTATCTAAGGGCAATCCGACAACGTAGTGTCAAAAATCTGGATTTTCGCTATTAGGATAATTAAATCACAGGAGCCAGTGACTTGATTGCTGAGGTCAATCTAAAATCATTCGACTGAACGCTCACGACAAGTCTAAAATCCAAAATTGTGTGACCTATCAGATTATCTTGTCTCTTTAAGACTACGTATTTTTTAGCCCACTTTACACTTAAAGCCCTAATCGCAGGTCTTATTATGAATTTAATCAATGACTTTTGCTTGAGAGCTGGGATACTCAAAGGTGTACAAGTACTCGTTGTAGACAACGATCGCGATAGTAGAGATTTGTACGCGTTATTACTCAAAGACTTGGGCGCAAATGTGATCGCTGCTGGTTCTATAAAAGAAGCTTTAGAAATCCTGAGTTGTTTCACGCCCAACATCCTGGTGTGTGAAATTAGGTTCTTAGGTGAAAGTATTTATACATTGCTAAATACATTGAGTGCTATGGAAGCAAACAATGGTAATCATATTCCAATCATTGTGACTTCAACATCTACCACAGGTACTCATGACCAAATTCCAGAGGTAGAGTTTGAAGAATATTTACTTAAACCATTCGACCTTGACAAATTTGTTTCCCTGATTACGAATCAAGTACAGTCAGATGTGGTGGAAAGTTTTCGCCAGGATGTACTAGTTTTACATTAGTAGATAATAGGACTTACGCATTGACAGAGATAACTAAATGTGCATCACCTCTCGTTACAAGGCAGAGCCTTGTAATGCTCTTGTGTCCGGCTCTGCCTCCTGTCAAACTACGAGGCAGAGCCTCCCCGTGACCACATTCCCAGGCTCTGCCTGCGAACGAGGCAATGTGCATCACCTCTCGTTACAAGGCAGAGCCTTGTAATGCTCTTGTGTCCGGCTCTGCCTCCTGTCAAACTACGAGGCAGAGCCTCCCAGTGACCACATTCCCAGGCAGAGCCTGGGAACGAGGCAGGGCAAGACTTTTATCTTAATAAGCTTGATATCCAGATGATGCTCAATTTGTAAAGTGCGTAAGTCCTAGATAAGTTTAACAAGTTCCGTGGGTTTAACAAAGTATGTTCAGTTTAATTCACCTGCCTAACGACGGCAGAAAGTTTTGTGGCGGGGTCTAAATCCTCTATACATTACTGTACCCTTCTCTTCGAGACGCTGCGCGAACGGCGTAGCTCAGGGCATCGCTTCCGACTTCCGACTTCCGACCTCCGACTTCTTTAAGCATCTCCGTTGTTTGCCCGCACTGAATTGAAGAAGAATTCAGAATTCTGAATCAAGAGGCTCTCTACGAGATGCTGCGCGGATGCGGACTCGCTCTTTGTGGCACTATCCGCTTTTTCGGTCAGAATAGACAGCTGAATTCTGTTTCGATAAAACTTGTATGATCGTTGTTAAAGTTCCCCTTTAGCAATATTATGAGCGAATTACAGATCCAACTAGTAACTGATACCTGGATAGCAGCAACTTGGGATGAATATATTCAAGTAATTGAAAATCCTGCCTACCAGAAAGCCAAAGGCTACTACCACAATGGACATATAAGAATTGAAATGGCACCACTCGGACATGACCACGCCTGCGACAACACAATTATTGCCTTTGCTGTTAACCTTTTTTGCACAATCAAAGGTATCCTCGCCAAAGGCTTAACTAACTGTACATATCGGAAAACAGGCTTTAATGAAGCTCAACCTGATGTATCTTACTATATTGGCGAGAATGCTGATGTCATTCCTTATGGAACTTCAATCATTAATCTAGATATCTATCCACCACCAGATTTAGTTATTGAAGTTGCTAATACTTCACTTGCTGATGATCAAGGCGAAAAACGACTTTTGTACGAAGATTTAGGAGTGAAAGAATACTGGATTTTAAATGTCCAGAATGTGCAAGTTATGGCTTTTGCTATTGAAAACCAAGGTAGTAGGCGGATTACAGAATCTCAGGTATTACCAGGATTAGCAATTTCTTTATTAAACGAAGCATTACGGCGAACTCGTCAAATAAATCAAAGTCAAGTTGGTGCTTGGTTATTAACCCAATTTCAGCAATAATTATTTGAACCATTCTCAATAACCGTAGGGGAGCCAGTACCGCAAGGCGGAAGTCACTCATTCAAAAGTCAAAAGTCAAAATCAATCCAGCGTATGTGTTTCATGGTGACACAGCAGTTCGGCAGAGCTACCTGTAAGACTTACCGAACTATTGATTTGGAATGGGTGGTTTATTTACGCCGTGTTGTATTATTTATTAAAGCGAGGCAAACTCCCGCTACAGTACACCAGTGGCTAAAGTCACCCATTTAGGTGAAGACATCTAGGTATGTAATGTCTACTATCAAGGAAGATTAAGCAACTATGAAGCTAATTATGCGTCTAGTTGTGAGTTTACTAATAAAAATTTAATCCAAAAGTTTGAAAAAATCCGTATTTCTGCACTTGCCTTCTAACTGAGGACTACTCGCACAAAGTAATATTCATAGGCTTATATATATGGCTTACATAGAAATTCCAGTTATAGGCAAAGTTAAGTATCCATTACGCTGGCTGATGGGGCTGATAGCTGGGGGTGCCTTGGTTGTTGGTACAGTCACAGCCTACACGCTGATAAATCAAGGGACAAAAGAAGATATTGCTAAATTAACTGTGCCAGTGGCAGCGCAAAACGTGACTTTGCGGATTACAGCTAGTGGCAAAGTTGTGCCAGTTCAGAGCGTAAACATTAGTCCGAAGAATCCCGGTGTGCTGTCGCAATTATATGTGGAACAAGGCGATCGCATTCAACAAGGGCAAATTCTCGCGCGGATGGATAGTGCCAGCATTGAAGCCCAAAGAAGCCAGTATCGTGCTAACTTAGCCCAAAGTCAAGCACAACTAGCCGAAGCCGTTGCTGGTAGTCGTCCTCAAGAAATTGCTCAAGCTAAGGCGCGATTAGCACAATCTCAAGCCCAGTTAGCCGCAGCCCGTGCTGGTAATCGTCCCCAAGAGGTTGCTCAATCTCAATCCCAAGTGGATGCGGCTCAAGCAAAGGTGAATTACGCAAGTCAACAGGTAAAGCGTTACCAATACCTATATAAAGAGGGAGCAGAGACAAAACAATTACTCGATCAAGCCATCAGCGACGACAAAAGTGCTAGAGCCAATTTAGAAGAAGCTAAAAAACGCTTTTCGTTAGTCCAAAGTGGCACTCGGACTGAGGAAATTGACCAACGCCAAGCGGCTGTGAATGAAGCACGGGCAGCATTAGTTCTGTTGGAAGATGGTACTCGTTCTGAAGAAATTGTCCAGCGTCAAGCAGCTGTTGCCTCTGCTGAGGCTCAATTGAAGGGTGTGCAAGTGCAGTTGGAAGATACAATTATTCGCGCTCCTCTTTCGGGAATTGTGACGCAAAAGTATGCCGAACCAGGCGCGTTTGTCACACCCACAACCTCTGCTTCTACTAGTGCGTCGGCAACTTCCAGTTCAATTGTGGCTGTAGCACGCGGTTTAGAAATATTAGCTCAAGTTCCCGAAGCCGATCTTAGCAGAATAAAACCGGGACAGCAGGTGGAAATTGTCGCCGATGCCTATCCCGATCAAGTTTTTAAAAGTCATGTGCGCCTGATTGCTCCAGAAGCTGTGGTGGAACAAGGTGTAACATCCTTCCAGGTGCGGGTTGCTCTTGATACTGGCACAGATAAACTGCGTTCTGGCTTAAATGTGGATCTGACTTTTTTAGGCGATCGCGTCAATAATGCCTTAGTATTACCAACGGTGTCAATCGTCACCGAAAAGGGTAAAACTGGCGTACTTGTACCAGATGCAAACAATAAACCCCAATTCCGCGAAGTTACAGTTGGGGCGCAAATCCAAGAGCAAACTCAGATTTTAGAGGGAGTTAAAGCAGGCGATCGCATTTTTGTGAATCCACCCAAAGACTACAAAATTGAGAAGGCAAAAGAACAAAAGAATAAATAAGTCGGAAGTCGGAAGTCGGAAGTCGGAAGCGATGCCCTGAGCTACGCCGTTCGCGCAGCGTCTCGAAGAGAAGGGTACAGTTTTGTATAGGGGATTTAGACCCATCTTTTTGATAACAAGATTTTTGAAATTTTAATTACGAATTACGAATTAGTATGAACTTTTTAGAAAGTGTCCAAATGGCGGGAAAAACCCTGCTGTCAAATAAGCTGCGTAGCGCTCTCACCATGCTGGGTATAGTTATTGGTAACGCCTCAGTTATTGGCATGATTGGTATTGGCGAAAGTGGCCAAAAGTACGTGAATAAACAGCTGGAGTCATTAGGGCCAAATGTGCTGTTTGTGATTCCAGGTAATCGAGAAACTCAGCGTATCTCCTTTGAAGTGCCAAAAACTCTGGTGTTGCAAGATGCCGATGCGATCGCTTCTCAGGTACCAACAGTAGTAGGAGTTGCTCCCGAATTAAACAGAAGACAGGTAATTACATACCGCAACAAAAATACCGATGTCAACATCATTGGCACAGCTCCCAGTTTCCTATCAGTGCGGGATTTTGAAACTGCTAAAGGCAGGTTTTTCTCTGAGGTAGACATCAAGCGAAGTAACCAAGTTGTTGTGTTAGGTGCAGACTTGGCAGAAAAACTATTCGGTAATAGTAACGCTGTCGGTCAGCAATTGCGAATCGGAAATACTAGCTTTCAAGTGATTGGGACGTTAACAGCTAAAGGTTCTAGCGTCGGTGCAGATTATGATGAAGCTGCCTTAATACCGATTACGACTTCCGCAAACCGACTTGTGGGAAAGAATTCTCCCTATGGTATCGCCTTAGATTATCTCGTTGCTGCCGCTCGTGATTCAGAGAGCGTGGATGCAGCAGAATTTCAAATTACTAATTTGTTGCGTCTACGACACAAAATCAATGGTGAAGATGACTTTACTCTTCGCTCTCAAAAGGATGCTTTGCAAACTGTCGGTCAAATTACAGGTGCATTGACAATTATGTTAGCAGCGATCGCAGGGATATCGCTGTTTGTTGGTGGCATTGGCATCATGAATATTATGCTAGTCTCCGTCACCGAACGCACCCAAGAAATCGGATTGAGAAAAGCGATCGGGGCAACTGAGCAAGATATTTTGCTACAGTTCATCATTGAGGCAGTGATAGTTTCCGCAGCTGGTGGTTTAGTTGGGACTGCGGTTGGTATCAGTGGCATTCTATTAGTGGGAGCCTTGACTCCTTTAGAAGCGACTCTTTCTCCCGTAGCGATTACTATGGCAGTTAGTGTCTCTGCTGGTATTGGTTTATTCTTTGGTGTCGTTCCCGCACGTCGCGCAGCTAAACTTGACCCGATTGTGGCTTTGAGAAGTGCTTAGTACACAACACCACAAAAAGGGTATGGAATTTAATCATTCGTAGGTTGGGTAGAACGAAGTGGAACCCAACATCAAGTCTCAATATTTCCGAACCCCTTTTACAGTGACGTGTACTTAGTGATGGCAATGGCGAAACTTAATCTTCCTGATGAGGTTGAGCTAAGTAATTCACTAAATCACTTTGACTGGAGAAATCTAACAGCGCTTCAGCTAACTCTTCTAGTTGAGCGATCGATAAAGTGCGAATCTGCTGTTCTATCTCCGGCTCAATTGCACCAAACCGACGTGTCAAAAGACGCATAATCAGTTGTAGCGCCTCCTGTTTCTTTCCTCGTTCTTCTCCCTGTTGCAATCCTTTTTGCAGAATGTCTTGGTAAATCACAGATTCTTGCATAATTTCCTCTCTAAAAAGCTGTTTAATCACATTTTTGTCAAACCGCAAACCAGCCAAAACCTGTACGCAAGCTGATATATTTTGTCGCTCGTCTGCTTCTTCAATCATATCGACACTAGCAGCAACTTGCTCTAATAAGTCTGCGGGTGAGTCGGTTCTCGCCAATGTCGCCAGTGGTAAGAGTGCAGGGTTAGCTAGCAGTGGTGTGGGATCTTCCTCCCATAAACGAATCACTCTATACGAGTGTCTGGTGTTCGTGTCTATATACTGGGTTTGAAATGCACCTTCAGAAGATGTGGCTTGTAAGAAAATCACCACCTGTTTAATCTCACACCAGTATTCTCGCTTTAATCTGGTGTAGTAATCCAGCATCCGAAAGTCAAGTGGAGTTTTGGATTTGGGTGTAGTTTGAAACTCTAAATGTAAGATTTGGTTGGCGATTTGCAGGAATGTCACCGAATCAGCGCGAATTGGTTCGAGGTTAAGTTCGGTTTTGAGTACTTGGATATCTGAGGTGTCAATTGAGAGTAACCAGCTAGCAAACTCAGCAGGGTAGTTTTCAGCAAGGTATTTGCAGGTGTTATCGTAGGCCAATGCGATCGCTAATTAAGTGACTGGATTTATATATTGTGGTCTAATATACCATTTCCATATTTGAGTATGGAATTTTCAACTGTGCTGATATCACGCCAGACTGTCAGCGAAACAGAACCCCGACTTTTTAGAAAAGTCGGGGTTCTTGTTTAAAGTTATAAAACTAAAATCTGACGGCTTAAAATACTCATAACCTCGTCAGGGTTAGCGGTTGGTAGTAGTTGACTCTAGTCTCCAACATTTGCATAACCAATTACCTGCAAATAGTGAATTGTACTAGTGACGGCTTTTGGAGAACCAATCAATAAATGTTTAATTGGTTCTCTGTTAGGCGCTCGCTTTTGAGCAGATTCCTTGAGGGTGGGTGTATTGAAGTCTTCACTACTCAAATACTCTTCCAACTGTACTTGAGCGAATTTTTGATTTTCTACGAACTTTTGTACTTGTGTCATTATGATAGTTGACTCCTAGAGTAGGGGTTAAAGAAAGGCGATCGCGGACTCTTCCCGGAGGGCGATCGCCTTTCTCATGCTTATATATTAATGTATAAATTTATACAAGTCAACTACTAATGCAAAAAATGTTTACGACAAATCAAGAAATGCGCTCGCCAAATCAAGAAATGCGCTCGCTAAATCAAGAAATGCGCTCGCTAAATCAAGAAATACGAACGCTAAATCAAGAAATACGAACGCTAAATCAAGAAATGCGAACGCCAAATCGATAAATGCGAACGCCAAATCGATAAATGCGAACGCCAAATCGATAAATGCGATCGCCAAATCAACAAATGCGATCGCCAAATCAAGAAATACGAACGCCAAATCAAGAAATGCGATCGCCAAATCGATAAATGCGATCGCCAAATCAACAAATGCGATCGCTAAAATAACATTAGAAAGGGGAAACTAGAACATCTAATTCCCTCCCCTTTATAAGCTAGGGTGTACACACAAGTCCAATTACCCCCCTTAATCCCCCGTTTATTGGGGGGAAAAAAGAAATCTAGTTCCCTCCCCTTTATAAGGGGAGGGTTAGGGTGGGGTAAAATAAGACCCCTTTACACAAATAATTATGAGGAAACATTACAGAAAGTTCATGCTATAATACGCGAGAATATCACCTTTTTAGAAACCTTCAGTCAGAAGAATTGCCCTTTCTTCCAACAACAAATCAACGCGGACAAGGGAGACAAGGAAGAAAGAATTAATGACTAATAACTATTAACTAAATCTTTATGGCAAAAACTATTTCAATTACCGATTCTCTAGTTGCTAATCCTGTACCGAAACCAGCAATCATTCGACTAGAAAACATTTTCAAGATTTATGGTAGTGGCGAAACAGAAGTCCGAGCGCTGAATGATGTCAACCTAATTGTGGAACAGGGTGAATATTGTGCAATCATGGGGCCTTCTGGTTCAGGTAAATCCACAGCCATGAATATTATCGGTTGTCTAGACCGCCCCACCACTGGACATTATTACTTAGATAACCTCGATGTAGCCCAAATGGACGATCGCTCATTGGCACACATCCGTAACAAAAAGCTAGGGTTTGTCTTCCAACAATTCCACCTATTGCCCCAACTAACAGCATTAGAAAATGTGATACTGCCGATGCTGTATGCTGATGTCAATCCCAAAGAAAGAAGCGATCGCGCCACAGTTGCACTGACGCGAGTCGGTTTAGCAAATCGCCTCAACAACAAACCAACTCAACTATCTGGCGGACAACAACAACGAGTAGCGATCGCCCGTGCGATCGTTAATCGTCCCGTAGTACTCCTAGCCGATGAACCCACAGGCGCACTTGATTCCCACACAACCCAAGAAGTCTTAGATATTTTTGGCGAACTCAATGCCAGTGGAATCACCGTTGTCATGGTAACTCATGAACCAGAAGTTGCTCGTCAAACCCAGCGCATCGTTTGGTTCCGTGATGGTGAAGTAGTACACTCCAACCTCACCCCAGCCGACTTAAATCAGCTTGCTGTGTAGCCGCAACTTCTAGTGATTGAGACAAACAGAGGTTATGTATCTAAATTTAGTCCGCGTTCGCGTAGCGTCTCGAAGAGAAGGCGGACTTTGTTTGTGTAGCCGCGACTTCTAGTCGCCAGGGCTTCTAGTCATTGGGCTAAAAACAGGTTATGTATGTAGATTTAGTCCGCGTTGGCGGACTTTGTTTGTGTAGCCGCGACTTTAGTCGCCAGGGCTTCTAGTCATTGGGCTAAAGACAGGTTATGTATGTAGATTTAGTCCGCGTTGGCGGACTTTGTTTGTGTAGCCGCGACTTCCAGTCGCCAGGGCTGATATGCGATTTTGATATGATTACAAACTCGGCGTTTTCCCAGTTTCTGCTTGGGTTGCGATCGGCTTAACATCGGTGTAACCCAATTCACCAGCTATTGTCCGAAACACTGAAATTTGCTCCTCAAAATCTAGTCCTTCAATTTGGGAAACCAGATCATTAATTGCTTCACTTACCTGATAGCTAGCTGGTAAGTCAACCACCGTTTCTCCCATAGCTACTGCCCAAGCATACCAAACTAACAGCTGGTTGTTTTCTTTTATCGCCCCATAAGCACGCGAATATTCTGTATCTTTGCGGTTAACAATATCCCGCATAATATCTAGTTGCTGCTCATCGGATAATTCAAAATAATCTCCAAGTAGAATTGGTGCTAACTCTGGTTCGGCCGCAGCTGGAGCAGCTGGGGTGATCGAATCACCCATTTTTTCATAAACAAAATAGAACCAAGCTAGTTTGGCATCAGTATCTAAGCCATTAAAAGCGTCCACCAATTTTTGAGTTTCATTGCTCTGAGCTTGAGAAATATTTTTGTCGTAACTTGCAGTCATTATTGTTTGTCTCCAAGGTAATTTAACAGTCCCAACTATTTTTTACCAGAGTTCGAGAATCAGATTCTACTATCGATAGAAAGAATTAAAATAATTGGAAATTGTAGCTTTAATCTACCTTTTAATAGAGGTAAAAGTCTCTCTTAAGGAAGCAAGAAAGCAGTAGATTACTTTGCTATAATCGCCCCAGCAATAAAAAATTTACCAAAGGTTTTAGTTATGCCGGATGAAGTAAAGCCCAATTTAAATGAAGCTTCCACCCAGGATGCACAATTAGCTGCCGAAAGCATCGCCAGTGGTGAAGAAAAAGCGCCAACAGTGGATTTTGATGCTGATTATGCAGCTGCACAGAAATTCAGTGTTAGTGAAGTTGATCGCACAGGTGAAGGTGCAGCAGCAGCCCAAGCAGCGACTGCACCTAAATATCAAACCTCTAAACCAGAAGAGACAAAAACCCAAACGCAGTCAACTGGTAATCCTGATGATTTTGTAGAGTTAGCAAAGGAAGTTGGGAATACTCAGACTGAGGGTGTAACTAATGTCAGTGATGATCTAATACAACAAGCTTTGGAAAAGGGTGAACGGAAAAATTGAATTCAGAAGTCAGAATTCAGAATTCAGAATTCAGAATTCAGGAGTCAGAATCAAAGAGTGGGGAATTCAGACCCGCACTTCTCTACGAGACGCTGCGCGTAGCTTGCTTCCCCGTAGGGGTACGGCAAAGTGACACAGTGAGCGTGTCGAACTGCTCTGTTACCACCACTTATTGAAAACCACCAAATCATAGATTTGGTGGTCAACTTTCGTTGTGGCGGGTCTGAATCCCCGGCTGAATTGATTCTGAATTCTGAATTCTGGATTCTGCATTCTTCTTCAACGACCATTCATCACTTCTAGTAGTTCGCTAGGTCGCTGAATTAAATAATCTGGATTTTGCTTCGCTAGTGCTTCCGGTGAGTTAAAGCCCCAAGTCACAGCAATCACTTGGATATTTGCTTTCCTTGATGCTTCTATATCTCTGGTTTCATCACCGACATAAATAACTTCTTGAGGTTTGAGTTGATTTTGCCTTAATACATTATTAATGATCGTTGTTTTACCAAAAATTGTAATTCCTGAGTAGATAAAATCAAATAGGTGATTTAAATCATTGATTGTCAGGAATTGCGTCACATTTTCTTTAGAATTAGAAGTGATAATGCCCAGCTTATATCCTTTAGCTTGGAGTTCCATTAATGCTTCTTTAATTCCCGGAATTGGCTTTAATTCTGGGATTTTGTTTTTTAATTCCCCTTTAACTTTTTTAACTAGAAAAGGTATCTTAAATAGAGAAACTCCTGAGTACTTAATAATTTCCCTAGATGTTAAGTTTTTAAGAAAGGCTAATTGCTCTGGGCTTATTTGTCTATAACCAAAGTCTACAGCTAGACGATTAGCAATACTTACAAGGGCATCTACTGTATCAGCAATTGTGCCATCAAAATCAAAAATAATTACTTTCGGGGTCATTCTTTCGCCTGGATGCGTCAAGATTAGCTAGGGCGTTGCGTCGTAACATTTCTGGCTTAATCCGCCGCAAGGCAGATGCTGGAAATCGGTTATCCCACTCCTGATCTGAGATTTGGGCTAATTCTAGCAGTTGGGGAGCAATATTCCCAGGATAAGGCTGAAACTCTGCAATATCAGTTGTGCTGGCAAAACGTTGATTCCAAGGACAAACATCTTGGCAAATATCGCAACCAGCAACCCAGCCTTGCAAATGAGGTGTGATTGTCTCTGGTAATTCCTCGGCTCGATTTTCAATGGTATGATAAGCAATGCAGCGATTAGCATCCACGACAAAAGGCTGAGTAATTGCACCCGTAGGACAGGCTTGAAGACAACGAGTACAGCTACCGCAGTGTTCTGTATGCGGGCGATCGCTCTCTAATTGCAAATTGGTCAACACTTCTCCCAAAAATACCCAAGAGCCATATTCTCGTGTAATCACATTACCATTTTTGGCAATCCAACCAATTCCGGCAAGTTGAGCTAACACTTTTTCTTGCAGCGGGCCAGTGTCTGCATAATAACGAGCTAGTACGCCTTGATCAAGTGATTTTAGCCATGTAGATAGCTGCTTGAGTTTTTTATGCATCACCTTGTGATAATCCCTTCCCCAACCATAACGGGAAATTTTGGCATATTCCTCGCCTTGGGGACGTTGATCTGGTGTGTAGTAATTTAGCGCCACACACACTAGCGATCGCGCCTCTGGCATCACTAAGCTGATATCCTGACGCTTGGGATTAGCCATCCATTCCATATCGGCGTGATAACCCAGTTCAATCCATGCTTGTAACCTATGCGCTTCTGTGGCATCTACCCTATCTACACCAGCAATTCCAACTTTGTGAAAGCCCAACTCCTTAGCTTTTTCTTTCACTACACTGCTGCTTGTTACAGAATACTGATTCATTTTTTTATTGGGATTTTGCCTTACCTAAAGGCATTGTAATTATACATTACGTAATCAATACCTTTAATTAAGATTTGTTG
Source organism: Nostoc sp. (assembly GCF_036919575.1). GTDB lineage: Bacteria > Cyanobacteriota > Cyanobacteriia > Cyanobacteriales > Nostocaceae > Nostoc. Next base: position 75,391 of record NZ_JBALBY010000002.1, on the reverse strand, counting down.
CTTCTCATCCATATAAATTTTATAAAAACACTCGTTGAAAACCCAAGATTCAAGGCGCTACGCGCCGTATTACGTACTTTAGGCAAGGAATGAAAACGGTTTGAGGTGTTTACGCTTTACTTCACGTTCTGATAAAATTATGTTTAACAGGAACGGTAATCAACCTGTATAAAAACCTAAATGCCTAATGGCAATCTGTACCTTGACTCTTGTTGATATGGGGTTCTATTCCATAGTTCTAGTTCCTGCCCAGGAATAGGTAAAATCTTCATGGGGACTAGACGATCAGAATTTCAATCAAACAAATTTTGGAATCCTCCAACTACCGAGGGGCACTCGGAAAGTTAACGCTTGAAGAGAGAACCACAAGGAGGGTTAGATACCGCAAGGGGTCTAATCTAAGTGGACTCGTTGAATCAAGAATCCCCGCACCTTGAGGTCGGGGAGTGTCAAAGCCCATACAAATAAGTCAAAAAAAACCTCACCCTGTCCTAACGGAAATCCCTCTCCTTACCAAGGAGAGGGACAGGTTTTGCGTAGCAGAACCTTTCTTGAGGTATCTCAGAGGCTATTCGATAAACCGTAAATTGCGTCAAGAAAGACTTTGTGTGTAAACGGCAGCCTTTTTCAGAAGGGTTAAGGCTGCCTCCTCCTAAGTTCTGCTGTAAAACTTCCATCGTGAGGAAGATTTACCAATATGTGGTAATCTATCTCAACAGCAGCTTTCTTTTTACCTATTTTTGTATTGAAATTAATATTCAGCTAGCATAATACAGGTAATTTTATGACCTCTGCTGAATTTATATCGCCAGCGCAGTTGAAAGAAGAATTCCAGATTGAGGGAATTACAGAACTAAGTATACTGCGTTATTTTGAAACCTTAAATACAGGAGAATTTGAGGCAACTGCTGCCTTGTTTGCGGTAGATGGTGTGATGCGTCCACCATTTGAATCTGATATTGTGGGGACAGATGCGATCGCAGCCTACTTAAAACAAGAAGGCCAAAACATTAAAGCTTACCCCAACACCGGAATAGCCGAGACTTTAGAAAACGGTGATATCCAAGTGCAGGTAACAGGCAAAGCCCAAACTGACTGGTGTAGTGTAAATGTCTTGTGGCTATTTATCCTCAACCAACAACGGCAAATTTCCTATACTAGAATCAAACTTTTAGCTTCTCCCCAAGAGTTACTTTCTTTAACGTCAGTTCGACGGGGTACATAATGTCCCCCTAATTAGTCGAATCAAAAGACCTATCCCTCTCCGAGTCGGAGGGCTACGGTGTACACACAAGTCTGAAATAGCTGATTAACCAAGGTTTTACCCCACCCTAACCCTCCCCTTATAAAGGGGAGGGAACTAGATTTCCGGTTTCCCCCTTTTCTAAGGGGGAACTAAATTTCCAGTTTCCCCCCTTTCTAAGGGGGAACTAAATTTCCAGTTTCCCCCCAATATATCGGGGGGATTAAGGGGGGTAATTCGACTTGGGTATACACCGTAGGAGTCAAAGAGGGATAGTTTTATCCAACTCACATTTCTTTACGTCGTCAAAAGTAGCAAATAAGTATAATGACTTAGGCAAGGTCTAATAATACCCAAAACAAAATCTAGTCATCTTAAATTCGGATAAATCACATGACTTGAAAAATAGGAACTATTATCTATCGGACTAATTCGGGTAAAGTCGCTTCTAACTTGAGACAGTTGGCACCATTAACCTGCAACTGATACTCTACCTTATCCATAAGACGATTCATAATCAGCCAACCATAACCACCTTCTTGTTTTTCCATCGGGTCTGGAGCATAGTAGGTTGACATATCAAAGCCTTCGCCGTAGTCCCAAATTTCTAGGGAAAGCTCCCGGCCTTTGAGTTCCAAACGCAGTAAAATCGGTAAATTTGGTTTCTCCTTGTGAGCATGACGGACTGCATTTGAGTAGGCTTCTACCAAAGCCAGTCTCAAACGACTTGATTGCCGTGACCAATCTACAGAATCTCCTAACTGGATTTTCAAACATCCCAGCAACCAGTTTTCGACAATATTAAGAAAATTCAAGTCACTTGGTACATGAAGCTCACTTTTCATGACTTACAAAATCTCCAGTGAAAGTATAGTTTGATCATCTTCTTGAACCTGGTTATCTGCCTGGATGCGAGCTAGTAAATGCTTAAGAGAAAGCGGTTGTTCCTCTTGTTGTAAGAGATGCCAAAGACCATCTTGATTCAGCATAGAACGCTTAACTGGCTCAACGTCAGACTCGGTTTTGACTGCTGAATAAAAATTATTTGATATCATTGCTTCTGTAATTCCATCGCTGGCTAGTAACAATGTGTCTCCAGCAGCGAGAACCAAACGACCAGACTGTGCCTGCCACTTAGGCAAGATCCCCAAAGGAATGCTGCGGACTTTGAGGTAATTGGGATTGTCAGCTAAAGCGGCTTGGCGTGACCATAATAGTGGATAGATATGACCAGCATTAGTGTAGACGAGTTCCTTGGTGGTAGGGGTATAACAAACTAACACAAGGGTGATAAAATAATTGTTGCTAATCAAGTCTTCACTGAGAGCGTGGTTGAGGTTCTGCATGACCACATTTGGCTCGGCTGGTGTTTCTTGAGATAATTCCCGGCGTAAAACTGAAATAATACTAGCCATAAATAAAGCAGCTGGGACACCCTTGCCAGAAACGTCACCCACTGCTAACCACAAGTCGCCTTTGGGATGAACAAAAACTTCAAAAAAATCGCCTCCGACTTCTCGCGCGGGATAGCAGCAGGCTTGCACCTTGACACCTTTGATGTCAGGTAAAGTTTGGCGTAGCAAGTTGTATTGAATTTGGCGAGCCACTTCCAACTCATTGTGAATCTGCTCTTGCTTTTCTTGGAGGCGCTGGTAGAGTTTTGCTTGAGAGAGGGCTAAGGCTGCTTGTTCGGCAACACCTGCAATCAGTTGGATGTCTTCGTCTTGCCAAGGGCGATCGCGTCCCCATTGATTGAGGGCCAGCACAGCCAACATATGCTGCTGGTAGCTAAGTGGTACAACCAAGTGGTGAGAAGGATTACCGTTATATACATCTTCAGCAAGTTGATAATGACGAGTTTCCAGCACCTTTTCAATTAAAAGACTGGGGTCGAAGAAGTAATCTGATACATCGGCTTCCGCATCGGTGTAAAAAAATTGGTCTGGTGTGAGGCGATCGTCCTCAACTGGTCTGAGCAAGCAACTGGTAGCTTCAAATGTTTGTCCAATAGTTGCGACAATCTTTTGCAGCATACTGTCATAGTCTAAAGATTCCCGAATTGCTGTTGTTACCGCATTAAACAAAGATTCTCGCCGTAGGGCTCGACGTAATTCTTGCGTGCGCTTCTTAACTAGGCGATATGTATCAGTGGCTTGCTCAACTAACGCTCTCAGCCGATCCGGATTCCAGGGTTTAGTAATGTACTTGAATACCTGACCGGAGTTAATCGCATCCACCAAATCTTCGACATCAGTAAAACCAGTTAACAAAATCCGAATCGTGTCTGGAAAGCGCTCTACAGTACGACTCAAAAATTCAGTGCCATTCATTTCTGGCATTCTTTGGTCAGAAATAATCACCGCCATTTCGCCAAATTTCTCCAAGATTTCCAGAGCAGCAAAGGCATGATTGGCTTTATATACTTGAAAATCTCGCCTAAAAGTGCGGTAGAGTAGATCTAAGTTATCTGGCTCATCATCTACCACCATGAGCTTAAGTTTGTCCAACCCGATCTCAGGCATATTTAACTTCAGTTTTCACATATTTGAATAGTGAGATAGTGTGATCTTTATCCCACCTGATAAATAACAGAAAATTAGAGAAGCCATTCACTTTGAAAATATAACTTTCTCAAAGTTGTGAGTTTCTCTTCTTCATCCTCAATAATTGCTCCACACCAAAATTAACTTTATCCAACCAACCCAGAACGCAAGGCGCGGACTGCTGCTTGGGTACGGTCATCGGCACATAGCTTATTCAAAATATTGCGAACGTGAGTTTTAACAGTCCCAACAGTGATGTAAAGTCTTTCCGCAATTAGTGCATTACTACAACCTTCGACAATCAACTGTAACACTTCTAATTCCCTTTCTGTCAGGGTGTAAGGTTGAATTCCTTCCAGAGTGTCAACAGAATCAGGGTTAGAGGCAATAGCCTTGATATCGACAAAAGCCGATTCCGACTTTTGGGGATTTTGTTGGGCTTGTTGTAATACAATCCGAGCGATCGCTGGATCGATCCAGGCGTTGCCATTGTAAGTTACTCGCACTGCTTCCAGCAAATTATCAAATTTGATATCCTTCATACAGTAAGAGTCTGCCCCAGCCGCAAAAGCTGCCAACACCGCTTCTTTGTTATCCCGCAGCGTCAAAATTAACACCTTTGTGACTAGCTGCTGCCCATTAGTAGTAGATTTTACCTCCCGTGTCAGTTCAATGCCATCCTTATCTGGTAAACCAATATCTACAATCGCAATATCTGGTTGTAGCATTTTTAACATTTTTAGTCCTTCAGCAGCATTAGCAGCTTCACCTACAACTTCAATTTCATCCTTTTGCTGTAGTGCTGTGCGAATACCCACACGAGTTAGGTCATGATCTTCAATCAGAGCGATACGAATTTTACTCATAGCCAACTTCAGCCCGTTACACTACCTTAACTATAAAGTCGAGTTTCGTGACATACTCCCACACTAACCGCAAGTAGTATAGTGGGGGTTAATCAGCAGCAGTCAATAAGCTCACAATTATTCAATGAATAATCATCTTGATTTACAGCAGAAATCATGTATTTGAACCACATCCGTCGTAGGGGCACAGCAGTGCTGTGCCCCTACCCGCGTGGTCTATTTACCTGAAAATAGCTGTAACTTAATTTGTGCTAAAATCGACCGAATAACAACGATTTTACCCTTACCGTCAGAGAATACATCCGTAAGCATTCACTGGCGTTTGATAAACTTAACATTCAAGGAAATCTGGTGTGATCGTTAATCAAGAATAGGCTATGTCTAACGGCAATCAAGCATTTTCAGTGTTGGGAATACCAGTTCATGTGATGGCTAACTATCCAGGCTGGTTGTTAGAATGCCTGCACGCAGGCAAAGGAACTCATGTAGTAACCCTGAATGCAGAAATGACTATGCAGGCAGAGCGAAATCAATTCTTAGCTCAGGTAATTAAAAATGCTGAACTAGTGATTCCAGATGGAGCCGGGGTTGTTCTGTATTTGCGCTGGCTGTTATGGCAAAAAGTGCAGCGTTTTCCGGGGATTGAATTAGCAGAAAAACTTTTGCAAGAACTTGGGCAACAGAAGACAGGGGCAAAGGTATTTTTCTATGGAGGAGCGCCTGGAGTGGCCTCAATTGCGGCAGATTTTTGGCAGCAGCAAATTCCAGATTTGAATATCGTAGGCACTCACTCAGGCTACCATTCGCCAGAAGAAGAAGCACAATTGCGACAAACTCTCGCTCAATTGCAGCCACAAGTGATTTTTGTCGGTTTGGGAGTGCCACGTCAAGAGTTATGGATTGCCGAAAACCGCCATTTGTGTCCTCAAGCAATTTGGATTGGCGTTGGTGGCAGTTTTGATATTTGGTCGGGAACTAAAACTCGCGCTCCCGCCTGGTTAGGAAATAATAATTTGGAATGGTTGTATCGGCTTTATCAAGAACCTTGGCGTTGGCGGCGGATGTTGGCTTTGCCAGCCTTTGCTGTGAAAGCGTTTGTTTATCGTTTGACAGCAAGGGGTGCTATTAGTTAAGGGTGGGGAGTGGAGAGTGGGGAGTGGGGAGTGGGGAGTGGGGAGTGGGGAGTTAGGAGTGTTATTACTTGTACTATTTTACACAAACTTTTCGAGATGTAGATTTCTCGTAGGGAAGATTGCTCATGGGTGTAAACTTAACGTGAAACTTAGTCTCGAAGCAGCATTTAGAGATTGTCTCGTTCCCAGTCTCCGACTGGGAATGCATTCCGGGAGGGCTGCTGCCTCTTGACTTGCGCCAGAGTCGCAATGAGGTGCATTTCCAGCCAGAGGCTGGAAACGAGGTTTTAAAAATTTGAAATTTTATTTGTTGCATTTTAAATTCCCAGGCGAAACCTGGGAATCATTATTTTTGAGAGGAATGTGGGATATAATCCGGCAAACTATTTGGTTGTGGGTATGAGGAAAATTTAATAATGCCAGTATTAACAACTCAAGTTAAGACAGACAAATCAGTTCATAGAGAGGACAGTAAAACTCAACACCACGGTAGCAATACGACTGTAAAGGTGCAGTTGCAATCTGTAACCAAGACCTATACTAATGGCTGTCATGCCTTGTTGAATGCGAACCTTGAGGTAAAAAAGGGGGAATTTCTGTTTATCACAGGGCCAAGTGGTTCTGGTAAATCAACGCTCTTGAAACTGCTGTATGGCCAGGAGTTGGCTACACAAGGAGAAGTAATTGTTGATGGATGTAATGTAGCGGGTTTACGGGGCGATCGCTTATCATTATTGCGGCGACGCATTGGCATTGTGTTTCAAGACTACAAACTGATTAGCCAACGAACAGTAGCGGAAAATGTGACTTTTGTGCTGCAAGCTCAAGGGTATACCCGTAAAGAAATTCAACGACGTTTACAACCAACCTTGAAACTGGTAGGTTTGCTGAATAAAGCTGACTGCTTTCCAGATCAACTGTCTGGGGGAGAGCAACAACGGGTGAGTATTGCACGAGCGATCGTTGGTACACCACCCCTGCTGTTGGCGGATGAGCCAACTGGAAATCTCGATCCAGATAATTCCTGGCAAGTCATCCAGATTCTCCAGAAGTTAAATTCCTTTGGAGCTACGGTAATTGTTACCACTCACGATGAACAATTGGTGCGGCGATGCAATCATCGGGTAGTGCAAGTTCGCAATGGACGGCTGTCTTGAAAATAAGTATTGGTCATTTGTCATTTGCAGGACTTACGCATAAGAGATCCCCCAACCCCCTTAAAAAGGGGGCTTTTGAGATCCCCCCTTTTTAAGGGGGGTTAGGCAGGGTGGTTTCATACAAGCAGAGAAAAACCAAAACAGGGTTTCAAAGCCTCTCTCTGCTTCGGGGAGAGGTTTGGAGAGGGGTCAAAATCGATGGTTCTACATGAGAAATTAAGACTTATGTATTTTTCTTTTTTCGTATGAAACCACCCTGCCTTTTTAAGGGGGGTTAGGGGGGATCAAGGTTTCAGGTTTTGAGTGCGTAAGTCCTGATTTACAAATGACAAATCACCAATATAGGGATAAGCTAATCGGCATTCAAGTTGCATAATCTGTTTTACTGAGTAAAAATTATTTTAACAACAGCATAGAAAGTAAATTCGAGTAATTTTGACCAAATGTGGTTTTCCTAATTATTCCAGAAACGATTTTTTTCTGTAGATAAGTGACTGCGATCGCTCCTACAGTTACTACTGAAAAGGCAATCAAAAAGTGACTGGCAAATTTTGGTAAATATACTACCAGGGTTTGCCAATAATAAATAAAGAATATATGCCATAAATATATCCATAAAGAGGATGAACTAATAAAAATAATTCCCCTGATTAAGATATGATTATTGTTAGATAAATTATACTTAGAACAAATTCTATCTACTGCACAAAAAGCAAACAAAGACATAAAAATCCCATAGGAAACAAAGTACATTGTGGGTGGATATTTAAAATCTGCGGTAGATGCAAAATGTCCTAGAGTCCGATAATAGAACCCAGTTAATAATAAGAAGATAGTCAAAAACAATCCCGAAATAAATAATATTTTTTTAAATCTAAGTTGGAGTAATACTATGCCCAAGCCAAATAAACATCCATAGGGAATAAGATAAAATAAGTAATCATCGATCAATTGTATAATGATTTGATTGTGTAAGTGAAAATGGCCAATTTTAAGAAATAATATTTCGTATCCCACATATATTAAAAAGAGCAAAGCTAAAAATTTATTTTCTGACTTACAGAATTTGTATAACTTCAATAAAGGATTCGCAAAAATAGCAACGAGAGTAAATACACGAATAATCCAGACATATCCAATCCCTTTTATGAAGAAAAAAGTTTCAATTATTTCTGAAGACGAAAATGGATAAGGTTTAGCCAGCAAAAGAAATATCAGATTAGCCGAAATGAAGAAAAAACTCAAAAATAACCATACCGGGGCAATCAGACGAGGCAATCTTTTTTGCAAATAATTCCAAAAAGATATATTTTTATTGTTAGCTGAATAGTAATATAATGTTCCTGATGCAATAACCATCAGAGGTACATCAAAACGTCTGATATCAAAGAAAATATTATTTTCAGGTCCTACATGGGCAAAAATAATACAAATCAGCGCGATGGTTTTTAAGATATCAAATCTAATATCTCGCTGTTTATCTAGAGTTTTTTCTATCCTATTTATCATTGGTTACACAAAAGTAATTTAATGTTTATCAAACAGAATTCAGGAGTCAGGAGTCAGAATTCAGAATGAATTCTGTATGACTGGCGGATGAATAAGCGGGTTTGATACCCCCACCAAATCTACGATTTGGTGGTCTTCAATCAGTCGCGGGTCTGAATCCGCGACTGATTGATTCTGACTTCTGAATTCTTCTTCAAGGCTTTTCAATAATTCTGCGAAGTTGCTTCGCCAAAACTATGGAAATTTTGCCAGACAATAAAAAATAACATTATTATCTAACATTGGAAGATTTTCTAGCAGTTGGGGCGTTCTATCTTGATTTTTAAGTAAAATTTGGATTTTGATATTTAATTTAACTAATATAGGAATTATTTCGGGAGCATCTCAATGAGTGTAAAAAGCCTTGTAAAACCTCACCCCAACCCTCTCCTTGGTAAGGAGAGGGAGCAAGAATCTTGTTTATGTTCCCCTTACCACGCAAGTAAATTCAGGAATCAAATCGGATTGCTATAGTTTGGCATACTATATATTGAATAACCACATTTACAGCAGAATTCAGAATCCAGAATCCAGAATTCAGAAGTAAAACAGGGTTCATACCTCGCTTTGGGACGAATCGTTGTGTACTTCACTTTCCTTGGAATCTGCTTTATTTACACATATCTTGCCTGGTTGACTGACAAAATTCAAGCAGCATAGCAGTATGACTTGACCCGAAACTCTCTTTCATACTGCTTTTGAGCCATAATTAATAAACGTGGTGCTTGACTTTTGTCGATAGGGGTACGAAAGTTGCTGCTGTTTTGGGTGGTAGAAGTTGTAGGCGATCGCAAGCTTGTAAACTCTTAAAAGCTGCCTCTCGAATCACAACTTCCTCCTCTCGACTAATTAGCATTTGCAAGCATTCCACAACATCTTGCTGCACTGAAGAATCAACTCGCTTATGGCTGATGAATTTAGTTAGTTGACGTAGGGCAATCAACCGCTTCAATGGATCTTTTTCTGTTAAATTGACCAACAACTGATCGAGGTGGTCTTCTTCTCGATTTTCATAGAAGTTGACAATTTGCCAAACCAATAAAATTAAAGTTAACAGGGTTCCCAGACCTTGCACAATAGCACCAGCGCCAATCCAAGGACTGTGAGAGTCAATCCAAATTGCAGCGGCCATGTAAGTGCTGACAGTCGCAAGACCACCACTGACGACTGCTAAGGCTAACCGACGATTTGAACTGTTTAAGAACTTATGTATCTTAGACCAGTGCAATTGCCAGTCCCACTCCTGCATTGAGTAAACCAATACCATTATCCCAACGCCGATTAAGAGAGCCAATAGCAGTATCCAGTTCCACAACAACATGGCAACGACGATTGTCAGGAACCCAAGAAAGCCCCCAGGCCCAGAGAAGCGCTTAAATGTTTGCTGCTTTGTGGCTCCCTTTGTCTTGAATTTTGTCAGCGACCAGTTCCATTTTGAAATCTGGTTGATCAATTGCTGCCAATAAGACGAAGCCTGTGCCACAGTGTTTACCTACTTGATTACAAAATTACCTATTGTAGGTGAAGACCCAAACCACAAGATACCCCTTACGGCATTGGTAGTCAAGATGCAAAATTTTACCAGAAAAAGAGTTCGCGCGATGTGCAACTTATTCTTAAAACCCCTCTCCAAACCTCTCCCCGAAGCGGAGAGAGGCTTTAAGTCTTGCTCCCCTTCCCTCGTAGGGAAGGGGTTGGGGGTTAGGTTTGAGAGAAAGTTGCACACGCCACGTGAGTTCGTTTCCTCGATGTCCTCTGATCGGAGTGCGGGAGCAAGTTGGTGAGGCATAGAGGCTTTTTAAAGACAAAAACGAAAGCGATCGAGGGTGAATTGACCATCAAAAGCACAGAAGGTAACGCTGTAGATGTTATTCACAGCTATAGATAATAAGGTATTGGGGGAAATTGCCGAGTCGGAATTAGCAAGATTAGCACTTGGTAGTGTAGTTTGACCGAGCAGTTGCCGATCGCGATCGTAGGCACAAAGCACTAGCCGTTGCGAACTAGTGACAAAGGCGCTAACTGAGTTAACCGGACGTAAGAAAGTAGCTTCTAAAAATCCGCTTTTAGGCGCCCCCATTAAGACTGTTAGCCCTGAATAGGTTGGAAATGCTGGATTTGATGGCTGTATTGCTAGAGAATTGTCAAAAATTACTCCCCAGCGTTCATACTGGCGCTCTACTGTTTCAAAACACTTTAAGTCTTCTAAGTCTAAACAAATACAAGTAGGTACAGTCACTCTGGCAGCGTCAAGAACAGGTTCCACCTGACCCCGCCAAACTGAAGCTGTAATTTCATTTTGGATATCAAAGTTGTCAAGCGCAAATTTAGCGTCTTCAATCGTTGGTAGTTTATTTGATTGAAGAGTAGCCTGCTTTACCATGACATTCCGCCTTACCATTACCTAGAGAATAATCAGATTAGTTATACATTAAAAGCTATTGTTTCTACATATAAAAGTAGAATTAATAGTTTATTAAAATGAGCGTTTTAACTATTCTTGACGCTCAAAATTATTTATTAGTTTTTTGATAGACTACCATAAAAACTTATGTTTAATTCCGGCTTTGGTGATACTCGCTACCACGAGAAACCCTTATAAAACAGTAATTACAACGATAAATTATTTTTTATAATCAAAAAATAATCACCAAATCTTCACAAGTAATCCAGTAATTTTATATCTACTTAATCTAGCGGGAGTAAGAAGTCCTAAAGTGATTGGTTCGCCGATAATAACAATGAGTGGGGAGTTTGAACTAAACAGGTAGGTATTCTGGGATGACTAAAAAACACACCGTGACACGGAGAAAGAAATTATCAAAAAGATGGGTCTAAAACCCCGTCATAAAGAACGGCTTTAAGTTTTGTGGCAATGAGTCTTTATCCCCGTTACAAAACTGTACTTCCGACTTCCGACTTCCGACTTCTTTAACAAATACTCTCTCTGTGTCGCAAAATCGCCAGAAGCGGATGCTAAAACTTCTCTTTGCGTCCCCAGGTTTCTTTTGTCACTTGTGCCAACTAATTACTACAGTCAATAAAAAATACTTATGTTTCAACCAGTAGGATTTGAACAACGCTCCATAAATACCTCACTAGGTAGAATGGCATACTATACTGCTGCTGGGGCACCTTGGCTCCCCAGTGTAACTGCCAAAGATGATCGGGAAACTTTGGTGTTCCTGCACGGCTTTGGTGGTGGTTCTTCTGCTTATGAGTGGTCGAAAGTTTATCCAGCTTTTGCGGCCGAATATCGGGTGATTGCGCCAGATTTGATCGGTTGGGGTAGGTCTGAGCATCCAGCGCGGAGTTATAATATTGAGGATTATTTGACTACAATTCGGGAATTTTTCGAGCAGACTTGTACTGGGCCAGTAATAGCGATCGCTTCTTCTTTAACCGCAGCATTTACAATTCGAGTCGCAGCAGATCATCCTGATTTATTCAAGTCTTTAATTCTGACGACCCCCGCCGGACTTTCCGATTTTGGCGAAGACTATTCCCGTAGTTTTTTTGCCCAGTTAGTTAGCGTTCCCCTTGTTGACCGTTTACTTTACAGCACTGGAATTGCTACGAGTGGGGGTATTCGCAGCTTCCTAGACCAACGGCAATTTGCCCGGTCTAATCGAGTGTATCAAGAAATTGTCGATGCTTATTTACAATCCGCCCAACAGCCTAATGCTGAGTATGCAGCGCTATCTTTTGTACGCGGTGATTTGTCCTTTGATTTATCTCTTTATATTCAACAACTAACAACTCCCACCGCCATTATTTGGGGACAAAGGTCGGAATTTACCGGGCCATCAATTGGTCGCCGCCTAGCCGAAATTAATCCCCAAGCGATCCGATTTTTTCAACAGTTGGAAGATGTGGGGTTAACACCGCAGTTAGAATTGCCAGCAGTCACAATTGGGTTAATTCGCCACTTTTTGCCTTTGCTTAATTAGTGGTTTGCTCAGTTGTCAGGAATCAGAATTCAGAATTCAGGAGTTATATCATGTCCGGGTGCTTACCCATAATAAAAGAACCCCACCCCCAACCCCTCCCCGCCTGCGGGGAGGGGAGCTAAAGCGTAGCTTTGGCGGGGTGGGGTTCTGAGTATTATGCTTAATTACCCGGACATGATATCAGACCCGCACTTCGGCATAGTGATACAGTGAGCGTGTCGAACTGCTCTGTTAGCACCACTGATAGCGCAGCGTTAGCGAGTTGTACAGAATTCTGAATTCTGTATTCTGTATTCTGTATTCTGTATTCTGAATTCTGTTCGATAAAGCTACATAATCGGCCGTAAATCTAACACAAATCCAGGTAGTACATTTTCTCCTGATAAACTAGCAGGATTGTCTAATGTCTCTACATTTTTTCCTGGACGATAAATTTCTACTCGCTTGTTTTTTCGGTCAATTAACCAGCCTAATTGAGTGCCATTTTCGATATATTCCCGCATTTTCTCCTGCAAATCCTTTAGAGAATCAGAACGAGAACGCAACTCTACTACAAAATCAGGACAAATCGGGGCAAATTTTTCTTGTTGTTCTGGGGTTAAAGCATTCCATCGCTCAATTTTCACCCAAGAAGCATCAGGAGAACGTTCTGCACCATTGGGTAGGGTGAAACCAGTTGAAGAGTCAAAACCTTTGCCTAATTTAGTCTGTTTATTCCAGATTCCTAATTCAACAACGATATCAAAGTTACGGTTGCCAGTATCACTACCTGTAGGTGGCATAATTAATAATTCCCCTGATGCTGTACGCTCAAATCGATAATCGCGGTTTTTCTGACACATCTGGAAAAATTGCTCATCAGTCAAGTCAATTTTCAATTTGAGTGTAGAAGCTAAAGTGGTTATTGTGGCATCCATAGGCTATTCTGAGCATCTTAGTTTTTAGTTTAGTATTTTGTGGCAAGCGATCGCTTGATCAGATGATGGAGATAGCACACCACACAACTTGCAACAAAACGACAGGTACCAACACATTCTGTTTCGATAAATCGTTGATTAAGATGGAAAGTCTATGTAATAGTGGTAACATCGTAACTTTTCTCACATTCTTGGCATCAAATTATGGTCTTTGATATAGGCACAAGCTTGGCTCTAATTACCATTAAAGAAAATGGCGGCAATCAATGCCGCGAAGCGATCGCTATTCATCTATAACCCGCAACTGGGGTTAATACCTAATCTCCACTTCCTGTTCCTCTTAGCTTTTAGGTTGTATTGTGGTTAGTCTGACTCTGTTAGAACCGCAACAGAAAACGCCCCTCCAGCAGTGGTGCTTTGAGAACTCCTCCATAATTCGGATTGGTCGAGCGGCAGATAATCAGGTTGTTTTAACTGATAGTTTAGTTTCCCGGCATCATCTAGAACTGAGACAAGTCGGTTCCCCTAGCAATGGCGATGCTTGGCAGCTGATTAGTCAGGGTACAAATGGGACTTTTCTCAACGGTATCCTTGTAATTCAGAGTCCGTTACCAGATAATTCCCTTTTGCAATTGGCACAGGGAGGCCCAATACTGCAATTCCAAATTCAGGAGGTAACAGTACTGGAAACTGGTTTGCGATCGCCACAAATCCAAGGGACAGAAGAAAACGCCGCCGAGATCCTTTACTCAGCAAAAAATCCGGCAAATTTGTCCTCCACTTGCACGCACGAAGGGAACTCGCCGAATAATCTGTTTTGCATCCACTGCGGTCTACCCCTCTCTGTGCAACAGAGGATTCGCCATTATCAGGTATTGCGAATTCTCGGACAAGGAGGTATGGGTACTACTTATCTCGCGTGGGATGCGGCTGGTCTGATTGCGGGTATGCCACAACTGCTGGTGTTGAAGCAAATGAATGCTGATATGGTGAAAATTGCCAAAGCTCAAGAGTTATTTGAGCGAGAGGCGTACACTCTCAAATCCCTTAACCATCCTGGAATTCCCAAGTATTATGACTTCTTTGTAGAAGACGGAAAAAAATACTTGGCAATGGAACTAATCCACGGACAAGATTTAGAGAAACGTGTGTATACCACTGGGCCAGTGACTCCAAACCAAGCGATCGCTTGGATGATCCAAACCTGCGATATCTTAGACTATCTTCATAGCCAAAGCCCTCCACTGATTCACCGCGATATTAAACCCGCGAATCTAATGGTGCGAAGTTCAGGTAATCGCATAGTGGTGCTGGATTTTGGCGCAGTTAAGGAAATTGGCACCGCGCCCGGTACTCGAATTGGTGCAGAAGGTTATTGCGCTCCTGAACAAGAACGAGGACAACCTTTGACTCAATCTGATTTGTATGCAATTGGGCCAACGCTGATTTTTCTGCTCACAGGGGAAAACCCGTTTAAGTATTACCACCAACGAGGGCGAAACTTCAGGTTTGATGTGGCAAAAGTTCCTACCATTAGTTCCCAATTAAGGGATGTGATTGACCGCGTTACAGAACCATTGCCACGCGATCGCTACCAAACTGCAAAGGAATTGGCTGCGGCTTTAGCGACTTGCAAAGTTTAGGGAGTGGGGAGCGGGGAGTGGGGAGTGGGGAGTGCATGCGTGTCAACTTAAGCCTTGGCGAATGGAATTCGCGGCTACACAAACAAAGTCCACCTCCGTGGACTAAGAGAAAATCAAGCTTTTATAACCCACGGAGGTGGGTAAAGTCTCGTGTAGACGCGGTTTCTAACCGCCCTTTTATCTTAAGTTGACACCAATGGTGGGGAGTGGGGAGTGGGGAGTGGAGAGTGGAGAATATTGAAAATCCCTATTCCCTATTCCCTATTCCCTATTCCCTATTCCCTATTCCCTATTCCCTATTCTTCATCCCAAGTTTCGACAGCTAGCAATTCACTAACTGGGTCTTGCATACTAAAGCCAAAGTCGAGCAGTTCCTGTTTCCAGTGCTGCCATTCATTACCGTAGAGCAAAGCGATTTTCCAGATGCTATCGCTTGGCTTGATAATATTCGATTCTATGAGTGATTGCACGTTGCGCTGCAATTTCACCATTGGGTGAATCACTTTCTGAGTCATAACTCTCGATTGAATTCAGGTTTTGTTGGTAAATACTTAATCAAAACTGCTTGCCATTCTGCAATTGTTGCCGGGTCGTAGAGTGGTGTAATTGGGTAAAGCTAGTCTTAACTTTCTAACTATACCATAACAAACTCTACTAAGTTACTGGTAAATTCGGTTTTGTACGGTAATTACCACCACAAAACTCCAATTCCACCAAGCAGTACTTAAACTTTTTGCAGAAATGAGGCAAAGGTTCAGGGCGAAGGGTTAAGGGATGCTTATATTTCCCCGTCTTCTTTGTCCTCTTATAGCGGTTCCCAGGTGCATGAAGTATATATCAAAACCTCACCCCAACCCCTCTGCGTGAGTTCAAAGAGGGGAGATAAAGCACAGCTTTATCGGGGTGAGGTTAAGCTGTATATAACCTTTACCCTTTCTCCACTAGAGTGCAACAGTACCTTTTGTAAGATATCTATTGTGGACGTCAAGCAGAATAACTAGTCCTTTGGGAAGTTGCACTAATGAGGACGACTGGGAAAATTCTATTTGTTTGAATCACGAAAAATATGTGTGGTTGTTGAAGAACCCATAGGACACGGGCTAGTTTGAAAGTTTTTGACTGACTAGGAAATTTGTAATTGAGTAGAAATATCTACTGTTTCTGTTTCTTTAAACGTTATTTAGAATATCGCAAACATCTGGCATTAGGCAAATTAATTGCAAATCTTTATATAACTTTAATGTTTTGCCTAGAGAATAAGAACTGGAGGTTGCCCTGTTTAGGTGCAGGTGAGGGTTTTGCTTTGAAGTATAGAAGCGGTTCACATGGCAAAATTGTCGGTGCAGCATGGGTTTACCATAAAGTTCTCTCGTCTTCAGAGTCAGCATTTGAATTTTGTGTAAAAAATTTTTAGCCAAGATGTTAGTTTCTGTTGAGCAGATGGGCATCCTCATAGTAGGAGGCTTGCTGATATCTAAGTATTTACCACAGCAAGTATATGATGCATGGCTAGTTCGGGGGAAGAATACCTAAATACCCGCAAAAAGCAGATTCAGCGGCGACAAAAGATTGTCACGATAGTGTCGATGTTCTCCTTTTTTGGTTCTACGGTGTTTGCAATCATTCCGGTAATACAAAAGGCTAGTCAACCTCAGCCAGCAATTGCGTCTACTTCTGCTGAGTCAGGATTACAGCAACAGGCGCGGGGCTACGAGTTGGTTTTACAACGGGAACCAGAAAACCAACTTGCTTTAGAGAAACTGTCTGTGCTGCGGTTGCAATTGAAGGATGCTAAAGGTGCGATCGCACCTTTGGAGAAGCTGGTAAAGTTGCACCCTGATCGGCAGGATTATAAGACTGTGTTGGAGCAAGTGAAGAAGAGAGTAGGAGAGTAAGAGCGATCGCTAGATCAGTAGCCCAAAAAACTTAATTTATATTGTCTGATTAGACAATCATAAAACAGTAAACATTTATTTAAAAAAGTTGTCATGAATACAAAGATTCTAGATAAGTATAGAAAAATTGAATACTTTTAAATATCAAGGAGAAGAAAATGTGAGTGATCTGATGATAACAGGAGGAAGCGGTTTCGTTGGCTCAAATCTTGCCCGCTATTTTACAAGTAAAAAAAAGACAACCATCTCATATTTTCAGTCATCCATACCAAAAAATTTACTAGGAATGACGGATTCAGTGTATTTAGATATTAGAGATGCTGATGAAGTCCTTAAAGTCATAGAGAAGAAAATGCCAAAGGTAGTAATTCATGTAGCAGGCAATAAGAATGTTAGTTTTTGTGAGAAGTATCCTGAAGAAGCCTACCAAACAAATGCTTTAGGTACTAAAAATGTAGCAACCGCGTGTAAAAAATTTGATGCACGTATGATCTACATTTCCACTGATCTCGTGTTCAGTTGTACTGATGGTTTTTATAAAGAAAATGATCAACCTAATCCCAGCTTAGTTTATGGCAAAACTAAGCTACAAGGTGAAGAATTTATTTTGAATGAACTAGATAATGCAGCTATTTGTCGTAGTGGTGGAATCTACGGCACAGGTTCTCCTTTATTAGACTGGTTATCATCAGAACTAACTCAAGGTCGTACTGTACAATGCTTCACTGATGTATTTAATACACCAACATATACAGATAATCTAGCAGAAATGATAGAGGTAATTATAGAAAATAACTTAAGTGGGATATTTCACACAGTAGGACGAGAAAAAGTAAATCGCTTTCAGTTTTTTAATTACTATGCCAGTATGTTTAATCTGAATGTTAAACTATTGGCTCCTGCACAGGCTGGTATTGGTAGAGAAAGAATGCTGTTACAATCAGATTCTTCTTTATCAATTGAACAAACTGCTAATAGACTTGTTGGTGTTAGTTTCAATTCAGTTCAAGAGGGGTTTAGTAGGTTAAAAGTTGTTGGAGATGTGTCATGCAAAGACTTTCAACTTATATAATGAAGACAGATAATCGGGGTGGTTTTTGGGGAATCACACAAAATAATTGGGCAGAAGTAAACTTTATTGAAACCGCAGCAAAGCAAATCCGAGGCAACCATTATCACAAAGAGACTAATGAACTTTTTTTCATAATTTCTGGCGAAATTAGAATTGTAATTGATAATTTGCATTCAGGTGAACATATTGACTTTGAAGTTAAAAAGGGTGATGTATTTATAATTGAACCCTATGAAATACACACCTTTTATACCAAGACAGACTCACAATGGATTAATATGCTATCCAAACAGCTAGACCCTGAAAATCCAGACTTTCATGCAATAGAGGTTTAGATATGAACCAAAAGTTGCGAATTGGATTACGTTTACGTGGAATTGACACATTTGATGTTAGCAAGCCTGGTAACGTGCAAGGCGATGAGCAGGTAGCACGGGGATGGCAGAAATATCTACTTAGATGTGATGATGTGGAGTCAGTGTACTTATATTCATCTAGTGGATTAATTACAGAGAAGCTGGATGTTGTCATCCATTTCTATCCTTATTTGGAACTGGATGAAAAAGTAAAAAACTTTTTATATCTACAAAATGCTTTTCCTAATGCTTCTAACCCAACTAAATGGCTTTATCCTCCTGAACTTCATATTGGTACAGTCGGCGTATTTAATCAAATAAAGTCTAGATTTGATGGATATATATTCACAAGCAAAAAATTAATGGAAGCTTGTGCTTCGGGAGCCGTTATTCCTTTTGCAACTGATCCTGAACTGTTTTTTCCGCAACCTTCAAATCATTATCAGCATCCTGTGTCTTTTGTAGGTAATGATATTAGGGGTCCACTTGTAAATCAGCATTACTTTGTGCCGGCCTTGCCATTTGGTCTTGTCATATATGGAAATAAAGCTTGGTCTGAGCCATTACAAAAAGCTTGTCTTGGCAAATTACCAATGCCAGATTTACCTAAATTATATTCAAGTTGTTTAATTAATCTTAATGCTCATATAGAAGAGCATATTGAGTTAGATACTATCAATCTGAGAATTTACGACATATTGGCTTGTGGAGGGTTTATTCTTTCTGATCATGTTGATTCATTACAAGCTATCTTTGGAGACTCGCTAGTATGCACTACAGGAAATGAAGATGAATGGGCTAAGATTGTGCGCTATCTAGCTGATGACGAGGAACGACAGAAACGAAGTCAAGAAGGACGTAAGCTTGTTTTAAGCGACCATACCTATGCAAATCGCGTAAAAACACTCATTAGTTATTTAAAAGAAGTTCTTTAAAGAAGAACAATAATTATCATTTTTGGAGGTTGAAATGAACATACTTTTTGCAAATATTCCTTTTGTTAAATATGACAGTAAAGGAAATATATACACTGGTCCTAATGCAGGTTCACGTTGGCCTTGGACTTCGCCGGGATTAACGGATTATGCTTGCTTTCCCTTCTTCATGAGCTATGCAGTTAGCTACTTAATCAAACATGGTATTGATGCAAATTTTTATGACGGAGTTGCTCTTAAACATTGGGATTACGAACTAGTAAAGAGCCATATTGCTAAGTTTCAACCAGATATCTTGTTCTTGGAAACCTCAACACCTTTATTTCCCATTATTAAGGAGTTAGCTATATGGGCGAAAGAAAGCTTTTCTTCTCGTATTGTTTTAGTAGGTCCACATATTCAAGCTTATGCTAATGATTTAATTAATGAATCATTTATAGATCATTGTATTGTAGGTGAATATGAGAAGCCAGCATTAGATATAGTATCTAAGTTAGACAAGGCTAAACCTATATATGTTTACGACCATATCGAAGATATTAATTTAATAAATGGGGAAAATTTTCTACCATTTAGACATCAAGACTACTTGTATAACTACTGGGATTCTAGTATGAATACTCCTCGTTCACAGTTAACTGTTAGCACTTCCCGTGGCTGCCCATTCAAATGTACATACTGTCAATGGCCTAAAGTAATGAATAATGGTCAATATCGTAATCGCTTACCTGAATTGGTAATTGATGAGATCAAAACAGTTATCTCCACATACCAAGATTTTATTAATAACTTAAAAGCTGAGGCTCACGTAAATTATCACCATCTAATTAAGAAACAAAGTGAACTGAGTCAGAAGTTTCGCCAATACGCAAATCAAGGAAAAGTAACACAAGCTATTTATTTATATTCAGAAGAATGGCGAATTGCTAATCTTATAAATGAGAAAGGTATTCAAAGCATTTTTTTTGATGATGATACCTGGAATCTAGGTGGTAAAAGAATCACCGAGCTATGTAAGGGATTAAAAGATATAGGACTACCCTGGACTATGATGGGCAGAATAGACACAACCAGTTTAGAAATATATGACTTAATGGTTGAAAGTGGTTGTGCGGGTATGAGATTTGGAGTTGAGAGTTTTAATCAAAAATTGCTTGATAACACCAAGAAAAATTTAAGTGCTAAAAAAAGCTACGAAAATATTAAGTATTTAATTACTCGCTTTTCAGGGATGGAGTTTCACTTCACTACTATGAAAAACCTCCCTGGCGAAACTCAGCAAGATTGGGATAATGATCTAAAAATCCTGAACGAATTAAAGGAAATAGGAGCAAACCATAATAATAATATCCATTGGCAAAACTCAGATTGTGTTGCATTTCCTGGTACTGAGCTATGGGAAGAAATGGTAGCTCTTGGTAAGGGAGAGGAATTAAAAAACCTTGATCTATATGATGGCAGCACTCATAACAATGAAAAACTAGCTGGTACTGTTGGATGGTTGGGTGCAGATTACCAACCAAAATGGTCTAAGTATTCTCAGATGGGAGAGCCAACAAACCTTCCCAGCAGCTAATTAAATTGACTAATTTTGAAATTATAGAGGTGACTTGCATGAATATTTTGATAGACGGTTATGTATTTGCGCGGCAAGATGAGACTGAGTTACACCAATTTTGGAAACAGGTTATACCAAAGATTGTTAATCGCCTGCAAAACGATCAAGTATATTTCTTAAATCGCACTTCAAACCCTATTTTTCAAGAAATTTCTAGCAGATTTAAGAATTTATTTGCCCCTTTAGTAGATTTTGAAAAATCTGCTATTGAAGACCGACGTTTAGCCGCACTGTGTCAAGAGCTTGATATTAATATATTTATAAGTACTTACTACACAAGTGCAGGCGCAGTAGTAAAATCTGTGTTTATATTATGCGATAAATTCTCATCTAATATTTTTGAAACTGACTATCATATCTCTTTATCTAGACAGCGTGCTATTAAAATGGCATCTTCCTATATTGCTGTTTTTCCAGATGAGGTAGATAATTTTAGGGCTAGGTATAAAATTCTGGAGAATAGAATTCGGGTAGTAGATACTACAGTAACTAATACTGAAGTAGATTGGGAAAGAATTGCTGAACAGTCTGCGATCGCAATTCAAAATATTTTTGATGAAAAACTTAGCCCAGAAGTTATCATTTCACATATAGCGGAAGAAGAAGCAGTAAAATCCGAAGCTTCTTCTCTTACACAAGACATAGAGAAAGCAGCATTAGATTTATGGGAGACAGAGAGAAAGCCTCAAAGTTATGTGTCTGCCCAAAACCCTCTTCAGACCCTTTCTGTTTGTATGATGGTGCAAAATTCTGAAAAAACTTTGGCTCTTGCCTTAGAGTCACTAAGTGAAGTTTATGATGATTTAATAATAGTTGACGGAGGTAGTACTGATTCTACTTGTCAAATTGCTTTGTCTTATGGAGCGAAAATAATTTATTCAAAATGGAAGGGAAATCATTCTGAGCAGCGAAACGTTTATTTGAAAGAAGTTAAGACTGATTGGGTATTTGTTCTTGATTCTGATGAGTTTATCGACAAGAAAACTCTTGAATTTTTAGCTCTAATAAAACAGCAGCCAGAATCACTAATAACTGATAATTTTTGGATTTCAAGAAAATGGATTACTCCATTTAATAAAAAATATTACATAGCAAGTCAACCACACTATCCTGATTGGCAGCATAGGCTTTTTAAATATAATGAAAAAATTTATTATGAAGGCAAAATTCATGAAGTAATACATGGTCTTTCACACCAAGGTGTATATTTAACAAACTTAAGTATATATCATTTAGATTTATTAATTAATAGTGAATCCCAACGGCAGCAAAAAGTTATAAAGTATTCCTTAATCTCACCCCAAGATGGAATGCCACACTTTTACTTGCCAAATATAAAAAATGTACAAAAACAAGCATGGAGTTATAGTCAAATCCTTCCTATAGTTCAAAGCTTACTTAATCCTATGCCTATCAAATGCAAAGTATGTGAATCTGATGCATATCTCTTTGATAAAACTATCATATTAGGTAAGTATGAAGTTGATTATTTTCAATGTTCTAATTGTGGTTTTGTTCAGACAGAAGAGCCTTACTGGTTAGCAGAAGCTTATTCTGATGTCATCGCAAAAAGCGATGTCGGTTTAGTATTTCGCAATAATTATTGTTCACAAAAAACATCTCATATCATTTTTAATCTATTTGACCGTGAGGCTAAATTTTTAGACTATGGTGCTGGCTATGGTCTGTTTGTTCGGATGATGAAAGACTTAGGCTTTGATTTTTATTGGTTTGATAAGTTTTGCAATAATTTGTTTGCTCAAGGTTTGGAAGTAGGGATAAATAATTCTTGTGAATTAGTAACTGCTTTTGAAGTTTTTGAACATTTTGTGAATCCTATTGAAGAGATAGAAAATATTTTGCGATTTTCTAGAAACATTTTATTTAGTACAGAGATTTTGCCTACAGATAATCCTAAACCTGATGAATGGTGGTATTATGTACCTCACGAAGGACAGCACGTATCAATATATACTTTAAAGGCTTTGTCAATAATTGCAGATAAGTATAATTTGAACTTTTATTCTAGTGATACATTTAATGGTATATCTTTACACTTGCTGACAGAAAAAAAACTAGCACCTGATGTTTTTAAGAACTTGTGTCACAGTCAGCCTGGGGAAATAAAAAAAGTATCTTTACTACCAAGTGGTTTAACTAAAGGAGATGGTTTATCGCTAGTAGATAACGGAACACAGATTAAAATAGCCTTAGATATTGCTGTACTAGGTTTAGGAACTATATGTGAAACTGCCAAAACAGGAGTTTTTAGAGTAACAGAGTATCTTTTAAAAGGACTAATAAAATCTCCTCAGTGTCATATTTATTTATGTACGAGTATGCCTGATTTATTTGATGCTTGTCAGATTTATATCAATCAAAATTGTGAATGTAAAAATCTTCATTTATTTCACTCGTCAGAACTAGAATATCAAAATATAGATATTTATCACTCTACTTATTATCCTTTACCAAATAATATTTATTATGCTACAAGACTTGTCACAAGTTATGATTTAATTCCTATTCTTTTTCCAGAGTATTTTAATCATAATTCAGAGCATAAGCATATGATTAAAAATAGGATAGATCAAATAGATAAGAATGATTTTGTGTGCTGTATTTCCGAATCAACAAAACAAGATATTTGCAAATACCAACTAAATCTTGATGAAAAGCAAGTATTTGTTACATATTTAGCTGCTGATAAAGAAAAATTTTATCCTTGCGATGATCAGGAATTAATTATCAAAACGAAAGAAAAATATAAAATACCAGATCAACCTTATCTCTTAACTTTATCAACCCTAGAGCCAAGAAAAAATATAGCTCATGTTATCCGTTCTTTTTTGAGATTACTTAAAAACCAGCATATTGATGATCTTAATCTAGTATTAATAGGTACAAAAGGATGGCAATATGAAGAAATTTTTGCAGAAATAGATAGAGTTAAAGAATTAGAAAACCGAATTATTGTTACTGGTTATGTTCCCGATGAAGATTTAGCTTCTCTATATTCAGGCGCATTAGCCTTTATTTATGTATCTTTATATGAAGGTTTTGGCTTACCACCATTAGAAGCTATGCAATGTGGAACTCCAGTCATAACCTCTAACACTTCTTCCTTGCCTGAAGTGGTTGAAGATGCCGGAATTATGCTTGATACTCATGATGGAATAGGGCTTTGTGATGCCATATTTAAGCTATATTCTGAACCCGAATATCGAGAGATTTTAGCAAAAAAATCTGTTCAACAGGCTCAAAAATTTAGTTGGGATAAATATGTTCAAGAAACTATCAAAATTTACGAGTTAGCGAAAGAAAAAGCAAAAACTTTACCTCCTCGTAATATTTTAATTGATGGTGTCTTTTTCCAACTCTATAAAACAGGAATTGCTAGAGTTTGGCGAAGTCTGCTAGAACAATGGTCAAATAGTGATTTTGCTAATCATATCCTAGTCTTAGATAGAGCCAATACTGCACCCAAAATTAATGGTATCCGTTATCGCATAATTCCCGCCTACGACTATAACAATACCGACGCTGATAAACAGATGCTTCAACAAATATGTGATGATCAAGAAGCGGAATTATTTATATCTTCCTACTACACCACCCCCATTAATACCCCTTCGGTATTTATGGCTTATGATATGATTCCTGAAGTATTAGGAGGAAATTTAAATGAACCTATGTGGCGTGAAAAACACAATGGTATCAAACACGCCTCCGCTTTTATTGCCATTTCTGAAAATACAGCTAAAGATTTAAGTAAATGTTTCCCTGAGATACCCTTAGAATCAATTACGGTGGCTCATTGTGGAGTAGATTCTCTCTTTTCTTCAGCTTCCTTAGATGAAATTAAAGATTTTAAATATAAATATGGCATTGATAAACCATACTTCCTGTTGGTTGGTACTGGAACTGGTTACAAGAATAGTATTTTGTTCTTCCAAGCTCTTTCAAAACTTGCCAATAGCTATGGATTTGATATTGTTTGTACAGGAAGCGGCGGTTTATTAGTACCTGAGTTTAGAGCTTACACATCAGGTAGTGTTGTTCATATGCTGGAACTTAGTGATGAAGAGTTGGCAACAGCTTACTCTGGTGCTGTAGCACTAGTTTATCCTTCTAAATATGAAGGTTTTGGAATGCCTGTATTAGAAGCAATGGCTTGTGGTTGTCCTGTTATTACTTGTCCTAATGCTTCAATTCCAGAAGCAGCAGGAGACGCAGCAATATATGTGAATGATGATGATATCGATGCACTAGCAAATGCGCTCTGTGAAGTGCAAAAGCCTAGTATTCGGAACTCATTAATTACTGCGGGTTTGGCACAGGCGAAAAAGTTTTCCTGGTCAACAATGGCGAATACTATAAGTGCTACCTTGATTAAGGCTACTGTTTTACATTTAAATCTTAAGGAAACTAACCTAATTATTTTCCCAGACTGGTCACAGCCAGAAGACCTACTATATCAAGATTTAGCAAGTGTCATTTCTACTCTCACTACTCACCCAGATAAAAGCCATATAACTCTCCTGATAGATACTCATAACGTTTCTGAAGAAGAAGCCGATATGCTTTTATCTTCTTTGACCATGAATTTGCTCATGGAGGGTGATGTAGATATAACTGAGGGGCCAGAAATTTCTCTGCTAGGCAAGATGAGTGATACACAATGGAAAACTCTTTTGCCTATAATTAATGCTCGAATCGCTCTAGCAACAGATAATCAACAGGCGATCGCCCAAGCGAAAGCAGAAACTCTTCCTTACAAGTTGCTTTCAATCAACTGACGGTATTCGCTCTTTTGCTTCACACCTTTAACTTCCTTCACCAGTTCCTTATTTTTGAACAATTGAACAGTTGGTGTTCCTGTCACACCAGCATTTTCAGCAATATCTCGATCTTTGTCGATGTCAATTTCCACAAAGTGAATTTTGCTGTCAAATTCATCCACCACTTTATTTAAAATTGGCTTTAGGGTATGACAAGGGCCGCAACCAGGAGAGACGTATTTAACCAAGAGTAAGCGATCGCTTTCATGGAACAATTTCCGTAAAGCATAACCTCCCTCATGGCGCGTCCCATTCAAATTAAATTCAGCTTCTTCCTCGGCTTCAGTCTTTTTGGCTGGCTGATGTTCTAATTCATTATCTGCTGTTTCTGCCTGTTGATGGAATTCTTGAATCAAGCCACTGAATGACAACCAACGTTCTGCTAACATCGCCGCCATACAGCCAGTACCCGCAGCCGTAATTGCTTGCCGAAACTCATGATCTTGCACATCGCCAGCAGCAAAAACGCCCTCTACACTCGTTTCTACAGTACCGTGCTTGGTGACAACATAACCCACCTCATCCAGTTCTAATTGCCCCTTAAATAGAGAGGTATTGGGACTGTGACCAACGGCGTAGAATAAACCCTTAGCGTGCAGTTTGCTCTCTTCACCAGTTTTGGTATTGCGGACTTTCACCCCTTCCATGTGACCATTACCGAAGATATCCACAGCCTCTGTATTCCAATGCACCTGAATTTTTGGGTTGCTCAAAACCCTGTCTTGCATGGCTTTAGACGCTCGCATCTTATCAGTGCGTACCAACATATTCACCTTAGAACCGTATTTGGTGAGGTAAATTGACTCTTCCGCCGCCGAGTCGCCAGCACCAATTACAGCCAATTCTGCGCCATGAAAAATTGGTGTTGCACCATCGCAAATCGCACAAGCAGAGATTCCCCGACTCCAAAATTCATGTTCGCTGGGTAAACCCAAACGCTTTGCTGTTGCACCAGTAGCAATGACAATGCTGTTGGTTTTAATTTCCCTTTCTTGCGATCGCACTATAAAGGGACGCTGACTCAAGTCAACTGAGATAACATCTTCAGTATATAGTTCAGCGCCCCAGCGCTCCGCCTGTGCCTTCATCTGATCCATCAGTTCTGGCCCCGTAATCCCTTGGGGAAACCCAGGAAAGTTCTCGACTTCCGTGGTTGTCATTAGTTGCCCACCAGGTAATCCCCCGGCTTGGAAACCTTCAAATACAACGGGTTTCAGGTTAGCGCGTCCCGCATAAATGGCGGCTGTGTAGCCTGCTGGCCCAGAACCGATAATTACTAAGTTTTCTACTGTGGGGTTAGTCATGACCATATCCAAACTCATAACGACTACGCTTAATATAGCATAATAAATTGTGATTGGCTACATCATGGTGGAAGCGATCGTAAAATGCCTATGGTGCTATACGCTCAATACTTGTCAAACAGCCTCTTAGAGGATGTTTGAAAAGTCCTATTGTCGGTATCAAATAGTTTTAGATCCCCCTAAATCCCCCGATAAATTGGGGGACTTTGATTCTGGTTCCCCCCTTTTTAAGGGGGGTTAGGGGGGATCTAAAAGTGCCTAAAGTCACAGCGAAACACTTTTCAAACAACCTCTTAACTCCTAAGACTGTTCTTGCAGATGCTTCCTGATAGTTTCAACGTTTAGTTCTAAAAATTCTGCTATTTCTTGAATGCTCATACCTCTCTCAACACATTTCCCGACATCTCACCCATAATTTAAAATCTCATGAAGCTAGATCCAACTCAGACATATACCTTTAGCAAATATTTTGAAAGCGGTTACTATTCTGAAGACTTGGCTCAAGCCTTCGGTTATTCACTAGAGTACAAAGTATTTCAATTGCCACAATACTCAGGCGAATTGGATAGATTGCTCGAATTGAGAGAAAGGATAGAAGAATCTCTCCCTTATGTAGAGTTGACTACTGAGTTAGCGAGAAGGGAAGTAATAATTTCTAGAATAGTCTTAGAGTTGATACATTACACGAAGGCAAAACTAAGAATAGAATTTAGCCTGAGAGTGAATAATCAACTTCAAGGTACACTAGATTATTTAATTAGAACCACCCAACCAAATCAACTATTAGTCATAGAAGCGAGTCTTGCTGATTTAAGTAGAGGCTTCACTCAATTAGTAGCCCAAATAGTTGCACTGGATTTTTGGGAGGATTCCCCAACTGTTGCAGAACAACCTATATTAACTGGTTGTGTCACTACAGGAAGTTTGTGGCAGTTTGCAAGTCTAGATAGAGTAAATAAACATTTTACTCTAGGGATTAATAGCTACAGAGTTGTCGAAGATATTGAGGAATTGATGAGAATATTAGTAAGGTTATTGAAAAATTGAGAGAGAAACCAAAAAACATCTCACTATCTCACCCATCCCTACTTACCTTGTAGCTTTCTTAGAGTAGCGGCAATTCATGAATTGCCGCTACTTATGATATATATAAGAGTATTTTCTGTAATATTATGTCTTTCACCATTACAGACTTAGAGCAACTACAAACCGAGCATCCAGAATGGCAGATGGAGTTGGTAGAGGGGAAAATCATAGTTATGGGGCCATCAGATTACGAGTCAGAGGAAATTGGCGCTCGTCTAATTACCTTCTTGAATAACTGGGTCATGTCGCGCAAATTAGGGCGTATAACTGGCTCTAGCGCTGGATTTATCCTGCCGAATATAGAAGAGGACGACTCGGAAAAAAGAAACCTACGCGCCCCTGACGTGTCTTTTGTTAAGGCTGACCGATTGAAGAAGACCAAGCGCGACTTTGTAGAGTTAGTTCCAGACCTGATGGTTGAGATTAAATCTAAAAGCGATAGAATCAAACCGCTTGAAGAGAAGATTCAGTTATTTTTGCAGCTTGGGTCTGTAGTCGGCATATTGATTGACCCTGATAAATTGACAGTAACCGTTTATCGAATAAACCAAACTCCAGTGTTGATGCAGAATGGCGACACGCTCACACTACCAGACTTGCTACCAGGTTGGGAACTGGCAATATCAGAGTTGTGGCCACCTGAGTTTGATTAAGGCGCTTTTAGAATCGAAATTGAGAATCTATATAATATAGTCAACTTAACGTTAAAAAGGCGGTTATAAACCGCGCCTACACAGGCAAAACCCACCTTTCCTGGCGGAACGCTACGCGAACGTAGGTTAAGAAACCCTTGATTTTGTATTAGTCCACGGAGGTGGACTTTGTTTGTGTAGCCGCGTTCGCGTCAGCGTGCCGGAGGCTCTATTCTATTCGCCAAGGCTTAAATTAACTATATAGATAGATAGTCAAAAAATAGTCAAAAATTTTTTTTGGTGGGGTGATAGGAAACCGATCGCAGTTGGGTAAGTTATATCTAGAACACAGAATCACTTCCTACCCCCGGAAAACACTTATGAAGACCGAACTAAAAGCCAAGTTTCTCCAACACATTCTCGCCAAGAAGAAGGCAGATGAGGGTTTTACACTTATTGAATTACTAGTAGTAATTATCATCATCGGTATTTTGTCTGCGATCGCCCTACCTTCTTTCTTGAACCAAGCTAACAAAGCCAAGCAGTCGGAAGCTAAAACCTACGTGGGTTCCATGAACCGCGCGCAGCAAGCTTTTTACTTAGAAAATACTTTATTTACAAGTACAATTGGTAGTTTAGGACTTGGTATTGCAACATCAACCATAAATTACCAATACCAAATTGCCTGGGCGGGTGGTAGTGTAGCAACCAACCAAGCACAAGTAAAAGTTACTACCGCGCCTCTCAAAAGCTATGTTGGTGGTGTAGAGGTGACAAGCCAAGCTGCTACCAGTGAAGCTACTACCATCGCTGTTTTGTGTGAATCTGCAGACACAGTTCTTGCCGGTGGTACAAATGCAAGTGCTACCACTGCATTTACCTTCACCGCTGGAGCACTTGATTGTACCAGCAACAGCGGCATCGGCGCCAACAAGTTTATCTCTATGGCTAAGTAACCAACCAAAGACAAAGAGTATATAAATTGTCTTTCAACTAGATATTTTCCAAAGTGGGTAGATGCTTCTATCCACTTTATTTCCATTATGTCAGTAGTTCACAATTATATTCCTCATAAAATTTTCTCAGAGAATTACAATGATTACTGATATATATAATTGGCAAAATCAAGCAGAACAATACTTCATTCAAGAAAAATATTCGCAAGCAGCACAGTTATATGAACAAGCAATAGCGATAGAACCAAATGCTATTTCTTATTATTGGCATTTAGGGTTACTATTGCTATTACAAGGGCAAGAAGCAGAAGCTCAAATGGCTTGGATGCTGCCAATGACAGAGGCAGATGAAGAACAGTTACCAATTTGGACAAATGAACTATTTCAAGTTTTGCAAAGAGAAGCTGAAAGACGCGAAACACTTACAGAAGATTCTCTAGCTTGGTTAATTCGCCAGCACATGCGGGAAATTAATCCTAGTTATATAAATAATTTACTTCAAATCCTTATACTTTCTCTCAAATTACAAAAATTTGAAGAAATTGATAATTTGAATGAGTGGGGATTAATTGAAAGCTTAAAGGCAAAAGAAAATATAGAAATTAATACCGAATTATTAATCCAAGTTTTAAAACAATTTTTAAATACTGTTCCCTTACATCCAATTAATCTAAATTTAATAGAAGCTAGTCTGTCTTATTTCTCTGATCCTCATCAATGCTTCTGTATAGTGCTTCCTGCCGCTGTGAAAATTGGCCATACTTTAGGGCAGCCTTTACTAGCAGCATCTCTTCTGGAATTGCATTTGCAACTGGAGCCAAATAATGTAGAAATTTTGCGGCACTTAGCGAGTTTTTATCAAGACACTCGTAATTATTCTCAAGGAATAGAGACAGCTAGGTTGTGTTATTCCTTATCAGAAAGCTTGGCTGATAAAATTTTTGCACTCCATTTGCTGTTAAGGGGTCTAATGTCAGCAGGAGGATATTGGCAAGAGATATGTACAACTTGTCAAGAATTGGAAACTGTGTTTCAACAGTTTATTAAAGCTGAACGAATTCCTTTACAAGAAGCAACAATACTACGCTTGCTTTCGCCATCTTTTGCGATACCTCACATTAAAGATGCTCCTGCTGATTTCCGAGCTATTCATAATCAGGTAGCTGAGATTTATAATAAATATATTCAAGGTCTTGGCCAATCAAAAGCAAAAAACTATGCTCATGAAATTATTAATCATCAATCTTTAACACACCATGCGAATAAATTAAAAATTGGTTATATATCTTACGCTTTAAGGAATCATTCGGTTGGTTGGCTAGCTCGTTGGTTATTTCAACATCACGATCGAGATAAATTTGATATTCATACTTATTTTGTTAACTACAAATTAATAAACGATAATCTCCAAGAGTGGTATCTAAGTCACGGAGGTAAAGCTCACAAATTAGGCATGAATGGTCTAGAAATTGCTGACCAGATATATCAAGATGAAATTGATATTTTAATTGACCTTGATAGCATCACTCTAGATATTACTAGTGAAGTGATGGCACTCAAGCCAGCCCCAATTCAAGTTACTTGGCTGGGGTGGGATGCATCAGGCATACCTGCAATTGATTACTTTATCGCAGACCCTTATGTACTGCCAGATGATGCCCAAAATTACTATACAGAGAAAATCTGGCGATTACCTCAAACTTACATAGCAGTAGATGGTTTTGAAGTTGGTGTACCAACTCTCCGCCGCGATGACTTGGATATTCCTATGGATGCCGTTGTATATCTCAGCGCCCAAAGAGGATATAAACGCCATCCACAAACGACAAAGTGGCAAATGCAAATTATCAAACAAGTACCTAACAGCTACTTTTTGATTAAAGGACTTGCTGAGGAGGAAACAATTAAACGCTTCTTTTACCAAATTGCCGAAGAAGAAGGTGTAGATTGTTCTCGGTTACGATTTTTACCAATGGTTCATTCAGAGGCAGTTCATCGTGCTAATTTAGGCATTGCTGATATTGTATTAGATACATTTCCCTACAACGGAGCGACAACAACCTTAGAAACATTGTGGATGGGTATTCCTTTGGTGACACGAGTTGGTGAACAATTTGCAGCGCGTAACAGCTACACCATGATGATAAATGCGGGTATCACAGAAGGCATTGCCTGGACTGATGAAGAGTATATAGAATGGGGTGTGCGTTTGGGGAAGGATGAAGTTTTACGCCAGCAAGTTGCTTTGAAGCTGAA
Organism: Nostoc sp.; assembly: GCF_036919575.1. Lineage (GTDB taxonomy): Bacteria > Cyanobacteriota > Cyanobacteriia > Cyanobacteriales > Nostocaceae > Nostoc. The sequence goes on along the minus strand of NZ_JBALBY010000002.1, from coordinate 43,440 downwards.
AGCATCGCGGCAAACAGCACCCCTGTGGAATGGCAAACAGTTTACCCGCGAAATGGAAAAGGCTTATGAGCAGATGTGGCAGAAGTATATTGAGAAAAAATAAGCTCCTATAGCGTTTTTCGTTTGTATGCAATACACTTTGACCTCTCTCCAAACCTCTCTCCTAAAAGGAGAGAGGCTTTGAATCTTACTCCCCTTCCCTTGTAGGGAAGGGGCTGGGGGTTAGGTCTGTATTAAACTCAACCCAGAAGCGCTATAGTGCTTACTATACTTCAGAAGCCGCTCTGGTAATTGATAGCAATTGTTCGTAATCCTTTGGTGTATCAATATCGATATTCCCTAGTGGAAACGAAATGGAAAACACTTCATTCAGATTATTATTAATAACTTTTTTTGCTCCTGAAGTTTCTTTCAAAGCCGCAAGTTCTGAAAAATATCTCTGACTAAATAGAGCGGGTACACCTAATGTATTCGCATATTCACAAGCAATGATCGGTTTTTTTGCCGAATAATAGGCATCCACAAGTTGATTAATAATTTGGTGAGAAACAAATGGCTGGTCGCAAAGTGTAATAACTACTGCTTCTATTTGTTCAGGAAGATTATTTAATAATTCAATACCGCTCTTGATTGAAGCACTCATTCCACAAGCCCAATCCAAACTCTGAACTACTATAACGGGAAGTTGCTTAATTTGGGGATGAATCTGTTCTGCATTTGCTCCAAGTACTACTACCACAGGTTGACAAACTGAAGCGATCGCTATTTCTGTAATATACTGCAAAAAACTACGTCCTTGGTAAAGCAATAGTTGTTTTGGTGTACCCATACGAGTCGATGCACCCGCAGCAAGAATCATAATTGCTATGGTTGATTTTTGATTGTCTATTTGCTCACTGTTAAATACCATAACAGATAAAACTATGTGGTAAGTAGCAAGTTTAAGCTGCTTTCATAGCATTGGTGAATTGGTTGATTGCGATTTCTTAAAAAATTACCACTGCGGTTTGTTAACACTGCTTGAATTTCAGCAATAATCGCGATCGCTATTCCTTCAGGTGTATCTGCTCCAATGTCAATCCCAATCGGGCCATGCAATCTTTTTAATTGTTCAGTATTATAAACCATTCCTTGCGAATGTAAATCTTCAAGCAATCTTTCAGTACGCAGCTTTGGGCCTAAAACCCCGATGTAGCGTGCCGGAGATGGCAGCAACATTTTCAAAATTTCCAGGTCGTCAAGGTAATTATGCGTCATGACTACAGCAACTGTGTAGTCATCTATAAATACCTGTTGATGTACAATTTCTCGCCGACTCAGAATGATATCGCAAGAAGCAGGAAATCGCTCTTGAGTTGCCTCATTAGCTCGACAATCGACTACAGTAACGTCCCAACCTAATGCTTGAGCAAACTGTGCTACGGGTACAGCGTCATAACCTGCACCAAATATTACTAGAGGCGTGGGTGGTTGGATGACTTCGATGAAAACTTCTGCACTGCCTAAAGGTAACTGATAGTTATTTACCCTTGACTTTTGATTAGCAAAGGCTGCTTGAGCATCTGCAATCACAGATGGAATTAAATTTGGATCTTTGATGTCAGTAATAATTTTACCATTTGGATGCAGCAGTAAGCGCGACCCAAGTTTGACATTGACTGCGCCTTCAAAGGCAAAGACTGTGGCAATAATACCCAAATGTTTTTTATTAAAGCACTCCTGGATAAATGCGATCGCATTCGGTGTACTTTCTCTCTCAAGACGTTCGACGAGAACTTGCACTATCCCATTGCACCCTAGACCAAAGCCCCAAAGAATATCTTCAGATGCGGTGTGATCGTAAGTAACAACAATTGCTTCACCGTCTGACATTCGTTGTTGAGTATGCTCAAATACGTCATTCTCCAAGCAACCAGCGCTGATTGTTCCAATCATCCGACCTGTATTTGCGATCAACATTTTGGCACCCGGTCGGCGATAGGTTGAACCTTCGGTTTTGACTACAGTGGCCAGGAAAGTGATTTCACCACTTTTTTGACTTGACTCGAAGCCTTCTAAAATTGCTTGTAATTCGTTCATTTGATTGCTTATTTTTCGGTTTCTAGCAGTTTGTCAGCTTGAGCAGCAGTCCCAGACTGTGCCGTTGTGCGTCGCTGCTAGTGTCAAACACTCCTTCGATTTGCCGCCCGTTAACGATTACAGTCTATGCATTCGACTGACAGCGAGCGCGGTGTTGTACTACTCAAGATAAGGGAAAATATCCCTGAAATCATGCCCCACAGGATAGTTGTCAACTTGAGCCATTTATCTATCATTAGAGTTAGCACGGAATACTGATTTTCCGTAACTGACTGTGAATACTCTCAACCAGCCGCAAGATTACAGAATTTTATGTTATCTTTTGTGCCGCAGGAAATGAAAGACCCTGCTCCTTACCATCTATAGCGGTTCTCAATTGCATGAAATACAGACCTAACAAGAACAGCCCCAACCCTTGTAGCGTTGAGGAGTAAGCCTCAAAGCCTCTCTCGTCTTAGGAGAGAGGTCAAAGTGTATTGTATACAAATGAGAAGCGCTATATTGATAAGCATCGTTGATTAACATTGCCGTAAAAATTTAAGTCTTTTCTTCAAATGAATTCATACACTGAAACAGAATTCCTGGTTGGTGATATTCCGTACCAAATGTTCGTTCAATGTTACCGGCCAAGGAAAGACCGAAATTCAGTTCCTATTGTACTTTTACACGGCGGTTTTCATACAGGTAGTTGCTTTGTCAAAACACCCGATAATCGCCAAGGTTGGGCAGTATATCTGACAGAACAAGGCTGGGAAACCTACATTGTTGACTGGCCAGGGCATGGTCGATCAGGCTGTGTCCCAGATTTTCCCACGATGCCATATCAACGGGTAATTGATGCTACTGTGGCGCTACTCGAACAAATTGGCCCGGCTGTGATTCTTACCCACAGTATGTCTGGTGTCGTTGGTTGGCAGATAGCACAAACCCATCCCAAACTTGTTAAAGCTATTGTAGGCATTGCACCAGGGCCACCAGCCAATCTATTACCAGCGATCGCAAAAGACTCTCATGAGGCTTTTCTCGAAGACCGTCCACGTATTCAGTCGCGTGAAGAAACTAAAAAATACTTCACTAACTCAGATAATTTTCCGCAAGAAGTATTTGAGAATTACTTTTGTAGTTTAGTCCCTGAGAGTGCGCGAATTAGTAACGAGCGCAGAAATGTTGAAGGACAAGGGCTTTATATTTCCCACCCTCAGGTACTATTTGATATTCCCATCTTAGTGATCACAGGCGACCAAGACCCGCGCCATTCTCGTGAGGTAGATGCAGAAACTGCAAAATACTTCCGGGGTGATTTTGTTTGGCTTCCTGAAGTTGGACTTCCTGGCCATGGTCATATGCAAATGCTGGAACACGGTAACTTAGCGATCGCTGATCTATTTATCAATTGGCTGCATAGCAAAGGTCTATAGCGGTTCCCGACTTGGTGAGGTACGTTTTTAAATCTGCTTAGTTTTCTAGAAAAGATTGAGGTGTACCTCAGTTGCTTAGGAAAGGCTATATATGAGCTTTTATCCATTTTCTCAAAACGCTATTGTCAACTATTATTTTTTGGCGTAGGCGTAGCTCGCTGTAGGCATCGCACAACTTTTCGGTCTACTGATATTAAGCAAGGGAAGAGCGATCGCATTTCATCAGAAGTCTTTTCTAAGTTCGTGCTTCTTGAGATTAGTGAGCGTAAATCATGTGAGAAATAACTGGGGGTTCATCGCCTTGATGAAAGGCAAAAACCTTTTCACGAATCTCTCGATCTGCCACTGTAAACCGTTCATATTGACGCAAATGATCCACCCAAGACTCGACGATAAATGTCTCTAAGTAGCGATTTGGCTGACCTGTATCATGAAAGATGCCCCAGCGAATTGCACCATCTCGTAACCGCACCACGCGCAGGGCATTAATTGCCGCAATGAATTCCTCTGTTTGATCTGGGTCAATACAATATTCAATTGTGACTAAAACTGGGCCTTGTTCTGGTTGCAATTCAATTACTACCAGAGGTTCGGCTCGCCATAATGCTGAAGCTAAGTCAAGTTTTCCTGACAGCAAACGATAACGCCGCGCCGTCAATGTTCCCCCCACTAAGCCAATTGCAGCAACAAATAAGGCACTCGGCGTTCCCCAATGTTCTGCTGCTGCACCCCAAACAATACTACCAATTGCTGAACCTCCTTGAAATACCATTTGATAAATTCCCAGCGCCCGCGCCTGCACCCAAGCCGGAACAACAAGCTGCACTGTGATATTCAAACTGGATGTCATGCTTGTCCAGGCAATCCCAGCCGCCACTAAAGCCAGCAACACCAAAGGTATATTGTCAATCAATGCCAGAATTAATGTCGCGATCGCAAACACAAAAGTTGATGCAATCACAACTCCATCAGCTGTAAGATGTTGCCGCACTCGTGGCATCAAAATCGCCCCGACAATCGCCCCAAATCCAAAGCTACTGAGTAGTAAACCATACCCACCTGCTCCCTGTTGCAAATCCTGCTGTGCTACCAAAGGCAGCAACGCTAACAAAGCACTCGTGCAACTAGTTAAAACAGCTGCTCGAATTAACACGGCTTGCAGAGCGGGAGAAAAGCGGAGATAGCGAATACCAGCCCGCATAGAACCTAATACTCGCTCTGCGGGTAGGGCGCTTTCATAAAACGGTTTGCGCTGCCAACGGTAGAGAACGATAATTACCGCAACAAAGGAGAGGGCATCAATTAAAAACACAACTCCCGCATTTGTTGCTACCAAAATCAAGCCAGCGATCGCCGGGCCAACGGCTCGGGCAATATTAAACCCAGCACTATTTAAAGCAATGGCAGCCATGAGTTGCGATCGCGGTACGAGTTCTGGTACAATCGCTTGCCAAGCTGGGCCATTCATTGCCGCTCCTAAGTTGAGCAAAAACGTCAGCCCTAGCAGTGACCACGGTGTAATTGTACCTGCAAAAACCAATCCACTCAAGATCAGTCCAGCAACCAACATCCAAGCTTGCCAAAACAGCAGTAACCGACGGCGATCAAAAATATCTGCCGTTGCTCCGGCTGGTAGTCCTAACAGCAGCATCGGCAAAGTTGCTGCTGTTTGCATGAGTGCCACCAACAGAGGAGAGGTGGTGAGAGAAGTCATTAGCCAAGCTCCCGCCGTGTCCTCCATCCAACCCCCAATGTTGGAGACAATTGAGGCAATCCAGCGATCGCGAAACAAAGAGTTACGGAGCGGACTCCAAGCAGAGTTTGTCATGACTGCGCTATCCACCTATTTACTTCAGCATTCTAGGAGCCGGGCCACGAGTAACATCTAATCCTGACATCCGAGGTAGAGCGATCGTCTTGCCTGTTTGTGCGGCCTCGTAAATCAACGCTATCAGTTTTTGGTCTTGTAAACCTTCTTCACCAGGGGTATGAGGTTGTTTATTCTGAATCACACAATCCGCCATGTGATCAATTTCTAAGGCGAACTGGTTCTTCTCGCCCATGCGAATTTCGCTGACGTTTTCTGCCATGCTATTTGTTGGTGATTTACGTGAAATCATCATCCGCAAACCGTTGTAAGAGAACGCCGGATCGAGTTGTCCCCAAGCATCAGAACCGAAGACGCGAAACCGACGCGCTTCGTGAAAGCCGTAACTGGTGGAGCAAATCGCTACTATCCCACTAGGAAACCGCAGCTGGAAGGTGGCACTTTCTTCTACTTCTTTGAAGCGCGGATCGCCAGGGGTGCTGAAGGTTTGGGCGCTAATTGCGATCGGTTCCTCTCCTGTCAAATAGCGAGTTGCATTCAAGCAATAAATTCCCACATCGGGTAAACAGCCACCTCCAGCTAAGGCACGTTTCAATCGCCACTGGTTTAAGTCACCCCCCTGGTTTTGGCCGTTGTCTGCCTGAATCACCTTGATGGTTCCCAATTCTTTGCTGCGGATCATCTGAATCATGGCGCGATGGTGCGGCTCATATTGGCAGCGATAAGCAATCATCAGCTTGCGATCAGCTTGTTTGCACGCGTCGATCATCTGCTGACAATCTTCCACTGTGGTTGCCATCGGCTTCTCACACAGAATATGTTTACCTGCTTTCGCACCACGCACCGTATATTCTCGGTGCATACTGTTAGGCAGTACGATATAAATCACATCAACGTCTGGATTGTTGCGAAGATTGTCGTAATTTTGATAGTTGTAAACATTCTGCGGTTTGATGCCATACTGCTGTGCAATTTGATTGGCTTTGGCAGCATCGCCACTAACTAATGCAGTTGGCTTTGCTAGTTTAGATTCTGCAAATGCAGGCATAATTTCTTCTAATGCCAGTCTACCAAGTCCGACGATCGCAAACCCCAAGCGTTGCTCTGGGGGTAATGCAGTTGCTGGCCCTCCTGTCTCAACTTCGGTTGATGCCGAGATGGGCGGAAACTTAATCTGAGGCGGCAAGGAACCTCCGCGTGGGGTGGCTTGCTGAGTTGGTTGTTGGGCTGCAACCTCTTCGCCTATACTACCAATTGCGGTGGTTGAAATGGCTCCTAACCCAGCAGTAGTTAGAATCTGACGACGAGAAAATTTTCCTTTCAATAATTCAGACATTGTGGTTCTTTAATGATCAAATTTTGGACTTAGTAGAGCTTTGCGTAAATATCGTGGCGAATTGAGGGTTGAAATTTAAATGCATAGGCGCGGCGCAATCCGCAGAGTCAAGCGCAGAGGCACGCAGAAAATTTGCTACAAATTAAATTTGGTAATACCCTGCAATGCCAATGCGTTGACTGACAATGCCAATGCGTTGGCTGACAATGCCAATGCGTTGGCTGACAATGCCAATGCGTTGACTGACAATGCCAATGCGTCGGCTGACAATGCCAATGCGTTGACTGACAATGCCAATGCGTTGGCTGACAATGCCAATGCGTTTTTCTGCAATTAAAAACGCTACACTTTTTCAGCAAGCCCTATTTAGGCAACTCGAAGAAATAAATTATCTATAGGAATCATATTTGAGTTCTGAAAAAATCTCGGTAGTCTTGTAGTAGCCTGTCATGGCTTTTAATGTTGCAAAAAAAATTGCTTTGTTGGGTGGAGGCTTTGCGTAACCCAACATCCTGATAATCAGTTGGGTTGCGCTCCGCTCCACCCAACCTACCTACCTACGTCTAATGTCCACTACGTGTATTTCACTAATCTTATACTAGTCCTATAATTCCTTCATACAAGGCTAATATTAGATTCTTCTCTCCCAACCTCTCCACATCCACGGCAGTTGCTCCTAGGGGAAACCCCCAAGGCATACTGCCGAGGCTTTTACGGACGCTCGATTACTCGCTATTGCTAACGCCCCACTGCTTCCCCAACTTCAAGAGCAATGGAATATTTTTTTATTTGAAAGTCCCTTACGGGGTACTGGTTGAACTTGGGGTGCTAGTTGAACTTGGGGTACTAGTTGAACTTGGGGTACTGGTTGAACTTGGGGTACTGGTTGAACTTGGGGTACTGGTTGAACTTGGGGTACTGGTTGAACTTGGGGTGCTAGTTGAACTTGGGGTACTAGTTGAACTTCCAGGATTAATAATGGAACGAACTTGTTGCAGGTGTTCTTGGAGGGTTGGTAGCGTTTGAGCCGCAAATGCTTTCACGTCTGAATCTTGTCCTTGTTGAGCTTCACTTTGAAAAGCGGAGATATCCTTTTCATGATCTTCAAGCATCTGATTCAGATATTGGCGATCAAAGTTAGCACCAGAAAGTTTAGATAAGCGTTGCTTCACTTGCTGATTTTTCCTGCCGATACTAGTTGGCAGCGTCACACCTTTTTGAGTCGCTAACTGTTTGAGTTGATTGTTGACTTGGGTATGATCTTGAACCATATGCTTTCCAAACTGTTTTACCGCATTGCTAGTTCCACGTTGTGATGCTAGTTGTCCTAGTTGGACTTCTGCTAAACCACCTTGAGCCGCTTCTTTGATAAACTGTCTGTCTGAAGAACTGAGGCTATTTTGCCCTGACGTAGTTGGTGACGCAGTTGGTGATGGAGTCTCAGTTGTTTGCACAGGCACAGCAGCTGGAGCTTCAGATATATTCTGGTCATGGGGAGTAGTTGGTGTGCAACCAGTCGCCAGAGATAAAGCGATCGCTACTATACCAGTAGAAACTATTTTGAAGTTGGACATAATCAATGTTTTCCTTGGATAAAGCTATCTTTTGCAACGTAGAATGAAAAACAAGCGCGATCGCCCAGTTATTGCAGCAGCAGGCGTTGAAGAATTTAAATCTTGAGCAAATCGAGAGATATCGCTGTTTGCATAAAAAAACAGTTAAAGAATAGGATTAATATTTACCCTAACCAAGCTGGATTCATTGCTGTACTATCATTTTGGGTTGTAGTCTTATATCGTTCGTACTCCCCTTTAGCTGCTGCCTCACGGGTACGCGCTAACAGTGCTGTAACTCGTGCCTGATCCATTGGCTTAAAGGTGCGAACTGCTTCAAACGCCTGGTCTAAAATTCTCATGCTGTCGATGCCCGTAATTACAACTGAGGTTGGCAAATTCATGGCGTAGTGCAGGCACTCGATCGCACTGACTGTATTGCTTCTAAGAATGTAAGACTCCCCAATAGTTTTCATTGCCAGTACACCAATGTTGTTTTTTACTAGCACAGGTAAAACCTGATGTTCAAAACTTCTAAAATGGGCATCCATCACATTCAAGGGCATCTGCACAGTGTCAAAGCGGAAAGCATTTTGTGTAGCAGTTTCCAGCATCTGAAGGTGAATCTGAGGATTCTTGTGTCCTGTAAAACCGATATAGCGAATTTTGCCCGCTTTCTGCGCTTCGACTACTGCCTCCATCGAGCCGCCAGGAGCAAATACCCGATCGGGGTCTTCAAAGCGCAGTATTTCATGATGCTGTAATAAATCAATGTGATCGACCTGCAAATCTTTGAGCGATTCATCAATCTGCATCTTGGCAGCGGCTTTGGTGCGACCGTCGATTTTCGTCATTAGGAAGACCTTTTGACGATAACCATCTTTAAGAGCATTTCCCATCCAACGCTGGCTACGTCCGTCGTGATAGTCCCAAGAATTATCCATAAAGTTGATACCGCGATCAATCGCACTGCGGATCAGTTTGATACTTTCTTGCTCCTCTTGAATTTTTCCAATGTGATATCCCCCCAAGCCAATCACAGATACTTGTTCTTTGGTGCGTCCGAGGTGGCGATACAACATTTCGCCGCGTCGGGTTGCAGTGGGTGAACTTTGGGCTAGCTGTTGAGTATTTTGATCAACAGGTTCTGTTTGGGCTAATAACGGCTGCAAAAATCCTTCCGAAACTGCAAGTCCTGCCGCTACTAATCCCGAAGCAGAAGCAGTTTTTAACAAGCTGCGTCTACTAATCTCCATAATTGTCTCCTACAAGTAACAACAGGAATGAGCCGTATAGTATCACGACAATCTGGCACAGAGACTCTAACTAAGGTGTGTTTTGAAATATACTCCGCAAGATGCATTCACAATGCTTACCTTTTGTTTACAGCTATTTTCAGGTAAATAGACCATGCGGTAGGGGCACAGCAATGCTTATTAGTGTCAACTTAAGGCAAAACCCTTTTAAAATCTCGTTTCCAGCAAGAGGCTGGAAATGCAGTTCCTGGTGGCTCTGCCGCGAGTTACAGAGGCGGAGCCTCAATGAGGGGCATTCCCAGTCGGAGACTCTTAACGAGACACGAGACAACGAGACAATCTTCAAAGCTGCTTATAGACTGGCTTTCACGTTAAGTTTACACCAATGAGCTTTTTCTGTGCCTCTACGACAGATGTGGTTCAAATACATGATTTCTGCTGTAATAGGACTTACGCAAAACTACACAGCGTAGGGGCAATTCATGAATTGCCCCTACCGTCAAATCAGGGTTTGGGCTATTGTTTGCGTAAGTCTTGTGTAAGTAGGTGGGCGCAATTAAAGTTAACTGACGTGGGCTGTCATTTGTCCTTTGTCCTTTGTCATTGGTAAGGGTTTTAAGCCTATTTACGTTCCGTAACATAATTTGGTTTATTCCCACCAACTTACTTAAGCTTGCTTGATTTAAAGCTTTATCAATAAAAGTAGGAGTTTTCAACTGTGAATGCAAGTTGATGCATTCCCAATGCAAATTGATGCATTCCTAATGCAAGTTAATGTATTGCTAATGCAAGTTGATGCATTCTTAATGCAAGCTGATGTATTGCTAATGCAAGTTGATGCATTGGCAATGCAAGGTGATGCATTGCCAATGCAAGCTGATGCATTCGCCATGCTTACCTTTTGTTTAAACTTGCCGATTTAAAACTTTAACTTACTGATATGTTTTTAGTTGCAATGGGTACATTAAATGTATACTATATTGGTAGATACATTTATGAGTATCCAAGATACAACACGCCGTTTGCGCCCTCAAACCATTAGTCAAGATATTAGCTCATTCCACGGTTTGCAAACCGTCAGTACCTACAACACGAGTCGTGCTGATGCTTCAGATGCAAAGTTACACGAAGTTTATCAGGCGATGTTGATTTCTCAACAAACTGAAACCGAGAAACTAGCTTTATACCGTGCTGCTTCTGATGCTGCCCGACTAGGAGAATGGGAATTTCATAATGCTGTATTAGCGATGAAAGAAGTCGTGCGGGGGCAATATGGTTCAGATAGCGATCAAGCTCAGGCTGTGGGATTGAAGAAAAAATCAGATCGCAAGCGTCCTTCCCGCAAAAAGCTAGTTGCGATCGCCAGTTAGGAATAAGAATTAAATAACATACAATTTACGTCGCTGGCTTACCTCACCCTCAATCCCTCTCCTTATAAAGGAGAGGGAAGCTAGATATAGCATGACCAATGACCAATGACCAATGACCAATGACCAATGACTACAGCAGTTTGTCTAATGTAATTGGTAAATCACGGACGCGCTTACCTGTGGCATGATACACAGCGTTAGCGATCGCCCCTGCGGTTCCAGTAATGCCAATTTCACCGATTCCTTTCACACCAAGCGGGTTAATATGTGGATCGTGTTCATCAACGAACAGCACTTGAATATCAGGAACGTCTGCATTTACTGGTACGTGATACTCACCTAAATCGGCATTGACAACGCGCCCCCGATAAGGGTCTGTTAGGGTGTGTTCCATTAGCGCCATGCCAATTCCATAGACAATCCCACCGATCAGCTGACTGTTGGCTGTTTTCGCATTGAGTACGCGTCCGACGCCAAAAGTTCCCACCCAGCGCGTGACTCGCACTTCACCCAAGTCAGGTTCAACGCGGACTTCGGCAAACTGCGCTCCAAATGCGTGCATTGAGAACTTCTTTTGTTCCTCTCCGGGCTTGGCATCTGCACGCGCTTCGATCATTTTCATTCCATGCCGTGCCAAGATTGCCTCATAAGTTTCGCTTGCTGACGATTTATTTTTTAAGAAAAAGCTGCCATCTTGGGCAATCACATCTTCAGCTTTTGAACTATAAAGCGGCGATTTTTGATCGGCGAGTGCTAGTTGCAAAAGCTGACTGCGAGCTTGATTTCCGGCTAAATGCACTGCCGAACTCACACTAGCGGCGGTTTGCGAACCACCGGAAACGGGGGCTTGTGGCATCTTAGTATCGCCTAGTTCAAACCGGACTTTGTTAACTGGTAGACCGAGTGCTTCAGCTGCGACTTGAGTCATCACAGTATAAGTACCCGTACCAATATCTTGCGAACCGCTCCGCACTACGGCTGTACCGTCTGCCATAATTTGAGCGATCGCAGCTGCTGGGGAACGATAGGTAGGATAAGTAGCTGTTGCCATACCCCAACCGATCAAATAGTTGCCGTCTCGCATCGAACGCGGCTGAGGATTGCGCTTTTGCCAGCCAAACTTTTCTGCCCCTAATTTGTAACATTCTCTCAGTGACTTGCTCGACCAGGGCAGTCCTTTGCTAGGATCAACTTCAGCATGGTTACGCAAACGCAGTTCCACCGGATCGATATTCAGCGCATAAGCCAGTTCGTCCATTGCCGATTCTAAGGCGAACGATCCAGAAGCTTCGCCTGGTGCCCGCATATAGGTTGGTGTTCCTTCATCGAGATTAACCAGACGGTGGGTGGTTTCGATATTTGGGCAAGCGTAGAGCATCCGGGCGCTTTTACCAACAGGTTCGATAAATTCATCGAAAGTTGAAGTTTGGGAAGTCCCAGCGTGTCGCAGAGCGGTTAATTTGCCCTCGCGGGTTGCACCTAAAGAAACTTGTTGAATTGTCTCTGGTCGGAAGCCAACAGGCCCATACATCTGTATGCGTCCCAGAACTAATTTCACTGGGCGATTAACTTGTTGGGCTGCGATCGCCGCTAGAGGCACATGCGACCAAACCGACCCTTTGCAACCGAAGCCACCGCCCACAAAGTAAGACATAATGCGGATTTTCTCTGGCTCAATTCCTAATACCGCCGCAACTTTTTGTTGAGCCGAAAAGATTCCCTGAGTTGCGTCATACAGCAGCAGTTCATCGCCTTGCCAAACTGCTGTTGTGGCATGAGGCTCCATTGGATTGTGATTTTCGATCGGTGTAGTATAGGTTTGCTCGACGCGGACAGCAGCCGCCGCTAGTCCCTGGTTGACATTGCCGTGAGCTAAATCAGGCGGCTCATTTATCGGGATTTTACCTTTAGGAAAGTATGCCTTAGCGAGGTTGTCTCGCATATTAATGGTTGGTTTTTCTTCGTCATAGCGAACTTGCACCAGAGAAGCAGCGTACATAGCTCGTTCAAATGTATCGGCAATCACAACACCGATATGCTGACCGCTATAAAGCACAACGTTATCTTGCAGCAGATTCAGCTTATTACCGTTGCCCTTTTCGCCAGATGCCTTGGGTGCGTTCAGGTGGGTAATAACTGCTATCACACCCGGTACTTGTTCCGCCGCCTTTGTATCGATTTGGGCGATTTTACCTTTGGCGATCGTGCTTTGAATCGTGACTCCATAAGTCATTTTTGCTATCGGAAACTCTGCCGAATAGCGTGCGCCACCCGTTACCTTGAGATGTCCATCGACTCGATTTAGCGGTTTGCCGACAACTATATTTGTATCGCTTGTATTCATGCCATCCCTCCCACGGTTGTCAGCGCTTTAACAATTGTGCGTTTAGCCAGTTCCACTTTAAAGCCGTTGTATTTTTGAGGTTTAGCTCCGGCGATCGCAACTGACGCTGCTGCTTGAAATGTTGCCTGATTTGCAGGTTTGTTCAAAAGTGCTTTTTCAGCTTCAAAGGCACGCCAGGGCTTTGTTCCCACACCACCCAGGGCAATGCGTGCCGAGCGAATAATCCCATTTTGAATATCCAGCGCCGCCGCAACCGATGTCATTGCAAAAGCATAGGAGGCGCGATCGCGGACTTTTAAATAGTGCGATCGCTTTGCAAAGTTTGAAGCAGGTAAATCAACGGCAACAATTAATTCTCCGTGTTGTAAAACTGTCTCCCGTTCGGGTGTATCCCCAGGTAGAAGATGAAAATCGGCGAGGGGAATACTGCGCTCTCCATTCGGCCCGCGTGTTTGCACAACTGCATCCAGTGCGATCATTGCTACAGCCATATCGGAGGGATGCGTAGCAATACAGCGATCGCTTCCGCCGAAAATCGCGTGAATCCGGTTATAACCCTCAATTGCCGGACAACCTGAACCGGGAACGCGCTTATTACAGGGAAAAGCTGTGTCACGGAAGTAGTAACAACGGGTACGTTGCAGCAAATTTCCGCCTACTGTCGCCATGTTTCGTAGTTGCGGTGATGCCCCAGACAGCAACGCCTCCGATAGCACCGGGTAACGTTCCCGAATTATCGCATCATAGGCAACATCGCTATTACGTGCCATTGCTCCAATGCGTACACCGTTACCTTGGATTTCTATCTTGGTTAGCGGTAGTGGGTTAATATCAACCAACTCTTTTGGGGTCTGTACATTCAGCTTCATCAAATCAATTAAGCTTGTACCCCCTGCCAAGTAAGCAGCTTGCACCTCTGGGGCGACCAACGCCACGGCATTCTCTGCTTGTCCTGCTTTCTGATAGCTAAACGGCTGCATCTTTTTTCCCCTCTAAGACATCGCGGACAGCAGCCACGATATTTGGATAAGCACCGCAACGGCAGATATTGCCGCTCATCAGTTCCCGAATGTCGGCATCGGATTTAGCGTGTCCCTCGTTGACTAAACCCACTGCCGAACAAATCTGTCCCGGTGTGCAATAGCCGCACTGAAACGCATCGTGGGCAACAAACGCGGCTTGCATCGGGTGCAAATTGTTTCCTTGCTCCAGTCCTTCAATAGTTGCGATCGCGGCGTCGGTGTGCATAATTGCAAATGTCAGGCACGAATTAATCCGTTGCCCATCAACCAGCACCGTACAAGCACCGCATTGACCGTGATCGCAACCTTTTTTAGTACCAATTAGCCCGATGTATTCCCGAAGTGCATCAAGTAACGTAACACGCGGTTCAATCTGTAAACTATGTGCTGTTCCGTTCACTTGCAGCGTTACCTTCATCGTCTCAGATGTCGAAGTTGTCAGCATTGGAGTAGTTTTTTTTACTTGAGTTTGTGCTACAGCTTTCCCTACAAAATTAGCGATCGTCGCTGCTACTGTGCTGACGACCATCAATTGACCCAATCTGCGGCGTCTTACGACAAACCTCATTTGTTTACTCCATTCTGTTTTTGTTGGTAATAATATTGAGTAATTATCTTGACTTCAATTCTTTATAGAAAACCACTTTTTATTAGAAGCATTTTCTCAAAATGACATTGTTAATAGAATACAATTTCATCTTGTGATCGTCTCTCTATCAGGAGATTTATGCCATAAGTATCATCTATAGCAGTCTGCTTTGATTTGTGAGAATTGCAAGCCGCAGATCCCCGACTTCTCAAAGAAGTCGGGGATCTTGTTTCTGCGCGTTTGATTCAGGATTGCTATATAGTTATTTAGATAAAATCTACAATTGGCACGGTCAAAGAAAAAGAAAAGCGATCGCCCCAGCCTTTAAGTATCAGAAGTATTTGCTGTAGGACTTACGCAAAATATCTCTGAAACTCTGATTTCTCGGTGTACTCTGCGCCTCTGCGGTTCGTTATTCCGGTAAGTCCTATACTGATATCAGTAAGTTGAAAGATGTCAAGATGACTTAAATCTTATGAGAGTAAAATTCTTTGAGGAATAATAATGTAGCCAGTGGTGCCGCAGCTACGCCCGTCGGAGACATCGCCTAATACGAGGTTACGTTGTTCTCCCCAATACCACCAATGAGCAGCAACATAAGCACAAATTAGGCTATCTAGTTTATCTTCGGTTGCTTTCAGGGCTGCGCCTGTGGTGGGGATTTCAAGAGGAAACGAACCGCAGAGGCAAGAGAGGCGCAGAGGAGGAGAGAAGGAGGGGAGGAGATCGAGAAGATAATTTTGGAGTTTGATTAGTTCTAGGCGGCGCTCATTCAGGCGTCCTTTTTTGTATTTGAGAATGCGTTCTAAGTTGAATAGGTTAACGATCGCTGGGTGGGGAAAGACTTCTATTTGATATCTTCCAAGTTTTTGCGGTTCGATGGTGGGTGCGTGTGCAAAACCGCGTGATTCTAATTCTAAGCCAAAGTTGATGGTGCGATCGGCGAAGGGTAGGTTTTTATTAGCTGGGTAGCATCCCGCATGATATTTGCCAAAGTACTTGTGGCTGAGTTTGTCGGCGAGGCGACTCCCGCTAGCGTTGGGTATGAGGGTAGGTGCATCTACGCCGATGATCGCTGGTTCATCTGGTTGTACCCTCAGATCGATCCAGGTGAGAATGTCTGCAATGGCTTCTTTGCGATCTAAATCAACTAGTTGCAGTTGTCCATCTATCCATTCTAAGCAGCATAGTCCACTTGGTTGCGATCGCCAGCCTAAATCAATGCCAATAAATTTCATGGTCATAACACGAATTTGCGATTATTTTCGCATTTCGCGGCAACGATTCACTTAAATTTACTTGCAAAAAATCATGGAAATAATCTTATAATCTTAAGAAGCTTGTCTTAATTTATAAGAAGAATTCAGAACTCAGGAGTCAGAATTCAGAATTGAATTCTGTACGAGTGGGTAATGAATATTGGTTAAAACCTCGCCCCTGGCGGTCACTGAGCGTGGCCGTTGTGTGGGCGAAAAAAATTAAAATATTCTCGCCTTAAAACTCTATTCCTTTATGGGTAGAGTATTCAGAATTCTGAATTCTAAATTCTGTATTCTGTATTCTGTATTCTGAATTCTGAATTCTGAATTCTGTATTCTGACTCCTGTTTTATTTTATCTGGCAATAAGTTAATCAAGATTATTCCGATGCAGATTTTATTTTTACACCCCAATTTTCCCTCGCAATTCCGCAACCTAGCGACAGTTTTAGGTAAAGATAAGAATTACAAAGTTGTCTTTGGGACAAATCGACGTGAAGGGGAAATACCTGGCGTTTATAAGGCTATTTACACTCCTTCTCGGGAAGCGGCTCCCCAAACCCACCACTATGTTCGCAACCTAGAAAATGCTGTTCTCACCGCGCAGGCTGTCTATCGCGTCGCAGAAAAATTAAAAGCTGAGGGTTTCGTTCCAGATATAGTTTATGGTCATTCTGGTTGGGGACCGACTTTATTTATGAAAGATATTTTTCCCAAAGCCGAATTATTGTGTTATTTCGAGTGGTTTTATCATGCTCACGGTTCCGATGCAGATTTTGACCCCAGTGAACCACTGAATGCTGATGATGAATGCCGCATCCGCGTGAAAAATGCGCCGATTTTGACTGATTTATATAGTTGCGATCGCGGTCTTTCTCCGACGAATTGGCAACGGCAGCAATTTCCTAAAGAATATCATAGCAAAATCACTGTACTTCATGATGGTATTGATACCAAATTTTTTGCTCCCAAAGCAGGCGCAAAGTTAGTTTTACCAAGAATAAATCTTGACCTTTCCCATGTGGAAGAGTTGGTAACTTATGTGGGACGCGGGATGGAACCTTATAGAGGTTTTCCGCAGTTTATGGAAACAGTGGCGCTAATTCAGCAGCGAAGACCTCAGTGCCATGTAGTAGTTGTGGGAGAAGATCGGGTTGCTTATGGGAAAAATCTCCCCGATGGTCAGACTTATAAACAATTAATGCTAGAAAAATTATCTTTAGATTTATCGAGACTGCACTTTACAGATAGGCTACCTTACAATGAATACCTTCAGGTTTTGCAAGCTTCTTCTGCTCATATTTATTTAACCCGTCCTTTTGTTTTATCCTGGTCAATGTTAGAAGTAATGGCAGCAGGATGTTTATTAGTAGCTTCTAAAACTCCGCCAGTATTGGAGGTCATACAGGATGGAGTGAATGGACTGCTGGTAGATTTCTTTTCTCCCCGGAATATTGCTAATAGGGTTGAAGAGGCGCTGAATAATCCTCAAGAGATGAACGCAATTCGGGCGAATGCGCGAGAGACAATTATCAAGCGTTATGATTTGGCAAAACTTCTACCACAGCATTTGCAATGGATGTTCGCTGGTAAAAGTTCTGAGAGCTTGAAAAAGCGCCCAAGTTCTAAAGGATTTGGCAGAAATTAGATGACATTAGTCATTAGTCATTGGTCATTAGATAATTGTAGGTTGGGTGGAACGTAGTGAAACCCAACAAACCCACGAAAATGTTGGGTTTCGTTCCTCCACCCAACCTACGTAGATGAAGGGTTTTTGGCGCTAACACCAAGCGTATTGCATTAGTCATTGGTCATTAGTCATTGGTCATTAGTCGTTAGTCGTTAGTTACAACCAAAAAAGGACAAATGACTAATGATAGAGAAATATAAAAGCGGTATTTAAAATGCGAATTATTTTTACCATTGCCCATTTTTTCAAACCTAGCAGTGAGGGTCGTCATGCTTCCCAACGCAAAGACCCACAACCCCGCTTGGAGGCGTTAACTAAAAGTCTTACCGCCTTACATCAATTATTTGGCAAATCTCAAAGTATCATCAACATTGCTCAACGACTAGCTTTCCCTGCTAACCAGCCGCAGTCTCACGAACTAGATATTGTTATTTGTACAACCCAAGATAATCATCTTCTGAATCAGCTTCCCTTCCCATCCCATTTATATAAACATCATTCTACTGATGTAGAACCTCTGCTTTTGGGGTTTGAGTGCCAAGCTGTTCTGCAAAGTTGTCTCGGTCAATATGATTACTACTGCTTTCTTGAGGATGACCTCATTATTCATGACCCTTGGTTTTTTATAAAATTAAACTGGTTTACCCAACAAGCTGGTGACTTAAACTTGCTCCAACCAAATCGTTATGAAGCCTCCCCCTACGGTTTGGTTCACAAAGCTTACATTGATGGAGATTTGGCTTTAAGAGTAACTGCTCCCTTTCAAAATGTGCAGGAGCAACCGGAACTCAAGGGTACAATTCTGAATACACCAATTACCTTTTGTCGTGCCCTCAACCCTCATGCAGGCTGCTACTTTTTAAATGCAAATCAGATGGCTCATTGGGCTAATCAAACTTATTTTCTCGATCGAGATATTAGCTTTGTTAGACCCCTTGAAAGTGCTGCTACTTTGGGAATTATGAAGACATTTCGGATTTACAAAACCTCACCAGAGCAAGCCAGCTTTTTGGAGATTCAGCACTTTGGAACAGGATTTCTGGGGCTAATTGGAGGACAGGTGGGTTTGGCATAATGCTCTTAATCAAAAATTAGTTCAGTCTGCTCAAGCGGAGTAACTTTAACTCTACTTTTGGTATTAAGAGCAATATCAGTTAGATAAGGAATAAGCGTGTAGCCAATGCACTCTGCTAGACGTGGTGGTACAGCATTTCCAATTTGCCACATAGCTTTTTTCATAGAACCTTTAAAAATAAATGAATCTGGAAATGTCTGTAATCTTGCCATTTCACGCGCTGAAATTACACGGTTTAGATATGGATGAATATGAGTACCGCCGTGATTCTCTTTAACAGTCATACTTGGTTTTTCAGGATATTGTCGTTTGAAAGCATCAACATATTTTGTATATAAAGAACCACCTGGAGGTACTTTAGCAATACGCTCCATATACTCAGGTGAATGCTTAGTCCACTGATGGTTTATCTCTGGTATTGGGGTATATGGTGGTAAATCGGAAATAGCTGATTCAATAGGTTTGTATTCTTCAGGTAACAACTTAGCTTTGGGATAGGGATTTGGCATTCCAAATCTGTTAGCTATAAAGATAGCTCTTGGTCGAATTTGTGGCACTCCGTAGGCAGCAGATTCCAGAATTGCAACAGATATATTCGGATAACCAATAAATTCAAAAGCTTCAATAATTGCTTTTTTTACATCTCCGTTTTGTATAGTCAGAATGCCTGGAACATTTTCCATAACAACATACCAAGGACGTACTTCTGAGACAACACGTACAAATTCATAAAATAAACGATTGCGGGGGTCTTTATGGTCACGTTTTCCTGCTACCGAGAAACCCTGACATGGCGGCCCGCCTATAACAAGATTTATTTCAGGTAAGCCAATTTGTTGTAGCCAATTATGGGAATCAAACTCTTCGATATCTCCACAAAAGTGATGACATTGTGGAAAGTTATTTTTATGGGTAGCAGAAGCGATTGGGTTGATTTCAACACTAGCTAAGGGTTTAAATCCAGCTTGAACTAGTCCTTGTGTTATTCCCCCTGCTCCACAAAACAGATCGATAAAGGTGTAATTAGATGGTGGATTTGGCACAGAATCAACTTCAATGAATATTTTGTATGGATCGGAGTCATTTTGATCTAGTTCTCGTTGGATACGTTCATAACGTCCTAATTTGGGTTTTTTTTGCTTTGTAGTAGAGTGATTTTCCTCATTAGGAAAAAAAGAAAGTTGGGTTCCTTGCATCTTTTGTTTGATATTGATGTCTGCTTCTGTGTGACATATAGCCTACGATATATCAAACATGGCATTCTTTTTCCAGAAACCCAATGAACCAAAGGTGTAGGGGAGTTCAACTGCTCGGCTAGGGTGTATCTGCCACCATTAAGAAATATTTCGCCAACGGGATTATATCTCGGCTCAATCTCGTGTTGTATCTTCAACAATATTCCTAAATGTATGTTAATATTTCTTACATTTTAGTGTTAAAAAACTAAAAAAATCCAATCCTTATATTAGGAATCATATTTGATTTCTGAAAAAATCTCGGTAGTCTTGTAGTGGACTGTCTACGGCTAAAATGTTGCAAAAAAAATTGTAGGTTGGGTGGAGGCTTTGCGTAACCCAACATCCTGAATATATGTTGGGTTGCGCTCCGCTCCACCCAACCTACGTCTTCAACAATACTCCTAGATGTATGTTAATATTTCTTACATTTTAGTGTTAAAAAACTAAAAAAATCCAATCCTTATAGTACCGTAGGTTATTTTAATGCTTTGTTAGGAGTATAGACTATGACTGCTAGTACCCTGCTGCAAGAAATAGAAAAGTATATCCCGATTGTGGGAGATATAAATATCAAGAGTCCATTAGCATACCAAGCAACTCGTGGGGTGGTTGAGGTAGTTAACACAGTCCAAATGGCAGTGGCAGAGGCTTATATCAACGGATTAGAAGTTCCTGATTCAGTCCTAGAATCGTTTTTCGATACCTGTATGCCAATTTTCTTTCAGTATTTCCCATCCCTCCTGGCACCGTATGAATGGGTATTAAAAGAAACTGATCATCTCGCCGAAGGCTCACGGGAACTAATGAAAATTCAGTACGACTTGCCTCAAGCCATGCTGAATACTATGTTATGGGACGGGAAAGTTATTTATCCTAAGTACAGCATGGGATTGTGGGAAAAAGGAGCATTAAACCTTGAGCAATCCCAGATGCACATGATTGATGATGTGATTGAAAAGCTAGACATCAAGGACGGAGACAATATCTTAGACTTTGGGTGTGGCTGGGGATGTGTTCCTAATTATATTCTTTCTAAGTTCCCCAATGTCAAGTTTACGGGTCTTAATTTGAGCCATGAGCAATGTGAATATATCCGCCACAAAATGCAAGATCCTGAGAGTTATCTGAGTTCAGATCGCTTTACCCTATATGAAGGTGATTTGAATAATGCAACTTTCGAGACAAAGTTTGATAAAATCCTCTCGATTGGTGTTTTTTGTCATGTTGGTAACTTAACGGGAGCCTTTAAAAAATTAGCTTCGTTTCTGAAGGATGATGGCAAAGTTTTAATTCACATTATCACAGTCCGCATCCCTAACAATATGTCTAGCGTTTACACCCACAAATATATTTTTCCACACGGTCGGTACTGGAATTACGATGCAGTTCCCAGCCATAACCAAGACCTCAAAACAATTCAAAAATGGTATCTCAATGGCTCTAATTACTCTAAAACACTAACTAACTGGTTACAAAATTTTGACAACAACCAGGCAACAATAAAAACATTAAACTATGGCATGGACTATGCCAAGTTTCGCCGGATATGGAGGTTTTATTTGATCTGGTTTATTCGCAATTTTGCTTGTTGTGATGGAGAATATAATGGTAATGGTCAATTTTTAATGGTTCATGCTTAACCGGACAAAGGTAGAGTTTCCCCTGTTAGGCGTTGAAGGGTATAAGTAGGTAGGCGTAATCAAACATAAGATCAAACCTCACCCTCAATCCCTCTCCTTACTAAGGAGAGGGAAGCCGGAGGCAGGGTGAGGTTTTATATTTAATTTGACCGACTTACTTAGTCTCAATTGTCAACTAGAATATTAGACGGATGTCTTTGCTTCAGCCTTGAACACTGAGTTCTGACAGTTTCGGTTTCTGGCGCAAGCGAGAAGTTCTGTTTCAGAAGGGACTCTAATCTTTGATGCCAGGTTCAGGAACTCAAGCATTCTGATGAACCAAAATGTTGGGTCTGGAAGATAAGCAACCTGTCCTTTTCGCACGGTTATACCATGTCGGGCTGATGACTGGAATGCATGATGAAGATTATGCCAGCCTTCACCCAGAGTCAGAAACGCGACGAGCCAATGATTTCTACTGTAGTCGTTGGTTATGAAGGGTTGATCGCCCAGTATGTGGCTGAGTGAGTTGACGGTGGCGACACAGTGGAAGAGGACAGTCGTGCTGAGGAAAAAAGCGCCGAGATATTCATATCCACCGATGTAGTAGGAGAACGCACCGAGAGCAACGGTGGGAATGAAGTGCAAACGGTCAACAATCTTCAAAACCAGATTATTCTCAACATCGGTGGGAAGCTTCGAGGGAAAAAACTGTGGGGAGAATAGCCATCCAGCTTGAGACCACCAGAATCCTTTGATTCCCTTGAAAGGCATATAGGGGGAATGAGGATCTTTTTCCTGGTCTGAGCATTGATGATGGGCTACGTGGTGAGCTTTCCACCAACTTGGCCCCATCTGCCCGGCTGAAGCAGCTACGATGCTGCCAACGCATAGAACTGAGGTTGGAGCCTGGTAGCTCTTGTGGGTGAGTAGCCGATGGTAGATGCCGGTAGTTGCCAGCATTCGTATTATATATAAGAACACGGCCCATAAGGCAGCACCCCACGATAAGCCAGTAACAATAATGAGTAGTGATCCTAAATGACTCACGACGATCAAAGTAGGACCTAGTACGTAAGAAATAATTGTGAGCTGAGAGTATTGCTTCATTAGTCTTTTAACGTCCTTAAGCTTCAAAATAGAAATGCGCCACATCCTGGCCCCAGTCAAGCTCGCGGACAGCAAAACGCCCACCGTTGCCAGCGTTAACAGTACAGGGACATCTTGGCACAATTTGCTATGCGATTGTATCGACTTATTTACAGCTTTTTCTTTTGCGATCGCACTTAACATTCAAGATAGTCGCTACAAGCTGTCGTTTTCCTTCGTGAAGAGTTTCTATCGCAATCTAAGTTGAGTTAAAATCTCTCATTCTACAACGGCCAGTTGACCTGGAAAATGTCAAAATTAAATGAGTTTTGCGTAGGCGCAAGCGACTTGTCGCCAGACATCGCCACTTTACATAGCGCAGATTTGAGATAACTAAGTTGGAATTTATGGGCAAGCAACGTGTTCTTTCTGGAGTTCAACCAACCGGCAATTACCATCTAGGTAACTACTTGGGAGCTATTCGCAACTGGGTAGAAGGTCAGAGCGAATACGAAAATTACCTTTTTGTGGCTGATTTGCATGCGATTACAGTACCACACGACCCAAAGCAGTTGGCAGCTGATACCTACACCCTTGTTGCTCTCTATCTAGCTTGTGGTCTTGATTTAAATCACTCCACCATCTTTGTACAATCCCACGTTTCGGCTCACAGTGAACTCACCTGGTTGCTCAACTGCATTACACCTCTAAACTGGCTGCAAGACATGATCCAGTTTAAGGAAAAGGCTGTGAAACAGGGAGAAAATGTGAGTGCAGGCTTGTTGGATTACCCTGTGTTAATGGCAGCTGATATTTTGCTTTACCAAGCGGATAAAGTGCCAGTGGGTGAAGACCAAAAGCAACACTTGGAATTGACACGGGATATTGCAGCTCGGTTAAATCACCAATTTGGTAAACCAGATCAACCAGTTCTGAAGTTACCAGATCCTTTAATTCGTAAGGAAGGGGCGAGGGTGATGAGTTTGGCGGACGGTACACGCAAAATGTCGAAGTCTGATCCTTCCGACTTAAGCCGGATCAGTTTGCTAGATTCGCCAGAACAGATTCAATATAAGATTAAGCGTTGTAAAACCGATCCGATTCGTGGGCTGACTTTTGATGATCCAGCGCGTCCAGAGTGTAATAACTTGTTAACGGTGTATACATTGCTTTCTGGGAAGAGAAAGGAAGATGTCGCAATTGAGTGTCAGGATATGGGCTGGGGACAATTTAAGCCATTATTGACAGACACAATAATTGAGTCCCTGAAACCAATTCAAGAGAAATATCAGTCGATAACGGCAGACAAAAGCTATTTAGAGTCTGTGTTGCGGGATGGAGGGGAAAAAGCTAGGGCGATCGCAAATCAAACTTTATCACAAGTAAAAGCTGCTTTAGGCTTCTCTCTTCCTGTATAAGGTTTCACTTTTAGGTGTGATTTGCTATACCATTTAACAAGAAAGAATTCAAGAGTCAGGAGCCAGAATTCAGAATTGAATTCTGTGCGACTAGTGGATGAATAAACGGGTTTAAGTCCCCCACCAAATTTTAAATTTGGTGGGTCCCAATCCCCCACGAGAGTGATTCTGACTCCTGAATTCTGACTCCTGAATTCTTCTTGAAGAAATTGAAATTCTTAATTTTATGCATCACACCCATAGCCCCACACCCTTCAAGAGAGCTGTACAAGCTGGTGAATTTCTCGTTACCGCCGAGGTAGCACCGCCGAAAGGGGGAGATCCAGCGCACATGATTCAAATGGCGGCGACTCTTAAGGGAAGGGTTCATGCTGTCAATGTTACTGATGGTAGCCGCGCCGTGTTACGGATGTCTTCGTTAATGGCGTCGGTGATTTTGTTACAAAACGGCATAGAGCCGATTTGTCAAATTGCTTGCCGCGATCGCAATCGCATTGGTTTACAAGCTGATTTGATGGGCGCTCATGCTTTAGGCATACATAACATTTTAGCTTTGACTGGCGACTCAGTAAAAGCAGGCGATCATCCAGATGCCAAAGCTGTATTTGACCTAGAAGCTGTACGACTGCTGCAACTAATTCGGAAGATGAATCAAGGCGTTGATTACAACGAAAAACCTTTGACTGATGGAGCCTTAGATTTATTTGTGGGTGCAGCAGTAGATCCGCAATGTCAGAGTTGGTCGGGTTTGCAAAGTCGATTTGAACGCAAAATCGAAGCCGGAGCGCAGTTTTTTCAAAGTCAGTTGATTACCGATTTTGAGCGGCTAGAAAAGTTTATGGACACAATTGCTGCTGGCTATAAAAAACCGATTCTGGCAGGAATTTTTCTGTTGAAGTCGGCAAAAAATGCTCAGTTTATTAATAGATGTGTTCCGGGTGTAAATATTCCCCAGCATATTATTGATAGATTGGCAAAAGCCAAAGACCCTTTTGAGGAAGGAATAAAAATTGCCGCCGAACAAGTGCAAATAGCGCGGCAATTATGTCAGGGTGTGCATATGATGGCGGTGAAACGTGAAGATGCGATCGCGCCAATTTTGGATTTAGCTGGCATTGCTCCAGTTAATCAGTTGGTATCTAAGTAAAGGAGATATAGCGTTTAACCTCACCCCGATAAAGCTGTGCTTTATCTCCCCTCTCCTTAGTAAGGAGAGGGGTTGGAGGTGAGGTTTTGACGCTATAACAAATGTACAAATTTACCCGGTTAAGCCGAGAGGAGTTAGCAGAAATGTTGGGTATAGACGAGGAATTCAAAAAGACAAGGATGTATCAATCAATCAAAGAAGACGGCTTAGAAGAAGGTCGCCAGGAAGGTCGCCAGGAAGCTAAGTTAGAAGCTATTCCCCGATTGTTGGCATTGGGGTTGAGTGTGGAACAAGTGGCGGTGGCTCTCGATTTAACAGTGGCGCAAGTACAACAAGCAGCCCAGAATCAGTCTAGCTGATATAGGACTAGTATAAGATTAGTGAAATGCACGTAGTGGACTCTCATGGCTTTAATAGTGCATTAGACGTAGGTTGGGTGGAGCGGAGCGCAACCCAACTAATTATCAAGATGTTGGGTATAAAACCCCGTCATAAAGGACGGCTTTAAGTTTTGTGGCAATGAGTCTTTATCCCCGTTACAAAACTGTACCCAACTCTTAGAGACGCTGCGCGTAGCTTGCTTCCCGAAGGGTACGACAAAGCTCAGGGCATCGCTTCCGACTTCCGACTTCATTAAGAATGTTGGGTTACGCAAAGCCTCCACCCAACCTACAATTTTTTTGCAACTGGCAATTTAAAATTGTAATCTATACCAATACTATACATCAAAGTTCCTGATGCAGCCTTAAGCAAAGGAGTGCAGAGTAGGAAAATACTTTTTCACCACTCCCACTCCCCACTCCCCACTCCCCATTTGTCATAACAATTCATCCAAGCGGTTGATTCTCATCACATTGACGTGAATACTGCAATTCCAACTCATTTTGCCGTTCCCTACCTCCTCTATACGCAACCGGACAAACCTTAGTGTTAGCGCTCATACAATCCATGTGTGGCGTCTTAGCACACACCACAAGTAGTCCACCCAGAACAAACAACAATCCACAAATTGCCAGCGTATTAACCCAATAAATTTCCAGCGCACCGTGAACTACTATCTCTCGCAGTAGAGATACAATTGTTACCTCAACTGCCACTCCCACAGAGATACTATGTTCTTGCAAATAGACCATTAATAGTCGGAATAACTCGACTAAAATCAACACAAATAGTATTTTTGCAGTCACATGTTTATAGTCTAGGGGCTGCGTGATGGCAATAGCTATCCCCCACAATTGGATCAGCATGACGGCAAACAATCCCAAACACAAGACAATCACAATTAAGTCTTGGAAGGCTTCCATGTTGCGAACAATTGAGTGCCGATCAAGCCAGCGATCGCTAAATAAAAATCGACTCTTCAGGCGCTTTTGCATGTACGTTTTATTCCAATCGGGACTAGTTCAGACAACACCAGCGAGTCAACCCAATACTTTTATGTTATGCAATATTAAGATTTTGCGCCTCAGCGAGGTTGGTAATTTAAATTTTGTGCTTGTTGCAACAATTGCTCGGCATTTTTTGCCCACTGAGGATTCCTCTGAGCATTGTATAAATCTCTAGCAAATTGCAATACTTGTACTGCATTTCCATATTGCTGTAACTGGATAAAAACTAAGCCTGCACCATAATAAGCGTTGGGATAGTTCGAGTTAGCTTCGGCTGATTTTCTAAAAGCCTCTAAGGACTCCTCTAATTTGTGCTGGATAAACCAAATTGAACCGAGATTATAGTAAGCTTCTGGATACTTTGGATTAATTTTTACTGCCTTACGAAAGGCATCTTTTGCTTGATCTACTTTACCTTGTTGGAGATAACACATCCCCATATGGTAAGGAGGCTCTGGTGCATTTTTGCTATATTCTATGGCTTTTTTAAAAGATGCGATCGCTCGCTCACAATCTCGTTGCTGTTCTCGTAGCAACCCCAAGTTATAGTGGGCAAATCCTAGTTTGGGATCGAGTTCTAACGCTCGTTGCAAATAATCGTTAGCTAATTGTAAATTATTGCCTTCCAACAACGCACCACCTAAATTAGCAAAAGCTGGAGCAAATTTAGGATCGGCTTGCGTTGCTCGATAAAATGCGTCCGCAGAGGGTTGTAATTTTCCCGTTTGTCGGAATGCTAGCCCTAAATTATAGTGCGCTGGTGCTAATGTCGGATCTAATTGGGCTGCTTTTTTAAAGGCCGCGATCGCATCTTGTACTTTTCCCGCCTGAATTGCCTGTAAGCCTTGGTTTAACCAGTCTAGGGCAGTTTTAGCATGAGATTGTGCCAGCTTTAAGGCGACAGGAGGAGATAGAGAAAGAGAGGGCGAGGAAATACTCACAACCAACAAAGTCAAACTTACAAAGAAAGGCAGAGGGCAGAGGGCAGAAGGCAGAAGGTAAGAAAGTATAATGAGAACTTTAGTTCTGAGTTTAAAGCTCAGTAAAAATAAATAATTATACCAAGACTGCTTGCAGCGAGGTATAAAATGTCCTTGTTTCAATCTCACCCTTTTAAGGGTGGGTTCCTTCTGCCTTCTGCCTCCTGCCTTCTGCCTTCTGAATAACCCTGCTATGCGATATTTAGAGAATGATAATCCCATTGATTTTCTGACTCGCAACACTTTCAGTTAAATTTACTTCATAAGGACTTTTTTACAAAAATTTTTTATTTGGCATGAAAGTTTGTGATACTTAACTTTTCTTAAGCTAAATCTTACGACAGGCTACAATTTTTTTAAGTTTCGATTAAAGGGAGGATAATAACGAATTAAAGAAGGGGTAATTTTGACTCCAGAGAACCATTTTTTTATCCCTGATATATACAGCAGAATAATGCGGTTATAAAAGACTTACCGCAAGGGAGGTTTTATGAACGAAAAAGTAAAATCGGGTTCGCGGAATGTTGCAATTGTCGGGCCTTATTTAAGTGGAAAAACCACTTTACTAGAAAGCTTGTTATTTGTCACAGGGACAATTTCCCGCAAAGGGAGTGTTAAAGACAGCAATACAGTGGGAGATAGTGCTGCTGAGTCGCGCGATCGCCAGATGAGTGTAGAAGTCAGCGCCGCTAGCACTGAGTATAACGACATTCGCTTCACTTTTATCGACTGTCCGGGAAGTGTAGAATTTGCCCAAGAAACGTACAATGCTTTAATCGGAGTGGATGCGGCAATTGTAGTTTGCGAACCCATACGCGAACGAGTCCTCACCCTTGCCCCTCTATTTAAATTCTTAGACGATTGGGAAATTCCCCACCTCGTCTTCGTCAACAAAATGGATCGTGCAAATATTCACGTTTTGGAAACGTTACACGCCCTGAAAGCAGTATCTAGCCGTCCTTTGGTAGCGCATCAATATCCGATCATGAACGGGGAACAACTCACCGGCTTTATTGATATGGTGAGCGAACAGGCATATCAATATCATCCAGGCGCACCTGCTGACCCTATTCCCTTCCCCGAAAGTTTAAAAGAAGAAGAACATACAGCACGGGCCCAAATGCTCGAAGCCTTAGCAAATTTTGACGATCATTTACTCGAAGAACTTTTAGAAGATATCGAACCACCCCAAGAAGAAATCCTCAAAGATTTAAAAATGGAATTAGGGGCAGATTTAGTAGTGCCCGTTTTCTTTGGTATTGCAGAACAAGATTATGGTGTTAGACCTCTATTAGAAGCCTTGTTACGGGAAGCCCCCGAACCAGAAACCACAGCAGAACGTCGTTTAAAAAACTTAAAAGGTGATACACCTCTAGCGCAGGTATTAAAAACTTACTACACTCCTCAAGGTGGCAAACTCTCTCTGGTGCGTGTTTGGCGGGGCAAATTAACTGATGGTATTGTCCTCAATGGCATTCGTACTGGTGGAATTTACCGCCTCATGGGACAACAACAGCAATTTGTTAACCAAGTTAGTGCTGGTGAAATTGTCGCATTGAGCCGTTTAGAAGGAGTCAAAACAGGCGATACAATCTCTATAGAACAGCAAATAAAATTACCCAAAGCTGCACACTTGGAACCTGTGTATGCTCTTGCCATTACACCAGAAAAGCGTAACGATGAAGTTAAACTCAGCAGTGCCATTACCAAGTTGTTAGAAGAAGATTCCTCACTTGCTTGGGAACAACACGGCGATACTCACGAAGTAATTCTGTGGGGTCAAGGCGAAATTCATTTGCAAGTCACCCTCGACAGACTGCGCCGCAAATATAACTTGCCGATGACAACCCACTCACCGCAAGTGCCTTACAAAGAAACCATCCGCAAAACAGTGGCTTCAGTTCATGGGCGCTACAAGCATCAAAGCGGTGGTCACGGACAATTTGGTGATGTTTTTCTCGAAATTAAGCCTTTACCACGCGGTACAGGCTTTAATTTTAATGAAACTATTGTCGGCGGCGTGATTCCCAAACAGTACATTCCTGGGGTGGAAATGGGCGTGCGGGAATTTCTGACACATGGGCCTTTGGGCTTTCCAATAGTGGATTTGGCGGTAACTCTGACTAATGGTTCGTATCACAACGTTGATAGTTCCGAACAAGCCTTTAAGCAAGCTGCCCGATTAGCAATGCAAACGGGGATACCCCAAGCGGAACCTACCTTGTTAGAACCAATTCTGCGGGTGGATGTTAGCACACCTAGCGAATTTACCTCGAAAGTGCTGCAACTGGTGAGTGGTAGACGGGGGCAAATTTTAGGCTATGAAGGCAGAAACGATTGGCAAGGCTGGGATAATGTCTCTGCATACTTGCCACAAGCAGAGATGCAAAACTTTATTGTAGAGCTGCGATCGCTCACTCTTGGCGTTGGTTCGTTCCACTGGGAATATGACCATCTTCAAGAAGTGCCGGAAAAGCTTGCTGAACGTGTGATTCACAGCAATGGTAATGGCAACGGCAAGTAATTTTAGATTTTGGATTTTAGATTTTGGATTAATCTAAAATCAACACTAGCCCGGAACTTTACAGCAGTTTTCATGTATTTGAACTACATCTGTTGTAGGGGCACAGCATTGCTGTGCCCCTACCGCGTGGTCTATTTACCTGAAAATAGCTGTAAGTTTCGGGCTAATAACTAAATCGCGTTAAAAATGACAACCAAAGGCAATTTGGTATAAGCAACAGATACCTCAAAATCGTATTTGGGTACTCCAAAGTCGTATTTGGATACTCCAAAGTCGTGTTTGGGTACTCCAAAGTCGTGTTTGGGTACTCCAAAGTCGTGTTTGGGTACTTCAAAGTCGTGTTGAAGTACTCCAAAGTTGTGTTGAAGTACTCCAAAGTCGTATTTGGGTACTCCAAAGTCGTATTTGGGTACTCCAAAGTCGTGTTTGGGTACTCCAAAGTCGTGTTTGGGTACTCCTAACTTTGTCGCACCGCGTCAAGTACACAGGTGCGTAGGCTTTGCCCGCCGTAGGCATCGCTCACTCTCGGCGTTGGTTCCTTGCACTGGGAATATGACCATCTTCAGGAAGTACCTGAAAAGCTTGCTGAACGTGTCATTCAAATTAATGGTAATAGCAACGGCAAGTAATTTTAAATTTTGGATTTTAGATTTTGGATTAATCTAAAATCAAAGCCCTGCGCTTAAAGGTGCAGGGCTTTTTGTTAGTGAATATTTAATACACTTTGAACGTGCTGTTGAAACGCTAATCCTCCTTGACCCCAACGTTCTTGGAATGCTTGTATATTTTCCAATTTTATTGCTTTTCCAAATCGAGGGAATTTAATAGCACAATCAAATACTTCGTCATTTTTTGGAGAATGATCCCAATTATCTGTCATCCAAACTACTTGTACAAGACGATAAATATTAAACTCGTCTCCATAACTATTATCAGGATAAAGTTGATTGTTTAGCATTTGAACAATGTGTGTTACTTTGCCATATTGTCTTAAAATTATCAGTTCACCTTCCTGTGGCGCTTTTGCACCTCTTTCATCTTTATGTTCTAAATTTTTCCAGTGTAAAGCGAAAATCTTTAAATTTGGCTCTATGGTAGGTATGCTTTGATAAGCCCAACCATCACTTGCTGAAGGTCTAATATTTTTAGTCCAAATTAATCCATTTAAATCCATAACTATTTCTCAACTTTGTTCTATTAGAGAAGCTACAGTTATAGTTTTCCCTAAAATATCGCTAAAGTAACATTTTACACATATCATAAATAAAAAGTTTGACAGTCCAAGATTATTCCTTGCTACGATAGTTACATCTTGGCTTTTGCAAATTTAAACATGAAATTTCAATGGTAAGTGATGGTAACACTTCAATTAAGACAATTAAGTGTTCCGCCGGGACATAGAGTAATACTCCACGATGTTAGCTGGCAAGAATTTGAGGCGATTTTAGAAGAACTTGGCGACCATCGAGCGGCTCGATTGGCTTACAGCAACGGAACTTTGGAGATGAGAATGCCGTTACCGAAGCATGAGAAAGCCAAAGTCATCATTGGGGATTTGGTGAAAATTCTGCTGGAGGAGTTAGAAATTGACTGTGAAACATTTGGCTCAACAACCTTTAAACGTGAAGATATGGCTTTTGGTGTAGAGCCTGATGACTCTTTCTACATTCAAAATCATGCTCAAATGATTGGTAAAGAGCGAATAGACTTGACAATTGATCCGCCACCTGATTTAGCAATTGAAGTTGATGTTACTTCCAAAACTCAACTAGATGCTTACGAAGCATTAGGAGTTCCTGAACTGTGGCGATATGAAGATGGTAAGCTAGAAATTAATATTTTTCAGGATCGTAAATACATTGAGTCTGAAATTAGTTCTACTTTTCCCAACTTGCCCATTGTTGAAGTAATTCCTCAGTTTGTCGAACAGAGCCGAACTTTAGGTAGAAGTCCAACGCTGAGAGCATTTCGTCAATGGCTAAGAAAACAAATCAACCCAAACTTAACGTAATCCCTGCTCTTTTAACAACTCAAATACCCAAGCTGCATCAACATCTCCAAGGGGCGGAACTGGTTCACGAGTGTAGTCTATAGCCAAATCAAATCCGGCGCGATCGTATACGCCGTTTAGCAATATTTGTAAGTCTACTAATGGTTCTGTATCACCCCGATGTATGGGTAACAAAAAAGCTGGAATCTGCTCTTGCAGTCCAAAAGGATATAATTCTGCCTTGGGGCGAGATTCACTACGACTTACCAAAATCCGATAGTCTGACTTAATTTGATTACCCAAGATTGGCATGGGTTCGCCACCACGCAGCAAGTCTATTTCTAGCAGATGAGTGAAGCTACCTAATACTTGCTGACGTTTACTTTCGTATGCCTTTCTTCCTTCCCCAGTCCGCTTATTTTTTGGGGACAGAATCTCAATCACTGTTACAATTTTTCCTGTTCCCACTTCTCGAACTTCTAAGTATCCTTCTTGCACTTCCTGTAGAATGGGAACGTTGACAGTTATCGGTTTTGTAGGCGATGCGGCTACTGCAATATTAGAAGTTTCTTTTTCTGTGTTTGTTAAAGAACGTCCTACAACCACATCAGGAATACCAACTAGAATAGAATTTTCATCTATCATTTGATATACCCGTTTCTCAACCGCCACTCGATATTTAGGTCGCAGTTGAGGAGCAATTGCATCTGCGATCGCAATAATTAATCGACTGTGAACTTCTGGCCACAGTTCAGGATTTTCTAGATAGGGGTTCATCCCTGGAAATGGCGAAGACATAAGCTTGGCTTATTGCAAATTCTTAATGCTGATCATAGCAATCTGGTTTGCGATCGCAAAGATGTTTTCTGTATGACGTAAAATTTTTACTATAAAAACCAAATTTTAACTTGACAAGTGTGATGGCGATACCTACGGTGAGCTACGCTAACGCAACTGACTAATTGGTTGATTCATGTTCAGATTCTCCATCACCTTTTACAGTTTTTATCGCAGCATTCAGACGATAACCAGCTTCTTGGATATAGTATCCAGCAGCGCCAATGTCTTCAAAGACATCATTAAATTGAGGATGATCTATTGTAAAAATCGCTCCTAACCTCTCACCAATTTGCTCAAGCTCTTGTTGAATTGCAAGTAGTTTTTGAGTATCGTTCATACTGTAACTCCGTGCTTTGAGTATTCACCACAAAGACAACTGCCCTGCCGAAATATTTGATTTTCCATCCCTATGGTAATCAAGTCGCACTTTGGTTGTAGTTAGCTAGTGTTAGTGCTGATGCGACTATTTATTTCCTAATAATAATAATAACTCTTGTTGGTACTTTTCTGAGCATTACCAACTATGCCCAATATATTCAACCGAGAAATTTTCAGGTTATCTAAAGCTGCTTTTAGCATTGAGGAATTTGTTTTTTCAACCCTGACTACTATCAAAAGCCCATCAGTGTGGGGTACTATCAGGCTAGCATCGGCTAATCCCACCAAAGGAGGGACATCATAAATCACTAGGTCAAAACTGTTATGTAAATCTGCCATTAGTTGCTTCATTTTTTGAGATGAGAGCAACTTTGTCGGATCGGGTGGTATTGGTCCAGAGGTGATTACAGATAATTGGTTCATGGAAGGTAGTTGTCGTATTACTTCTCCTAATGGCAAGTTTGTAGAAATTAAATTGCTTAATCCCCATAGATTATTTAAACCTGATAGCTCGTGAATTGTGGGTTTACGAAGATCAGCATCTACAAGTAAGACTCGTTGCCCCATTGTTGTAGCTATTTGAGCTAGATTGAGGGCAACTGTTGACTTCCCATCACCACTCATAGCTGAACTAATAACTATAGAGCGAATCGGGCGATCGGAACTGAGTAGTTGAATATTGGTATAAAGTACCCGTAGGGCTTCTAAAAAGTTGGTAGAAGAGTCACCATACTTTTGATCTGGTAAAACAGCCAACCCAGCCATTAAGGGAGAAGAAGAATTTTGGATATTTGCTAAGGAAGTTTTTTGATTAAAACTGCGGTTTTTCTTAGTTTGAACTTGCTTTTCAAAAGGAATATTTCCTAACAATGGTTGCTTGAGCTTTTTTTTCAGTTCATCAACAGTATGGTAGGTATTATCTAGCTTTTCTACAAGTAAGACAATACCAATTGCTGCGAGGATGCTTGCAACCAATCCCAGTATAAAATTGCGTTGGTTAGAAAAAGCATCAATAGGAATATCTGGGGTAGTTGGTCTTTGAAGTAATTGCCAGCCATTATCCGATTGGGATATTTCAATTTGGAGATTTTCGTGGGTTGATAGAAACCGATTTAAACTTTCAGTAGCAATTTGCAATTTGCGCTGTAATTCAGTATAATGCCGGATCAGAATTGGCAGTTGGTTCCGTCGTTGTGCAAATTTTTGTTCTATTTTGGCAAGTTCTTGGCTTTGTACTTCTAAGGTCTGAAACTGTGTCGCTATTTGGGCAAACTCTACACTCAATAAGCGCTCTGACTCTTGACGTAGCAAAGGTAAAAGACTAGCTCGTTTATCTTTCAATGTTTGGATGCTGGGATTCTCTTCTTGCAAACGAGTTGATTCTGTAGCAATCTGAAGATCAAATAGGCGTATTTGAGCAATCAACTGTTGATATAAAGGAGCATTATTCAGAATTGTTGTTGCTCCATTTTTTCCTTGTAGGATAGCAAAATTAGCACGAACTTGGGCTAACTGTAGATCAATTACTTGTTTTTGTCGAGAGAATTCAGCAGTTTGTAAAGCAATTTGCGTTACTTGGGTTTCTGGATCATTAAAATTATACTTTTGTCGAAAAAGTTGCAATTCTTTTTGGATTTGATCGACCCGATTTTGGATAAATGGCAGTTGTTTCTCAACAAACTGAACCCCCTGACGTAACTGGGTTTGCCTCCTTAGTTGACTATAGTCTAAGTAATTCTCTGCTATTCGCTCTAGTACAAATTGAGTCTGCTTTAGATTGCTATTTTGATAACGAACTTCTATAATCTTGGTTTCTTGTAAGCGATTAATCTTTAGAGATTCGATCAGAGAATAATAGTTGATTTCTGGATAGGAGGCTTGCAACTGTTTAAGAGTGCTTTTCATCAGTTCAGGACTCTTAAGAACCTGAATTTGGCTTTCATAATCTAGACTAGACTTCTGTGAGTTCAAGTCTTTGACAACATCCACAACTTTGGGATCATCATTTACTGGTTCTACCAACAGTTGAAAACTGCCTTCATATTCTGGGGGCTTCTCGTTTACCACCAAGTTAATCACTACAATTGTCATCAAAGCAATCGTTACACTTGTCATGAGTAGCGATCGTCGCCGTAAAATACTTATAAATTCTTGAAACTTCCATTCTTCTTCTTGTTCTTGGGCCCAGCGAACAGGTTGATTTTGAGGAAATGGAGGCACAGAGTTATGACTGCCATTAGAACTTGAATTTTGAGAAGGATAATTCTCTATCATGTGTTTAATAGTTGGTAATGCACTGAACGGGAGCAGTAAAAAGGCTTCTGAAACTTTCAGTTAAGTATCTTGAAGTTAAGTACTAATATATACTAAAGATAATACTTACTTCATATTCTCTTTAATGAAAGCTCTGTATTTTTTATGGAGTGCCGCACGTAATAAAGCAAGTAAAAAGTGCAACTTTCAGTACTTACTTGGTATTTGCTTGCTCAAAGTATAACAACAGAACTCAAGCATTGACAAAAAATACCAAATATCAAACAGGAGTTTCAGGTATTAAAACTTGATTTTTCGACGCTTTTTCAGCAATAACGGGGTTGGGCTATGCCTCGGCGACTTATCAAAGGATGATTAAGAAAAGCCTGAAACGCCTTATTTTCGTTAAATATAGTATATAGATACTAATCAATTTAGACAGTGCGTAAGTACTAAAAATATTTATTTTATAAAGATTTTGCTAGTATATCTTTGAGAATATAAAGTTTTGATGAGGTTTTGGTCTTCATAATTGAAACATGATAAGGTGGGGCGTAACAGATGTTACACCTAAAAAATAAAACTCAATGATGATATCTTTAAATCCCTTTAAGGATGTTTGAACAGTGAGCTTTGTATAATTATTGTTCTAGTTTAGGTAGCTTTTCGTAGAAAAGCCTTGCCACAGGGTGCGTAGTGTTCCAAGAAGAATTCAAAAGTCAGGAGTCAGAATGAAGACGCTCGTGGACATGAGAAAGCGTAGCGCTATCAGTGAGGGATTCAAACCCGCACTTCGATCCTTCGACAAGCTCAGGGCAGGCAAAAGCTCAGGGCAGGTGTTACCGCCTGCCGTACCCTTCGGGAAGCAAGCTACGCGTAGCGTCTCCAAGAGTTGGGCAAGCTCTGTTACCATCACTTTATTGTTGACCACTAAATCTGCATATTTAGTGGGGGTCTTAAACCCCTTTATTCAGAAGCTCGCCGACTGAGCTTTGTTCTGACAGCTGATGCCTTTATTCTTTCTTGGTAAAGCATCTCAGTCCTAAAGAGAGATTAGGCTTTTTGCTTTAACTCGTTCCGCTTAGGGAAACTTTAATACATAGCTTGAATCTTTCAAACATTGAGAGAATAAACAAGCCTTTTTCTACTCTAGACTAGGAACATAGATGATGAGACTTAATGAACTTAATCAATGGATTAATCAACAATTATTGCCATCGATTTCCACTGAGTTAGATGCAAGGAATAAACCTTCTATAAAAACTCAAAAATCAATTAAACTATCTGTACTAACCCAATTTTTTCCCCCAGA
Organism: Nostoc sp.; assembly: GCF_036919575.1. Lineage (GTDB taxonomy): Bacteria > Cyanobacteriota > Cyanobacteriia > Cyanobacteriales > Nostocaceae > Nostoc. The sequence goes on along the minus strand of NZ_JBALBY010000002.1, from coordinate 6,446 downwards.
TTATGCTGCTACAGGGCAGTTGATTGAAGAACTAGTGAAACAGTTAGCGAAGCAAGGGGTGGAGGTTGAAGTATTTACAAGTCAGCCAGGATATGCGTTTAGCTCTCATACGGCCCCAGCAGTTGAATGGGCTGATCAAATCAGAATTCAGCGATCGCGCACTGCCCAAATTTGGACGGGAAGAATTCGTGGTAAAGCTGTTAATGGAGTACTATATACTTTACGTGCTATGCTCTACCTGCTCAGAGCTTGGCGTCGCAAGAATATATTACTAATAACTACAGCTCCCCCATTTTTGCCAGTTATCGGATATCTGGCTTATTTATTGTTCCGATTGCCCTATGTGTGTGTACTCTACGATCTATACCCTGATATTGCGATCGCACTAGGCGTAATTTCCAAGCGTCACTGGCTAGTACGCTTGTGGCGTGGGATCAACAAACAGGTTTGGCTAAAAGCCAAGGGGATTATAGTACTTAGTCCGGTGATGAAAGAACAGGTATTAGCGCATTGTCCCGAAGTAGTTAATAAGATTTCTATAATTCACAGTTGGGCTAACCCAGAAGCGATCGTGCCGATTGTCAAACAAGAAAACTGGTTTGCTTGGAAGTATAATTTAGTTAACAAATTTAGCGTCCTCTATTCTGGCAATATGGGTCGCTGCCATGACATCGACACCATGTTAGAAGCTGCAAAGCAACTACAAGACGAGCCAATTCAGTTTGTCTGCATTGGTGGTGGTGCCAAACGCGAAGAATTAATCACGGAAGTAAATCGATTAGGGCTGAACAATTTTACGTTTTTACCTTATCAAGATCAGCAAGTGTTACCCTATTCTTTAACAGCTTGCGATCTATCACTAGTGAGTGTGGATGCAACTACAGAGGGTTTAGTTGTTCCCAGCAAATTTTATTCAGCTTTAGCCTCTGGGCGACCAATAGCAGTAATTTGCTCACAGACTTCATATCTGAGAGAACTAATGGCTGAAGCCAACTGTGGTGGGACATTTGATAATGGAGATGGTCAAGGTCTAGCGCAATTTATTCGCTTTCTGAATCGAGATCCACAAATAGGAGAACAAATGGGCAAAGCAGGTCGCCAGTATTTGCGAACGTCGCACTTTACACCGGGAGTTATCTCTCAACAATACTTAGATGTTTTGCAGCAGGCACTATTGTCTGATCAGATAATAGCCAGATATCAAAGCGATCTAAAATAAGTATATTGGAATTAAATAAGTCGGAAGTCGGAAGTCGGAAGTCGGAAGTATAGTTTTGTAACGGGGATTTAGCGAGAAACGCGGTCTTGGGCAAAGCCCCAAGTGGAGCGATTTCTCAAGACAGCGCTGCATTGCGGTCTTGGGGTCTCCCCTCTTGAGCAACTTTGTAAGACAGAACAAGACTTACATACTTGCTTTTTTATTGAACCGGGGAACTTAAACTAAACCGTTTTTGTTAATTGAATATTTTTGCAGTATTTTTTTAGGAGTTGGGCTTCGATGGTCTTATTGATCTCAGTCCCTCCAACATAGCCTTCCTTGCTCATAGTTGTTGTCTATACAGGAGGTGAAATTGCAGAAGAGGTGTGACCGAAATCGGAAACGTTCTCAGCGACGGGCTATTTATTGCCCCATTCATAGCTGCTATATCGATAGCGTCAGTCAGAAATATAAAATGTTTGCTGACCAAGCAGGTCAATTACAGGAACGAGGGATGAGTCGGCGGAATGCGTTGATGTTAGTAGCTAACCAAGCGGCAGTGGCTATAGAAGGGGAATGGTTAGAAGCTTTTTGGTGTGACGAGTGTCAGCAAACAACTTGGTATCATATTCATAAGTGTGGCGATCGCAGTTATGAAATTTCGGTAGCACCACAAGAACTATGGCAGCAAGTAAGCGGAGTGATTGATGCTTTGGGGAATCCTTCTGTTGGGGAGTTTACGCGTAAGAGTGCCAGATATGTTGGTTATCAAGGTGTTAAAGGTTTCCAATTTGTGAGTTAAGTGTTATTAGTGCCATTTTGTCAAACATATTAATCTTCAATCAATAATTATGAGTGATCCAAAAATTGTCTCTCAACAGGAGTTAGTGATTGAAGCTGGAGGCACAGACCACCAGTATTGGAAAGACATATGGCGCTATAGAGAATTATTCTATTTTCTTGCTTGGCGTGATATTTTGGTACGGTATAAGCAAACTGCGATCGGCATTGCTTGGGCACTGATTCGTCCGTTTTTGACTATGGTAGTTTTTACAATTGTGTTTGGACAATTGGCAAAGTTGCCTTCCGAGGGTGTGCCTTATCCAATTCTAGTTTTTTCAGCGATGTTGCCTTGGCAATTCTTCGCCAACTCACTCTCGGAGTGCAGCAATAGTTTGATTGGCAATGCTAACTTAATCTCAAAGGTATATTTTCCCCGCTTAATTGTACCGACAAGTGCAGTAGTAGTTAGCTTCGTAGACTTCCTAATTTCCGGGATGATTTTATTGGGGTTAATGGCTTGGTATAACTTTGTCCCCAGTTGGCGAATTCTGACACTACCACTGTTTATTGCTATTGCCTTTGCTGCTTCAATGGGGGCGGGATTATGGTTTGCTTCTCTAAATGTCAAATATCGAGATTTTCGTTACATTGTGCCGTTTATTGTGCAGTTTGGTTTGTATATCTCGCCAGTAGGATTTAGCAGCAGTGTTGTTCCCGAAAAATGGCGGTTGTTATACTCCCTGAACCCGATAGTAGGAGTGATTGATGGTTTCCGTTGGGCGATTTTAGGGGGTGAGTCAAAGTTATATCTCTCAGGTTTTTTGCTATCTTTGGGATTAGTAATTTTGCTATTCATTAGTGGAATTTGGTATTTTCGTAAGGTGGAACGGACTTTCGCAGATGTGATTTAAAGTTATATTGGGAGCATCTTAATGAGTGTAAAAAGCCTTGTAAAACCTCACCCCAACCCTCTCCTTGGTAAGGAGAGGGAGCAATAATCTTGTTTCTCATTTGGTAATTTGCTTTCACTGAGATGCTCCCGTTATATTTGCCCAATACTTTTAAAACATCCTCTAAAATAAGCTAATGAAAAAAGCTCTCATTTGTGGAATATCGGGTCAGGATGGAGCTTACCTGGCACAGTTACTTCTTAATCAAGGCTATAGCGTTTGTGGTAGTTCACGAGATGCCCAGATTTCCTCTTTCCAAAATTTGGTTAACTTAGCTATCCGTGACCAGGTGAAGTTAGAGTCAATGGCTCTAAATGACTTTCGGAGTGTATTGCAAGTGCTGACAAAAATCCAGCCAGATGAAATCTACAATTTGGCAGGACAAAGTTCAGTTGGTTTGTCTTTTGAACAACCAGTAGAAACTTTAGAAAGTATCACTACTGGGACTCTGAATTTATTAGAAGCTATTCGCTTTTTGGGTGTGCCAATCAAACTCTATAATGCTGGTTCTAGTGAATGTTTTGGGGATACTGGCCAAACTGCTGCTGATGAAACAACCCCATTCCGCCCCAGAAGCCCTTATGCTGTGGCTAAAGCTGCTGCTTTTTGGGAAGTTGCTAACTATCGGGAAGCTTATGGTTTGTTTGCCTGTTCTGGGATTCTATTTAATCATGAATCTCCGTTGCGACCAGAAAGATTTGTGACTCAAAAGATTGTTGCGGCTGCTTGTCGCATTGCTCAAGGTAGCACTGAGCAGCTTTATTTGGGAAATATGCAGATTCAGCGTGACTGGGGTTGGGCGCCGGAATATGTGGAGGCGATGTATTTGATGCTGCAACAGGAACAGCCGGATGATTATGTCATTGCTACGGGAGAGAGCAGTTCATTAGAGGAATTTGTCGCAGCAGCATTTGCATCTGTGAATTTAGATTGGCATCACCATGTTGTGATCGATAATAGCCTGCTGCGACCTACAGATTTAGCAGTGGGTAGAGGTAATCCAGTTAAGGCGAAGGAGAAGCTGGGATGGCAGGCGAAATATAAGATGAAGCAGGTTGTGCAAATGATGGTGGAGGCTAAACGATCGCAATCCTAAATCATTCATAAATGCGAAGGAGCATCCCGAAGGCAAGCGATCGCTTTGTCGTTCCTCATCGCTGCGGACTTATACCTACTGATAACTGAAAAGCTAATGTCTGACACTGTTATTCGAGTTGAAAATTTAGGTAAAAAATATATTATTGGGCATCAACAGCAAGAAAGTTACACTGCACTGCGCGATGTGATTGCTAATAAAGTTAAGTCCTTTGGTAATCTAATCCAAAATCCAAAATCCAAAATCCAAAATTCCCAGGAAGAGTTTTGGGCGCTGAAGGATGTATCGTTTGAGATTAAACAGGGTGACAGAGTTGGAATTATTGGGCGCAATGGTGCGGGAAAATCTACACTATTAAAGATTTTAAGCCGGATTACTGAACCGACAACAGGAAGCATCAAAATTAAGGGAAGAGTTGCTAGTTTGTTGGAGGTGGGTACAGGCTTTCATCCAGAGTTGACTGGTAGAGAGAATATCTATCTTAATGGTGCAATTCTGGGGATGGGCAAGGTAGAAATTAAGCGCAAGTTTGATGAGATTGTGGCGTTTGCTGAGGTAGAAAAGTTTTTAGATACGCCTGTCAAGCGATATTCATCGGGGATGTATGTGCGCTTGGCGTTTGCGGTGGCGGCGCATTTAGAACCGGAGATTTTAATTGTGGATGAAGTGCTAGCAGTTGGAGATGCTCAGTTTCAGAAGAAATGTTTGGGGAAGATGCAGGATGTAGCTCAACAGGGTCGAACGATTTTGTTTGTCAGTCACAATATGAGTACAATTCAATCATTATGCTCACGATGTATACTTCTTCGCTCAGGTAGTATTTTTGCAGATGAAGATCCTGTATCGGTAATACAATTTTACTTGCAAGATGCTCCTGCATCAGATTCGTTTGTGCGCCCACAACTGGGAAATAGTAATCCAACATTAACATTCGGAAAACTTATCTATAACACCACGCTTGATGGTATAGCCCAAGTAAATGTTGAGATATACAGTAAAAAAAAATCTAAAGTTTCCCTAGAAATGAGGGTATATGACTCTATGGGAGTAGCAGTAGGTTTTGGTAATTTTGGGTTATATTATCCTGGCCAGCTGATACAATTAGAGGAAGGTTTAACTTCTTTCTCTTTCTCTTTCCCTATTCATCAACTTGCTGTTGGGTCTTACTCTATAAGTTTGGATTTGTGCTTTCCATGGATTGAGTATCTTGATCGTGTTGATAACGCTCTATCTTTAGAAGTAGTTCGCTTTCCAATACATGGTGCAAGCTGCGTGCTTATGCAATCTTGGGGGCGAGGTTGTATAGAAATACCCCTGGAAATGATTAGATAAGTTCAAGCCAAGCATACGAAGACCGGATTATCGAGGGGGACAGAAGACTTTTAGTAAGCCCAAAGCTCTGATTATTGAAATTTCCATATAATGAGTTTTGAATACATGAACATAGTAAAATTAACAAAAGCTTTAATATTGAAAATCTTCCATTTTATGGGATATGAATTATATAAAATAGAACATAAGATTAGACAAGAAAAACAAAAAACACTTTGGCTAGAAAATTATGGAATTAAAACAGTAATTGATGTTGGGGCAAACGAAGGACAATTTACAAGATATATAAATAAAATTCTTCCAATGGCAACAATTTATTCATTTGAGCCTTTGCCTGATTGCCATAAGAAGTTGGTAGCCAATTGCTCTAGTATTAATAAATTTCACTCATTCAATATAGCATTAGGAGATATTTCAGGGAAAATAAATATTAATCGCTGTAACTTTTCGCAATCTTCATCTCTGCTTTCTATGAATAAATTGCATGAAGATGTTTTTCCTTTTTCAAAAGGAATATCTATACAAGAAGAAATTAATATTTCTAGTTTAGATGAAATTGCAGATCAGATGGTTTTGGAAAAACCTATTTTAATCAAATTAGATGTTCAAGGATTTGAGGATAAAGTGATTTCAGGTGGCATACAGACAATTAAAAAAGCAGATGTTTTAATAATTGAGTTATCACTAGAAATGTTGTATGAAGGTCAATTACTATTTGATGATATCTACAAAATTTTAACGAACTTGGGTTTTAAGTATCAAGGGAATCTCGAACAAATGCATAGTGCAGTTGATGGAAAAGTTGTTCAAAGTGATGGAATTTTTGTGAAATCTAATAATCAGTAACTAGTTCCTGTTGTCTCATTGGTTCTAGGCGCGGAGCAATTACCAAAGGCGTTGGTATAGCTCCAGATACTTTAGAGGATCAATCTTAAGTAAAATAAAACGGGATCATAGTGATGACAGTTTACATTTTAGATACGATCGCAATACTTGGAATGGGGCGATCGCTCTTATAAAATAGAAGTAGTAAGCTGCTCGTCGGGAGGCATCAGGAGAAACAGGATTAATGAAGTCGGAAGTCGGA
>NZ_JBALBY010000001.1:0-123515 GCF_036919575.1 Nostoc sp. | reverse complement strand
CTTCAATGTGGTTCAGTATATTGCTCATAATTCTGTGTCAAAAAACCTCTATGACATTCTTTTACCACAGAATGTTACTATTTTGGAGATGTCTAGTGAAATGCACTTCATATGCCATAGGCTCTAAGAATGCCGGGCTTCAACCAGCTAGTACAGCACGGCGTAAATAAGCCACCCATTTGAAATGTCTCAAACCCTTGCAAACAATTAATTACGAATTACGAATTACGAATTACGAATTACGAATTACGAATTCCGCCTTGCGGTACTAGCTGTCCGGGAAGGACAGGTGCAGGATGACACAGCCGGTGAGAAAAATAACTAACGCGCAAAACGAAACATCTTTAAAAGCGATCGCCTCCTGGTTCCAGTTTCTTAGCACCCCAAAATCTACAACTGTCCGGCAATAATACTTAATACAGAACGATCGCTATGCTAAAAAAAGTGGTGGATAGGTATAGCTATCTGCGTTTGTAACCAAAGGAAGGGATCGAACAATTTCACATTGGGCGATCGCCTTTTGTTCCCTAAACTAGGAGCCTTCATTATGACCCATCCAACCTACACACAGCAATCCCTTTGCCGCTATAACCTCCCTCGCCTCAAAAGAATCGCTGCCGAACTCGGCGTAACACCCACCGGAGACAAAAGAGCGGCTGAGACTTGGGTTAACGTAATCCTCAGCCACCAATCCACCCAGACTCACAAAGTCACCGACAACGAAGCCACACCCCAAGCCGAACTCGACTGGCGCTATGCCCTGATGCCTAATAAAAACTCTGATGAATTGTTCCACTTTCAGGAAAATCAAATTAAACCGCTTTCCCCACAGTAATTATTCTCAGAAATCAACGCAGAGATTGAGCTTTATCAACAACAGATAAATATTCTCAAGCAACAGTTAGCCGTATTAACCGGAGGTTTAAAAAATGCCTAAAACGATTGACAAAAGCTTTGAGCGTAGAGCCAATCATTTGCTGCGTTGTTGTTTGAATTTATCTACTGATCAATCTGAATTGGCTAGAAAATGATGTAATGACTGTGCGGAGTTTATACTTACGACTTTCGCTATCTCTGGCAATGATTTTCTTTTAATTTGTGACATTATTCCCAGATGTAAATATTTGAAGCACTCATAATTTCTTACTTCTTTAAACAGGTCTTTATACTCTGCACAATATTCATCTATGCTGGCAACTGTTGGGTGAGCATAAGACAGCCAAATGTTTCAAGATTTGTAATTCTACATCCATTGCCCTACTTACCTTTCAGGATTTTCTTTTTTTATTCTTTTATTCAGAATACCCGGAAAGTGACAGAAGAGGGGTATACCCCGTTTTCCGATGCAAAACTCCCCAAATGGTAAGGACTCTTTGCTCACAATCTTTTTAAAGTAAATATCATTGTTAATACTGAGGCGCTAGCAGTCATACTCAGCGAAACTAGAGAAAAGAAGTTTAAAGAAACAATACCTTCGCCAATTTACGAGTATTGGCATAGAGCAAACCTAGATAATAGATGCTTGTTTTTGTGTTATGGCAAAAACTAAGCCAATAAAATTCTGATGGTTTTTGTGATTTAGAGTTTATTGAGAATGAAATCCTTTTATTGAGATGATGCGCCCGCCTTGTTACATAGACTGGGCTATAAATTTCGGGCGAAGTCTAAGGTATTAAATGGTAAATAATAAGCGCCAAAAATTTCCTACTCGCTCATAATTCGGAACTTCTCTTAAGGTGAAGAGCGATCAATATCAGTAGACACATAGTTGCTATGAGTAACTATCTACAACCCTGGTTATTACGTTGGTTCTGGTTAACAGCTAACATGGTCTAAAACCAGACTCAGAGCGTGTTGCAAATTTTCGGACGAGTCTAGTAACTAACATAAAGGCTGAAACGCTGACAAATCAGTTCTTTTAGTTTACTTTATCCTGGTTGCAACTTCCATGACACTATCCCATTTTGTCGCCTCTTAAACCATCACAGGACAATGCATAATGGCTATTAATAACTCGAAACAGGTGCTTTTTGTTGACTCAACAGTTGAAAATTACCAAGATTTGGTAAACAACGTCACTTCGGGGATAGAAGTGGTTGTCCTTAATGGCAGTCGAGACGGCATTACCCAGATTACCGAAGCTTTAACAGGACGAGAGGGCATTACCAGTATCCAGATTATCTCTCACGGTGGTGAGGGAGAAATTCGATTGGGGACAACACTGCTCAACAGCGCCAATTTACAGGAGTATAGTCAGCAATTGCAGCAATGGCGCAAAGCTTTGACCGCAGAAGCTGATATTTTGCTGTTTGGGTGTAGTGTTGGTTCGGGTGTAGGCGAAGATTTTATTCGGGATCTCAGTGAAGTTACTGGAGCTGATGTTGCTGCTTCTACCGATGTTACGGGGAATGCCAAATTAGGGGGAGACTGGGATTTAGAGGTTCAGACGGGGAGTATTGAATCGAGTTTGGCGATTTCTGATGCAGATCAGCAGAGTTATACAAATGTCTTGGCTTTAAAAGCCGAGTATTACAATGATAAGGACAAAGATGTAGAAGGTTCTCTTTCTGATTACAAAGGCACGAATATTGTTGACAATATCAATTATAGTCAGAGCAACGATAATATTGCTTTTTTAGGTGGAAATGACGATAGAGGGATCAAGTGGACTGGTTATGTTTATGCACCTAATGCTGGAACTTACACTTTCTTTGCAGATATTGATGACGGTGTAGTTTTATATGTAAATGGACAAAAAATTATTAACCAATGGAACAATGCTACTGATGAATACTCCGGTAATATCTCTTTAACCGGAGGGCAATGGTATCCCATTGAGATGAAGTTTCAGAATGATGTGGGTGATTGGCGAGCAATTCTTTCTTGGTCTGGACCTAGTATTTCTAAACAAGTAATTCCTGCTGACAAATTTATTGTTCCGAATATTGTTCCTCCTCAGAAGGAACAATATTTAGCTGTTAACGACTCTGAAGTTAATTATTCTATTTTCGGCTACACCCTAAAATCTACTGGAGAGGAGATTTTTAAAAAGTCGTCTAATAATTATTATAAATTTGTACCCAATCCCTACCAAATTTGGGTGAATGCTTCCTCAACAACAGTCAAAGAAGGCGAGACAGTAAACTTTACCATTACATCTGATCGTGATGTTTCAGGAGAAGTAAAAGTTTTTTATAAAATCGAAACTATCTCTGGAGCAGATTCTAGCGATGTTAGCATTCCCCAGCCCCAGCCTCTATACTACGCCAAGCTTTCTGGTAATAGCGCCACAGTAAGGATCAATATTGTTGATGATCGGATTGGGGGAGAAAATGGAGAACAATTCAGATTAACTTTAGTACCTGATCCTCAATCATCTAATACTTATAGCATTAATACAAGCTCTACTACTGTAACCATCCAAGATAATGAACCCATTTTCGAACTACGTCAATCTTCGGGAACGACACAAGAAGGAGGTAGTAGTCCTAAATTTATACTCACAAATACTAATCCTGTTCGCACTAACAGAGATATAACATTTTACTATAAAATAGACTTAGATTCTGCATCTTACCCGAGAGCAGATTCGCAAGACTTTACTACTATATCCTCAAGTGTCGTTTTTCCTAGTGGGGTATACTCACAGGAATTTACGCTGCCAATTATCAATGATGATAAACTTTATGAGGGGCAAACGGAATATTTTCGGATCGTGGGAGTATATAGCCCTGAATATAGAGTAAATTATGACCTGGTGGACTATTCATTATTCGATAATGAACCTCAGATAAGTCTACAAAATTATCGTTCACAGACCCAAGAAGGCGCACCATTTAGCGGATCTGGAGATGGATTATTTCAGGTTAATTTTAGTCGAGCTACTCCTCAACAGTTTGATCTCCAACTATTCCTTGGAAGCCCATATAAGCCAGCAATTGCGGGTTCCTTTGTCGCCACAAAAAAAGGGTCGGATTACAAAATATACTATTACTTGCAGGCTGAAGGCTATCAAAATAGGAAGTATCTAATTCAAAATCCCGATTCTGATCCTTCAAATCTCAAGATCGATGTTCCTGCCGGTAATAAAAACTCAATTTTCATTGGCGTGGAACCCATTGATGATGATATTTATGACCCCGATGAAACTGTTACGCTCTCCCTTGTGAATCACGCAACAGGCTTAAATCAATATTACGGCATTCACCCTACACTAAATAGTGCGACAATAACCATTAAGGACAATGAACCTATTGTTTCTCTGGGTAATGTTGTTCATCCTCAAGAAGGATTTGGTTATGGCAGTACAATTATTGGGTTAGAACAGGCTTTAGAATTAAAGGGGACAAACTCGGTTAATGTTGCCAGCAAACCCAGCTTAGACCTCAGCAAAACGGGACAATTTACCCAAGAAGCTTGGATTTTTGCCAACTTTACCGATAATAACCGTCATGGAATTTTAGGTAACGGCACGACTGCTACCAGTTATGCCGGAATCTCTGTAATTAATCAAACCGGAATTGAAGTCGGTTTTGGTGATGGCACAAATTGGAATTCCTTCCAAGTTGACAACCTCCTCACCAAAAATAATTGGAATCATGTTGCCACTACCTTTGATGGCACAGAATACAGCCTTTATGTCAATGGCTTAAAGGTATCTTCAACTACTCAATTTCAAGGGAAAATTCCCACCAATGCTTCCAGTTTTGATATTGGCAAAGTTGGCACAAATACCTTTATTGGGGCAATAGATGAAGTTCGTCTCTGGAATGTTGCCCGCACCTCTGCTCAGATTAACCAAAACTTAATCACCGACTTGCAAGGCAATGAAAAGGGATTAATTGGTTATTGGCAGTTTAACAATAATACTCAAGATAAAACCGCTAACCAAAATCATGGCATTGCTAGTTACACACTTAACTACATCAAAAATCCTGCCACCCAGATTGGTTATGTAGATGTAACTTTGGATAAAGATGTCACTGCTCCCCAAGGTTTGTGGATTGCATATAGCTTGGGAGGAACTGCTACAAGTGGACAAGATTATTGGAGTTCTCAGATTCGCAAAGTATCCAGTGATCCTAATAGCCAACTTAAGGGCATTGTTGTTCCTCAAGGCGAAAGAAGCGGCAGAATTTACTTCACGGCTTTACCCGATGGCATTTCTGAATCTGATGAGACAATTCAAGTCACACTAATGGGTTATGATTTTGACCGCGAAACTAGAACCTATGATCAAAACGCTTCTAACTATGGGATCGATCCTAATAATAGTTCCCGTACTTTAACCATTCAAGATAACCAAGCATTCCAATATGGTGTCGTCATCCTCAATGAATTTAATGAGGTTGTCAATGCTAGTAATCCTCTCTCGGTGAAGAATGGTAGCACTACCTTTAACATTAAGCTTGCCAGTCAACCTAACTTTTCCACTAATATTTATATTAATCCTAATCCTAATTTAGGACAACTATATGAGGCATCTGTTGTATTCTATCCTGAAAATTGGAATATTCCTCAGACTGTAACTTTACCAAATATTCCAACTGCTCAGACACAACTCAAGATCAACGACAACAATACCCTCCGTCAAAATGTACCTCTTCTAACCGTTCCCCTAACTACTAACCCATCAGACAAAGTTCGGGTAACAGAAGGCAGTTTAACCGATGCCGTAGCCATCACCCCTGAAATCAGCATTATTAGGGGTGGGAATGCCAATGAAACTGATGCCGAAGGTGGACAATTTACGATTCGCCTCAAAAATCCTGCACCAGCAGCAGGGTTAACCGTAAATTACGCCGTTTCAGGAACTGCTACCCTCAATACTGACTATGCGATCGCTGGCCATGCGATCACAGCGATCGCAGGAGGATCTAAAGCTATTCAATTTGACGGCACAAATTATGTCAAGTTGCCTGCAAGTTCTAGTCTCAGTCTCAGTCAAACCAAAAAATTTACCTTAAGTGCTTGGATTAAACCTACCAGCAATGACACGACTGAGCGCAGTGTTTTTGGCAGTTTGACTAACGGGAACGAGTATCCGGCACTTCGGGTAGCAGGCAATATTCTGTGGTTTACCACTGGAGATATAAAGGCTTCAACAGCTAATGTCATCAAACAAAATGAGTGGAATCATATTGCCTATACTTTTGATGGCAGCACCTATCGCGCTTATGTGAACGGGGCGTTTGTTGGGTTACTCAAATCTACCCAAACTCATGTCTTTAACACTCAATCTTTAGCAATTGGTAGTGCGAACGGCGGCTCTAACTTTATCGGTGCGATCGACGATGTGCAGATTTGGAATAAGGTTCTAAGTGAAGCAGAAATCAAAAATGGTTTGACAACCGAATTGCAAGGCAATGAGGTTGGATTAGTTGGTAATTGGCAGTTTAATAATAATACCGAAGATAGTTCGCTTAACAAAAATAATGGGAGTTATCAAACTACTGCGAATCCAGTTAGCTATATTAATACTCAAGTAGGTTCGATTACCATCGCCCCTGGAGAAATAGAAGCTACCATTGCGATCGCACCTATTATTGATTCCAAAGTCGAAGGCAATGAAACTGTTAGCATTACTCTCCAAAGCAGCACAGGCTACAACATAAAAAGTGGCGTTGGTAATGCCACCCTGACTTTAGTTGATAGTGATGTCGCTGGGGTGCAACTCTCCAATATTCAGGTTATCACCAATAGCACCACCCAAGCTCAAAATACAACGTTTTCTGGGACTTTTAGCCCCTTAATTACCGAAGAAAAACGGCTGACGACTGCCATTCAATTTGATAGCACAAATTATGTCAAGTTGCCTGCAAGTTCTAGTCTCAGTCTCAGTCAAACTAAGAAATTTACCTTAAGTGCTTGGATTAAACCTACCACCAATGACACGATTGAGCGTAGTGTTTTTGGCAGTTTGGTGAACGATAAGGAGTATCCTGGACTTCGGGTGGCAGGCAATACCCTGTGGTTTACCACTGGAGATATAAAGGTCTCAACAGCTAATGTCATCAAACAAAATGAGTGGAATCATATTGCCTATACTTTTGATGGCAGCACCTATCGCGCTTATGTAAATGGGGTGTCGGTTGGGTTTTTTAACTCTACCCTAACTCATGTCTTTAACACTCAATCTTTAGCAATTGGTAGTGCGAACGGCGGCTCTAACTTTATCGGTGCGATCGACGATGTGCGGATTTGGAATAAGGTTCTGAGTGAAGCAGACATCAAAAATGGTTTGACAACCCAATTGCAAGGCAATGAAGCTGGATTGATTGGTAATTGGCAGTTTAATAACAATACCGAAGATAGTTCGCTCAACAAAAATAATGGCGCTTATCAAACTACTGCAAATCCAGTTACCTATACCTATATCCAAGGACAAGTAGGGACATTTACTGAATCTGCTTTTGGACTGCGCCTCTCTAGCAAGCCATCTGATAATGTTACCATTGCCTTTTCTGGACTTGATGCTACCGAAGGAACGTTATCTAAATCCTCTGTTATCTTCACCCCTGCAAATTGGCATCAGTATCAAACCGTCACCGTAACAGGGGTAGATGATGTTGAAAAAGATGGCGATATTACTTATTTGGTGATTGGGACGACCAGCAGCGATGATAAACAATATCAAAACAAAAAGATTCCCATTCAGATTACCAATCTTGATAATGAAAAACAAATTCTTAAGACTGCCGAAGAAGTCAACACTGCATTAGGTGGAGATCCCAATCAAGTTAATACAACTCTCCCCTTAGCTACGATTAAAGTCCTCAATGCCACCGCGATTGAAGTAGATAAGTTAACAGGCAGCGCGATCGCACCACAAATTGAAATTAACCTAGATAAACCCGCCGGAAATAATGGGGCTTTAGTCAGCTTTGATTTAGCTGGAGGAAGTGCCATCTATGCTCAGGACATCAACACCCTACAAAATATTTTCATCGAAAAAACGGGAACAAATAATCCCTTTAATGGCATTAATGTGGGCGAGAATAGCCGTCCTACCTTTGCAGACATTGACCAAGATGGAGATTTGGATCTGTTTGTTGGCACAGGAAAAGGGCTGATCAAATTCTACAAAAACCAAGGAAGTGTAAGTAATCCCCTCTACAGTGAACAAACAGAAGTTAATAATCCGTTAAATAATGTTGATGTCGGCTCGAATGCGGCTCCAGCTTTTGTGGATATTGATGGAGATGGAGACTTAGACGTTTTTGTTGGCACGGGAGTTGGTACAGTCTCCTACTACAAAAACTTCGGCACAGTCACCAGTCCCCAGTTTCAACAGCTAACGGGTGGCGGTAATCCCTTAGAGGAGTTTAGAACAGCCATTTATTTCTCCGTTTATCCCACTTTTGGGGATATTGATGGAAATGGAACCCAAGACGCGATTCTCGGAACTACCAATACCTATACTTACTTGGCAAGCGAGGTAAATAGGACTCAATTATACTTCAATTACGGATCAAAAACCTCTCCTAATTTTACTTTAAATAATTCTTATTATACTTACCAGTTGCCAACTATAGGGGTGACGACTCTCTCCGATCTCGATTTTGATGGGGATCTCGATCTGCTTTCTGGATCTTTGGATTATCATTCTGGCCGTTTTGATGGCAAGATCCAAACCTCCCTTAAGAATGGCGGAAGATACCAAACACTTTCCGGTGATGCTAACCCCTTCAAAGATATTGCTGTAAAGAGCAATAGCATCCCCGCCCCAATCTTAGTCAATCTGGATGGGGATATTGACCAAGATCTCGTTATCGGTGGTGCAGATGGCACCCTCAAATATTATCAACAGGTGCAAGCCGTCAAAATTGCCCCTGGAGAAACTAAAGCCACTATTACGCTACAAACTCTGCCAGACAATATAGACGAAGATGATGAAACAATTCAAGTCAACCTGCGGGCTGGAGATGGTTATCGCATTGATGCCACCAAATCCACTGCTATTGTTACCCTACAGGATGATAGTGATACTGTAGGAATCACCATTACTAAGCCTAGTAGTTCAACTACATCTGAAGGCGGTTCATTCCTCAACTATTCGATCCAACTCAATAGTCAACCCACAAAAACAGTTAAAGTCTCCCTCGGTACAACTGATAGCAGTGAAGGACAACTAAAGAGTCAGTCTAGCGATTTATCATCAGTCAGCGTTCTAAATTTAGAATTTACTCCCGACAACTGGAATAAGCCTCAAGCTTTTACTGTGGTGGGACAAAATGATGCAATTGATGATGATAATATTGACTATAAAATTATCTCCACAATTAACAGCCAAGATGCCAAATATGATGGCTTAAAAGTTGAATCGCTGTTCTTAACGAATACAGACGATGACAACTTTGGACTGGTAATCACCGAACCTGGACAAACCAGCGAAGGACGCACTAATATTTATGGTGTTCGCCTCAAGAGTCAACCCACAGGAGAAGTGCGGGTAACATTAACCCCCAGTGACGATCAAATCCAATTCAATCAAAAAAGTGCGGGTAAGCCAATCACCCTCACCTTTAATGCGAAAACCTGGAATCTAGAACAATCGGTGCAAGTGTTGGCGGTTGATGATGCGGTGGTTGAATATTTCCACAGCAGTCAGATTAAAATCACAACAGAAAGTGGCAAGGTTCTTTATGGAGAACTCGACGATGCTACCAATGGCATTTCCAGTCAAGCGACAGATTTAGGAACTCTCAAGGAAACCCTAACCTTACGCGATTTAGCGATCGGCACATCAAAGGATCAAGATTGGTATCAATTCACTCTTCCCGACACAGGAACTGTTGCTGATTATGTCCAGATAAACTTTAATAATGCCGTGGGCGATCTTGATATGAAGCTCTACAAAGCTTCCGATCTCACCAACTATATTAGCAAATCATCTTCCGATACAAACAATAGCGAGAAACTTGATTTTAATGGTTTAGCCCCAGGTAAATATTACATCCAAGTTTATGGATTTAATGGGACAACTAATCCCAATTACACGCTCACATTGACCAATGAAGACTCGAAATACAACAATTTCACTGGTCTGACCAAAGATGTTTATATCGTAGATAACGACTTACCAACAGCTAAAATTATTGCCGGCCCCTCAGCTTCTGAACTATTCGGACAACCCAGTTACTTTAGCGTTTCTCTAAGTAATCCTGCCCCGCGCAATTCCCTCAGTCAAAATGGGATTGCAGTTAACTATCGTTTGGTGGGGGGAACTGCTAGTAATGGCAATGATTATCAACTGATTTCACCCACTGGCACTGTACTGATTGCCCCCGGAAATATTCAAAATAACCTGCTGATTGTTCCTATTGATGACAAGTTAGCGGAAGGACTTAATCTCAAAGTTACGGGCAGAACTGTAGGCGCAGCCAGCAATAACCAAACTCAGATGACTTTGACGGTTGAGACAACCCTAGCAGCATCGGCAATTCTCAATCAAGGCGCGAAATTAAAGTTCGCTAAAGGTGTAATTGGGGAAGTTATCAGTTCCGTTACGCTAAATCCGATCAGCACAGGTAGCAATATTTACCGCACTACTGTCTTGGTTAATCTCAATACCTTTGATGTCAATTCAGTGCAGGTTAACTCTCTGGCTAAAGTTGCAGAAGAAACCGTAACGGTGGAATTGCTGGCAGGCGATGGCTATACTCTTGATAACAATAACAAAATTGCGAACATAGCGATCGCAGATGATGATGTTCCTGGTGTACGAGTAGTAGAAGTAGGATATACTACCGTTGCTGGAGAAAGTGAAGCCGCACAATTTGAAGTTTCCCTGCTAAGTGAACCCACCCAAGATGTCAAAATCCGCTTAACTCCGGGTGCAGAAGTTGAGTTTGTTAATCCTGTTAACCCAACTACAGTTAAGGTTAAAAAGGAAGTTTACACACTCAATAGTTTCAGCAGTGACTTTCTTGATGTCAAACTCAATGGTTTAGTCCCCACTAACAAAGGCGATGCACTTACCTTCGATGTGCAGCTAAAAAAACAACCCTTTGAAATCGTCACTGTCACCCTAACTGATGGTTTTGAAACCGCCAGCCAAGCTACCACTCCCGTTACACTAACTTTTACCCCAGATAACTGGAATCAACCACAACAAAGCGTGGTGGTGTCCTATTTAGATCGCAACAGCATTGGTAACTATCAAATTAATGCCCAACTGAAGTTCGATCCTAAACAAACCGTCAAATTCGACATCAGTGATAATAGTGGCGATAAATATGCGATCGCCTCCAGTGAAGTTCTAGATATTAAGCTTCTGACTGCGACTCCTACAGAACAAGGTAACAATAATTTTGCCGTTAAACTCAACAACAAACCATTAGATAACGTCACTGTTACTTTGGCGGATGGTTTTGAAACCACAGGGAAACCCACCACCACAAAAAGCCTTACCTTTACGACTACAGATTGGAATACTGCCCAAAATGTCACTCTGGCTAACCTCGATAAAAACAGCAGTGATGACTATCAAATTAAAGTGGATGTCACAGGGAATGTTGTCACCAATACCCCCCTCAATTTGGGCATCACTCATAGCCAGATTGAAATTAACAAACAAACCACTGAACTAACCTTTAAACCTGAAGATTGGTACAAACTCCAACCCATTGCCGTTAAAGGTAGTGACGATAACTTCTCAGAACCAAATCTCTATCATGTCAGTAATATTGACTATCAAGTTACTAGCGTCGATAGCGGTTATAACAACTTCTTTGTTCCCCAACAAACTGTTTTTGTTGTTGATCGGATTCTCTCGCCTCAAGAAACCTCTTCTACCCTCAAAGAAGGCTTAGGCTTGCTGCAAGAGAGTCTTGGTAGTCTCACAGTGCCGATTTTAGGCGGATTAGATGATATTGCCCCCGATTTGATAGGTGAATTCTCTGGAAAACTTACCAGTGCGATCGCTAAAGAAGAAAACCTCACGGCAATTAGACTTAAAGAGATTATCGAAGGCATTCTCGGCACACTTGGGGCAAAATCTTTTGATGTGGAGGTAGAGGTAAATGAGGATGAAGTCACAGTCGATCTGGACTTAAGTAAAACTTACGATCTCTTCAAACTCTCTCTGGATGGCAATAATTTAGGACTTCCGGCTTTAGGTATTAGTCTGACCACCAAAGGGGAATTAGTTTCGACTTTTGACTATAACTTATCGCTCGGTTTTGGTTTAAGCAAAGACTTCGGCTTCTTTATTGATACCAAAAAAACAGGTTTTCATGCCGGGATTGATGTTGGCTTATCTCAAGACTTCACTGGACAAGGAAACCTCAGTTTTCTCCGTCTAGACTTTAACAACGATCCAAACAATCTTTCTAAACTCTCTTTCACAGTTGATGCCAAACTCAAAGATTTAGATAATCATCCAGGAATTCGATTCTTTGATGTTAATGGCAATGGCATACTTGATACTGCCCCCTTCTCCTTTGATTTGAATAAGAATGGCACGATTGAAACCACCGAACAAAATCTCAAAGAACCTTTTACCCAGATTAGTGCTGCGGGAACTTATACCGAACTGAAACCCCTTGCTAACGATCCACTTGATGTCAATAAAGATGGTAAGTTCAATCAAGCCAAATACCAGAAACAAGAAGGAATCTATCGTACTGCCACCAATGCAACAACTGGGGCAAATACCTATTACTTTGATGTCAACCGCAATGGCAAATTAGATAAAGATGCTACAGGCAAGGCTCTCGAACCATCTACTATAAATGCGAGTCTTTTTAATACCGAGTTTTTGTTGAAAAAGACTGCGCCAATGGCTGCGATCGGCACAGTGGCAGTTCCCGAATCTTACATCGACTTTAACAATAACAACATCCTAGATGTCGGGGAAAAAGTCAATAAGGCATGGGATAAAAACAATGACCTGAAACTGAATGCAGACATCAATGAAATTGGAGAAGGGAAATTTATTAATGATGTCAGTATTGCCTTCAGAGACACTAACAATAATAAGCAATACGATAGCGCCGAAAAGTATATCTATTCTGAGTTTAATCCCTTAGAAATAGATGATGAAGCCAAGAGTGAAGATGGCACTTATATCGATGTCGATCAAGATGGCATTTATGCCCCGGACACTTGGGATGTCAAAATCCTCACTGCTCAAAATAATGGTCAGCAAACTTATTTTCTAGATATCAATCGCAATGGAATTCTGGATAAATATGAACCTCAGTCCACCTCTAGTTTTGACACCTTAGAGATTCCTGGTAGTGATGAAACTGTTACCATTGTCGATCCGCTAAAACCTGAAGATAGGAAAAATGCACTCATCACCTTAAAGATTCTCGGTACTGGTGTGGATCGTTACATCGATCAAAATAATGATGGGGTTTATGTAGAAGCAAATGACACCTTAATCAATACGAAGGTTGATTTACCCGATGAAATCGCCAAGCGAGCCGGAATTAAGGCGAGCGATCCTTTAGTAAAGATTA
This sequence comes from Nostoc sp., assembly GCF_036919575.1. Lineage (GTDB taxonomy): Bacteria > Cyanobacteriota > Cyanobacteriia > Cyanobacteriales > Nostocaceae > Nostoc. Next base: position 110,049 of record NZ_JBALBY010000001.1, on the reverse strand, counting down.
CCTTAAAAGATATTTTCCGCATTTCCGACATCGACACTAGCATTACTTTCTTGGATGTAGATGGGGATAAAAAGCTCGATATTGGCATTGCAGGAAACCCAGACATTTATAAATTTGAGCCTAAATTGTGGGTACAAGATAGCAAACGCTTTGTTGATCTAGATTTTAATGGGGAATTAACCCTGAATCAACAAAATTTTAATGGGCAATTGACTCTAAATAAACAGGATTTTAATGGGCAATTCATCCTGAATAAACAGGGCGCTCCCATCGAACCCTTTGCAGATGTTAGTAATGAATTCTTAGTAGAGGCACTTGAACCCGCAACTGGGTCAATTGTCAAGTTGCGTGATGATGGCGATCGCCTGACGATTGCAGAACTGAAAAACTTCAAAAATGACCCCAGTCTCAGCTTCAATGACCTGATTAAATACGAATTTGCGGGGAATGCCAATTTAGGACTCAACACTAAAACCAGTATCGAGGGTAATCCTGCATTCCCCTCTATTGCCTTTGATCTATCACTCAATCTGCCACTATACAACTATGGCAATCAAGAACAAGCGCAGAAACAGGGGCTATCTGTTGACTTCAACAATGTAGAACTAGACTTTGGTAGTTTCCTAACTAATTTTATCAGACCGATTATGGCGGCAACAGATAAAATTCTCGATCCAATTAAACCGATAGTTGAACTGTTGAATGCCGATACAAAATTACTCTCTTACCTCAAACTGGATAGTGTTTTCAATGCCGATGGGAAACCTGGAATTTCCCTGCTTGATATTGCCAAGACTTTAGCTCCTCTGAGTTCTGATCCTAAAACTAAGGAGAAAATTGACAAGGCAATTAAATTTGCCGATACCCTCACCCAAATCATCGAGATTGTTGATTCATTAAACAAATTACCAACAAATGAATCTATTATCCTAGATATGGGTAGCCACTCTCTCAGCGATTTCAAGGCAGCGAGTAGCCAACAAAAAGATGCTACAGCAGCCATCAAAGTTCCTGATACTGGCGCTGCAACTGTCACTGGCACGGGGACTACAGTCACTACAAAACAACCTACCACAAATCCAACGGCTCAAGCAGGTAAAACCACCCAATCTAGTATCCTTTCCAAGCTTCAAAAACTAGAAGGGTTGCAGTTTCCGATTCTGAGTAATCCTGTAACAATTCTGCGGTTGCTTTTGGGTGAAAAAGATGTGGATTTAGTCAAGTACGACATCCCTGATTTTGAGTTTGCCTTCGACATCAAATCAACAACTCTCATTGCCCCGCCCCTGCCTCTACTCGCAGTGGTGGAGGGAAATTTTACTGCCAAAACCGATCTTTCCGTTGGCTACGATACTCATGGATTGGAAGCTTGGGAAGATGAGGACTTTGCCCTAGACGAAATTTACAAAGTTTTCGATGGGTTTTATGTAGACGATTTAGGTGCAGACGGTAAAGAAAAGCCTGAATTGCTTGTAAACGGAAATATCAAAGCTGGACTAGCTGCTACTGCTTTGATTATTACAGCGACTGTGGAAGGAGGAATTGGCGGAAAAATCAGCCTCGATCTGGTGGATGAAGGCGAACTAAACGGCACCAGTGATGGCAAGATTCGCGGCTCAGAAATTATTTCTCGTCTCGATACGCCTTTAGAACTGTTTAATCTCAATGGGTTAATTGAAGCTTTCTTAGGGGCAAAAGTTGAGGTGGGGATAGGAGCTTTATCATCGACCGTATGGGAGACAAATTTTGCTAAATTTAAACTAGCTGAGTTTAATGTTGGGGCATCGGGTAATAGTTTCAGTAGCGATTTAAGTGGCAAAGCAGTAGATGGCTTTATTGCTGGCGGAACGGTCTTCCTAGATGCCAACCTCAACGGTGTTGCCGATGATGGAGAACCTGTCACTGTCACGAACCGTAACGGGCAGTTTAAGTTAGTCATTCCCAATGCTACGTTCGCACAATTCGACACCAACCAAGATGGCATAATCAACCTCAATGAGGGACGATTAGCAATGATTGGGGGGATTGATTCGGGTTCAGAATTGCCCTTTGAAGGGATTCTAACTGCTCCTGTGGGTTCATCAACCATTACTCCTTTTACCAGCTTAGTGGAACGCATTGGTCGTCAACTCGCTGCCAACTCCAATGGTAACGATCCCGCCCAAGCCGCGAAGGATTTGATCCTGCACAAATGGCATATCTCAGGGTTATCTTTATATCCAAAACTCCAAGCTTATGGTACTGAAACAGTTTTCATCATTAACCCTGATGGAAGTCAGTATGCCTATGAGGGTGATCGAGAAGAGCTTGACCCTACCACTACTTTGATCACAGATGATCGTGCTGAATTTGAATTGAGTTTATCTGCCCTACTTCATCCACCTGCTCTTGATATTAATCCTGATACAGGTGAGTATGAACAATTTGAATATCCCCAAAATCTTGATGAAGCATCGAAAACCTACCTGATTGGGGCGCAGGTACAACTTATCAGTGAGCAGCTTGCAGCTTTTACGGGTAAACCGATCAATCAAATTATTGATAAGATTGCCGATCACTTTATCCAAAATCAAGACGTTGATTTAACCAGCATTGGCTATATTGTCAACGATCTCGCGCCAGAATTATCAGATAATCTCAAATTTGCTGCCAAATTAGCAGTTGATGGTGCAGTTACTGCTCTTACCGAAACAGCCGTTGACTATGGTTTTCCTAGCAAAACTTACAACATTTACGACCAGATATTCCGCATTAATGGCAAGTTTGGAGCAGTTGCTCAAGGGTTACAGGATCTGCTCGGTCAAATTCGTCGCAATGAGTTACAGATCACCGTTGACGAATTTAACAACACTTTTACCACAAGAGCGTTGACAACGCAATTTAATAACAGTCCCTACAAAGCTGAAAATGTCTTTCCACCCTATACAGCCGACTTCAGCCGCACCATTACCGAAGATACGAACTATACCTTCGCTGTTGCTGACTTCCCCTTTACCAAAGGCGATACCGATGACACTCTAAAATCGATAATTATTGAAACTGAACCACTACTAGGGTTACTGAAACTCGGTAATCAGGAAATTACGGGAAATACTGAAGTTTCAGTAGAAGACATTGCCGCAGGTTTGCTCACTTATACGCCCTATGAGAATTTATTTGGTACGCCTTTCGATCGCTTTAGCTTCCGCGTCACCGATGGCAAATTCTTCTCAGACGAAATTCACAACGTTACCTTTGAAGTCACAGGGATAAATGATGCGCCAGTAGTCAGCAAAAATACAGGATTCGTCCTAGAAGTTGGCACTACTAAAACTATTAGCCGCGATATCCTCCGTGCTACCGACTCTGAAAGCCCCGATGGAAACCTGAAGTTTACGCTCAAGGCGTTACCCCAGTCTGGGCTGGTCAAATTGAATGGCGTAGATATTAACGTTGGGGATACATTCACTCAAGATGATATAGACAATGAAAAAGTGATCTATGTCCAAAATGGGACTCGCCTTGCTGCTGATAGCTTATCTTTAGAAGTTAGCGATCCAGAAGGGGCTAAGGTTGATACGCTCACGGTTGCGCTTACAGTACAAAATCCACCGACAATTACTGCCATCGACCCACAGATTACAAATGAAGATACTGCAACAGCGATCGCCTTTACTATCGGGGATGTTGAAACTGCGATCGCTAATCTGACAATTACCGTAACTTCTTCAAATCAGACTTTGTTACCTGATAATAATTTAATATTAAGTGGCATAGGTAGCGATCGCACTTTACTCGCCACACCCGCTGCGAATCTATCAGGAACTGCCATAATTACGTTGATAGTGAATGATGGCACAGATGCGAGTCAAACTCAATTTGAGATTACAGTCAATCCTATCAACGATGTACCTACTCTACAAAATCCGATCGCTGCTCAAATAGCAAAACAAGATACAGCTTTCAGCTTTACTTTTGATGCCAACACCTTCATTGATGTAGATCCAGGAGATAATCTTACTTACTCAGCCACGTTAAAAGATGGCAGTAATCTACCTAACTGGCTGAAATTTAATCCAGATACTCGCACATTTAGCGGTACACCAACTAATGCTGATGTCAGTATTCTCAATATAAAACTGATAGCAACCGATACATCAGCAAAAACAGTCAATGCTAATTTTGCCTTAAAGGTAGAAAACGTAAATGATGCCCCGACTCTACAAAATGCGATCGCCGATCAAATAGCCAAAGAAGACACAGTTTTCAGCTTTACTTTTGATACCAATACCTTCATTGATGTAGATGCAGGTGACAATCTTACTTACTCAGCTACCCTAAAAGATGGTAGTAATCTACCTAGTTGGCTGAAATTTAATGCAGTTACGCGCACCTTCAGAGGTACACCAACTAACGCAGATTTCGGAAATTTAACAATTGAGTTACGAGCTAAAGATAATAATGGTGTAAGTGCCACTGATACCTTTGCCTTAGCTGTCGAACACAATAACGGCACGCCGAGCTTCAAGCTTTCAAAAATTGCGGATGATATCTTCAAAATCTCTAATAACAGTGGCAAATCAAAACTTAAAGTCACGCTCACAGAAAGCAGTTCTAATCTTGTTAATGAACTGGGAGTGTTTACCGTTGACGATGCTCAAGGTAACATCAATGGTATTGCACCAGGAGCAGCAGGTTACACCCAAGCAGCTTTAGAGCGCAGTCAGGTAATTTTATCTGCGATCGCCAATCCTCCCAATGGGTTTAATGCCAACAATCTGTCACATCTGCTGGAATTAAACTCTAGTGATAACTTGAGGTTTTACTTGGTCAAAAATAGCTCAATTGATGCTGTACGCGCTGGAGTAACTCCACTCACAGAGATCCTATTTTCTGATCCTTTAACACAAAAGATTACAGATTTGGGTGCTGATCAGTTCTCCCTCGCTTGGAAGGATAGCTCTGGTAATAGCACTGCTGACTTCAAGGATATGGTGGTAAAGATTCAGCCCACAAATGACCCACTACCTCTGGGTACAAGTCTGCAAGGAAAACCCCAAGGAGAAGTGATTGATTTGCGCGGTGTGACAAGTCAGGTAAAAGCTAATTTTGTGGTCAACAGAGAAGCGGCTTTCAATAATTTCATCGGCTTCTATCAAGTGACTGATGAAAATGGTGGGATTGATACTAACGGAGATGGTAAAGCCGATATTCTCACCGGACAGGCAGGTTATACTGAAGCCGCAATTCGTGGGCGTGTTGCCGGAATTGATCTGACAGTTAACAACCAAGGTACGGCAACTTATACAGGAACTTTCCAACCTGGTTCCATCTTTGCACCATTTATTATTGCTAATGGTAGCCCTGATGCTTTACTTGATAGCAATCCCAATAACAATCCAGCAGTTTACTTCCCATTCTTAGGAGCTAATACTGATAAAGTCGATCACATTCGCTTGTTAGGGAATAACGTCTTTGGCTTTGAGGATTTAGCAAATGGTGGGGACGAAGATTTCAACGATGTGATTGTAGGAGTTACATTACAGTAGATTGCAGGTAAATGAGGTACAGTATAACAAGTATATCAAGAGTTTTTCCCCCTGCTCCCTGCTAAGAGCTCCCCTGCTTTGGACGGTGGATTGAGTTGATCCCGTAAGCGCAGCGCCACTCGGGAATGATACCGCTTAATTAAATAACGTTTTGCTACTTTGTCCCAGATGGGGTTAGCGACATCAAAGTAGGTAACGCGGTTGGGGGTTTTAGGGGGTGATTCCCGGTTTAGCTAGCACTCCCCTAATGTCGCTAACTGCTTGGGGCAGCATTTCCAGTTGTTCGGCTCGATATGCGATCGCAATTGGTGTCGGTTCGTTTCCCAGAATTAGCGCTGCTGCCTCCAATGCCTGGGTATTGTTCATGGCACTGGCTAAGTTTTTCAAAGCCATGCCCATTAAACGTAAGCATTCCTGGGCATTTTCTTTTGGCGGTTCCTGGGCCAGCGATCGCTACAGCTTGTTTTAGTTTCTCTGGTTCCTTGACTAAGCGAAGTAACGGACGAGCCTGACGCTCGTTTTTAATGTGTCCCCCCAATTCGCCAACCGTATCAATGACTGTCTTCGCCCCTAGCAGTTGGTTGATTCGTCGGTATCCACCCCAAGGGTATAATTCACGCTGGCAGTATTCTTCAAAGTTTTTATATCCAGCTTGTAGGTAAAGCTGCTGTTCTCGCATCAGGAGGATTTCATCTACCGCCTGCCACTCGAACCTATCGATGGCAGTGAAGGTTTCCTGGATGCTGGTATTAACAACACTGTAATCAAGCGCTATTGCTTGTTCTCTTTCTAGTGTCAGCATATCTCTTGCCCACTATGTATGGTAAATGCTTGAAAGTTGGGGTGTTGCAGTTTAACCAAAGTGAACCGAGGAGATACTGAAGGGTGTTTGCCCAAAAATGTGTCAGCATTGTAATAAGCTCACTTTAAGAGATACGTTCCACAAGCTTGCTTATTTGGTTGCAGTGTAAGGAAACGGGTGGGCAGGACAGACCCACCTGTGTGGCAAGGAGCAAACTTAAATTTTATCCAAATAAAACAACGAAAATTCATCGAATATACCAATGTCACCCATAGAGATACTACAAGAATTCAACTCGTGCTACCTGAAGATTCAGGCGATCGCCCAAAATGAAAACTGGCAGAAATTGATTGCAGACAAAAAGATTGACCCAGAAGCTGCAACACACTTGGGCGATACATTTACCTCTGGTGTCGGCAATCTAAATTTTTCAAGTATTCTTTCTCTTGCAGCTTTGAGTGCTTTCAAGTGACACCAAATTCATAATTTCACCATGCCGCTTTTTGTGACATTCCTTTAATAACAAGGGTTCTAGAGTTTGACTTCATCTTGCCGCTTTCTGTGACATCTTACACAGTAAGGCTTTTAGATGTCACGGCAGACCTTGCTGCTTTTTTGTGCCGCTTTGTGATCCGATGCGACTGTAAAATATAGATGACGTTTTAACCAAAAAAATACCTCAGTTGCGATCACCTCCGGTGGGCGGTTACGCCATCGCTAAACTCCTGGTAATTCCCCATTGTGTCTCTATTTAGATATGGTATTAATTAATGCTCATCTGTGCTGATACCCAAATTCCTTTTCCACGCTCCCTGGTTTATGCAACCTATCGGGATAAACTAGTTGAGCTAGTTCCCTATATGCCAAACGTGCGCCACATCACACTTTTATCCCGCAGTGAAGCTTTGGGTAATATTTCTAGTGTCAATGAATGGCACGGTGGCAGTGAAATTCCAGCAGCAGCAAGAGTTTTGCTCAGTGAAGAGATGCTCTCTTGGACAGAATATAATACTTGGAATCAGGCTGATTTTACACTTGAATGGCGTATTGAAACTCACGCTTTCACAGAAGCAGTCAAGTGTTCTGGCAAAAATCGCTTTCTGGAAGATGGCAATAATACAGTAATTGAAAGCCGTGGTGAACTAGTGATTGACCCAAAAAAAATTAAGGGAGTACCATTCTTTCTCACAAGTACAATTGCTCATGTAGTCGAAGATTTTTTAGCGAAAAATATACAACCAAACCTCCTAGCAATGAGCGCGGGAGTGCGCCAGTATCTAGAGCAAGCCTGATTCGATTGAAAAACAGCATATCAATCGAATGGCACACTCGTTCAATTGAAAGACCAGCGCTAGGCGGGGAGTAAACGTATTCAAAAAGCTAACTTCCGCATCACGCACCACCTGCTCTAATTCTTTGTCCAAGAACTCAGGCTGTCGTGTCCAATCTATTTCCCGATATGCTTGAGGAAAGAAAAACAGCATGAAGTCTTTAAAATACAGTTGTAGTATCTGTTGACACGGCGAATCATATTCGGTTTGGGGTCAGATTATCTAAATGTTCGCAGCTCATAAGGATTTGAATTACACGTTAATCAAAGTATAGATTAGTGCAGGGAAACACAGCTAATTTTGTCAGTTAAGCATTAAAGTTCATATCTAAATGGCACACTTGATCAGGTCAAATCCATTATTTTTAAGGCTTTTGGGTGCGAGGTGTAGTAAATGTTTAATGCGGAAAAGAATTGTGCTTTCTTATATTGTGACAACAGAGCTAGCAATATGAAGCCATTGTGGAGAACTGCCATAATTTTAACTGCGATCGCTGGAGCTATCATCAGCGCAGAATTGGTGCGGCAATGAGCAGGGTGTAGAGAAGGGGTGCTTAATAAAACAAGCTGTGTCTTAAGGGGGCTGCGATCGCTATGCATCCTCGCTTGAATGATAAGCGATGTCTACTTTTTGAGGCTGTGACGCTCTCCTCGCTTCCAGCCAAGATCATTGTCTAGCAAAAGCTAAGTCACTTTCAATTAATTTAGCACCTGTTAGGTTAGCCCCACTCAAATTGCATTCGTGGAAATTTGCCCCTCTTAGGTCTGCTAGTGCTAGATTGGCGCCTCTTAAATCTGCATCACTGAGGTTAACTTCACTTAAACATGCACTACTTAGGTTAGCCCCATGAAGTGAAGCTTGTTGCAGGTCTGCCCCCTTTAGGTTTGCCCTCATGAGGTATGCTTTACTCAGATCCGCTCCACTTAAATTAGCTTGACTTAGGTCTGCTGCTGTTAAATCAGCAAAACTTAGATTGGCTTGACTTAGGTCTGCCCAACTCAGCGAGGCATAACTTAGGTTAATTTCACTCAGTTTCACTGATGCAAGTACTGCACACCTCAAGTTAGCATTAACAAAATTTCTTTCTCCGATTGCATAACGGCGTAAAATTTCATCAGTTGTTACTCTGTCTAAAACAGCTTTTGAAGCGCCTTGATAACACCATGTAGCGCTCATAAGTTTGGCAGCAGTGTTAACAGCTATCTCATCACCGTCAGCGATGATCACACCATTGCAGCCATCCCACTGACCGTTAAGCATAAAAGCAATCTCACTAGCGGCAGCAATTGAGTCAAATAGTAAAACAGAGTCTTTGTGCCGTTTTAACCAGCTATTCCAAACAATCGATATAATATTTTTCATTTCTATAAGTTTTGGCACTTTAATACGATTACGGCTCTAACTTCCAGATATTAATCAACTCTACTTACTTTACCTCTGTCTTGAGTTAAATATTGAGGGTTAGTTTCACCAGTCACCAGCACAAAGAACTGGGCTGACTTTTTCAAGACTGCCTCTTTTGTATGCTACGAAAGTGACAGAGCGCTGCACAAAGACCTACAACACGCTTTGCAGCACCTTTAAAGCGCCCAGTCACATTCATAGTTACAATCGACTTAAGTAAAAATGTCTGCAAGAACTAAGTTCTAAGCAGCTGAGTCTGAGCGTTCTATTTGCTGCCGAATGGTATCAATAGAAGCACTAATACCAGCCAGTTTGGACTCTAAATCATCTCGCATCCAAATCAAGAATTTTAATTTCCGCTCTAAGCTAGCTTTGTGCGAAATGGGTTCGCTTCCATAACAGGCATTACCCCAAAAAGGAAACATATTTTACCTCTGTATTTAGCTTTTGTAACAGTGCAATATATTGCACTACTATATTCTGACTAAGAATAATCAGACTGGTGTGGGTAACAACCGACCATTATTGAACGGGTTTAACGAACGCTTGCTAAAAGTTGTCTCTTGAATTGGCAGAGGTATTTGACCATTACGATAAGAAGACTTGATTTTGGATGATTTTCCATGATAATCTACGTATGCCTCCTAAAATACTGTTTCTCGATAGCCTTATCGCATTTTAAATAGCATATTGTATTTTTTATAAAGTCATAGTTGGCAGAAGTAATTCCAAAACTGTCTTGAGAGAAAACTTATGGTCATTACACAAAGACGTTTTCTTGGACGTTCAGAACTAGAAGTATCGCCACTATCTTTTGGTGGCAACGTGTTTGGCTGGACTATTGATGAAAATAGTTCATTTGAGATTTTAGATCACTTTATTGAAGCTGGAGGTAATTTTATTGACACTGCTGATGTTTATTCCAAATGGGTTACTGGGAATCAGGGTGGAGAGTCGGAGATCATCTTAGGAAAGTGGCTCAAGCAGCGTGGCAACCGCGATCGAGTTGTGATTGCAACGAAGGTTGGCAACGATATGGGTGTTAAAGGCAAAGGGCTTTCTCGCAAATACATCCAACAAGCTGTTGAAGACTCGTTGCAGAGGTTACAAACTGATTATATCGATCTATATCAATCGCATATCGACGATGAAAACACTCCACTTGAAGAAACCCTTGAAACCTACGCAGAATTGATTCGTCAGGGAAAAGTACGTGCGATTGGTGCTTCAAACTATAGTGCAGAGCGTTTATTACAGGCATTAGAAATTAGCCGTCAGCATGGCTATCCTCGCTACGAAAGCCTTCAGCCCCGTTATAACTTGTATGACCGAGATGGTTATGAGCAGGATTTACAACAAATTTCCCAAGAACAGGAAATTGGTGTGATTAGCTATTCCTCTCTGTGCAGTGGCTTTCTCTCTGGTAAATATCGCTCAGAAGAAGATTTGTCTATTAGTCTCCGTGGTAATTCTGTAAAAAGATATTTAAACCCTCGTGGTTTGCGAATTCTAAAGGCAATTGATCAGGTGGCAAAGACTTATAATTCTACTCCCACCCAAGTTTCTCTGGCGTGGCTGATTGCTAATCCTACCATTACCTCCCCTATAGTTAGTGCAACAAAGGTTGAGCAACTCAACGATATCATCAAAGCTGTCGATCTTCATCTCGACCAAGATGCTATTGACCTTCTTAATCAAGCCAGTTCCTCAAACAGCTAGTACCGCTACCTTGTCAGTCAATAGTCAACAGTTATTCCCCCCATCCCCCCATATAAAGAGCTTTCCTTTTTGAAAAAGGGCGGCACATTCCGATGGTTGGCTTGGGCGAAGGGCTGGGGGGTGAGGGGGCGATGCCTGCCCCGTCTTGCTACGCATCCTTAACTTTTCCTCGCTTGAATGAGGGGCGATGCCTACGGCGGAACGAAAAGTGACTATCGCACATCAAATTACTTTGGTCGCCACTTTTCAAGCGTGCTGTCTCTAAACGGTTGGTGAATTCTGAGCAGCGTAGGCTAGCAAAAACCGCAGGTATCGCACTTTTCCTCTACAGGGTGGGGTGCGATGGCGTACCCGCCCACCGCAGGCATCGCATCGGTGGTTTTTGGAGTTTTCGTGAAAGCAGTAAAGTGGGTACAACAGCACCCCCACTGTCTGCTAAACTCTGCTTCTAGGAAACCTAGATATCCAAATATTGATAATGTCGTTAATTCCAAATACATTAGCAACCTTTGTGGCTCTTTTCCCAATTGCCAATCCAATAGGTGCAGTTCCGGTTTTTTACAGCTTAACAGCGATGGAAACATCATCTGGGCGTCATCGGCAGGCGATACAAACTGCCATAAATGTAGTCTTAGTTTTAGCTGTGTTTTTACTAGCTGGCAGGTGGATTCTAGAATTTTTTGGAATCTCATTAAATGTGCTACGGCTGGCAGGGGGATTACTTGTTGCTCATACAGCGTGGGAAATGGTTACAGCCCGTCAACGACTAACTCCATCAGAAAATGATGAGGCTATAGATAAAGAAGATATTTCTTTTACACCAATGGCAGTGCCATTAATTAGCGGGCCTGGAGCAATTGGGGTAGTAACGAGTTTATCGATTAGCTTTAAGCATTGGGTAGACTATCTTGAGTCTTTAGTGGGAATTGCTTTAATAGGTATAAGCCTTTATCTGTGCCTGGCCTTAGGAGAACCACTTATTAAGAAGTTAGGAAAAAATGGTGTGGGAGCCTTAAATCGAGTTTTTGGTTTTTTCATCCTAGCAATTGGTGTGCGTTTTATTGCCGATGGCTCTATTTCCTTGTTGAAAGAGGCGTTCCATATTCAAGTTAAATAATTTTTAACTTATAAAAAGTTCAGAATTTATCTAGTTGAATAAATGTGATGAAAAAAACGTAGGCTTCTTGAACCGTAGGCATCGCTCATCAGAACCCATATATATATAAAGTTTCCTCTCTACGAGACGCTACTCGCGTTCGTTAATCATTTGTCCGACTTTAAGTAAGTTGGTGGGAATAAACCAAATTATGTTACGGAACGTAAATAGGCTTAAAACCCTTACCAATGACAAAGAACAAAGGACAAATGACAGCCCACGTCAGTTAACTTTAATTGCGCCCACCTACTTATATCTACTTGACCTTCAAGAGTGAAATGTCGTTTGTTTAGTAAGTCCTTGGGTCTGCAATTGCTGTCTTTTTACAACTTGGAAAACAATATATTTAACCCTTCGCTCATCGTGGGATGAGTCAAAATACCATCGCGCAGAACGGTGTAGGGCATCTGAGCTTGCATCACCATCTGCACTGTTGAAATCACTTCACCTGCTTCATGACACAACAGGGAACACCCTAGAATACGACCTGTATCTGTATCTACGATCGCCTTTAGCAGTCCATCGGTTTGACCAAGTGTTTTCGCTCTAGGAACGGCTGACGCATCGATCTTCGCCACGCGGATAGCATACCCTTGTTGCTGTGCTTCAGTTTCAGTCAAACCCACATGAGCCAGTTCTGGATCGATGAACAAACAGGATGGCACTAAGCGATCGCCTGTACTGCGATCGCCCCCATCAATTAAATTAGCTTTGATAATGCGATAATCGTCGAGGGATATATGGGTGTATTGCGGCCCGCCGTTGATGTCACCTAACGCCCAAATTCCGGGTACATTTGTCTCCAAGCGATCGTTGACTTGAATAAATCCGCGTGTATCGGTTGCCACACCAGCAGCAGCTAAATTTAAGCTATCGGTGGTTGGCGCACGACCAACGGCGACGAGCAAATGCGACCCCTGGAGGCTGAGGGAGCGATCGGCAACTTGGATTTGCAGGATGGTTTCAGTACCAGTGCGATTCTCCAAAGGAGACGCTGCGCGAACGACCCTTAACACCTTCGCATTTAGCAAGAATTCAATCCCATCTTGTTCTAAAAGTCTTTGAACGGCGATCGCTATATCTGGATCTTGCTGTGACAGGATTTGCTCACTTTGCCCAATGACAGTAACGCGAGAGCCAAAGCGCCGAAACATCTGGGCAAACTCTAAACCAATATAGCCACTACCGAGAACGATCAGGTGTTCAGGCAAGTATTCTAGCTCCATAATCGACTCACTCGTTAAAAACTCAACTTCTGTGAGTCCGGGAATGGATGGAATTAACGGTCGTGTACCTGTATTAATAAATAACCGTTCGGCGGTAAGTAAGCGATTTTTCCCCTCAGTCGTCGTTACTGCGATCGTTTTGGGAGCAACAAACCTTGCTTCGCCAATGATCAAGTTGTTATCCAGAGCCGTTTCTAAATTGTGCAAATTCATTTCACGCGCAGATTGCACAACTGATCGCTTTCGTTGAATCACCTCTGCTAAATCAACGGTAGGTTCATTGGTCTTCACGCCATAAGCCGCGCTGTTCCGCACTGTATAGGCAACCTCTGCACTTGCTACCATTGTTTTGGTAGGAATGCAAGCAATGTTGATGCACCCGCCCCCAATCATGGTTAAGCTACGTTCTACCAGAGCGGTTTTTCGTCCCTTCGCAGCTAATGCAGGTGCCAGTGTTTTACCCGCTTTGCCACCACCGATAATAATGTCGTCGTAGTATTCAATGTTCACTTACATCTCCGAATGGCACTAAGTTATGATACAGCCCTTACCCTGACTGGTTAAGAGCCTCTAGGCTCTTAACCCACTCTGGGAGGCTCCGCCTCCTGTTTCTTGACCAGAGGCAGCAGCCCTCTGGGAATACATTCCCAGTCTTGAGACTCTTAACGAGGTTACACAAGCCTTTGGGCTTTACAAGCGTGCCATTCCTTACATCTCCTTTGATTGATCTGCTTGATGACGCTGCTTAAGACCTGCAACGAGTTCGGTCACTTGACGTTGAGCCTCTGCGCTCAGTGAGTCAAAGTCGTCTAAGAAGAATTGACGTTCTAGCGTTAACTTCCGGGTATTGAGTAACCCTTCGATCTGCCAACCTTCGTCGCGTTTCGTTACAACGTATAGCGGCAGCGAATCTCGTGACGGTGAAGTTTCGGTTTGTCCGGGCAGTATTACCCTGATAACTACGAGCATGAGCGCGAGTTGCGAGTTCACGAAGCGGACAAAATCCACCTCACCCTCCAGGCGTGTTCCTTTGACAACTGTGTCGAACAATTGCTGATGAAATGCAGCGATTTCTTTTCGACCCTTGAGATGCGTGCCCTCGAACGTGATGAAATCGGCGGTTTCGCTGAACGGGGCAGCGAAGCCTTCGCTGCTACCTCGATTCCAAGCATCAATCATCTGGCGATGGAAAGCACGGATTGCCGACTCGTCAGCAGTAGTGGTGGTTTGAGCTGTTTGTAAATTCATAGTTTTGAGTTTTCCTTTTAAGTGATAGACCAGTTTTCAAGCGGCATAGAGGGTGTTATCAAGCGAGCAGGCGCAACGATTCATTCCAGAGCCGATCGGCATTGTCTGGGTTCAGGGCGTAGGGGGCAACTCCGCTCATATAGCCGTTCCCGTTGGTGACGAGAGTGGCTTCATTGCAGTCCTCGAAATAGCGACCGCCAACGCCCTTTAGTAGCAAAGAGGTTGCCAACAAAACGGAAGTTGCCGCACCCTGCGCTATTGTCTTCTGCCGCTCAGGTGGGGTTCTAAGACCGCCCGTATGACGCTGGAGGTTGGTTGCGATCGCCCCGGGCATCAGGGCATTAGCGGTAATGCCATCCTTGAACCAGCGCGCAGTAGCACCCACAGCAAAGAGGATGCTTGCGGTCTTGGACTGTCCATACGCCAACCACGGATCATAAGGACGGAACATGAAGTGAATATCATCGAACACAATGGGCGACATCAGGTGCCCGCTAGAACTAACCGACACGATACGGGCGACACCCTCTGCGGCGAGAGCGTCGTGTAGTCCGAGCGCTAGCGCAAAGTGTCCGAGATAGTTAGTGGCAAATTGCATCTCCCAGTCTTCGGGTGTGCGCTGTTCGGGCAGTGCCATTACCCCTGCATTATTAACGAGGATGTGCAGCGGCTCACACCAGGCAGCAATGAACTTGGCAATTGAGTTGCGATCGCTTAAATCAAGCAAAGCAACATGAATATTCCGGTTCCCAGTAGTAGCCATAATGTCAGCCGCGACTTGCGCTCCAGCATCGGTATTACGCACAGCCAGTGTGACGATCGCTCCAGTTTGAGCCAGTGCCCGCGCCGTTTCTACGCCGATGCCCGATGCGGCTCCCGTAACGATCGCCCGCTTGCCGGAAAGATCAATTCCTTCTACGACCTCGGCGGCGGTGGAATGTCGTCCGAATGGTGTTGTAATCAGTGCCATTGTGTATTCCTTTACAGACGTCGAGTGTTCTGTTATCTACAATGGATAAATGGAGTCAAGAATGAATTCATTTAAAGAGCGATTGCTGAAATACTGTTAGTTATTTGATTTACAACACCCGATCTGCTGAATTTAACTGCGTACCAATGGTGTATCCACCAAATGTTCTGCCAGAAACCAAACTTGCGTCTCATTGGTTCGCAGGACTTAGCTTACTAACAAATCGTTAAATTGGGATTACTTCACAGCAGTGCTTGCTGCTTCAATCACTTTGGCAACCTCTTTTGGATGAGAGATAAAAGGAACATGACTGGAGTTAACTTCGGTTGTCTTAGCACCAATCCGTTTAGCCATAAATCGTTGAAGTTCAGGGTTGATGGCGCGATCGCTTTGAGTCACGAGAAACCAGGAAGGAATCGTTTTCCAGGCGATTTCATTCACTGATTGCTCAAAGGCTGCGCTGGCGATCGGCTTTTGGGTTGCTGCCATCACTCGCGCCTCAGCCTCCGATACGTCCTGGGCAAAAAATTCGTGAAACTTCCCGCGATCGATATAGAGAAAGTTTGCAGCATCAGATACAATCGCCGTACTAATCGGAGGTGCTGCGTACCTTTTATTCAAATCACTCGTCTTTTCACCGACATCTGGTGCGAAAGCATTAACATAAACCAGAGCTTTCACCTGTGGATTGCTAGCCGCCGCACCCGTAATCACATTTCCACCATAGGAATGTCCGACTACAACAACGGAACCTTTTTGATTGTCAATCACCCGCTTCGTCGTTGCCACATCATCAGCAAGCGAGGTGAGCGGAATCTGCACAGCAGTCACTCTGTAGCCATCCTGCTCCAACAATGGAATAACGTGTTGCCATGATGTACCGTCAGCATAAGCCCCATGAACGAGAACGATCGCAGGTTTAGAGTTGGACGCTTGAGGTAATTCCCTGGAGGTGGCTGATGTTGGATGCATTGATATTCCAACGACAACACTTAATGCAAATAACCATAGCAACAATTTTTGAACTTTTTTCCATGTAAAAACTATCATTGCGATCGCCTTTGTATTCTTGCTAAATTGCTCAAATCTCTGGTTCTTGTCATCCGTATAGAAATTATGAAATACTCCCCGCTGAAATACTTGTTGGGATAAGAATCAAAAACCTTAATCATTTGCAGCAACAATGGCTGCCATTATCTGCTCAACAGTCCAGCGATGCCTGGGTTGGGCTACGCCTACGCTATACCGAATTCCATTAATAAACAGTGCTGGAGTAGCCGTTACTCCACTGTATAATCCACTTTGAATATCTTCATTGATGCGATCGATGTAGACTTTTTTAGATATATCTTGCAGAAATTGGGAAATATCAAGTCCTAGATTATTGGCAGACTCCACCAAATAGCCATTTCCCAACTCTTGTTGATGGCTGAACAGCATTTCATGCATTGGCCAAAATTGACCTTGGACAGCAGCTGCTTCAGCCGCACGTTGATCATGAGAATGAATCTGTATCTGTGGAAAATGACGGAAGAGGAAGCACAAATAATTCTCCCCCAAAGAAACATTAAGCTGTCGCCCTATGACTTTAATCAGCCTGTAAACGTCCGCACTCTCTTGACATTGATAGTCCCCATACATCACAAGCACTACGATCGCATTCAGCACACCTTTTATGTGATCTTGTGTTGAAGGTGGGACGAATAACAAACTGCGGTCACAGTCAAAACTCACTGATACCTCCGACGGTTGTATGTTCAGCGCCAGCCTTGAGCATACAAGCTTATTTCTACTTTCTTTGTGTAAAGCAAACATTGATTGCAACTAAGTTGCAATCAATGTTTGCCTGAACTAAATATATGCAATTAACTCTAACTTGTCGTCCCCTAAAAGTTGAAACTTTTGCTCAATAGAGTGATTGATAAATCAGTCCATCTCAAAATCTAAGGTTGGCTCCAACTAAAGTTGGAATCCACATTTTAACTAAAGTACAACTTACTCATAACTTCTACCAAAGGCATTTGCAACACACGTTGCAGTTTAATTAGAGAAATCTCATCTTTGACCTGTGTGAGATATTTAGCGATCGCACCCTGCCATTTTTCCACATCTTCATCACCCGCCAGCTTGTTGCTACTACAGAATCGCCCGACTCAGTAAGATGTGAAAATTGGTGTGGGCCATGTGGTTTAAAGGTTTGTGGTGTTTCCGGTTCAATCAAATCATCTAATTTTATAAAGAGCATTTGGCACAACCGATACATCAAGATGCAGATTTATTATCACCAGGACATTCTTTATTCGCTGCCATTCTCGAACGGTTAGATTCCCAATTATGGGAAAAAGTATCCCAGCGAACGAGAGGCTCCGCCAACGGCACGCCGTTAGGCGATCGCTCCGGTGGGTTGAAAGGTAAGGCAGAGGTCTGCCATTATTAAAACGTGACACTTAATCTGTTAACAGTGACATTAATTTAGTGAAAAATGACATTAATCTGTTAACAGTGACAAATAATTAGTTAATGTACATTATTTGAAGGCGGCACCCGGATTCGAACCGGGGATGGAGGTTTTGCAGACCTCTGCCTTACCACTTGGCTATGCCGCCACTCCGGGATTCCCTAAACTACTTTAATGTTTCTAATGTATCTTAGTAGCGATAGGGCGCTAGTTAAACCATGATAGCATAGGATTCTGAGGTTGTGATAGTGGGTTAACTGGATGTTTCTGGTAGTCTTTAGGCGATCGCTAGAAAATTCTAATCACAAGTTGACTATATGCTACAAACAACTCTTAGCAGATTAAAGAGAGTTATGAGTTTTAATTCCTAACTCCTAACTCCTCACTTGTTACACCTTCACTTCATCGGCAAAATTGCCCCATCGGACAAAGTGAAATGGCCCAGCGATAGAACCCCACAGCCGTTCATCAGTGTCTAAATCCCTTCCCCGGTCGAGGCTGGAAAATTCTTTAGCGTCAATCTCAAATTCGTTATCTAAATAAGTATTTTTGCCGTCACGAACCACAATGCAGCCTTTACCAGGTTCAACCCTGCCTTTGAAGCTATTACCTGTCCACTCTACAACCATGTTGCAACCTGGCATTTTTTCTAATTGGTCAATGGATAAAACTTTTAAACGTTCGGGGTCACGAGATGCGCCGTAAAATTTTTGTTCTTCTTTAAGGGTGTAGTGTTCAATAAGAATGTGGTTTTCTGCCGGAATCAACTTCATTACCCGCATCCGGTAGGGTTGATTGAGCATAAAATCATAGGCTTGTTCGAGAAATAAACTTACCCCTGAGAATAATTCCAAAGGAAGGGGACGGATACACACGCGAATGTGAGCATAAAAAGGCGGATTTTCAAAAGCTTGTTCTTGATTGCTAAAGTCAGCTGCCATCCACCGGGCTAAGGTGGCAATATCAGTAGAATGAGTCACGTCACTTTGCTCCGAATTCAAAATTCAAAATTAACAATCCCCATAAATAAATTTAGTTGCTCTGTATGCTTTCGGTTTGGGGATTTCCAAGAAATAAATTACCCAAATAAACGAACCACTCCAGACACAGAGAAATGAGGAAGAGAGTTTTTTGGCCAGTTTTTTATTTAAAAGTCCCTTTGGCCATTACAAGATGATTAACCAGTTTTAACCGAGTACCGTGGGTTTAAATCCC
This sequence comes from Nostoc sp., assembly GCF_036919575.1. GTDB lineage: Bacteria > Cyanobacteriota > Cyanobacteriia > Cyanobacteriales > Nostocaceae > Nostoc. Next base: position 90,992 of record NZ_JBALBY010000001.1, on the reverse strand, counting down.
CGGTTCAAAATCACGCAAGTTTTGGGTCGGGGTCTGTCTTGAGAAATCGCTCCACTTCGGGCTTTGCCCCAAGACCGCGTTTCTCGCTAAATCCCGGTCACAAAACTTAATTACGAATTACGAATTACGAATTACGAATTATTTAAAATCCCATTGCCTCGGCTACTGCGCCCAATTCTGCTGCAATACCCTGTTGAAATTGACTGTGATTGTGTTTAATGGCTGTATCTGGGTCTTTTAAACCATTGCCTGTGAGGACACAAACCACTGTCGCCCCTGTCGGAATTTGGTCTTTCACCTGCAACATTCCGGCTACAGAAGCGGCGCTAGCAGGTTCGCAGAAGATACCTTCTGATGCTGCCAAAAGTCGATAAGCGTCGAGAATTTCGGCATCGGTAACGGCGTGGAAATTTCCCTGACTCGCGGTTTGCGCTGCAACAGCTAACTCCCAACTAGCAGGATTACCAATGCGAATTGCTGTCGCTAGGGTTTCGGGATGCGCTACTCGCTGACCGTGTACTAAGGGGGCTGCACCTGCGGCTTGAAATCCCATCATTCGGGGTAAGCGATCGCACTTTTTTGCTTGATGATATTGACAAAAGCCCATCCAATATGCTGTGATATTCCCCGCATTGCCCACGGGGATACACAGCCAGTCTGGGGCATCACCCAGGACATCAACTATTTCAAAGGCTGCTGTTTTTTGCCCTTGTAATCGGTAGGGATTCACCGAATTCACCAAAGTTATGGGATAGCTTTCGGCCATCTCGCGGACAATTTCTAGCGCTTGGTCAAAATTACCTTTAATTGACAATACTTCTGCACCGTAGAGTAATGCTTGGGCTAATTTGCCCAGCGCCACATAACCTTCGGGAATCAGTACAAAGGCATTCATTCCCCCACGCCTAGCATAAGCGGCGGCTGAGGCTGAGGTGTTGCCCGTACTGGCACAAATTACTGCTTTTGCCCCTGCTTCCTTGGCTTTGGAAATTGCCATAGTCATCCCCCGGTCTTTGAAGCTGCCGGTGGGATTGAGTCCGTCGTATTTTACAAAAACCCGCACTTGTCTGCCAATGCGTTCGGCGATCGCTGGCACTGGTATTAGGGGTGTGTTACCCTCCAACAGAGTGACAATCGGTGTTTTTTCGCTGACGGGCAAGTATTCGCGGTATCCTTCTATCAGTCCAGGCCAGGGTTGGCGATGAGATTTAGCAGTAGACAGGCTCAAAGTCACGGGATTTAAAATTTCTTAATGTAAGGATTGGATATTTAGAAAGGGTGGATAGGGAAGCGCCGAATCAGGAAGAGGAAGAAATTGACATCCTCACCGGCGTAAACGCACGGTGATTCCATAGAGTTGCCTCTACGATTTACTGGATCACAGAGTGCGCTTACTACCAGCTAGCCCTTCGGCAATCCCTAAAACCAAACATTCGTACTATTAATACAAAATGTTGAGCAATAGCTTAGTTGATATCAGAGACGCTTCTCTCCTCAGTCTTTCACCCAATTTCTTGAGCCTGTTTCCATGTGCCCCACGGTACAGTTTAAACCTAAATAATTGGTTCTCTAAATACATGGTGTTTGAAGCTTTTACCTGTAGAAACATTTCTCTACAGAACCCCATAACTTCAGTTTTCATGGTGCAGTTGCATCAGTTAGATGCTGGGTTTTTTAAGTGGTTGAATACCCTCGCCACTATAATTAAGATACGATTTAATCAGGTATGCGTCAATGTCCAAACCATAGATATATATTACATTTCGCGTTACTCAAGTAGGAGAAAGATTTACTTATTGAGTATTGCGAACAGCAATCGCCAAACCAAACCGAGGTATAAAGACAACTTATTCGTGGACAACGCAAGAAAAGTTAGAAGTACTAGTCCTTCAAAATAAAACTAAAGCCGTCGCTCGTTGAACGAGGCTTTAAACCCACTTTCTCGGTAAATTTTTCTTTGCCAGTTCCCAGTTAAGAGTCCCTTAATTCCAAACGTATATAAAACTCGTATTTGATTTTTGAAAAAAATCAGTACACCCCGAAAAGGGTTCTTCCCCACTCCCCACTCCCTGTCTACGCAAATAATTTCAAAAATCAAAGCAGACTGCTATATATGTAATTTATTGCGTAAATTCCCCAAAAACGGCGATAATAATTCATACAACCATAATTGAGAGGCTATCAATCAAGGATTGCTAAGTACCGTCGAGTGGAACGAAGCTTTGCACACTTGGGGCGATGTATTCTCTGGAACACAGTCAGAATGATCACCGTCTCTTATGATTAAACCTGGAATCCATTAGAGTAATTGATTGAAAATATCCAATATTATCATAAAGCTTAAAAGAGCATTATTATAATATTTCTAATGGTGTGAGTTAAATTGTGGATTTAATTAGCGATGCCTACTTGTATATCTAGTGTTTCCGATCGCGACTCCCAGACTAGCTGGGCCAGTAAGTTAACCAAGTCTTATTATCAAGACGACCAGCAAGCTAAATTTATGCATTTACAAGCAGAGGTAGACTCCCTGTTGCAGCAGTTGGAAAACCTGAAGCACCAACGTCTAGCCGACGCTAACCAAAAAGATTGAAGAAGAATGCAGAATCCAGAATTCAGAATTCAGCAATCTTTCAACAGAATACCCGACTGAATTCTGACGACTGGCGCCAATATTGCTGTTCGAGAAGTCAGTCTTGGAGAAAGCGATGTCTACGACGGGCTACGCCTACGCTTTTCCCCTCTCTAATCTAAATTTTAGTCAGGGGCTAAATTTTGCTAAGGGGCCTGCTATTCAAAGCGCTGATTTTTCTCTGACCAGCGCCTCAAACTGTAGTTATGAGAATTTTCTACAAGTAAAGCTAAAGATTGCCCGCCTGAAAGCTTGGCGATCGCAGAGAGTCTTTGTAAGTAATTTCCTGTAAAATCAGTGTAAATTACTTTATTACTATCAGACAAAATTATCGTCCGTTCACGGCGTTGCTCTGTGTTTTCCGCCGGAATTCCAGGTGTAGACTGATTCAAGGATGCTATTTCTGCTGCTGAGATAGTCAGTATTATTTCTGGTTGAGCGTTATTTGTTAAATCAATCACTTGAACCGGCCAATCACCCAACTTTTCTTGCATCTGTTCAAAGCTAGGAATCGCACCAGCCGGAACTTCACCAGATTGCTGTAAAGATTGCCACACACTCGATAAAATTACCTTGACCCCTTGGGGATTTTGTTGATAGACTTCTTGTAAACTGATTGGAGATGGTTGCACCCATTCCAGCGCTGCATTTGTCAAGGCTAAAGGTTTGGGTTGGAGAACATTGTTTAGATTCTCTGGAGTTTTTGGGGCAGCAACTAATAGGCGCAAAACTTTACCCCGTAGTTGCACCGCTTTGATAGCGGCTATAGTAATTTGTTGTTCTCCATTTGGCAACCAGACTATAATCTGGATTTCCGGGTCAGAAGTGATTCCCAAAGTTTCCCAGAAAAATTTGGCGGCATCAGTTTTGGGTGCGTTGAAATTCTCAAAGGGGGAATTTAGCCAGCGTTTCCCGTCATTAAAAGCACTTACTTCCACCTGATACCAAACTTGGTTATTTGTGAGTTTCAAATCTGCTGAGGAATTTGGTTGCAGCCATTCCGTGTTGGTAACTTGAGTAATTGGTTGCACTGTACCAACAATTTGACTAGAGTGAGTAGAGGATATTTGCGACTTTGTACCCTGATTATTGAGTTTTGCTAACAGACCTTGAATATAGGCAAGATTTTCTTTTGTAATTTCTGGTTGCGCCTTTAACCAGGAATTAGCATCTGCTTCTCCTCGCTGAACTGCTAAAATCAAAGCAAACCAAGCTTGCACCTCTAGTCTATTTGGGTTCACCCGCAACGCCGCCACTGTGCGATTCCACAACCGTTTTTCATCAGCTTTGAGTAGGGTAGCAATTTCTTGGGCATTATGTGGCGACGCTTGAAATACCTGTAAAGCTTTCTCCCAGCGACCATCAATCAAATCTGCCAGCACTTCTTGATTAGGACTTGCCCAAATCTTCTCGGCTTGGGTTTTAGTAAGTTGGGAATGCAAGCGAATCAAATCCATTTGCGCTTGCGCCGCCTCTGGCAAAACTCCTTTGCGCTGCTTCTTGATGAATTTCAACCATTCAAAGGCTGGTGTCCACAGTCCACTACGGGCAATTGATAGGGCGTTTTGGTAGGCAGAATCCTTGAGGGCTGGTGAGTTGAGGCTAATCGCCTCCAATTGAATTGGTTTGAGGAATAACTTCAGAGGCTTGACTTGGTAAACCAGTAAGTGCGGTTCTAAACCGATAGTTTGATCAACAACTAACTCTTTTGTACCATCACCAGTTACCTGCTGCCATTTGGGTAATTCTCCATTAGGACTAGTCCAAGACAACATTTGTAGTAAATTAGTGCGTTCTGGATTGTAGTATACGACGTGACCGTAAGCGAACGCACCAGTTCCTTGTTGGCGTTGACCCCGCAAATTAAACCAAACTCCTGGTAATGGAGTCCCGCCTTCAAAGCGTTGCACTTCAGTTAAAGGTAGGGGAATGCTAATATCCTGGGGTTCTGATGTTCCATCAAGCAAGGGAGAAATCACAAAGGATTCTTCTGGCCCAGTTACAGGTAATTGAGTCGCTAGATAGTAGTAATTTTCTGACTGAGATTTAAACTCTAACTCTTCTGAGCGCTGGTAAACCCTGAGTTCCACAAGTTCTTCACAATCAGATTGACAATTAGCACGCTGTTGAAAAACTGGCAGTAAAAATGAGTTTTCCGCATTTTGATATAAAGGTAGAGTTTCCCCAAATATTTGGTTTTTTTTACTCAAATCGAGTTGAATTTGTTTGAGAGTTTGGGGGCGTTCGTGACCAAGGGGAATTTGTGCCCATGCAGGTAAAATTTTATTTAGCCAGCTTACCTGATCTGGATTGAAGATGAAGAGAACGCTAATCCAGGCAAAAGCCATAATTAGACTAGCACTAGTCAACAGAATTGCCATCGCTAGCATTGACGACAACCAACTTCCCCGTTTTAGCTTTTTCTGGGGTTTTTTAGCGAGGCGTTTGATCACACCAGCATGAGGTTGATTTCGTTTAGAGGCTTTTGGCCTCAGCTTGCGTGAGCGATTTGCCATATTAATTTCCAATCAATCCAATAAGACTTATTAGGCATTGGGCATTGGGCATGAATTCTTCCTAATAAACAATTCCCAACTCCTAACTCCTAACTCCTAACTCCCCACTCCCCACTCCCCACTCCCCTGTTATACTCGTCCTTTCAGAAGTTGCCCAGAAGCATTAAGTCTAAATTTTGGACAAAATCCGTAAATATCCCCATGTGAACGCTAGCTGATCGCGAATACACTCTACTCACTTAAGTATGTGAGCCGAGTGTAAAAAGTTGAAAGGTAGACTTATTAGCCGCAGTCATTGCAAAACCAGGATATTGGCATGGTTACTAATTGCCGGAGTAAATGGAGTTGCACAAAAAGCACTAGCACAAGAGTACATAAATACAGTAACTACTCAGGAGTCAGGAGTTAAGAGCGATAATATTATTCCTTCATCTCCCTCATCCCCCTCATCTCCCTCATCTCCCTCATCTCCCTCATCTCCCTCATCCCCCTCATCTCCCTCATCTCCCTCATCTCCCCTCTCCCCAGAAAATCCGATGGCGCAAGTTACATCGGTTTCTCAACTCAAGGACGTACAACCCAACGATTGGGCATTCCAAGCCTTGCAGTCTTTGGTAGAACGCTATGGTTGTATAGCTGGCTATCCAGATAGTAGCTATCGCGGTAATCGCGCCTTAACTCGGTATGAATTTGCTGCGGGTGTGAATGCTTGTTTAGATAGAGTCAACGAATTAATCACTACAGCTACCAGCGATTTAGCCACCCGCGAAGATTTAGCAATAATCCAAAAATTGCAGTCAGAATTTGCCCCGGAATTAGCAACTTTGGGGAGTCGTGTCGATAGTTTAGAAGCCAGAACCGCCGAAATCAAAGCTAACCAATTCTCAACAACAACCAAACTCAATGGATTACTGATAGTTGGCATTCAAGGACGGACTAACAATCGTGGTGATGTTAATCCTAGAGATGGACAAAAAGATACAGATGATGCAGGGACAAATATTAATGTTATATCCCTAGCGCAACTATATTTAACTAGTCAAATCACCCCTCGTAGTTACTTGTTTGCAGGTCTTTTAGATGGTAATGGAACAACTTCGCCGAGATTTACCAATAGTGTTTCCCGAAATGATGTTTTCCTTGGCTACGAATTTCCTACAGATAACTTGATTATAAGTGACCTGAATTTTCATTGGCTGGTGACAGATAAATTAGCAATAATGGTGGGAACAGAAGGCGTAAGTATGTCATCTGCTTTCCGAGGCCCCAATCGGGTAGAAAGTGCTGCAACAGGGCCGTTGTCTTATTTTGCCCAAAGAAACCCAATTTTAAATATGGGATATGGTCACGGCGGTATAGCTATTGATTGGCAATTTGCTAAACGCGCTAGTTTGCAGGCAATTTATACTAGTTATCAACCAGGAAATCCCGGTAAAGGTAGCGGTTTATTTGATGGAACCACCACTACAGGCGTGCAATTGCTGCTGACACCAACTGATACATTCGATTTAAGTTTGTATTACGTTAACAATTACTCCTCAAATGGTTGTTTAATAACCTTTGTTGGTGATGAATGCTTAACTACAGTTAATACCACTACCGGAAAATCAGCACCTCTGCAAACTAACGCCGTGGGTGCGACTGTAACTTGGCAAATTTCACCCCGCATTAGCGCCGGTGCATGGGGTGGTTATACTAAATCTTACATTCCTGGGCGATCGGGAAATGTAGAAACTACAAATTATATGGTGTTTCTAAATTTCCCTGATTTATTTGCTAGAGGAAATTTGGGGGGAATTTATGTCGGCCAACCTCCTAAAATCACTAGTAGCGACTTACCTGTAGGGAATAATGTCCCTGATTTTATCAATACAGGTTTAGGACGTGCAGGTGGACAACCAGGGACAACCACTCAAATTGAGGCATTTTATCGTTTCCAGCTAACAGATAACATCAGCATTACACCAGGAATAATTCATATTTTGGAGCCTGGTAATACACCAGATAGTGACTCAGTTACCATCGGCCTTCTGCGGAGTACTTTTACTTTTTAATTCTGCTTGCAGATAAATATTATAGAACTTAAATAATTAGCAGTAAAAAAGACGGGGGTTAGCCCGTCCTTTGTATAAAAAGTAAAAACATCTTGGTAATTTCTGCAATATATCAAAATACTCTCATAACAATCTGCCAAATTGCCAAATGCTTATCAATCAAATAGTGAATAATTTTGGCACTTGCCAATTCCCAGCAAATACTGATTATTGCAACTTTTCTGGGTAATACTAGAGAAAAAATTACTGGCAACGAAGTTCATTATGAACCTAAGTATAGTTGATGATAAATTGCTGATAGAATTTACGTTTAAAGAGCAGCTGCTAGCTGTTCGCTTGAATAAACTTTGGCAAATATCACTAGCCCATATTGAACAAGTTACCACAGCCGAACCCCAAAGTAATTGGCGAGAATTGCGTTCCCCTGGTAGCTTTATTCCTGGAGTGATTAAGGCTGGAACTTATTACACTAACCGGGGTAAAGAATTTTGGTATGTGAATCGAGAGACAAATTATTTAACTATTCAATTGCGAGATGAATCCTACAAGCGGATTATCTTAACTATTGATAACAATGAATCTTGGCAAGAAAGACTTGCTCAGATAATTGCTGCATAAGGGACTGACAAATGAAAAAATACTCAACTACTTATTGTGGGGTGGGCCGAAAAGCCATTGGTGTCAACTTACAGCTATTTTCAGGTAAATAGACCACGCGGGTAGGGGGCACAGCAATGCTCATTGGTGTCAACTTAACGTGAAAGCCTTTTAAAACCTCGTTTCCAGCCTCTGGCTGGAAATGCACTTCATCGCGGCTCTGCCGCAAGTCTTGAGGCGGAGCCTCTCGGAATGCATTCCCAGTCGGAGACTGGGAACGAGGCAATCTTGCAAAGGTTTGTCTAGTCAGGATTCTACTTTATTTGCTGTTCTCTGTATTAACCACCGGCGACAGCTGGGACAATACTTACTTCATCGCCATCTTTAAGAGTTGTGTTTATACCATCTAAATGGCGGATATCTTCGCTATCTACGTAAAAATTTACAAACCGACGTAGCTTGCCTTGTTCATCGCACAACCGGGATTTAATACCAGGAAAGCTTTGTTCTAAGGAGTCCAACAATTCACCAATGGTGCTACCGTTGGATTCTAGAGTCGCTTGATTATTAGTAAAACTTTGAAGAGTCGTAGGAACTAAAACTTTTACAGCCATAAAAGTAGAAATTTAGGAGTGAAGAGTGGGGATGTGCATTTGTCCAAAGTCCAATACAAATGACAAAGGACAAATGACCAAGGACAAATAACTAAACGAGGACTTGTTGCCATTCCAAGCGTTCGAGAGTACGCGATCGCTCTAGAGCACGTTCAAAACTATCGAGTTTGGCATCAATTGTCAAGGGTTCGCCAACATAACCTTGGATTGCTTCTTGGGTTTTCAGACCATTGCCAGTGATGTAAATCACGGTAGTTTCATCTGGATCAATTTTGCCCGCTTCTACCAGTTTTTTCAGCACGGCAACGGTTGTACCACCAGCTGTTTCTGTGAAGATACCTTCGGTTTCTGCCAGCAGTTTGATGCCATCAATAATTTCTGCATCATTGACTGATTCAATGTTACCACCAGTCTTCTGAGCTAACTCTACAGCATAAATGCCGTCTGCTGGATTGCCGATCGCTAGCGATTTCGCAATTGTATTCGGTTTCACTGGCTTAATAAAGTCGCGTCCTTCTTTGAAGGCTTGGGCGATGGGTGAACAACCTTCAGCTTGAGCGCCACTGAAACGAACACTCTTGCTTTCAACTAAACCAACTTCGATAAATTCTTGGAACCCTTTATAAATTTTGGTAAATAGTGAACCCGAAGCCAAAGGAGCAACGATATGGTCAGGTAGTTCCCAGCCTAGTTGTTCCGCAACTTCAAAGCCTAGCGTCTTTGAACCTTCAGAGTAATAAGGACGCAGATTAATATTGACAAAACCCCAGCCGTATGTATTAGCAACTTCCGAACAGAGACGATTTACTTGATCGTAGTTGCCCTTGACGGCCATTAGGGTAGGACTATAAATCAAGCTACCGATAATTTTACCAGCTTCTAAATCTGCGGGGATGAACACACAGCAGTCTAAACCGGCGTGAGCTGCGATCGCAGCTGTAGAATTTGCTAAGTTACCAGTGCTAGCGCAAGAAACAGTCGTGAAACCCAACTCCCGCGCCCTGGAGAGGGCAACTGACACTACCCGATCCTTAAAACTAAGGGTGGGCATATTAACGGCATCATTTTTTATATAAAGTTTATTTAGACCCAGGCGACGGGCAAGACGGTGAGAACGAACCAAGGGAGTCATACCCGTTCCCACATCTATAACATTGTCAGTTGCGACAGGCAAAAAGGGACGGTAGCGCCAAATTGAATTTGGCCCAGCTTGGATTGTTTCACGAGTCACAGTTAGACGTAGGGCGTTGTAGTCATACTTGACTTCTAATGGCCCAAAGCATAACTCACAAACATTAGTGGCTTTGAGTTCATATTCTGCACCACATTCCTTACATTTCAAGGCTTGAAAGTAGGCAGTGCTGGCTTTGGTTTGGGTTGTGATTGCCTGAGTCATAAACTAGCTTTAATAAGTTTGTCTGTCGCTGTTCCCTGAATACTAACACGAGCAAAAATACCCGTCAAACATACCCGACAAATTTTGTCGGGTATGTTTGGTATTGAGAGAAATGATTATTGTAAAACTTTGACATCAGTAATCCCAGTATCTAGTACAGTACTTACGCAAAAAGGCAGTGAAAGCCTTGATTTAACGTAGGGGCAATTCATAAAAAACTCCACCCACTCAAGAGAATTGAGTTTTTGGGCATGGGGAATGGGGCATAGGGGAGGCAGTGCGGTCTTGGGGTTTCCCCAAGTGGAGCAACTGCCGTCATGGGGAAGAAGTTACCTGTTTGGCCTGTTTGGCCTATGCCCCAAGGGTTGGGGCGGCTATCCCTCTACAGACACCTGGGGATGGAGTTTCCTGCCGCTTTCAATGAATTGCCCCTACATTTCTTACTTGATGCATAAGTCCTAGTCTCTTATTTCTCAACAAATTCTTTCACCACTGCGATCGCATCAGCAGGAATCTGCCTAACTAGACGAAATGGAAATGCCGGGGTCGAAGCAAACTGGGCATAATCTGAGGTCAGAAAGATCGCGTAGTTTTTAGCTTCTGGAGTCATCTGTGCAGCAAAAGCCAAAGCTATAGCTTTAACGTACTTGCGAACATCTGCTGCTTGTTCACCCACAACTTCACCGCCACTAATCGGTGTATTTGGTTGTCCTGCCTGATCCAGAGTGGTACTGGGGTCTTTTACACTCAGATGAGTACCCCCAACTATACCAACTAGCCATTTTTGGGATGGGATTTTTTCAAATCCGACAATCTGTTCAGTTAAAGCTGGGGTGGTTTTATCTGCGGAACTTGCTAACACTAGGGTAGGAATTTGCACCTTAGTTAACCCAGTTTCGCCAAACATTAGAGAAGTTGTCGGATTGAGAGCGATCGCCTGTTTTATTCTGCTATCCCGTAGTTGATAGCTATTTTCTGGTAGTTCTTGAGCGATGCACTGCATAACTTCACCCTCGCTAAAGCTAGTTAAGTTCTTTTTACAGCGTTGTTTGAGTCGTTCTAGTTGTAACTCGGCTCCAGCAATTTCTAAAGCTGTACCAGCACCAAAAGAATGTCCAATAACCATCGCGTTCGTGGTTGCAAGTTTCCCTTGCAGTGGATTATTAGGCGTTTGGTTGAGCTTTTCTAATTCGTCGAGGACAAAACTAATATCTTGAGGGCGATCCAAAAACTCATGAGGCTTCATAACTCTGGTTTTGCCTTGTAATGCTGAGTTAGTATTTGCCTGATTACTACCGGGATGTTCTAAAGCTGCTACTACATAACCGTGTGATGCTAAATGTTCTGCTAGGTAACGCAAGTCCGTGCGGACTGATGCAAAGCCGTGAGAAAGGACAATTACGGGTTTGTCGAGAGTTGCAGCAGTTGACCAATAAATATCAACTGGAATTTGGCGATCGCGCTTTTGGTCATTCAGGCTTAATTTGAGTATTTTTACTTGAGCGTTTCCTGGTTGGCTGGGATCAAAAGGGAAAGCAATTTGCGGTGTTCTGGGGTCGATTTGGGGAGCGATCGCTAGCATAAATTGCTGGGTACGCCAAAAAGCTGTATTCAAACTCTCTGCAACTATAAAAGCCTGTGGCAAATCAATTTCTAAGCGTTTACTCGGATAAGCGGCGATAAAACTCAATATAGAAAGACCCTGCGGTGCAGTAGAGCCTAATACCAATCCTGCTCTCAGTGCTTGTACCCCAGCTTTGTCCTTTCGGGCTAAGGCCGTAGCGAAGTCATTGAGAATGCTTGTACCAATTTGAGTATTAACTAACTTATTAACGGTGACAACATTTATCGGTACATTCATGCCCAGCGCCCCTAAGAGAAAGCGGCGTTGTTCTTCAGATAATCCTTTAGTGTAAGACTTCAAACTCCCAGACAATTCCCCAGTTTTTGCAGTATTTTGCAACTCAGTAAAAGAGATAGATTCTGTAAATAAACCCAAACGTACAACAACTGTCTCAGCTGCGATCGCCGAAGTATTTGCCCCAAACTGTGTAAGTGCAATCGCGCTAAAGATACCCGCAACTGTCTTAAGACTTCCCCAACTTCTTCCCATAACTTTTATACCAACTGCTACTTACGGGAATATAACTAATATTTGTGTATTTGACTACCGATTAATTGCGTAGAAATCAAAGGAGATTTTTTCCTGAACTTGATGGCGATGTCTACGACGGGCTATTCGGCGTCGCTCTGATTTGTTCAAAACACCTGCTGATGGGAACAAAGCATAACAAAAACAACGAATTGTAGGATTCATCACAGCTAAAAAATTGAGCATCAATCAGTGTTAACAGCCACAAAAGCCTGATGGTTTCTCAGCTAGGTTTAATACTGTAACGGAGCTACTAAAACAGGGTAAGCGATGCCTGCGGCGGTAAACTACGCATCTACAATCTGCACTTTTTGTAGGCTGATATCTTGACGGCAATTTTTTTTGACAGGAAAGTTTAACCGACTGTTTAACGTTTTGTCTTTGGCCTTTAGAACGTATTGCAAAGGCGTTGCAGGTGGATCATTTGGGGTCTGAATCCGCGACTGATTGATTCTGACTCCTGAATTCTGACTCCTGAATTCTGAATTCTTCTATTACTCATCAAATTTTACCAGCCGCTTCAACAATTTTTCTTGGCTTTATGCGTCGCAGACTCCGCTATATTTTAATTTTGCTGCTCTCCCTGAGTATTATTACACTGTGGTGGCCTGTGAATGATTCTGATTGCAATTTCGAGACTTTTCTCGCATCAAAAACTCCAAAATTCCAAGTACATGCTACTAAGGTTATTGTTGAGCCGTGGCGTGGTCGTCACCATGTATATGGAATTTTTATGATTCCTGATGAATACAAACAAGCTCCATTTTTTGTGTTAACAGTTCAAGGTGCTGGTAGTTATTGTTCAAAACAATTTGGTTATAAACAAAACTTTGATGATATCTTTGCTGAACCAGGAACTTATCTGGTAAAGAAGCCTATTAGAACTCGAAAAACTCTGCGGCTCATTCTCCAAGGTTTGTACTTTCAGGTCAATGAGAAAAATAATTGGACGTTGACTTTCCCGGAATCAAAAGTTAGTCACGTCGCTTCGCTCCGAATTCAAAATTCAAAATTCAAAATTAATGATCCCCATAAATAAATACAGCATTGCTCATGCGTGTCAACTTAAGCCAAAACCCTTTTCAAACCTCGTTTCCAGCATCTTGCTGGAAATGCTGCTCGTTGCGGCTCTGCCGCAAGTCTTGAGGCGGAGCCTCTCGGAATGCATTCCCAGTCAGAGACTGGGAACGAGATAATCTGCTAAAAGCTGGTTCTAGGCTGGTTTTTGCCTTAAGTTGACACCAATGAGCATTGCTGTGCCCCTACAACAGATGTGGTTCAAATACATGATTTCTGCTGTAAGAAAAAGCGAATTGCGAATTGGTTTAAGACCCATAAGCCCAATCGCGTACCACAACAATTTTGAACTGACGTTCTTGGGGCAAAATGTAATCTAGTGAACCGTAGCGTTGCAAAGCCCACTCCCGCAAGTCTTGAATCGCACGAGCAAATATCTGATCGGGAATATTCCAAGCTGCACTTTGGATTTTGTTTTTTTGGTTTTCTAGCAATTTACCCACAGTATCTTCAACTCGCCATTGAGCAGCGATTTCGGTAGACAAAGTAGCACCTTGTGCTTGCAACTCTGTTAACACCTCTTCTTCAGTCGCACCGTAGCGCGGTAAAGGATGATTGTAGCCATCCAATATAGCTCTCCAACGCTCAGTAAATTCCCATCTCTGTGAATTGACATCCTCATCAGCGCTAACAGAGGTAGCCTGACCGTGAGTGTAGAGCAAAATACCACCAGGTTTGAGAACGCGACGGATTTCTGCTAAAGCTTGCTTCCAAGCAGAAATCAAGTGAAACACATGAACCGTTAGAGCCACATCGAAGGAATTATCATCAAACGGTAAAGCAGTAGCATCTCCTTTGATTGCTGTTAATCGGTGGGACACACCCTCTAATTTTTGGTGCAGTTCAGCCAACATCTTTTCTGAAACATCTACACCAGTGTATGAATAACCTCTTCTAGCAATTGGAACAGCAATTCTACCAGTGCCGATACCCGTTTCATAGAATTTAGTCTCTGCTGTTGGTGAAACTAGATTGAGGATAAAGTCCGTCACTTGCTCAGAAACCCCTGGTGGAAATCCTCTTGTCGCATCGTAAATATCAGACACTCGATCAAAAGAAATTGTGCTAGTCATATCGGTTCTTAATGTATGGAAAAGTGATTCGTAGTACAGCTACCCAAAAGCAAGCTACGTAATTAGAATTTTCAAAAATTTAGAATTACTTGTGCCAACTATGGCTAATTCAAATGAAAAATGCAGTATGTTATTAAAACTACTATAAACGTATCGGTAAACCGTAGTTTATAATTCAAATCTAGAGTATCATGGAAAATCATCCCAAATCAAGTTGTATTCAATTCCAATGGCATGATAAAACAGGAGTCAGAATTCACCAATTCTGAATTCTGAATTGGTGAATACTCTACCCATAAAGGGATAGAGTTTAGGACTTACGCACTGTACAAATTCATCGTAATGTGCGTTAACAAAAATAGGTTGTTTCAAGCTTTTCTGAATTATCCTTTGATCGTAAATAGACGATGCTGTAGGGGAAAAGCCATGTTCATTGGTGTCAACTTAAGCTCAAATGCTTATTCCACAGGCGTTTTACCCCCCTTAATCCCCCCGATGTATTGGGGGGAAAAAGAAAATCCAGTTCCCTCCCCAATACATACGGGGAGGGTTAGGGTGGGGTAACGCGGATCGTGATGAGAAGCCAAAGAATTGAATATCACGTTTTGACAAGGGTTTCACGTTAAGTTGACACGCATGAGCATGGCTTTTCCCCTACGAAAGATGTGGGTTCTCACCTGATACATATTTGGTATTTCTTGTCAATGCGTAAGTCCTAGAGTTTTAATGAAGCGTTTAAGCATCAGCTTGGTGGTTGAGTTTCTAAAACCTCGCTTTTCTCTAACAAGGCAGTAGTAGTATTGACTACTATCTGTGCTGCTCCTGTGAAAAACGATCGCTCGATAGTCGCTGGAACATCGCTAGGTTTATGATAGTGCGGAGTACGTAAATTTGCGGTATCTGTCACCAGCACAGCACCCACGCCATGATACCAAAATGGTGCATGGTCGCTGCGTAGGGTGTCTGGTGTCAGTAAACCTTTAAAAGGAATTGGTACTGTTAGGGTTGGCGGCAGATTTGATTCTTGTTTATTCAGGGCGGTTGAAGGGAGCATCTGAAATGCATTCAGTAAAGGCAAATGTTCTGTATCACCGACTACCGCCAAAAAGTCGCCCTTGTCGCTAGGTGGCGTAACAGGCAATCCGGTAGGGTATTTTTGACACCCAGCAGTGTAACAGGCATAACCTACCATATCCATAACGATCGCTCCGCCCAAGTTTTGCAAGCGTGTTGTCTTACTAACGAAAGCCCGACTACCCAAAAGTCCTGCTTCCTCTTTGTCAAAAAAAGCTAGCTGTAACGTCCGTGGTGTGGGATGGGAACCGAGCAACCGCGCTACTTCCAGCACTACAGCTACACCACTGGCGTTATCATCGGCACCAGGAGATAAGGCAACAGTATCGTAATGCGCTCCGACGAGAATTGCTTTAGTTGCTTTGTTAGTTCCTGGGCGTTCGGCAAAAATATTTACACCGTCAGAGAACTTTTCCAATTTGGGCTTCCAGCCTAATTTTCTCAGTTCAGTTGTGATATAAGTACGAGTTAGCGATCGCTCTGTTGTTGTGTAGCGCTGAAAATTTAACTTTTGGATATGGTTTAACAGCTTGTCTGTAGACACTTGCGGGGCAATGTTAACTTTTTTTAACTCTGCCTGTGGTTCGGGTGTTTCCACTGGAATGCTCTGAACAATTGCTGGTGAGGAACCCTGTTCAAAAAACGTGCTACCCTGACTACCCACCACCGCAACTGCCACCAGCACCAACAGCATTAGCCAAATCCATTTTCTCATCTTCTTGCCAAAATTTTGACTGAATCGATGCTCTAGATGATTATCGGCTCAAGTTCACGATTATGCCATTGCCGTTGATACCATTCAGCAACCAAAGGACGGACAATAAACTTAGGATAGCGATCGCCCTACAGCCCTTCGGGCATCCTACGGCAGGCGTTGGCAAAGCCATCGGCTTTAACATCAATAGTCTAGTCAGGATTTCTTAGCTTTTGATAAATTGGGTTTGTAAGAATTGGTCGTAACCCATGACAGAACAAAAGCCCTTAGTTATTACCAAAGAAATTGAAATATTCCCGATTTACCCACGTTTGCCCATTCTCACGAGTCTTCAAGCAAATTGGCATGGTTTCTCTTTAGGATATATGTGTCAGCCAGCTTTTGCATTTCCTGAAGTTTCCACTCCCCGGTGGCACTCTCTGACTATTTTTACTCATGGCACACGAGTAATTTATGCTGAACGGAAAATGGATGGACGCAAATCTCATGATGCTGTAGTTGGAGGTGATATGGTGATCACTCCCGTTAACATTGGACATCAGGCTGCTTGGGATGCTGAAGGAGACTTTATCTTACTGGGTATTGAACCACAGATTGTCGCCCATGCAATTGACGAATCGGTGGATGTAGAACAGGTTCAACTTCTACCGCACTTTGCTACACCCGATCCTTTAGTCTATCAAATAGGGCTAGCACTCAAAGGCGTTCTGGAAAAAGATGCTTTCGGTAGTCGTCTTTATGCAGAGACAATGGTTAATGCCTTATCTGTGCATTTATTACAATACTACTCAACGCGAAAACCGATATTAAAAGAATATACAAATGGTTTACCACGACGGCAATTACAGCTAGTTATTGACTACATTCACGCACATATTCAGGAAAATTTGAGTTTAGCAGAATTGGCGGCGTTGTTGCCAATGAGTCCTCATTATTTTTCCCAGCTATTTAAACAATCTACAGGAATGGCTCCCCATAAATATGTAATTCACTGTCGGGTAGAACGTGCCAAGGAATTATTGCTGAAAGGAGAAATGGCGATCGCAGAAATTGCTCACTTAGTTGGTTTTGCTAACCAAAGCCATTTGAATTTTCATTGTAAGCGTCTATTAGGTGTAAGCCCGAAAACTATTCGCCAAAGATAGGAATAATCTGCAAAAAATCGGATGAATTTGCAATACTATAGCCTCGAAATTCCCTACACTTCTTAAAAACGCCATCTTTCAAATATTAGGGATTAGGGAAACTTTTTATTTATGGGCAGAATTGAAACTAAAACCGAGCCAATGGTGATTAACTTTGGTCCCCATCACCCATCCATGCACGGTTGCTTTCGGATTGTTGTCACCTTGGATGGAGAAGATGTGCTGGACTGTGAGCCTGTCATCGGCTACCTGCACCGAGGTATGGAGAAGATTGCCGAGAACCGTACCAATATTATGTATGTCCCCTATGTGAGTCGATGGGACTACTATGGCGGGATGTTTAACGAAGCTGTCACAGTGAATGCTGTCGAGAAACTAGCAAATATTTCCATCCCCAAACGTGCTAGCTATATCCGGGCAATCATGCTGGAGTTAGCCCGAATTGTCAACCATCTGCTATGGTTAGGCCCCTTTTTAGGAGACACTGGCGCACAAACTCCGATTTTTTATACTTTGCGCGATCGCGAAATGATTCTCGACTTGTTTGAAGCTGTTACAGGCTACCGGATGGTCAACAATAATTATTTTCGCATCGGAGGTGTTGCTGCTGACCTTCCTTTTGGCTGGGTGGATAAATGCGAAGACTTTTGTAAGTACTTTTTACCGACCGTTGATGAGTATGAAAAACTGATTACTAATAACCCAATTTTTCGCCGCCGAGTTGAAGGTGTGGGAGTTCTAAGTCGGGAAGAAGCTATTAATTGGGGTATTTCTGGCCCAATGTTACGGGCTTCTGGGGTGAAGTGGGATTTACGAAAGGTTGACCACTACGAATGTTACGACGATTTTAACTGGGAAGTACAGTGGGATACAGCAGGAGATTGTTTTGCCAGATATCTCGTCAGAATTGGCGAGATCCGTGAGTCAGTCAAGATTATTCACCAAGCACTTAAAGGATTACCTGGTGGTGCTTATGAAAATTTAGCAGCTCAACGCCTGGTAGCAAGTGCGAAATCTGAGTGGAACGGATTTGATTACCAGTTCATTGCCAAAAAAGTTGCACCCACATTTAAAATTCCTCAAGGCGAAAACTATGTCCGTGTAGAGTCAGGAAGAGGAGAATTAGGCATCTACATTATCGGAGATAATCATATCTTTCCCTGGCGCTGGAAAATTCGGCCAGCTGATTTCAATAATTTACAAGTTTTACCTCAGTTAATTCGAGGTCAAAAAGTAGCAGATATTTTCGTTATTTTGGGAAGTATTGATGTTGTCATGGGATCAGTAGACCGTTAAACGAAGTCGGAAGTCGGAAGTCGGAAGTCGGAAGTCGGAAGCGATGCCCTTTACTTAAACCCCCAAACTTGGGGACTTCCAAATAAAAAAATACTCAACTACTTCTTGTGGGGTGGGCATCTTGCCCGCCCATATAGAAAGGCGGGCAAGATGCCCACCCCACATGATTGGGTAATTTATTTGTTCTCAGTCCCTTGGTTAAATAATTAACGGTTCAAGTTCACGATTATGCCATTGGCGTTGATACCATTCGGCAACCAACGGACGGACAATAAATTTAGGCTGTCGATCGCCTTTAACATCAATACGTAAACCTGAATAAGGTCGTCGTTTCTGAAAACCTTGACCGTTGCGACCAATGAAGAGATGCGATCGCGCCACTAATCTATTCTCTTCGATCAAATCTGCTCCCTCAATCCTCTGGCGTCGCAAACTAAACCCGCTACCGCCACAAACAATCCAGTGGATATGCGAATCAGCGTGTCCGGTATCCATTGTTTCCAGGTGTTCTAAGCAGTGCGCGTGACCGTTTAAGACCAAATCGACCAAAGGACGCCCCTGAGTTAGAGAACCTATTTCTTTAGCTACTGCATCGAACACACCACGGAGGCGATCGCGAATGATCAGAGTTTGGGCTTGTTGCCACTTTGTCGCTTCCGTTACATAGGGAGGATGATGGAAATAAATCACCCTTCCTCGAACTTCAGAATTATTCCAAGATTCAATTAATCTTTGCTTAAGCCACTCCAGTTGTTCAATATCAGTCAGCAGTGTTTTATTAGTGGCTAGTTGCTTATCAATATCAACAATAATTTCTTCAATTTGTGATAGCTTGGCGTGGAAGTCGTCTAATTGATCGGCTTCGCTGGGGTTTTCGGGACGAAGCTTGGCTGAGGTTTCAATAATTTCCAGCTTTTCTTGCTCTAAATCTTCACGACGTTTTTCTAAGATTTTGCGATCGGCATCACCTTCTTTTGTTTTAGGTAGCGGTGGTGGATCGTTAAATGTATTAGAATCCAAGGCAAAGAAATCAATCCCGCCATAGCGAAAAGTGTAGTAGCGATTGGGAAGACGGGTGAAATGCCCAGGTTGATATGAAAGACAACGACCTGTATCTGTCTTGGCTGTGTAGTATTTATCTAAATGATCATTTAACTCTCCGGGAAGCTGAAACGCCTTCAGATAGTCCAGAAATGCCCGTGCGTAGGCATCACCAGTTCCCGAACCATGTAAGCCCACATCTAAATCTAACCGCGATCGCAACAGGCGACGAATGGGTAATGTTGTTAAAGATGCCAAGCTCAATAAAATCGGCAAGTTATAGTAATCGTGATTTCCCGGTACTGGTAAAATGGGCAGCTTAAAAATCATCTGGTCAAAGGCAATCTGTTTGGGATGTTCTCCGCCCAAGATGAACTCTCGGTAAGGCTCGATGAAGTTCTGCTGGTAGTATTCACTCGACCCCACTAAATAGATCACATCCCCCGTGTGTAGCATAAAACGGCATTCATTGTGATGAGGCAGCATGAGTTCAGCCACCTGTCGTTGGGGATTGTGACCCCGGTGCCTCCCTGAACCACTATCACCGACAACTAAAAATGAGAACTCAGAATTGTCTGTTTGACCATCCTCCAACACCAGCCGAGTTTGGTCGATGTCCCGTTCCACAATTAACGGATCTTGCCACCGGACTCGCTGATTCATTTTACGAATTTTGTTAGCGATCGCTGGATCAGATACAAGTTTCAATACAAGCTACTCCTGAATCTTCAATTAAAAGACAGCAAGGTTACAGCAAGTCTTTCCCCTCTGCCCCATGCCCCATGCCCCATGCCCCATCCCCTCATTCTGTGTCTTTCATCTCAATAGTCAAATTAGGAAGTCCCTCTAGTTTTTCCGTAGGCTCAACTTCTTCTACTAATGGCACAAAAATTCTCAAACCTGCTGGTACACACTTAATTTCTATTGGTGTTGTGCCTACTATTTCACCATCTAGAACAACCTTTTGCGGTGGGTTAGCCGTAATTTTAAATTGTTTGGCTCGCAGAAAGCCAATATCATCTCGTTCTACGGCGTTACCTGTAGAAGCCGTTTGAAATAGATGAAATGTCGCTGCGATCGCTCCTGCCTTATTAGCTGGAGCTACAATCGTCAAATCTAGTAACCCATCATCATAAATCAGACCTGCTGGCCCCTGAGCTAAAACCGAAGTGGGAGGCGCGGCATTTGCGACTGTTACTGCACAGGCACTAGTTTTAATTATTTTGTCTTCAGTTTCAATTTCAACATCAAAAATTTTTAAGTTTCTGAGTTGCTGGATTCCTGCCAAAACGTAGGCCATCATCCCAAAGCGATTTTTTGCATCCCGGTCTGCCAATTCTACAGTTTCAGCTTCAAAGCCAATACCTGCTAAGAGTACCATTGGGCGATCGTTGCAATAGGCTACGTCTACATGGCGGGTTCCTCCTTGTAAAATTGTCTGACATGCAGCTGCGATCGTGTCAGGAATTCCTAAAGCTGTGGCAAAAGCGTTTGCTGTTCCTCTAGAAATGATCCCAAATGGAATCTCAGTACCCACTACAGCCGCCGCCGCCGCCGAGAGAGTGCCATCTCCCCCCGAAGCAATGATTGCATCTACCCCCCTCGCTACGGCTGCATAGGCTAGTTGGTCAGCGTCGATTTCTTCAGTTGTCAGATAAATATCTAGGTCAATATCTGGCTCTAATATTCCCCGAATTTGTGCCAGTTCTAGGTCTGGATCACCCTGACCAGCAACTGGATTGAAAATGAGGCAGGCGGAACGATTCATAAAATATAAAAGCTAAACTTAGATCACTAAAATACCAAATTATTTATAGCATTCTTGTGAAATTTCGACTTTCTTCTGGCGACTGGTTTACCTTTTGCCAGAAGCATAAAAGTCTTCTGCGTCGGAACATCCCAATGCTGACGCATATTTTGGTATCTTTTGTCCATACTTAAACAATAAAAATTTTGCCATGCGTCAATTATTACTAGTTTTGGCAAGTATGCTAACTCTCAGCAGTTTAGATACCCCCACCATAACAATAGCAGGCACAACGTCTGATTTAGGCGAGATGCGCTTAGTTCAAAAGCTCAACTGCAATAATTCTCAAACTCAAGGAGCAATTAATGAATGCACGAAGTTATCTTATCAGAATGCAGATAAAAAACTGAATCGAGTTTATCAACAATTGCTATCTACCTTAGAAAGCTCTAGCAAACAGAAATTGATTGCTGCACAGGTAACATGGATTAAGTTTCGAGATACAAATTGTGAGTTTGAAAGAAGCAGATATGAGGGAGGAAGTATTACTCCTACCATTTATTTTGGTTGTCTGGAAAATACTACAAAACTGCGTACCCAACAATTACAGGAATATCTCAAATCCGACCCTTAAAATAATTCGTATCCTTCTCTTCCTTCTCTTCCTTTGCGTCCTTTGCGTCCTTTGCGGTTCGTTAAAAAAATTGACTTAGACAGAGAGTTAAGCCTTAACCCAAGCGTATTGTTCTATAACCTAGAAGCAAGGAAAGGGAAAGTGATTCAAAATTCTCCCCTTCCCTTTCTTAACCAATTCCGTGGGTTTAAGTCCCCAGATGCTACGCACAGTCGCTATCACAAAACTGTACTTCCGACTTCCGACTTCCGACTTCCGACTTGTTTAATAGCTACTTTCTTTCTGGATGCGCTGCATCCTCTGGTGAAGGAGTACCCATCTGGTTAATTATGGCAATCATCTGATACAAGCGCCCCAAGTCGCGTTGATTGAAGTACAAAGTGAGGCGGGGTAGTCCAAGAGTTTCATCTTGTGCTTCTTGAGGTAATGCCTGACTTTTTTCAATCCGTCCTTGAATAATAATCTTGCTGAAATCAACATTGAGTTGCTCTACCAGAGCCTCTGATATATCTGTCTTCAGGCGGATGACTAATTTATCGCCTACATATCTACAGGAGTGATAAACCTGGTAAAAACGGGTGATAGCGTCGCAAGCCACATCCAAGTTGTCTGTCACCGTGTAAAGGCTGGGGTCTTCAGGACTGACAAGACCATTTTGCACGAGTTGCTTATCAATATATTCGCTCCAAGAGCGCCAGTAATCACCACCAGGGCGATCGATTAAAACTAGAGGTACTGGGCCAAATTTACCGTTTTGGGTTAATGTCATACATTCAAAAGCTTCATCTTGAGTGCCAAAGCCTCCCGGAAACAAGGCTACAGCATCACTTTCTTTGAGGAGAAACAACTTGCGGGTAAAGAAATATTTGAAGTGAATTAGCTTGGGATCACCCTCTATAAAAGGGTTTGCTTGCTGTTCAAAGGGTAACTGAATGTTTAATCCAAAAGAATTTTCTCGCCCAGCACCTTCGTGACCCGCCTGCATGATTCCACCGCCGCCGCCGGTCATCACCATAAATCCTAATTCAGAAACAGCGCGAGCAAACTCAAGCGCCATTTGGTATTCTGGTGTATCTGTAGCTAGACGAGCAGAACCGAAGATGGTGACTTTGCGAACGTGTCGGTAATCATAAAAAAGCTGAAAACCGCGCTCCATATCTGCTAATGCAGCCGACAAGATTTTCCAATCGAGACGCTCAATTTCGGTATCAGCTAGACGAACAATAGTAGCAAGTGCTTGTTGAATAAATTGCCGATTTTTTAATGTCGGTAAACGAGCGATCAATTCAGCGATATCCGCCTGTAAAGACTCTAATGTGTCAAACGACGCAGATGAGGTCATGAGAACTGCTGCAACAATGGCATTATATTTTACGTGAACGACTCACACTCTAGCAAGCAGGATATAGCCCTCTGATGTAGAGTTAGCATTCTCAGAACTGTTCAGTGTCAACTTACAGCACTTTGCAAGTAAATGAAGTACACCCTTCCATTGCTTGGGGCTACGGTAAATTACCCCCCTTAATCCCCCCGATATATTGGGGGGAAACAGCAAATCTAGTTCCCTCCCCTTTATAAGGGGAGGGTTAGGGTGGGGTACTTTTGTACCTCACCAACTCGCAATCTGCTGTAAGTCTTGGGGAATAGAATTTGCTGAGGGGTTAACAGACAGACAAGCGGTATGCAGTCAGGAGTCGGATTGATTGGAAATACCATTGAGACTAGAAATCAGTGATAGCGGTTTTGATTACTCAGTATTAAAGTCTCATACAATTCGCTACTACACAAAGCTTAGTCCACGGAGGTGGACTAAGAGAAAATCAACGGTTTTTAACGCACAGAGGCGGTCACTGAGCTTGTCGAAGTGTGGGTTTTGTATTTCGACTCCGCTCAATACAAGTCTGTATAGCCGCGATTTACAATCGCCAGGGCTAGTATTAATTGAGACTCCTCAACTTATTTTCGAGCGCGAACAAAGAATTTTGTAGTATCTTCCCAAATACCTTGATCAGTTGCTAGTTTCTCAATTTCTGCTTTGTATTCAACTTGCAACTGATTTAATTGTTCTGGTGATAATGTTGACAATAGAGGATTACCTTTAAAATTTATATTAATTGCTGTGTCAGATAATCTGTTATCCCTAAGAGGGCGATAACGTCCTGATGGCTCAATCTTAATTTCAATATCTCTAAAACCCGCCTGATTAAGCAAATTACGACATTTTTCTGGAGTTCCAAGTGGTTCAAGGATATATGGTAGCGATACGCCGAAAACTTTAGCGCAGATCCTCTGCTGAAGAGATGCCATATAAGCTGTTTCTGGAGGACAGGTAAATGCCACAAACCCTCCAGTTTTCAAGATGCGATACCACTTTTGCAAAATAGCAAGGATATCAGGAAAAAGTACAATTGCCTCACAGCAAAAGACAACATCAAAACTACTATCACTAAAGTGGAAATATTCTGCATCTGCCTCAATTAACTCGATGTTTTGTAATTTTGCTGCTGCAATCTTAAGTCTTGCTTGATCCAACATTCCAGGGGTCATATCAATCCCAATCACATAGCCCTCTGAACCAACTTTTTCAGCTGCGGGTATCGCTACTAAACCTGTTCCAGTCGCCACGTCAAGAATTTTCTGTCCCGAATGTAGCGTTACAAATTCAAGTAGAATCTTGGCTTCTAGAGGATGGCGAGTACCTTCCTCATGGTCATAAGTAGTTCTACTACCATAAAATTCTCTTAGTTGCTGCTTATAACTATCCCGATCAGTCATAACCAAATGTCAAATTTTCTACACTTTATAATAACTCTTGTTGTGATGTTGAGTTGCTCGCTGCTGAATCCAACCCTGACAGCACAAGCCGCGACTTCTGCGATGTCTACGACGGGCTACGCCTACGCTGTTTACGAACAACGGATAATCCACAGTCCAGATGGTATCGGCAAATATTATATGGGGCGAGAAATTGCCAAAGTTATGGGATATACGGGCGCTGGCTGGCTAGAACGTCCCAGCCGAGAGGGAGAGGAACAGCCAAGTAAAATAGTCAACGCCCTGAATCTGAAACCTAAGGATGTAGTGGCGGATATTGGCGCTGGTACAGGTTATTTAAGCTTTCGCATCGCGCCGCTATTAACAGCAGGTAAGGTGTTGGCTGTAGATGTTCAGCCAGAAATGTTAGAAATTATTGAGTTGTTCAAAAAAGAGAAAAATATTACCAATGTTAAGCCTGTTTTAGCAACCCTTACTAACCCCAACTTACCATCTGAAAGTATCGATTTGGCGTTGATGGTCGATGCTTATCATGAACTTGAGTATCCCCAAGAAGTGATGCAAGGAATTGTGAAAGGACTTAAACCAGGTGGTAGGGTCGTGCTAGTTGAGTATCGGGGTGAAAATCCCTTTATTATGATTAAACGTCTGCACAAAATGACTCAAAAGCAAGTCCGTAAAGAAATGCAAGCTGTTGGTTTGGTTTGGCGTGAAACTAAAAACTTGTTACCTCGACAGCATTTAATGGTGTTTCAGAAACCTGATTCTAGCGATTTATTAACAAAATGAGGCTTGGGTGGTTAATCTGTGGAAAAAGAATTAAATAACATACAATTTATGTCCCTGGCTTACCTCACCCTCAATCCCTCTCCTTATAAAGGAGAGGGAAGCTAGATACAGGATGAAGTTTTACATTTTATTTAATGCACGTTCCTAAGCCATAATAAAGTAAGACTCTTTGCCAGAGGAGAAAATCATGGTCAACCTATCACTCAAGCAGCGAATTCCTCCTTTAGAGAATGGCGATCGCCTCACTCGCTACGAATTTGAACGACGCTATCAAGCAATGCCCCGTCATCAAAAAGCTGAATTAATTGAAGGCGTTGTATACTTGGCATCCCCGTTACGCTTTGAAAGTCATGCTGAACCACATGGTCATCTAATAGGTTGGTTGTGGACTTACAAATTGCCACCCCTGGTGTAAGATTGGGAATTGAGCCAACAGTCCGCTTAGATCGAGACAATGAACCGCAACCAGATGGAGTGCTATTAATAACGCCAACATCTCAAGGACAATCTCGTTTGAGCGATGATGATTACATCGAAGGTGCGCCAGAACTGGTAATAGAGATAGCAGCTAGTAGTGTTGCTATTGATTTACATGACAAGAAAAAAGTCTATGGTCGTAATGGGGTAAAAGAATACATTATTTGGCAAATATTTGAAAACAAATTAGATTGGTTTCGCCTGGAACAAGGAGAATATGTGTCTTTAGAAGTGGACGCAAGTGGAATTATCAAAAGTGAAGTATTTCATGGTTTGTGGTTGTCAATGTTAGATTTACTTGCTGGCAATATGCAGCAAGTATTGGCTGTGTTGCAGTTGGGATTAAATTCACCAGAACATCAAATATTTGTGCAGCAGTTGTCTAGTCAGAATTCAGGAGTCAGAATTCAGGAGTCAGAATTCAGGAGTCAGAATAGTTAAAGAATCAGGAAAACATTTGATGAATATTTGGGCATCAGTCTATTTTTTTGGGAATGAGACTGGCGCTTTTGGTTGCACTATCCCAAACAATCCAGCTAAGAGAATTATCTAAATCATCGGGGCTATTTGAAACTTTGAAATATAGCTTTTCTGCACCTTTCCTTTCAATGGCAAAGTCGGCATTTTGAGCATAAACGACTATAAAACCTTTGTCTCGCAAACAATACATTGCCCAAGCTTTCAATGATTGCTTGTATGGTTCGTGGGGAATTGATGGTTTTACGATCGCATCTTCGATTACTTGAAATATTTGCATGAGTTTCCCGCTCATAGTAGATTAACTAGCCTCTGGATCGCAACGAATTTCAATCATAAAGCCATCTGGATCGTAAAAATACACCCCTCTACCAGTAGGACGAGTGACTGGGCCGTATGCGATCGCTATTTTATTTTCTCTGATCACTGTCACCGCGCGATCGAATAACTGCGGATCGATATCAAAGGCGAGATGGTACGCTCTAGTGAAAGTCTTTTCCGGGTCTGGATTTGGTGGTGATAATTCTGGTTCCCCAAATAAATCCAAAATTGTCCCGTCCGGGGTGATGAAGTTGGCTACTTTCCCAGATGCGACAAGTTCCAGCAGAGTTGCGGGTACTTCGTCGCCGGTGAGTTCATGCAAACCCAGGATTGTTCCATAAAAGTAGCGGGAAGCTTGCATATCCTGGACGTTGAGGGCAATATGATGCACTTTACGCAGATTTCCGGGCGCAAGGACACTGTTTACAGATTGGGTGCTAGATAGCATAGTAAAACAAAATTTCCCTACAGAGATAGAAGCTCAAGTTCTTTCTTAAAGTTTATTATGAATAATAAACACTTCCCATGCCATTTGATTATTCTTTAGACTTTAAAAATATCGATTTTCGACAACATCCTGAACTCTATCGTGTTGGCAAGGGTGAGCAGGGTGTACTTTTGGTAGAACCATACAAATCAGAAATTCTTCCCTATTGGCGGTTCAAAACTCCTGAGATTGCTAGAGAGTCAAGTGAGAAAATTTACGAGATGTTTCTTGTTTATCTAGAACAAGATGATTTTGTCGGCGCGGATATGGCACGGAAGTTTATCCAAATGGGTTATACTCGCTCTCGCCGCTATGCTAATCATAAAAGCGGCAGGAAATATAAACGAAATTCGGAAACTTCAAGCTCTAAAAAAGAGATTCTTCCCTACGAAGTAGACCCAGTTAAAGCGGAATCAGCAGCAATATTTAAAGCCAAGTGGGTACAAGCAAAGACAAATGAGAAATATCAAGAGCTTTTAGCCAAGTATAAACAGATATATGAGCTAGAGTAAGACACTATTAACTTTCAACTGAGCGACTTTCGGAGGGTGCGTTATGCGGATGAACCTCTGAGCTTCGTGAATGAACCTCTGAGCTTCGTGAATAAACCTCTGAGCTTCGTGAATGAACCTCTGAGCTTTGTGAATGAACCTCTGAGCTTCGTGAATGAACCTCTGAGCTTTGTGAATGAACCTTGGGAACTCATTGCAGAAACTCATGACATTGTGACTAATTAATTAAGAGTAACGCGATCGCATCTCCCCTTCACCAAGCCGACAAAAATCATTCTGTGCAACAATAGCTGTAGCTTAGTCGGAGTAAAAACTATGGACTGGCAACAGTACATTCAGACCCAAAAATTCTGCTGGGTAAACCGACTGTGAAAGGAACTCGTTTATCTGTAGAGTTCTTATTAGGTTTGTTTGCTGCGGGATGGACAGAACAACAAGTGCTAGAAAACTATCCTACTCTTACTTTAGAAGCACTAAGAGCGGTGTTCGCTTTTACGGCAGAGTGTATGCGTGAAGAATCTTTGTACACCCTACCGCTTTTGTCTGAGGCGGGATGATGCGGTTTCTAGCAAATGAAATTTTTCCTCTGATGACCGTTAGATATTTGCGCTCTGCTGGTTACGATGTAGCCTATGGAAGTGAAGACGCACCAGGTGCAGAAGATTCTAAACTTACAGCTATTTTCAGGTAAATAGACCACGCGGTAGGGGCACAGCATTGCTGTGCCCCTACAACAGATGTGGTTCAAATACATGATTTCTGCTTTAATTACGAATTACGAATTACGAATTACGAATTATTTAATATCCTTGCATCTGGCCTGATCCCGCCATCTAAACTTGACTAGCATCAAACAACCACCCATCCCCGACTATCTCCTCTAGGCGTTGATTGAGTCGGGGGAGGAAATATTCTGGATCGTTCAGCCGTTGCTGAGTAAACCAAGTATTAAACTTTTCTTCTGTTTCAATTCCTTGGGTATCCGCCGCCCCTGATATCATCTCGAAACTACGCTCTTGGAGTTCTTCTAACTGCGGCTCACCTTCACCTCGGTAGTTGCAAATGAATATTGCCGTTGCTCCTAGCAAAGCTTCTAATTCATCACCTTGAGGCACTTTATTATATAAAACATTGATTAACTCAATAGTATCTGCTAAGGGAGCTTGAATCTTCAGTGTCAGCCAGATTGCTTGAGCTAGGTAAACCAAACTGTTGCTTTCATCTGCTACACCTAAGTTACTCAGAACTGTCACCAAATTAATGTATGCAGGTATTTGGGCCAATGCGTCAGCAGCTTGCAAATTGTAATCTAACTGCCTAGCTTTATCTCCAGTTTCACCCGCCCAGTAAGACTGATTTACTAGCGTCGCGGCTTTCTCTAGATCATCGTTGATATCGTCTTCGATTTGCAAAGATTCTTCATAGAAAGCGATCGCTTCTAGTATGTCCCCTTGTTCGGCTTTTAACCCTGCTATTTCGTGTAGCGTTGAGGCTTTCCCTAAGACATCGTTGATATCTTCTTCAATTTGCAAACACTGTTTATAAAAAGCGATCGCACCTACTATATCTCCTTGTTGGACTTTTAACCCTGCCATTTCGTGTAGCGTCGCGGCTTGTTCTTGCAACTTCTCTTCAGGGCAAAGGTCTAAAGCTTGCTGAAAATGGACAACAGCCTCTTGCAAAAAACCCAAAACCTCTTCGACACGGGCAATGGTTCCCAAGATGCGGTAGTCTGGAAAAACTGCCAAGATTTGCTCACATAAATCAAAAGCTTCCACAAAGCGGGAATTGTTCACCCAACTGCTTGCAATCCTATCCCCAACACTCACAGCAATTTCTTGCTCTCTTGCCAGCAGTCCCAAACGGACAATTTCCAGTCCTTCTGCTTCTGTACGTTGGTTAGAGTCCTGCCACCAAACTTGATAGACTTTCCTCGCCGCTTGTTGTTGGGTTGCTTGCCACTCTGACTCACTCAACACTGATTCTAGCAATGGTTCTAAAATTGTCGTCACTCGGTAATTAGCAGGCTGGGTAGGGTTAGCGGTGGCAGACTCGACTAGGCCAAGGCTGAGGGGAGCATCCCAAATGTGCAAAATGCCCTCCCTCAAGCACACGCTACGCGAACAGTCTGGAAGTTTGGTGGGGCGAAAACAAAGTCTGCCTAGCTTTTTCCTGACGGAAACGCGGCTCTTAGCTCGCTTTTCCAAAGGGGTATGGCTTCTGCGAAGCAATACGGAGACTAGGATTAGTCCGCGCACAGATAAGTCTGAGGGACGGGAACCGACGTGAGCGTAGTCCAACGCAGGCATCAGAACTTCTCCGATGGTGTCCGCGCCAGGGACGGAGCGGACTTGGTTTGTGTAGTGGCGAATTCTATTCGCCAGGTATTTGTGCAAAATTGGGATACTTGCAAGGCTGACAAGCTTGGGTAAGTCTGGCCTAACTCCCCCCTCTCCTACAAGGAATGGGGCAGATTGTAGCCCCTCTTTTTGTCGGAGGACGGTTGGGGAGAGGTTCTGCATGAACACACTAATTATCTCCTCTGTCACAGGCAGATGAAACACACTCAACTGGGCGAGAAACTTTTGTTCATCCGGTTGCAAGGCATCCAGCAGAGTTTGTGCCAAAATATTTTCACGAAACTTCGGCTCAGTCTTCTCCAGCCGATTCAGTAGTTCATCGGTCGCCAGTGCTGGTTGCCCAATCACCTGCAACAGCCATTTCAGCAAACCAGGGTTGCCATTGGCAATGTTAATAATCCTCTGAGTTTTTAACGGTTGCCTAACTTCTTTATCTAAGGAAAAGCAGATTTTATCAATATTATTGCTGCTCATCTCTGCCAAAGATTCCCAGTGCAGGCGGTGGGGTGGCAAGGTGTCTAACTTCAAATAGCGACAGGTGACAATCAGCCGACTTGCTGCCCCGGTTTCTACCAATGCGGCACAAATCGAAGAGAAAGTTTCGTAAGCTTCCGCCGTCATTCGCAATGAGCCATCTTGAATATTCGGGTTGGGGATGTTTTGCTCAAAGTCATCCAGCACCAGCAGCAAGGGTTGGTTGTGGATTTTTTCAATTGCTTTAAAAAAGTTTTGCAACCGCCCTTTGAGAGTCACCTTTGGTTCGTTCAAAAGTGCGGGTATATCTGCAAACTGCTCATACTTATGGGAAAGTTGATTCAGCAAACCCCACTCATCCAGAAGGCCAATCAACACGACTCGCGCAAAATTAGGACGCTGCGCCTGCACTCTGGTACATAACTGCGCCGCCAAGCTACTTTTACCTAGTCCGTCCATCCCGGCAATAAACACACCGATTTGGTTGCTGTTTTCCCGCAATGCCACCAGACACCGTTGCAAATGTCGCCTGCGTCCGACAAATTCTAACCGACTGGCAACTTTGATTTGATTATTCTCATCCAGAAATTCTGGTTCTGGCGCTCTGAACTTCAGCCTTTCACGATTTCTTGTTTTCAGTGGTGTCACCAGTTCTGCGATCGCGTGCCTATCCCGATAAATCCGCAACAGATGCCAGTCGGTGCATTCCTGGTCAATCATCTCCTGCTGCGCCGCTTTGATTGCTGCTTCAACAGTTGCCCCCGTCGCCAAAGCTCCATAGAGTGCCTGTGCCGCGACAATACCCGTGCGGGGAAACACTGGACGCGCCCAGCCTAAAACTATACCTGCCCCTGCCTTCACCAATGCCTGCGTGATCGCGGGTATTGTACCCTTGTTAGAAACCTGTCCCGGATGACAACCAGAGAGAAAAGTTACACGGGGCCAGCGATCGCCAAAAGCTCTACTTAAGTCATTGACGGTAGCAAGTTGCAAATTCCCCACCTCATCCTCAGCGATCAAGCAAGGAGTATTGTCTGGTAAGAGAGTACCTCGTGGCAGCAAATAGCCGTAATCTTTTTTGGTATAAATTATCGCGTGTCCGGTGAGGTGAAAGACATCAAAATAATCGTCTGGGTAGGATTGCACCAAATTAACTAACTCTGCAACTGAGCCAGTTTCCTCGATAATCAACGCCAAAGGCTGCTCCTTCGTTGCTTGCAAAATGTTCGCTTCTTCCTGCTCAAACCCTAGTGGTGGAACTTTAGGATCTTCAGGTGAAGTCGCCATGAACAGCAACCGTAATGGGCGATTTTGCACACCAATCACTTGAGGTTGACGCTGCTTTCCAGAACGCACTGGCAAGACTGAAATATCCCGACGTTCGATTAAAAACCCTGCACCATCATGTAGTAATTCCCAAGGCAAATGTGCCAATCCCAATGCTACTCTTTCTGTTTCTGGGTTCAACCCCTGTGCTTCGCTGGCTTGAATCAAATCCAGATAAATTGTTTGCTCATCTGCTTCATTTAGCGACCTTCTCAGCCATCCCTCATTACCATCCAGCCATTGATAAAGTTGTCGTCCCAACTGGGTGAGGTCGGGTAAGGCTACTGTTTGTTGAGTATAGTAATTTTGCTCACACAAATCAATCAGCGCTGCCAACTCTGCTTTATTCAAGTGACGTGAAACATCGTTAAAGCGCAGTTCAAAAGTTTCCTGTTGACTGAGGGCGAAGGTGAGGTTTAGAGGCATAGCCTATAGGGGTAGTTTCGACAATAACCTTGACCGTATTATCACTCAATTATTAAAAGCTTACACTGTTGCGAAAGGCTTACCCTATTCCTAAAGGCTTAGTTATTATCGCCGATATTCGTCGCCACAATCACCGATTAGCTGATATAAGTCCCGTGATTGCCGAGATACTGCATTGATGCGATCGCGATCGTCAGCATCTAAACTAAAACTAAATACTTTGGCATTATCTTCTATATGTTCAGATACACCAAGCCTTGCACCAACTATCACACCTCCCACAGTTGCCTGATCTAAGATGTAACGCACTGCCACGTTAGAAATACTTACTCCATGCTTATTAGCAATTTCCTTCAGGATCGCCAGCAACTCTTGAAATAATTGCCAACCACCCCAACCATCGATCATATTTTTATATTTTTTCAAACTAGCTGTAACTAGATCAAATCCTCGCGGTTCCGGTTTCCCCAAATAGTTTTCTGATAACAAACCGCCGCATAGTGTCCCGTAAGTAAAAAGTTTTATCTCATGCTGTTGACAAAACTTCACCATATTCACTTCGGGACGGCGGTCAACAAGGGAAAATTGCACTTGGTTAGAAACAATTTTGATGCCTGCTTCGGTAATAATCTTCAAGTGTTCCGTGTCAAAATTAGTTAAACCTAGATGCTTAATTTTGCCCTCAGTCTGAAGTTCTGCCAGATATTTCAGCGCATCCAGGTAATTTTTATCCTGATATTCCCACCAATGGAATTGGATTAAATCTAACGATTGCACATTCATTCTTCTCAGGGAAATATCAATATTTTCCTCGACGAGTTTTTTCGTCATTTTACCTGGACGAGGCACCCATTTTGTAAAAGCTTGCACCTGAGATAAAGCATCTTTGCCACGAGTATCAATTAGTTCGCAGCGAAACTCGCCAATAAAATCTTCTGCAGGGCCATAATGGTCTGCTAAATCCCAAGTGGTAAAGCCTGCATCTAAATATTTGAACATACTCTCAATGGCGGCTTGGGGATTTATCTGTCCGTGTGCGCCGGAGACTTGCCACATCCCATTTAAAATGCGGCAGATGTTTAAATCGGGAGTGAATTGGAGACGGCTAGCTGCGGGTAAGTTCATTTTCAAGTTTAGGAGTTGGGAGTGGGGAGTGGGGAGTGGGGAGAGACGCGATTAATCGCGTCTGTACAGGAGTTAGGAGAGTAGTTTTTCACTCAACCTCTTCCGATTTTGACATACTAGTTGCAGGCAGAAGTGTCCGAACCAATACTACAGGGATTCAAAGTCAGTTGTAAATCCAGCAAAATTTGCACAATCTTCTTGAAAAGCTTCTGCATCGCTAACATCCTCAATTTTATAGGACATGATGCGGATACCATCTGGCATTTTTTTGGAACCAATCAATTCACCTTGATATTTCTCTGCGATCGCTTTAAATTCAGTACCATAAAGCTTCCAGGCATCGCCTGAACAAGTAATATTTACTCGCCACATATTTCACTCCCAATGACTACCACTAAATCTTGATCATCTCATAAAACAGAAGTCAGAATACAGAATTCAGAATTCAGAATACACTACTCATAAAGGGATAGAGTTTTAAGGCGAGAATATTTTAATTTTTTTCGCCCACCAGTGGCGAGGTTTTAAGCAATATTCATCACCCACTCGTACAGAATCCATACTGAATTCTGACTCCTGAGTTCTGAATTATTCTCATAAATGGGCAACATATTACACATCACCTCTTTGGGGCTATAATTTTCTATCTAAAGGAAGTGCCTAGCCCAATTAGACTACGCCATAATGTGGGTATAGGAACGCGTCTAGAAAATTTTATCCCAATTAGTTAAATCCCCAGAGTTAAAAATGCCTAACAATATCAAAGAACAAATTCAAGCAGACCTGCAACAAGCGAAAGAAACCGGACAATTAAGAACTGATCGGATTCGAGAAATTGTGAAATCGGCAGTTTCTCAAGTAGCTTCTGAGTTTAAACAAGGCTCTGGTGAACTTCGTAGCCTTGTTAGAGATGCTGTTTCTGCTGTAATTGAAAACTTCCAAGAAAAAGGTGGCGAACTCAAAGATGAAGTGACAGCTTCTATTGAAGGAGCGCTGGAAGGAATTAATAGTCAAAGACACGAAAACATTGCTAAAACTCAGATAGATATCAAGCGACTACAAGCTCAACTAGATGGTGAAGAAGAACAACTCCAACAAGAAGTTGATGTGATTTTGGCAGAGATTGAAGAGACGGGTAAGGAAAAATCTGCTAGTACCAAAACTGCAATTGATTCTGCTGTCAATGCTATTAAAGATAGTGAAGAAGTCGGATTGTTAAAGAAACGTTACGCGCAACTGCAAGCGCAGCTAGCGATTGTCCGAGCTAACTTAGCTGCACGCTATGGCGGACGTACTCTGGAGGTTCAAGATTATCTAGACGAGGCTAAACACTGGTATGATAAGGCTCGTCCCCAAGCAGAGGCTGTAGCTGCACAGGTAGGAGAGAAGCGATCGCAACTAGAAGATCAATTAGGTGAAGCTGGCACATCTCTAGCAAGAAAAGAGCGCCAAATCAAACAAACGTTGAGACAGTTACTCTTAACGGCGGCTGACTTGTTCAAAGATAAGCAACCTGCTGATAAAGAGCGTGAGACTATTCATAAATAGACTGTTTTGGTATTTAATTGATTTAGAAAAGTAGGGTGGGCAATTTCCACCCTATTTTGTTGGATAATAAAAATTTAATTACAGCAGTTTTCATTTAATTGAACCACATTTGTTGTAGGGTAACAGTATTGCTCATTGGTGTCAAATTAAGCCTTGGCGAATAGAATTCGCGGCTACACAAACAAAGTCCACCTTCGTGGACTAATGCAAAATCAAGGGTTCTTAACCCACGTTCGCCCTTGGCGTTCCGTAGGAAAGGTGGGTTTTGTCTGTGTAGACGCGGTTTCTAACCGCCCTTTAGTCTAGAAGCAGCTTTTAGAGATTGTCTCGTTCCCAGTCGGAGACTGGGAATGCATTCCGAGACTTGCGGCAGAGCCGCTATGAGGTGCATTTCCAGCCTCTGGCTGGAAACGAGGTTTGAAAATGGTTTTGCCTTAAGTTGACACCAATGAGCTTTTTCTGTGTCCCTACCAAATCCTTGTATTCCCACAGTAATTATAAAAATCATAAATGGGTAATGGTTGCACACAATTACCATTACCCATTACCAGTAATTAATCTTACGTATTAGTAAATACGTCCTCCTTCATTAACTTGTTCTTCATGCTTGGCAATAACCCAAATTGCATGAATACTACCGGGTAGCCAACCTAGAAATGTCAGCAAAATGTTAATGAACAAGGTGGGGCCAACTCCAACTGTCAGGAAAACGCCTAAAGGAGGCAATAACAAACCTAGAAGAAAACGAACTATTTTCATGATGTTACAACTTTGTGATTTTGTTTAATTTGAAGATGCCGAATGAGGAAATCCACCTTCGGATATTTTATTTGGAGTAGAGACGTGATTAAGATGAGTATTTCTACTCCCTCTAATACTTATCTTGAAGGTAATTCACCTTGGCTTTTTGCATTACTACTGCTGGTTAAAAGGTTTCTTTCAACAAAGTAGTTGTTAATGAAGGTGTTAGCAAAAGACAGAATTACTGGACCTAGAAGAAAGCCAATAATTCCGTGAACTGAGAACCCAGGAATTAGCGCTGATGCTAACCAGAAACAAAAACCGTTGACGATCAGCGAAAATCCTCCAAATGTCACAAAGTTAAGTGGTAGAGAAAGAGTAGACAGAACTGGTTTAAATGAACCGTTAATTAGACCAATTCCTAACCCGGCAATCAAAGCTGCGGGAAAATTAGCAATATTAACGCCTGGAACAATTAAATCAACAATCAACAGGCTCAAAGCTGTAGCTAGCGCGGTTAATAATGGTGTCAACATTGTTTTTACCTAATAAGATATTTTTTGTTTGAGACTTCTTATCTCATCTTTAACTATCTGCTAGGTTTTAACCTCTCTTGCAAGATAGAATTTAGTTCTACCATTAGGTCTATCATTGAGAAAACTATAGCGGTTATAATATAGATGCAATGTTTTTAAGGTTGCGTTATGGCACTTCTCTGTTGAGTCCAATATAGACCTAACCCCCAACCCCTTCCCTACTAGCGTTGGGGAGTAAAATTCAAAGCCTCTCTCCTTTCAATACGGTTCGGATAAGGTTTTTTGATGACACACCCTAGATCGCAAAGACGCGATAAATCGCCGTCTTTACAATAATCAGTCCGTTGTAGAGACGGCGATTTATCGCGTCTCTTGCCTTAACCGAACCGTATTGTCTCTCCTAAAAGGAGAGAGGTCAAGGTATATTGCATACAAACGAAAAGTGCCATAAACGAATTTAAGATTAATTTAATCTCACAGTCCAACAATCACTCCGATTTTCCAGACTCAGGCTGATAGTAAAGGGCTGATTTATACAAGACTTGTTCTTGATGGGTTTCTAAAGTGCAATCAGACAAAGGGTAAGTTACACAAGTAACAATATAACCTGCTTGTATTTCACTTGGACGCAGAAATTTTTGCTCACTTTGATCAACTTCACCGCTAATGAGTTTGGCGATACAAGCTGAACATTCGCCTTGTTTGCACCCAGATGGTAGGCGGATACCAGCTTCTTCTGCCATATCCAGAATATATTGATCATCTGGTACTTGAATGGTGCGATCTAACCCAAGTGTAAGATTGATGAATCGAACTTGATAAACTACCATCTGCTGTTTATAATTATTGTTTAACTGCTTTCATCGACAAACTAATCCGCTTGAGTTTCTCGTTGATTTCTAACACTTGCACTTTAACTACTTGTCCGACTTTGACAACTTTGTTGGGATCGTCTACAAATCTATCAGCAAGTTGGGATATATGCACTAAACCATCTTGATGTACGCCGATATCAACGAAGGCGCCGAAGTTGGCGACATTCGTCACGATTCCTTCTAGTTCCATTCCCACCTTTAAGTCCCTGATTTCCTTAATTCCTTCTCTGAAGGTGGCATACTTAAACTCAGCACGAGGATCTCTACCTGGTTTTTCTAGTTCGCTGAGGATGTCGCGTAGTGTGGGTTCGCCAACGTTATCGGTAACATATTTCTTCAGGTTGGTCTTTTTGAGTTTTTCGGCAATTTGCGTCACCTGATTTAATGGCACATTTAGATCAGATGCGATCGCTTCTACTACAGAATAACTCTCTGGATGCACTGCTGTATTATCTAATGGGTTGTCACCGCCGCGAATCCGCAGAAAACCTGCTGCTTGTTCAAAGGCTTTCGGCCCCAGCTTCGCAACTTTCAAGAGTTGTCGGCGATTTTTAAAGGCTCCATGCTGGTTGCGATAGGCGACAATGTTATTGGCAACTGTTGCCGTAATTCCAGAGACGGAAGTCAGAAGTTCTTTGGAAGCGGTATTTAAATCTACGCCGACGTAGTTCACGCAGCTTTCTATGGTGTCATCCAATTTCTTTTTCAACAGCTTCTGATCGACATCGTGTTGATATTGTCCCACACCAATGGATTTGGGATCAATTTTCACCAGTTCCGCTAAGGGGTCTTGCAAACGGCGACCGATGCTAATCGCACCGCGCACAGTAATATCTAAATCGGGAAACTCTTCCAACGCCACAGTACTCGCAGAATATATAGATGCGCCAGACTCATTTACCATCACCTTAACTGGTTTGCGTTCTATGGTTTCTAAAACTTGCGTCACAAATTCCTCTGTCTCGCGGGACGCTGTACCGTTACCGATGGCGATTAACTCAATTTTGTACTTTTCAATCAGATTTTTGACAGTTTGCGCTGCTTTGAGTCGTTGTTCAGCCGCTTGATGGGGAAATACCGCTTGGTATTCCAAAAATTTTCCAGTTTGGTCGAGGACTGCA
This sequence comes from Nostoc sp., assembly GCF_036919575.1. Taxonomy (GTDB): domain Bacteria; phylum Cyanobacteriota; class Cyanobacteriia; order Cyanobacteriales; family Nostocaceae; genus Nostoc. The sequence continues at coordinate 52,859 of NZ_JBALBY010000001.1, read as the reverse complement.
ACTTTACATCCAGTTCTAAATCCAGGGTCTATCGCCAGCGTTGGTTTCATCCCGGCTGGTGCAGACAGCAGCAACTCTCGCAGATTAGTTTCAAATGTCTTAATTGATTCTATGTCTGCATAAACTTTCTTCTCAGAAATTACTTCTCCCATGAGAGAGACTTTCATCAAACGGTTGAATGCATCCTTCAACATCGCCTGATAAAAATCCCGAATTGTGCGGACTTTGCTTTTAATTTCTTTCGACTCAAGATAGTAAAGTATTGTATCCTCATCAAAAGCAATTTCAAAGCTTAATATTTTTTCAGTTTCACCCCGACACAACGCCAACATATTATGGGGTGCAATATTTTTTACCCTAATTTGATAGTTACGGTACATCTCAAACTTGGTTGTACCTTCGGGATAATCATCTTTGATGCGGGACACAAATACCCCTTCTTCTAAAAGATAGTCGCGGATATATGCGCGGAACTCAGCTTTTTCAGCTACTTCTTCCGCTAAAATATCAGCAGCACCTTTGAGCGCTTCTTCTGCTGTTTTTACTCCCTTAGTTTCCGAAATATACTTAGCCGCCTCTTCTTCTAAGGAAGCCGTTGCAGCATTTTTGACATTTAGCGACTTGATGAACTCCGCCAGTGCTTCGAGTCCTTTTTCTCTGGCGATGGTGGCGCGGGTGCGTCGCTTTGGTCGATAGGGTAAGTATAAATCCTCAAGTTCGGTTTTTTGTAAGCAGGATGAGATTTTGGCTTTGAGTTCATCTGTAAGTTTACCTTGTTGAGCGATCGCACTTAAAATCACCGATTTTCGTTCTTCCAGTTCTGTTAAATAAGTATATCGATCAGCCAGTTCACGTAGTTGCACTTCATTCATCTCATCAGTGCGCTCTTTGCGGTAACGTGCAATAAAGGGAATTGTTGCACCCTCCGCCAAAAGTTCCAGCGCGTTTTGCACCTGATGGGGTTTGAGGTTTATTTCAGTTGCCAGTAATTGAGGAATGTTCAGCATTGGGTGTCTAAAATGAAAAAATTAAAATGCTACTTCTAAAGGTAATATGCTAGATCCTGATCTTGGCGCAAGGCCAAAGTTTTAAGCCAATTTACCAGATGATTGCTCACAAGAGTGCAATTGGCGAAATAGACAAAACCTACCTACGCAAGTTTTAACCCCTTTCAATCCGCGTAGGCGAATGAGAATTTGTATAGCATAGCGCAGCTAAACTGAGTCAGGAGAGCAACACAACGAGCATCACGGAATAAATTGTGTGTTTATATACACTATATACTACGTGTAGCATCTCGTATCCCTACTCTTAAAGCAAGCTTACGCGCAGCATCAATCACAGAAGAAGGAGTTATTCGCCAAGCTTTTCGGTGCTTCATCTGTCGCAATAATTATTCCAATTGGGGTAATATACAACGTTGCGTAATCTTGACTTTCTATAATATTTATTTCGATCGACTGTTGTGGCTAAAACCTGATTGAATGTAAAATTAAGCTTAATTCCAAAAAGTTTGTTTGATAAACACTACGACCTTTAGTTCAGAGGTGAGTAAAATGCCTTTGTTTTTCTTGATACCACTATGCACTGCTTTAGCCACTGGCTACTTATTTAAAAAGAGTCATGATGAAATTGCATATCTTGCAGGTGTATTTGCAGCTGTTAGCTTGATTTTAAGCTTAGTATTAGCACCCTGGCAGATTCAGTTTGGATTGTTAATCATTGTCTTCATCATTACCAACAAACTTTTGCAGCAAAATGAGTTAAAACAAACTGAAGCCAGAAGAAAACAATCTAGAGAAATTAAATAATACCAACTACCACTAAATAATTTTTTCTCAACTTTAAACTCCTGGGAATTTTCAGACACCTAACCCAGGAATGCCTTTAAACACGGAAGTTGGTAATTTTTTATGGGGAATTATTCTGTATGAGTATAGTTTTGGCCATTTAATTATACTTACCAATTGATAATTGACAATTGACAATTGACAGCGAAAAACGCGGTCTTGGTGTCAAACCAAGAGGAGCGATTTTTCAACACAATTGGTTCATTCAAGGTTTAAAGCCTCCCCTTAAAAAGGGGAAAAAGATAAAACTTTTCCATTTTCTCTCTTCATCTCTCTTCAATCAAGAGTGCCTTTTAGGGAGAGGTAACTGTCAATTGTACATTGTTCATTGTCCATTGTTGAAAATCTTCAAATAAACTTTGATGAGAGAATTTATAAATAGGGTTTTCCGACTTACTTAGTGTCTTAATTAACTCTCAACCAAGTCTTGTCTGAGATTTCTAAATTTGAAAATTTTCGTGGATAAATAAAAAACGATTCAGACTTTCGGTTGCATTTATAACTTGCCTGTGCTGTAAATCATGTATTTTTGTAGTACAGTCTGCCACTACTTCCACTGTTGTTCAAATTTCAATTCTGCTTTCTCAAACTCTTAGCTTTGCACTTCTAGAGTCTGAGACTAAATCGCTACTTTTGCAAGTTTCTTAGCCAGAAAGGACTTCAGGGAACATCCCAATTTTGCCAAAATAAAATTTGTAGTGGGAGCATCTTGCTCCCTAATGTCCAGGAAGCGGGCTTCTAGCCCGCACTACAAAAAATAAATTTACACATTTGGGATGCTCCCGGACTTCATCAACCTACAAATCCTTAAAAATGAAGATTCATCTAGAGGAAAGTTTAGATTTGATGAAGTTTCTGTTTAAGTATATTGCCGATAAATGAATTTTTGATGAAGTGCGGCGATAAATTTGCAACATGCTTTTCTCATGGTATTCTAATAAGTAATTACATGTAACAATAAATTTAAAGTAAACCTGTAGTTAAAATTTCATGTAATTAAGAACAAGTTAAGCCAATCTAATACTAAGTAATGTAAAAACATCTCAAATCAGATGCAATGAACATTAACTGCGAGTTGATCAGCCAACGCTAGTTTACATTAGCCGTTAGTGCGATCAAAAATTCAATTTTGACATTCAGTAAAATTCTCCAGAAACCTGTAAAGCGCATTCCTTTAGACTGATTTATCTATGGTTTCCGCAGCCAAGCAGACTTCTGTAATTTATTGTGTTCAAATTTACCAAAACATTACGTATACATACTCAATTTGAGTACAAATTTTTATGAATCGGCTTAGTTCCCAGCCGAGGTTACAGAGTGTGTGAACCTAGAGAAATTCTATGGTGTCAGAGCAAATTTGTAGCAACACCCTCAACCTTGACTATATCTATATCCTTTATAACCTAGATATTGCGATCGCGCCAAAATGTATTCTTGAAGCATAACTGGCTGACACGGAAGATTTCAACAGTCATTTTGATATCAGTCACTTCATAGCTATTTATTGAAGTGGAAGTCGAATTGCACAGAAGGTATTACCGACATCCGAAACGTTCAAAACAACGGGCTGTTTACTGTCAGGTTCATACCTACTATCTCGATTGAGGTAAATGTACTATGAAATCTATTTCGCAAATTTCCAAATTGAAAATAATTCCTTATATCATCCTGTTTGTCAGTATTTTATTTAGTATTTCTGGGCAATTGCTGATGAAGCATACCATGAGTAATCCAAATGAGGGATTATTTACTTGGGTATTTATTCAACAATTAACATTAGCTGTGAGTGTTTATTGCTTGGGAGTAGGAAATTGGATATTGGCTCTGCGTTCAGTTAAATTGAGTATTGCTTATCCACTCACTAGTTTAAATTATGTTGGCATACTTTTCGGTTCATACTACTTTTTTAATGAGGTGATTACACTAACCCGAATAGCAGGAGTTATCACTATTTTTCTGGGTGTTATTTTAGTGGTTATTCCCATGAAAAAATCTATATAAATTTCCTCTAGTAAATTCCACAAAAAGTATTGACAAATGAACATCATTACTTGGCTACTTTTAATGCTTGTAGTTTTATTCGGAACAACAGCTAACTTGTCACTAAAATATGGACTTTACATTTCTAGCCCTACTAAGGGAGAAAGCGCATCTATCAAAAATCTATTATTATCTCCTTATTTTTTGATTTGGTTTATCTGTTATACATTTATGACTATATTGTGGCTTTATGTATTGCGGACAATTCCTCTGAGTCAAGCATTTCCAGTTCTCGGATTAATGTATGCACTTATCCCAATTGCTTCTCACTATCTTTTAAAAGAGGAAGTTATTTTTAGCCAATGGTTAGGAATTTCCATTATTATAACTGGCGTAATTCTGGTTGTACATTAACAGCTTAACAGGCAATTAATCAGGTTATTAATATTAAATCTCAAAAGCATCCCTACAAAAATCTAAATTTATGAATATAGGCATCATTGGCGGAGGCATAACTGGGCTAGTGTTAGCCCAACGTCTTTCACATCAAGGACATATAGTAACTGTATTCGATAGCAACAAGCAGCTTGGTGGACTTACCACCTATCATGATTATGGGTTATTTACCTGGGATCGATTTTATCATGTTATCCTACCTTCTGATACTCACTTAATAAATTTTATCAGAGATATTGGTCTTGGAGATAAACTGCGTTGGCATCGAAGTTTAACAGGTTTCTACGACAATCAAAAATTTTATTCTATTAGTAATACTATAGAATTTCTGCGCTTTCCTCTGTTTGGACTTATAGGTAAAATCAGATTAGCTTTTACTCTTCTGTATGGTTCACGCCTTAATAACTGGCGGCGCTTAGAGAAGATTTTAGTTGAAGATTGGCTATTGAAACTCGGTGGTAAAAACACATACGAAAAGCTCTGGAAACCCTTACTTTTATCCAAATTAGGAGAGAACTATAAGCGAATATCAGCAGTTTTTATCTGGGCTTATATCAAACGACTATTTTCAGCGCGGGATTCTTCATTAAATAAAGAACAACTTGGTTATGTCTCAGGAAGTTACAAAACTGTTTTTGACCACATAGAAAAATTAATTTACGCGGCTGGAGGTCATATTCGCACAGGAGTGACGGTGGAATATATTGCACCTCATCCAGGGGGTGGAATTTGGGTAGAATCTCAAGGGAAAAAGGAACATTTTGATAAAGTCATTTTTACTGGCCCAGTTAATATTTTGCAAAAGGTTGTTGCTGATGAACTGGTGAAAGTTTCAGACAGTGGTGAAACAGTAGAATACCTGGGTGTAATCTGCATGTTACTGATTACTCGTAAGGCTCTAGTTCCTTATTACGTAGTAAATATTGCCGATAGAAATATTCCCTTTACCGGAGTTATCGGTATGAGTAACTTAGTTTCTTTGCAAGAAACAGCAGGATATCACATGACATTCCTACCAAAATATATACTTTCCACTGACCCGTTGTTAAAACAGCCAGATGATGAATTGCGCCAAGTATTTTTCCAGGGTATACGTTTGATGTTCCCAGAACTCAAAGCAGATGATATTGTGGCAGCACACATTAATCGAGCTATTAAAGTACAGCCACTACAAGTTTTAGATTATTCAAGTCTGGTTCCAAAAGTGAGTAGTGAAAACGATGATTTTTTCGTCGTCAATACCTCACAGTTGGTTAATGATAGCGTCAACAACAACGCAGTTGTGCGACAAGTCGATGAATTTCTGAAAAAATCAACATTACTGAATTCTTGAAACTTAAGTAATGATATTTTATTTGCAAAATCACAGGAGGTCTTTATGAGTCTTTATGTTCTTTTACCCGCATACAATGAGCAAGAATCAATTCGCCCTTTGTTCAAAAGGTTTCAGACATTGCAGGAAATCTCTAATATGGAGATAGAACTGATTCTTGTTGATGATGGTAGTAGTGATGCAACTGCTCAGACTGCTTTAGAAGAATCTCAATCACTGGGTATATTACTAAAATTAGTCCAACATCCCAAAAATGCTGGTTTAGGTCAAGCAATTAAAACAGGTTTCACGACTTTCTTAGAAATTTCCCAAGAAGGCGATTTTTTAGCTGCGATGGATTGCGACAACACTCAACCACCAGAACTGTTAATCAAGATGTATGACACCATGATAGCTGGTAGCTATGATATTGCGATCGCATCTAGATATCGAAAAGGCTCTAAAGTCATAGGCTTATCAAAATTTAGAGAGCTGATGAGTTACGGAGCCAGTTGGCTTTTCAGAATTGCAGCCCGTGTATCAGGTGTAAAAGACTATACTTGTGGTTACAGGCTATATAACCGTACTTTCGTTACTAAACTGGATATGTATTATGGCGACAGTTTATTTACTGAAAGTGGATTTGCTTGTATGATAGATTTACTGCTGAAAGCCAAAGTACTCAAACCAAAAATCGTAGAAATCCCAATGGTTTTGAGATATGACCAAAAGCCAACTGCCAGCAAAATGAAAGTTATTAAAACTATTACTCGAATACTAAAGCTCTTGTTTAAGAATCTATTATCGACGGGACAAACTTCCAATTTAGGTGAGACTTTCAATGAGCAATAAATAGCAATAATTCCCTTGAAAATGGCAAATCGTAAATAAACCTGAGAAGGAATGTTTGCTCATTCTCTGGGTCTAAAACATTATATCCAGTATTGCAACTGATTCTCTAAATATTCTATTCATTTATTACCAGGGTGTAACTATGCCATAGAGAATTTGAATATTTTGCTTCATGCCAAGGTCAGTAACAGCGACAAGATATTGTAATAACGCATCAACATCCTTAATAGCTTTAGCAGTAAGCCGAACCTTTCCAGTTGGTGTTTGTGTCCAAGAACATGCGGGAATTGGAAAACCATGAGCAAAACTGTGTCTGACTTGCAGAATATCGTTTAGCATCTGTCGAGTGGCGAGTGCATTCATACTTCTTTTTGACCAAACCCAATCGTTAATAGGGTCATAGCCAGTATATTGAAACAAAAGGTTACGTGAATTATCTGCATTTGGTGTGTTAAATTGTTTAAGCGATCGCTCTGCTGCATTTTTAGCAATAGAATGTACAGCATGAAACTGAGGATCTAAGGGATTTGCAGTTACATCAAAAAAGTTGCGAACTAGTTCCTCAATATAAGCCTCCCATCCAGCAACAAACATCGCTAAAGCTGAATGGTAATAGACTTGAGTTTGGCTATTTAATATTGGACGTAAGCGGGAATCTGTCGCAGTATCACGTAGGACACGAGCCTTAGAAGCCGCTTTATCGTACCTTAATGCTGCTGGTGATGGCACGGCGATGCTCTCAAAGGCAATTCACAAATTCTTCAAGTGCATCTCGATATCTCTGTAATGGCTCTAAATATAATTGTACTTGCTGTTCACCAATTTTTTTTGGGCCTGGTTTAAGTTTATGTAAAGGGGTGCCAGTTGCTGTTGCAACTATAGCAACAGCATGAGAAGCAGGAATCTCAATTAGACTTTTACTGGGAATTTCAATAAAACTATTACTTGGTAAGTCTTTGGGATTAGCAAAAATATGACGATTTTTTTGATGTATATTATTGAGAGTTTTCTGAATCATTTTGTTTATAGCTAAGGATGCAGAGGCAGGTCTACTTTCATACATTGTTACCTGATTAAGAACAAATGCATATAATTTTGGCACAGATACGCCTTCTTCTTTTGCACGTTTAGCAAAGCTAATTTTTGCATATGGTGCAGTATTGGGATCAGTTATGCCATATAAAAGTGCAACCACATTTTCAATCGCATGAAGTGAACTTTCTGCCGCAGTAAATGGAACAACTACACCCTCTGCTCCAACTAGACCAAGCTGTGTATAAATAGCAAAACTAGGGCTACAGTCAATTAAAAATACAGTATCTCTCTCACCACTATATATACGCAGAGAAACTGTTAAATCTCGAATCCAACTAAGCACCTGTTTCCAAGCATCATTTGGTATTTGTAGTTCAGATGTTTGCCTAATTGCTTCAGAAATTATTTCGAGAAGATTGTCTCCACATACGAGTTTCAAATTTTCTGGTATTTGTGGGTTAAATTCTGTTGGCTCACAAATATAAGGAGATACATCGCTAATCATTCGGAAGGGAGAGTTAAGACGTGCTTCCAGGTAGCCAGCCACTGTCGAGCGTGGTGTCTTACTGCTTAAAGAATCTAGTGCCTTTGGACTATTAAGATATCCCCCTAGTAAAATTTCTGAAACGTTGGCTTGGGGACACAGGTCAATTACATAAACATCTGTATCGGGGTAACGGTGAGCATATTCAGCAGCAGCCACAAAGCAAAGAAAGCTCTTTCCCACGCCACCTTTGGTGTTCCAAAAAGCATACGAACTCATTTGATATATTCCTTTTCTAGGTAAAACAGTCCCTGCGGGTATTAGCAATGCTGTGGAACTTTTACCCCTATTGTCGCAAAATGGAACTGTATTCTATCTCGACTCTACATGAAGTGCGTAGTTTAGCGCCGTAGGTCTTACCCTGAGCCTGTCGTTCGCGGAGCGTCTCGTAGAGAAGGGCATCGCTCTTGAAAGGGCGTTACTGACAATATTTCGCTGACGCTTAAGAGGGGGAAGTGAGTTTCCCAGGTGAGGAAACCCCTACTACTTAATTGCCGACTCTGGCTTTCGCTCATTTGTTAGACTGAATCCCCAGAGATTAGAATTTGTCATCGCGGATCTGAAACCCAGTTTTTCGGTGTAGAAACCCGGCGATCTGAGTTATCCAGTTTGCCAGACGAGTAAATTTGTGTTCAATTGTCTTGTCAAGGTCATTCAAGCGGTATAAGTATATGTATTCTTTATCGCCTGCGTACTGGGTCAAAAGTATTTCTAATTTTTTATTAACATCGTCTATTTTGTCATTAATTTTTGCTTCAATTTGGGCAAGACGATAAATTGCTCCAAACACAGCAAGTAAGCCGACAGCAATAGTTAAAGCATTATTGATGTCAATTTTCATTATATTAAATTAAACTAATTCCTCTACCTTTAAATTCCATTTTGCAAACCCTGTAAGGAAATTTATCTTCCCCACCCATCGGGATGAAAGCCTACAGCTAATCAAGCGGATCATGTAACCTTGTTCTTTGAGTTGTGTGGGTACTGCTAACTCGTAAATAATTACATCTTCTGACACTGGGATATAATTTTTTTTTGATTTTGTGAGCAAAGGATCAGGATAAATGAATTGAAGATAACTACCACTTTGTATTCGTTGGGATTCCCAACCTACAATGTCAGTTATTGTTGTTGTGATTCGGAAAACATCAGAGGTAACAGGCAAAGATAAAATCTTCCACGTATCTGTTACCTCAACTTCATCAACCAATGACCACGATATAGTCATTTAAGCTGATTCACGAGCTAGAACAGTGTAATTATTGCCGTAACCAATTACTAATTCTGCTCGACCTTTAGCACCAAGTAATTCTGTTTTCTCTCCAGCAGTATTTAATTTTGCTTTGAAAGCAACAATAGTTGCATGTAGGTCAGGTGTTAGTCCAGAGGCCACAAAAGGGATCTGATGAAAAGACTGTCCACCTTTTTTATCGTAGAACTTTATCCACCGCCCATGCATTGCATTTGCTGCGACTGGTATTGGAGTTTCGTCACCAAAGTACCATCTAACTTTTACAATAGCAATTTTACTTCCTCGCCCAATCTCAACTACTGCCTTTCCTGCTGTTGCTGCTCCTGATAAGCCTGTTTTCGCAACGCCACCCCAAGCCGCTAGAGTTAGATTTCCAACTCTTACTTGCAATTCTCTTTCATTATCTAATGGATCAAGATAAAAAAGACTTGTGTAATCTTCGTCGGGTCTGGCAACGTAAGGGCTTGGATTTGCGGTTTTATGTTCGGCTCTTGCGGCTAATTGCGCTCGTTTGATTTTTAGTAATTCTTCTAATTCTGCAACACTTTTTCGGCGTGACATAAAAAATCTCAATTTGAATACTTTATGTATAGCAAGCTTTTAGGGCTTAATTTTTGACGGAAACCTTAAGGCTTCAGTTGTTTTTTAAACTAGTTTCAACTTGAAATTTTTACCAAAGGATTGTATCTGTACGTTGTATCTACCAAAAACAAAGGCTGTGGTTCGCCAGGAATTAAAGCGTAAGCATACCTAAAGCGAACACTCGCTACACGGCGATAAGCTTTTTTCTTTCGCGTTTTACCCATAATTATCTGGGTTTCTATTACTTCACCCGTAGTACTATTTTTTTTTGGATTTGTAACACTAATTTTATTTTCATCAAAAATTTTATCAATAACATTACACATTCTTTTGTAAATATCTATAGCATCGGCTTCAGTACTGGCGAGTATTTTTCTACCACTAGAAAAACCATTTTTAGTGTCTTTATAAATAATTCCCAAGCTTCCTTTTATTAAAACAATTCCTCGTTTATTTTCAACAAACTGTACTTTTATCTCATTAGCTATTTCTGTTAATTTCTCTTTTAGATTTGTAGAACTATTTTCTAATTCCATTAATCTGATACTGTATTCTGCGTCAGCCTTTCGGCTTTGCTCTGCGGATAAAGTGTGAGAATCTTGAGAAAAATAAAATACTATTTTGGGATGCCCTTCGACAGGGGGATCTATGCTTTCATTTGCACCATAATAAACAACTAAGTTCTTTTTTCCATACCCCAATAAATCAAATAATAGATGATGCCTTAGACTCATCATCGATTGATTGTCATTGTCTAGCATCGTGCAAGCAACCCTTAAGCTGCTGCGAGCCGATGCAATATTGGGCTTCCAATCATCGGCTAAATCACTAAAATATCGCTTGACAAGTGCATTATGCTGGGGGATGTATATTGCTTGCAAATGCTCAAATGGATCAAAATTATCGGGTAAAGCTACCTCCGATGGAGTTTTAGCATTTATTGCAGTTACGTGGGGCGTAAGCGTTCTACCAGTTGTTACGTCAGAAGTGGGGGGAAACTGTCGCCCAAGCTGATCTCTTGGCGGAATAAATTGAGGCGTATCAGTCATTTAATCTCCTCCGTCAAAAATATCTTCTAATGTAGCCTCGATGATATTTGTGCTATCGGCTTTGGCTTGTTCACCCGCTTCAGTTGTTTTTGTAGGATCGGGAACAGTGACACCAGGTTCATGTTTCAATGGGTTGCCAAGCTTATCTTTGAGAGGATGCCCTTCTTTGTCTTTAGGATCTTCCTGGGTTAGGTTTTTTCTCAGGTCTGCGAAAGCGTCATTAACCCCAATCGTCGCCTCTTTTATTGCTATTGGTATGGCGATAACAGCCGCAATAGTCGAGGCAGCTCCGCTAGCATTTTGTAAAAAATTAAAGAATTTGCCTTGCAAATTTGGCTGTGGATTCATATATCCGTAGGCATCTTCAAGTAATACACCGCCCCTTTTTAAAGCATTGCCAATTTTCCCAACGTTCCCGCCGATTACTTCCATGCCTCCAGTCAAAACACTCATCATGTTAGTTAACTGGTTATGAACATTTATAGTTGCTTGATAAATTCTATTGGCTTTAGCCCAATTTTCAGTAATTTGAGCATAGTTAGCAGCGCCTATAGTGTCCTCTATGATTGTTTTAGCGGTTTTACCCAACACTGTAGCAATGCTTATAGATTCACCGTTCAAACCTTTAGGTAATATAAAGCCCGTGACTTGATCGATGATCGTTCCCAGCGTCATCGCCAGATCATTACTAAGCATTGCTGCGTTGTGCATTGTTGCAGCAAATGTCATGATATTTATTGCCGTATTCACTATGGCATTCGCTGCAAATGCTGTAACTAAAGCAGTCAAAGCGGCGAACTGTGCAACCATGAAAGTTTTTACGCTTCCTATTGCGCCGGTAGTCGCAGCATTTACATTTATTCGCGTTGCGGCGTGCTGCTGAACTATCAAAGCTCTTAAGCCCGCATCGTTATATGGCACTGCGTCTATTCCATTTATTCCATTTATTCCATTTGTTCCATTTTTACCCGGTGTGCCAGGGCGTCCAATGCCGCTAATACCGTTAATGCCGTTTGTTCCATCCTTTCCTGGTGTACCGGGAATTTGCACTACTGTTGTTATTCCATTAGTGCCATTAATCCCGTTTGTCCCGTTTCTTCCAGGCAACCCAGGTAATCCAGGGCGTAACCTCAGTAGAGAGATTAACGATAAGGCTGTTAACCCTAGTCCGATTGCCTCACCCGCTTTACCTAATGCTTCACCCGCTTTTATATCTGCTTTGGTAGCAGTTTGTGTAGCCGTTTCAGCTTTTGTGCTAGCTTGGGTTGCGACATTTTCGGCGGTGATCGCTTTCTTATATGCAGTGGTAGCGTTATCATTTGCGGTGCTTGCATTGCGTACAGCACCATCAGCCGTTGTTTGTGCTTGATTTGCTTTACTCAATGCTGTGTTAGCTGTTGTTTGCGCTCCAGCAGCGTCTTGTATTCCCTGACTTGCTAATATTTGCACTCCCTCGCTATGACTTTTCGCGTCCTGTGCAATGCCTCTTACTTCTGTTATTGATACTTCATTTCTGCTAATACGATTTTGTAATCCTAGCAACCTGCCAAGAATGCCTGATATATCAGCGCCAAGCATTACCAAACCGCGTTCTATAGCATCGATTCTCGCTCCTAACAATTCTCTGGTAGCTATCCCGTCAAGGATAGTAAAGATAGTGGCAATGAGGTTAAATATCGTTAATATCTTTCCTCCTAATCCGACTATCTTACTGAGTGCGTTTTCGCTGATACCGATTGCTTTCGCCGCATTTACCGCAACTTCTCCTACAGACCTCTCAACTTTTCCGATTGCCTCCCCAAGGCTGTTAATTCTAGATCCAATCCCGTTCACGACACCCCGCAGTCCTCCTACCTCATTAGCAGTGTTCAGTGCGGTTGTGGTTGCTTTGGATGCTTCCGATATTGCTGTGCCACTTTGATTAACGGCTTTCCCTGCTTTAAAGTCGGATTGATTGGCAACACCCGTTGCCAATTCTGATTCTATAGATGCTCTCCTGGCAACATCCATCGAACTAGTGGCTTTTTTGTCGGCTGTGAAAGCATCATTCTGAGCCTTATAGGCTGCATCGTTGGCTCGATTAGCGACGTTAGTAGCTGTCCCGGCGGAGTTCACAGCATTATGGGCTGTAACATCGGCTGCGCTGGCTACGTATCCTGCTCGGTTTGCTGCCACCTCTGCTGCCCCTGCTTTTTTGCTTGCGGCTATGGCTTCCTGGGCACTGTAGTCAGCTTTATTAATCGCAGTATCCGACTTTGTTATCGCCGTCGTCGCCTTGATGCTAGCAGTACTGGCGGTCGATTGCGCTGTATTCGCTGTAGATTTGGCAGTAGTTGCGACTACCTCTGAAGACATCGCCTTGTCATAGGCGCTGACGGCTATTCTATCTGCTTTAGTTGCAGTCCCGTCCGCTATATTTGCTCGTTTCAAAGCAATATCCGCGTCACGGATACCCTGCTGCGCTTTCAAATCAGCTACCGTTGCTCGGCTCCCTGCGCTAGTTGCATTCCCGTCAGCAGTGGTTGCAAGGCTAAAAGCCGAAGTTGCCTTAGAAAAAGCTTCAGATATTTGTGGTTGCAATTTATTGACTACGACAACAATACCCCCTGCCACGGCGGTAGTGATATCTGGCTGTAGAGCGCTTCGTGTAGTTGCTACGATTCTCGCTTCATCTATTCGCGGAATCCGCGCAATCTCAGCTTTTAAATCATTAATTTGTGACTGCAACTTATCGCAACAGTCACACTTTCCAGCACAAGCCAAAGCTTGCTGGAGATTAGAAATAGCGCTCATGTATTACAATTTCTATTCATTATTTGATTAGATAAACTTTCGATTTGCGCCCAGTCAGCATTGCTTACACACTTGCCACTACAGCCAGTACCACAGGCTACTTCGCAATCACTCAAAGAAGCATATAACCCATTTGTGTTGTGAATAGTAGCTAGGGTGCAAGCTCCATTAATGCAGTCGTATTTTGGGACTACTACTACACAAGTTGTCGAGACGACATAAGCATCAGGATAAAAAATGTAGCCATTTCCCTGATCTACTCCATCCAAGAAAAAACGTTTACAGGGACAACCAAAATAAGAAGAATCCTGAAACGTTGCTAATCCAGAGAACGTATAATCGCCTTCGTTCGGTAATTTGCCGCAGCCATTTGTATTCAGTCCTGCCCCGTGAACTGTGGTAGTGCAAGACATTAGTAATCATCCGGGTCAATTGTCGCGCCGCTATCAACCTTTGAAAGGCTCAAACTTATTTGGTCTTGCCTATATTCAATATTGTCGGCTCCCCTTGTCGTAAAACTTGAGAATCCTTTTGCAACTGTTAAAGATTGGTCGATATTTGCATCAAAATTAGCTTGAGTAAGGTAACTTTTGGCGTTAAGTGTAATTGCGACTAAAACCCCTTCAGCAGTTGCTGTTGAAGGGGTAGCCCCTCCAGTTGTTAAAGCTGAATCAGGAATGAATAACCCAGAGGTTGATGTAGTCGCGCCACTAGCTAGTCGGGTTGTTCCCGTTCCAAAAACTTGTACTAGAGTTGGTTCTGCCATTTGAAAAAGAACGGATTAGTGAGGTGTATGAATCCGTTGTATTGTTTATTCAAACTTCTGTAAATGTTCCAGTTTTATGTAGAAGTGGTACATTCTCTGATGCCGTGTATCCTTTACTGGGAATAGTATTGAGCCAATCTTTACTAATAGTGAATATTTAAGGAATTCCGCTTTTACCTTTGATTCAGGCAAAAGCGGAATAGACAAAGTTCATTTTTTATATCTATGGCAAAGACTAACAGAAAAGGAAAAGCTTCTGTAATTACAAATGGTGAATATTCCAAAATCCGGCAACAAATTTTAACAGAAAAATACAAATTGCTTTTAGACATCGGATGGTTTACCGGCGAACGCTGGGGAGCTTTGGTGCAGCTAAAAGTAGCCGATGTTTATCAGGAACTAGGCAAAGCTAAAACAGATATCATCTTCCCTGCAATGATCAGAAAGCATAGACCAGACGGGTCAGCGGATACTACAGAAATTCCGGTACATCCAATACTGAAGGAGTCTTTGGAACGATATCAACCACAAACAAGTAGCGAGTGGCTGTTTCCTTCAAGATGTGGCACAAAGCCAATTTGTTGGAAAAATGCCTACAACATTTTGATGGCTGCGGTAGAAAAAGCAGGATATGAGGCTAAGGGTATTTCTACCCATACCATGAGACGGAGTTTTGTAAACCGATTGAGAAAAAATGGAATTCCAAAGGAAACTATCCGCACCTTTACTGGACACCGCGACAATAAAGGACTTGACCCCTACTTTGAAATAGAGACGGATGAAAGAAGAGGAGCGATCGCAACCCTATGAACGCCAAACTCCTATTCCTCCAAATCGAAATCTTCTTTGGACGTTTGCAGGAGGGGGAATACGACCTCTCTACCTAGCTATGGCACTGGAAAATCTTGCTAGTCAGGCTTGGGATGAAGTTGATGCGGTTTATCCCAACCTATGACAAATTTCACTGTGGCGGATAGGCTGAGATCGGAAAAGCGCGTTTGTTAGAACCCTTTAATTTATGCGATCGCGCTTTTTGTGGCTAAGAGCGCGATCGCATTTTTCATGCATTGCTTCTAAGCAGCTGCCGGCACAGGCCCAGGAGGTAAAACCGCCAACGCTTCATCAATCAAGGCTTGTATCTGTGGGTTGTTAGCCAAGATTGCGCTAGCTGTGGCTTCATCTACTTTTAGTAATGCAGCCACTTGCACAAAAGCCTGATCTCTATCAGCTTCAGCCGCAGAAACACGCTGAATGGAAGCGCGGATAATTTGCGAGAAGCTATTAAGTAGCAGGGCTTGAGATGCCAAGGCATCGTCTGTTTTACTCATATTCAGAGAAATGATTGGACGGCTCTGTTGTAGCATATTAACTGCGATGGCACTTTGATCAATGGCTAGTGCGAGTAGAACGGCATCAAGGATGCCACCGCATTTTCATTGGTGAGGTACTTTCTTCAGCTCGACAAACTCTTAAAAAGTATTGAGCAAATAACTATAAGCCCGATGGCTTCAGCGAAGTCAATTTGGCGAACTGATGGGAATATGCTTGGGATAATTAGATTCCAGAGAATCATCAGGGGCAGACCTGAAACTAAAGCTATAAATAATGCTCCTCCTATGAACACTAACGCCGCAAGTAAAAATTTTTCCATAATTGAGTTGTCACCCAACAGTTGTCAGTCCTATCATTCCCCATTTCTGGTAGCAAATTGGGCATTAGGCATTGGGTACTCCCCACTCCCCACCATTAACTCCTAACTCGGAAAAATTGCATTTAATTTCAAAACGCTGTATCCTGCCTTGACACAGGCATTTCAGGAGACAGACATGGGGCAGCCGCCGGGAAAGAATAACACCAGCTGGCAACCAGCTTGGAATAATGGCAAGACCAGAACCATCCGCGTACCGATCGCACTTGCAGAACAAATTTTGGATTACGCTAGAACGGTAGATGCGACTTTAGCAGAGAATACACCTGAAACCATCCCCGAACTCCTGCAAGGCGATTTTTTACAGATAATTGACCGCTACATCGCCTGGAGAACCAACAACTACCGCTCTACGCAGCTTTTCTTAAAACCAGACATTACCGCTCGTACCTGGGATGAACTGCGGAAGCTTCAAGACCTACTGCGGCAATCTCCAGAACTGTTGCAGGACTGAAGCCTTTGCGACATCTTTGACAATACCATCTTTGAACCAGGGTATTGTCTGATAATTTATAGCTACCGTTTTTAAAGATTAGTGTTTGGTGGTGGCATCTTGGGCATGGGGGGGCGCATTCTTCCAACCTCGGATCAAGTCCTTTATCTCACATGGTAATTTACCATCTGCGATCCAAACTTCTACATCTGCTTTTCTCCGTTTGGCGATGATACTGCTCACGCTACCAAGATGACACCGCTTTTTCTTCCTGCCAGACATCCAGCAATAGCGGTAGTACCAATATTTATTGCCTGACCTTTCTACCCAGTACTTCTCTACCCAGTGGGTAATGTGTTCGGGCGCAATTTTTTTAGTATCTAATTTGACTTGCGCCCCAACAGGTGATTCTACTGTGCTTGAGGTAACTTGCGCCCGAACAAGTATTTCCCACTGCTTCAAAGCTTGTTCGTAATCATCTAGGTTTAAATAGTCGTCTGGGTCTGGTGGCTCATGACTGTCATCATAGAAAATTGTCAGTTGTCCATCTGAGTCTAATTTGTGCGGGACTTCCCCAAAGTCAGCTTCCTTCCACCTCTGTTCTGGTTGGGGATGTTCGGGCGCAATTATTTCATCCCAATAAGGATCGTGAATGGCAGTTCTCGGTTCAAATGCTGGGACAACAGTTAACAGTGTCAACTGTCCCGCGACTTCTTCTTTATGTTTCATAATGTTTGTGGATTAATAGAATTCCCGGCCGTGACAGCGGCCTTTTTTTGTATCAACTATCAATCAGGTTGATGATTGATAGTTGGTGAACTGATAATGCTGATAATTCGATCGAATATTTCGGGTAAATTGTTACGGTAAATTCCGTATAGATTCTCGAATTTCTCAAAGAATAAACGCTTGCATTCTTCGGTTAGGTTTTGAACAAGTCTTAGTCTTGCATCATCAATTCTCCAGTTATACGTTGTAATAAATGATTCCTTGAAACCCAGGTCAGGATTTTGTTGTTTACTTCTTTCTAAGCTGCGTTCATGCACTCTTGCTAGTCGATCCGCTTCTTTAGTGCCACAAGAACGCAACTCAAGAATTTTCGCTGTAGTTTCTTCTTCAAAAGTTGGTGCAAGAGTTGGAACTTGCTCCACAAGTTCCGACTCTTGCATTACAACTTCATCAGTAACTTCTTTGAGAAGTTCCTGAGAAGATCCTGAAGAGTTACTGAGAGGCTCTGAAACCCCAGTATTTACAAGGGTTTCACTAGAGATAGGCAGCGGATTTGCGCGGGATATCGTCAAATTTGCGCGGGATATCGGCGTATCTGTGACGGATATCGTCGCGGATTCACCGTCTATCGGTGTATCTGTGACGGATATCGGATCAGAATTCCAAAACTCTTTTATTCGCCTAGCACCATGTAAATTTATGATTAACCAGCCTGCTGTTTTCCGAGTGTCTTGTGTACAGGTATCTCGCTTAAATTCAAATAGTCCGGCGGCGTATAAAACTCTTCTTGCTACTCTGAAAGCTGTATCTTTTAAACTGGTTGTTAGCTTGACAAATCGACTGCCATAAGGGTCTGATTGCCAGCATTCATTCCATAAACTTTGTATGGTCTTAGCTTGATTTAACACCCATGTCATATCCGCTACTGGGATGATGCAGTGGGGTTTATTGTATTTAGGTTGTTCTCTTGAGGGGGCGTTCTTAGAGCTAGAGACAACTTGAAGCCGTGGATAAGATGCTTGATTTTGTATGCTATTTTCTGGCATAATACTATTAGTTATTCTTCAAGGAGCCACCACGATCGCTAAATCTAGTGGTGGCTTTTTGGTTTTCTTTGGGTCAATTAACTTTTCGCTAATTCTTGATCAATGCGGTCTTTAGCTGCTTGTAAAGCTTCAGTCTCTGAATCTGAACCCAGATGATCGCGCATTTTGACTTCAGGACTGCGGGGATAAATATCGTAGAACCAGCCAAAGCATTCTTGCTCCCAAAAAATCTCAACAGTGTAGTCTTTGTATTGAAGTTTAGTCATTGGTCATTGGTCATTGGTCATTGGTCATCGGTCATCGGTGAGGAATAGCGCCGCCACCAGATCCACCTCAAGGGTGGCTTGAGCGGTTTTCTTTGAAAAAGCAACCGCCGTGTCAATAAAGAAAGTTTCCGAATATTGGTCATTAGTTACCCCGATCCCCCACCGCGATCGCGCTCCAGGTGGTAACAACCGCACAGAAAGCACTGAACAATAGCTAAAAGGCTTTCATGGTATAGGTTTTACGGGCGCACAAATTGAAGTTGACGCCCCCCAAGGAAGCGCGATCGCTTGGGTTAATCAAGCACGCCGATCGCGTTTTAAATCGCCAATAACTTTTTCTAAAATCCAGTTATCTAACCTGTCTGGGTTTAATTGCTGCTGACGTGTAATCAACCGATTGGCAGTTTCTTCATTACCGTTGAGTAAGTGAAGAAATTCTTTGTACATTGGGCTATTTTTGGATACTGCTTTTGGTTTACTAGGCTGTCTCTTCGTTGGTAATGGCATATCTTTAGGTGGAAGCGGAGAAAGTTGGGTTTGTGGTGTTTTTGATTGTCGTTGTCTGTATGGATTGAATTGGGGTGGAGGTGGCGGTATTAGTTGTTGGGTCGGTTCAGCTTTGGGTTTATCTATTCCGTGTTCTTTGAGTAATAATTCGTACTCTGCTATGTCTTGTTTAAAAAGCTCTGTAGCTTTCTGGTATCCGGCTATAGCTTTCTGGTATCCGGCTATAGCCTCCTCGTAACCGTCTACAGCTTCTTGGTATTGGTCTACAGCCCGTGTAAACACTTTTGTAGATTCTGCGTACAGTTTCAAAGCTTTCTTTTGTCTAGCCAGGAAGAGGAATGCAATAAATAAAGCAATCGTGAGTAAAATTTTCATGGTGTAGTGAGTTGGTACTCTCTCCACCATGTACGGGTTCGCTGATGCTTGCATCAGAGGATACCCGTATCTTTGCTTGATAGATCGCCCAAAGCAAAACCGCCCTAACCACAGTGAGGACGGTTTTATTCAGGTTCTTCAGGATTATCTGATTCGTTTTCAATTTGCTGGATCGCAAGTGCTTTTCTAAGCCTTAGTTCAAGCCCTTCAGCGTTAGTTAAAAATTTCTGTTCTTGCTGCTTACTTTCGTCGAGCCTTGCTTCTAGCCTGCCTTGATGTGATTTTACATAGTCGAGAAATTGCTGTTTTAGAAGCAAAACCTCTTCTAGAATTTTCCCAGCATCGCCGTGTCCATCCCAGGCGATGGTTGTCCTAAAGATATCTTCTCCTGAGCTATCAGCCGAAGTAGCTCCGATCTGTTCAGTCCCATTGATTGGGCTATCTTGTCCATGTTTTCCCAGTCGTACTGACTCATCCTTACGTTTACCGTTTTTGCGTCGTCCGCTAAGGTCTTGGGTCGTGCCATTGCTTGTTTTCATAGAATTATCTCCATTTTATCTTTACAAAACTTTTTTGTATAGACATAACGTTGACACATTACGTCTTTGCGTAATACGATATTAGTGCAAAGACAAAACTTTAGCAACCCGCTCCCCCACGCCTAACCCTTTGCGTGGCATCACCGGAGCAAATCACCCGCGCCTAGACCTTGCGCGGAAACACCCTAAAAATCACCTGTAGCGATCGCGGAGAATGAGTTTTCCGCATGGTGATTCGTTTTGACCGAACGCAAACTTATAAACCTAGGAGAAACATGACAACGACAATCCGAGAATTGCTTCACAACCTGAAAAACTACCCTCTTGAGACGGTGGTAAATATCCAGGGTGCCGACAATGCGGAATTTGCGATCGATGATTATAAGTTTTCAGAAAACGAGCTAACTATCGAGATCCGCGAAAAGTCAGATGACGACGAAGACGGGGAGGATGGCGAGTAAACCTATTACCCCGTAAGCGTTTCATTAAAATGACGCGGCGCGATCGCAGTAGTTAAACACCTGCATACACGGCTAACAGTGCCACTTAAGACCTATTTAAGTGCTACTTAAGCGTGACTATACAGGGACTTCAGACCCACTATGCAAGGACTATGGAAACACTAGAAGCTATTACTAATGGCACTAAAGCAGTAGTAAAGACCGAGGATAAGCCCAAAAAAGACAAACAAAAGCGGCACTTACCGTCTTTGCCAAGTGCCGCCTCTGCCGCAGACATGAACCCAGTAACTTTTTCTGGGTTGTCAGACAAAACTGCTGTGGAATGGAGTTCTTTAAGAAATTACGAGATGTTCAGCTTATCGCCTGACGGCTCGTTCCCCATGATGAAAGTCAGCCGCTCGAAAGCAGTCAGACTCGCCGACCGTCAAGTGATGATGGTCGGCTCTGGACGCTGCTACCGCGTTTCACTGTCTAACCACTGATACCCAAGCCCCAGTACAGCGCTAGGACTTGTTCTCAAAAATCCACTACCTAACTTTTGACTTTACCATGACTGACACCCGACCGCTAACACCCAAACAACAAAAAGTAGTTGAGGAATTTGAAAAAGCTCGTCCGGGACTCGGCGCGATCGCAGAAAATAACATTCGCCATAATGACAAAACTGGCTGGGCTGACGTTATCGCCGACACTCCCGAATCCGAGTTAGTAGTCCGCGACGGTTCCTCTAGAAATTCCTTCATGTACCGGAGGATCGGCGGATGAAACCACTTATCAAACTAATTAATGAAGCCGCACGGCTAATGGATGAAATAGCCATTCATCCAGACTACAAACTGCTTGTAGCCAAAGGATATTTGCCAGACCTGACTTTGGGTGATGCCCAAACAGCACTCGATTACCTTCGCTGTGAAGTTGAGGTGAATAATGACAAATCAGCGTAGTCCGTGGTTAGAAGGAGCGATCGCGATCAGTGAAATGCTCAAACTGGAGCCACCAGAGGTACAGGAATCAATTCGCCGGATGAATCGCAAAACCTACCCAGAAACGAGTAAGGCGATGTTCGAGAAAGAACTGGAGGGTAGATGAACCAAGTGATAATGCTTTTCTTCACCATCACCGCTTTGATACTGTGCATAATTGCGCTTTGTAAGCAGGAAAGCGATCGCCCAATGTACCTAAAAATAGAGGTGCAGTATGGGAAATGATCTAATAGATATAAAAGTTGCTTCCCCTCCCAGAACTGCCAACGCACACACCTGGGTAGAGATGGACTTGCCAGACGGTAAAACCTTAGTGCGTTACTGTGCCTGGGGAATAGGTAGGTTATGTTTTTCTGTGTCTTTATTCACCGTAAGCATTAGCCGGAATGCTTTTAAATTCGGCATTTGGCTATGTGACGGCTTTGAAGCTGGGGTCAAGCGCTTGCTGAAAGTGTATGATGCTCTCCCCTACGCCGGAACTCCGATGACCCAAGTCATTGAAGCAAGCGCTGCTGTGGTTGAGGAACCATTGGAAATCATCACCGATATCATCGCCGCGATTGAAGGTAAACAGGTGATGGTGATCGGTGAAATGGGCACCGGTAAATCAACTCTGGCTCAGTACCTCGCCTACACCGTGGGCGGTCGTGTTCGCGTCTATGAATGCGAGGGTACACCGACCGACTGGCAAGGGCTTGAGGTCACTGGTAAGGGCGAGAACTGGGTTGCTATTGACCGAGGAATGACTGAGGATCTTGAAGACTTGTCTAAGCAGATGAAAATCCGCGAGGAGCGAGGCGATGCTGCTTTGGTTGGCACCGAGCGCGTGATTATCGTTGAGGAATACCCCGAACTGGTTTCAAAAGTAGGTAGTTCCGGCGAATGGCTGGAACGTCACGCCCGTAGAGGTCGTAAAGCACGGCGCTTTACAATCTTGCTCTCGCAGTATGACCGCGTGGCCGCCTGGGGTTTGGAGGGTAAGAGCGACTTAGCCGATGCTTTCTTCCGTATTCGCCTGGGTAAAAAGGCTATCGCCCACGCCAAATCCTTGAAAAATGAACAGCTTATCAACTGGTTAAAAGCTGACCAGTCACACTGTTTACTCGACGATCAGCCCTTGAAACTACCGCCATACAGGGAGATGAAAGCCGCAACACTTCGCGGTGGTTCAACCATAGTACAACCATACCTTGACTTCGCGATCAACCCCCAAAAACGGGTTGAAAATGACCTCAAACCCGCTCCAGAAGCGGATTTAGAAGAAAATTGTTCGGCTAACGATCGGGTACTTTGGCGAATAATTCAACGCCTGGGGGGTGAGAAAAGTGATAGTGCGATCGTTACTGAGGTGCTTGGCTTCACTGGCAAGCGCTATGGGGAGGGAGCCGCGCTGCTGGAGCGGTTAAGGAAGCAGTTCGGGGGATAATTTCAAAAGCGATCGCGCCCATCCCAAGAACGCGATCGCTTTCTCGATCCAAACACTCGAAACTGTACAAGTCAAAAATATCACATAACTGTTATGGGAGCTATTGACCGAGGAAAGGAAATTATCAAGGAGGCGATTCGAGCGACTCCATCAGGTAACGAGGCTCGAATCCCGGTAGAAGATCAAGCCAATTCAGCTGTATTTCAACAAGCGTTAAGGTCGGCAGATATTCAGCGAATGCTTGTACAGAAAAATGTGTCAGTTGAGTTCTACATTCCAGAACCGCCAATTGAGCAAGGTAAAAAATGGATGCTGAAATTTATTAATGAAGCTCCAGCAGATATCCGTGAAATTGTTTTTCCGTACAGATCGCGTGACTGTGCTGATGCACAAGCCGCCTTGGAATCGCCTGAAGTACAAAGAGCCTTAACTCGTCGTGGCATTACAGCCTCAATACAGCGAATTGATGACAAGCCATCAATTGTTATAGCCAGCATTGACCAAGTGGTAAGCGGTGAATTGGACAGATATTTAAGGGGACGGGAATAAATATGACAGATAATTCATCATTCAATCAAGAGGAATCTGATAAATATAAAGCTGCTTTTAAACAGCTTAGTAATACAAATACCATTCCTCTACTAATTTCTGAACTAGCTGCTTTTATGCTAATTGCTCAACTTCAATTAGCATTTCGGCATCCAAATAATATTGGTGCAAGTAGGGATGTAGTAAGAGAATCAATTCAGCCAATAGTTGATTACTTTACTGGTGATGTTAGAGAAATCTTAGAAAGAGGTTTTCATCCAGAATTTGACATAGACAATACACCACAACCCGATCCAGCATGGGATTATTACGAAATCTGGCAATCATTGCACACTATCAAAAATAAAATTGATGCCGGAATAAAGTTGATTTCTGGTGAAGAACAGGCAGACGATACAACTGATGAAAAGCTCAAAGAAATACTAGAGCCAGTTTTAGAGCAACTAGAAAGACTTATCGAAAATGATTTAACAAATTATTCAGACGACGATGAGTAAGCCATCAAATGATGAGTCCGTCATTTTGCCCAAGGATTTATATGTTCTAAACACTTTAGCTATGGGAGTAGCGATACAAATTCTTGCCAAACTAACTGGGGAATCTATAGAAGACTGGAAAGCGTATGTAGGGGCAAAAGCTAGCGAACAATACCGTGAATTATCTACTGAAAGAATTCAAGAAATAGTTAAGTCTCTGGATGACGAAATAACCGCCTGATGAATCCCAATTGCGATCGCGCACTTCTGCGCGGGCTACTTGACTCGGTAGCCGAAACGTGATCGTGTGGATCACGTCGCGGACTGGAGTCCAACCCAGACGCAACAGCTAGCGGCTTTGAGACTGAAACAAGCTCTCTGTGGCTTTTGTGTGTTCATAAGCTGCTGTGCTGTTTAATTGCTTTGAGAGTGAATTAGGCCATGTGCCTTTGGGCGATTCCTAAGCACAAAATCAAATCGCCAAACAGGAGGAATATGCAAATTTTAGGACTTGATGTCAGCAAGTCTTCAGTTTCTGCTTGCTTAATTTCTAGCAAGCCAGACAACCCACGTCAATTTTATTATGAATGTCCGTTTTATCGCTTTAGCGCTGATGCAAAAGGCATCAAAGAAATGCTCGCGCTCAAACCGGATATTGCAGTAATGGAACCTACCGGGGTAAATTATGCCCGCTTGTGGGGAACGCACTTGGCACGAAGCGGAATAGAGGTGCGACTTGTGGGACATAAAGAACTGAGGAGTTACCGTGCTTATCATCTGGCATTACCAGACAAGGATGATGATGCTGATGCTTTAGCGCTGGCCTGCTACGGGTTGGAATATTTCAACGATCGTCGCCGCTTTGTGCAAATTCGAGATTGTCTAACAGCAAAGATCCGCGAGTTAGTTTTGCGACTGGCACATTTAAACAGGGTTCAATCACCAATAATCAACCGCATTCGGCAAGATTTAGCTTGGCAATTTCCAGAGGTAGCCCTAGTCAGATCACAAAGAATCAGCGCTAAAGTTCCCCTGCTTTGGGGATGGCTAGCAGAAGAACGCAAAAGCACCAGGTACGAACGACTTTATCAAAATAGTGTTGGCTTAGGTATTTCCAGCACTGTACGATATCATGCGGAGCGCATTTGCAGCCTGCAAAGGGAAGAAGACGAGATAGAGCAAGAGTTGATTCAAATGCTTGCAGAACCTTGTTTTTTACCTTACCTAAAGGTTTTTGCTAGTTTCAACTTTGGCGATCGCCTAACTGCGGTGCTTATTTCTCAGATATATCCGTTTGAGGGATATTTGGGAGAGGATGGTAAACCAGAAATAGCAATTGCTACTGGTAGAAAATCAGGTAAGCTCACGAAGCGCCATTTGTCAGAACGTCGGTTTTTAAAGAGTCTTGGTGTAGCTCCATCGCTGAATTCTTCTGGCGATAGCCACAAGCACCGCGTTATCGGTGGGTCTGATTTGTGCCGCCGCGCTCTGTGGCAGTGGGTGTTTAGTTGCATTGAACCCAAGCGCCGACGACCTAAAAACCCAATTGTTGCCCAATTGGGTAACTACATCGATGCTGAAAAAGCAGCAGGTAAGCCAGTCCAACTTGTGCGATCGCGGACTTCTGCCAAAGGCGCAAAGCTGCTTTTCAAGGAGTTGGTCAAGATGCCATCCGAGTAAATTTGCTAGAGTGAACACACCACGATTTTTCAGTCAAATCTCTGAATTACGCCAGCAGACGAGGCTACCCATGCTTACAAGTACGCTACTTCTCTCGAATCAACTTCCGACCCTCCAATATTCCTCCACACCAGAGCGTTTCGATGAAACCTGGGAAGCCCCCCTGGCTACCCTCCTGGGACTAGGACGCGCGGCTGGTGCTGACTTCATCGAATTATTTTTAGAGCGTCGCAACTATATTAGTTGTCTTGCAGAAGACGATGCCATCACCAGTATTTCACCGAGTCTGTCTACAGGCGCGGGAGTCAGAGTATTTCGCGGCAAAGCTGACTGCTACGTTAGCACCAATGACCTTTCTTTTTCCGGTTTGAAAGCAGCCTTAGAAAAAGGTCTTTCTATCTTGGGATTGCAGCTACCCACTCCGAAAGCTTTCATTCCAGAAATCAACCTGGAATTATTGAGAGATTATGCGACCAAAAGAGGTAAAGATGTTTGGCTACCAGCGTGTAGCTCCATCCGAGAAATGGGAGAAGTCCTCCTTGATGGTACTGCCAACCTGAAGCAAAAAGCTAGCCACGTCCAATCGCGCCGTGCTACCTATTTTCGGGATTGGCAAGAAGTTTTAATCGCCGCCAGTGATGGTACTTTTGCCCGTGATATTCGGCTTACACAATCAGTAGGATTTAACTTGTTGTGTGCCGATGGTGCTAATCGTACCTCAATTGGCGATCGCGCGGGTAATACTAGCGATGCCAACTTCTTGAGAACTTGGGATTCTCAACAAGCCGCCGAAAAAATCGCCGAATCTGCTGGAAAAATGCTCTACGCAGATTACGTGGAATCGGGCACTTACCCCATCATTATGGCCAATCACTTTGGCGGCGTCATCTTCCACGAAGCTTGCGGACACCTGCTAGAAACCACTCAAATTGAACGCAATACCTCTCCCTTTGCAGACAAAAAAGGCGAAAAAATTGCCCACGAAAGTTTGACTGCTTGGGATGAAGGGCGCTCAGAAAATGCCTTCGGGACAATTGACATGGATGATGAAGGTATGCCGGCTCAAAGAACCCTATTAATTGAAAAAGGCGTTCTGAAAAACTTCTTAGCAGATAGAACAGGTTCTGCACGCACCGGACACCCCAGAACTGGAAGTGGACGCCGCCAAAATTACACCTTTGCTGCTGCTAGCCGGATGCGTAATACTTATATTGATTCTGGCGAATACACCACTGAAGAATTATTTACCTCTGTTGATAAAGGTATTTACTGTAAAAAGATGGGCGGTGGTAGCGTTGGTGCTACAGGTCAATTTAACTTTAGTGTTGATGAAGCTTATTTGATTGAAAATGGCAAAATCACCAAACCGTTAAAGGGAGCAATTCTTATCGGTGAAGCCAAGGAAATTATGAATAAAATTTCCATGTGTTCCCAAGATTTGGAACTTGCACCAGGTTTTTGTGGCTCCGTCAGTGGCAGTATTTACACCACAGTCGGACAACCCCACATCAAGGTTGATTCTATTACCGTAGGTGGACGATAAGAATTTTAGATTCAACTCGTTCCCAGGTTCCACCTGGAAACGCCTTCCTTGTGGCTCTGCCACTTATTTTATTTAGGAGGCAGAATCCCTCCATTATTACACTCCCAGACTAAAGCAGGGAGCGAGAAAATCCAAAATCCAAAATTGACTATGCCGAATATCAATGAGATTGCAAATTCTGCCAAGGACAATGCTGATAAGCTTGGTATTAAGAAATTCGACATTTATGGCTCAACAGTAGATGACACTAGCGTGCAAGTAGACCAAGGTGAGCAAAAACAAGTCAAAGCCTCAAATCGCTCTGGTGTTACTGTTCGTGTCTGGAATGAAGATAATACAATGGGTGTCACCAGCACCACAGATGTAGATTCCAAGGGACTGGAATTAGCTTTGAAAACTGCCTATGAAGCCAGTTTCTTTGGTGTTAAAGAGAATGTTCCTGATTTTAGTCCCGAAGCTACTGTTCCGATTCCAAATAAACCTCACGATAAGACACCCCAAGCACCTGTTGCTGAACTCATAGAAAGACTGTTGGTAGCTGAAAAAGAATTACTGGCAGCTCATCCAGCAATCAAAGGTGTACCTTATAATGGTTTATCCCAAAGAGATATTGACAGGTTTTATCTAAATAGTGACGGTGCAGCGAGAACTGAATCTCACTCTTTAGCATCAGTTTATCTTTACAGCAAAACTGAGGAAGAAGGAAAAAAACCTCGCAGTGCAGGCGCTTATAGAATCAACCAAAGTTTAGATAATCTAGACATCAATGGTTGCATCAAAGAAACTGCCGATAAAACTATCAGTCACTTGAATTATGAAAAAATCAAAACTGGTAAATATCGAGTTGTTTTCTCAGCAGAAGCTTTCTTAAGTCTGTTGGGTGCTTTTTCTAACTTGTTCAACGCCCAAAGTATTTTGGACAATCAAAGCCTATCTACTGCTGATGATTTAGGTAAGCAAATTGCTTCTCCTCTGCTTTCAGTTTTTGATGATGCACTGCACCCAGCTAACGTTGGTGCAGAAACTTTTGATGGTGAAGGAACTCCTACTCGTCAGATTTCGCTGATTGAAAATGGTGTTTTAACAAGCTTTCTCCACAGTGCAGGTACTGCTAAAAGGTTTAATGCCCAGCCAACAGGTAATGCCAGTATTGGTGCAAAAGTTAGTGTGAGTCCCAATTTTTATCACGTTTTTACAACAGCAACTCCTGAGCAGGAGTTGAGCTTAGAAACGGCTGAAAATGTGATTCTTATCGATGATTTACAGGCTCTCCATGCTGGAGTTAAATCTTTACAAGGTTCGTTTTCTTTGCCGTTTGATGGTTGGCTAGTTAATAAGGGTGTCAGGACGAGTATTGAGTCAGCAACAGTTGCTGGCGATTTCTTGGAACTCTTGAAGTCAATTATTTATGTAGAAAAAGAGCCAGAGTTAACGCCAGGGGGAGTTTGCCCGAAAATCTGGGTTAATGAACTGTCGATTACTGGTGAATAAAAGTTAAAAAGTGTAGAGTTAGGAGTTGAATATAACTCTTAACTCATCACTTTGAAAACTCACCATTAGTATTCACCACCGACGCTAATAGCAGTATTAAATACATCAGCACCGCTTAAATCAATCCTAGCTAAAACAGCGCCATCTACGTCAGTATTATATAAACGGGAATTACTCTAAATTTCGTGCCACTTGCGCTGTCGTTTCTGGAATGGATGACCAGTCTCGCGGATGAAGAGTCATATTTGATTATTTATCGAACAGAATTCAGGAGTCAGTCGTCAGAATTCAGTTGGGTATTCTGACCGAAAAAGCGGATGAATAACCGGAGTTTTTGCACCCCCACCAAATCATAGATTTGGTGGTCAACAAGAAAGTCGCGGGTCTCTCTTACAAAGTTGCACAAGAGGGGAGACCCCAAGACCGCAATGCAGCGCTGAATCCCCGACTGAAAGATTGCTGAATTCTGAATTCTGGATTCTGCATTCTTCTTCAAACCACTTTTGTTACACAATCATTCTGGTCACTAATTACCGCCTTGTTCTATCAGGGGTCTTACCCCTCACTTATTCGCCAACAGTCTCATAGAATTCGCCCAATACTTTTCAAACAATCTCTTAGGGCGATCGCGCATGATCATCTTGGCGTTAATAATAATAATGGGGTTTAATTCCCCTACCTCTACAGGCAGCAAGTTTTGTGGCAATGAGTCTTTATCCCTGTTGCAAAACTTAATTACGAATTACGTTCGCGTAGCGTGCCGGAGGCTCTATTACGAATTACGAATTATTTTAAGCTCCTAGGCCGATGTGGAAATAAACATTTTCAGATTTACTTAAACAGCCCCTTGAAAAATTTGTAATCCACCTTTGGACGCTTATATGCCAAACCTGTCCCTAATGTTAGTGCCTGTACTCGCTGCACAGAAAGTAGCAGGTGACGGTTTAATTAAACCTCTCGGTCATCATGAACTGCTGTTAGTGCTGGTGCAACTGTCACTGTTGCTTCTTGTAGCGCGGGGATTAGGTGAGTTGATGCGTCGGATTAACCTACCGCCTGTTGTTGGGGAATTATTGGCGGGTGTGTTGCTTGGTCCTTCTCTGTTTGGTTTACTTCTTCCAGACTTACAGGCACACATCTTTCCCAAAAGTCAAGAACAATCTAATTTACTTTCGGTGATTTCTTGGTTAGGCGTGTTATTTTTGCTGATTGTAACTGGGTTGGAGACGGATCTAAAGCTGATTCTTCGTAAGGGGAAAACGGCTCTGCTGATTTCACTGGGCGGAATTATTGTCCCGTTTATCACCGGATTTGGATTGGGTTGGCTATTGCCAGATAGTTTTTTAGCCGACCCAGATAAGCGACTGGTATTCAGTCTGTTCATCGCCACAGCAATGAGCATTTCGGCAGTACCAGTGATTGCTAAGGTGCTGATGGACTTAAACCTGATTCGCCGTGACATTGGTCAAGTCACCTTAGCAGCTGGGATGACTGACGACACCATCGGCTGGATTTTACTTTCTGTGGTTTCAGGTTTAGCTAGTAGCGGCAAATTTGACTTTGGGACAATTTTCCATTCCGTGAGTGCAGCAGTATTGTTTCTAGCGATCGCCTTCACAATTGGGCGTACCATCGTAGACCAGATTTTACGCTGGGTTGATGACTACGTTGGCGGAATCTCCGCTAGTATATCGGTTGTGCTGATTCTTTCGCTCTCAGCAGCAGCACTTACCCACGCATTAGGTCTAGAAGCAGCATTAGGCGCTTTCGTGCTGGGGATTCTCGCAGGTCAATCCCGCCGCTTTAGCAATGAAGCTGGACATCTGCTAGAAGTCTTCACGGCAGCCTTTCTCGCGCCAATTTTCTTTGCTTCAGCTGGCTTGAAAGTTAACTTGCTAACTTTGTTAGTGCCCCAAACCTTGATATTTGGCTTGATTGTTCTCACTGTCGCCTGTGTTGGTAAATTTACAGGTGCTTACCTTGGTTCTCGCGTCGGCGGCTTGACCCATTGGGAAGGTTTGGCGATGGGTTCCGGGATGAATGCTCGCGGGGCGATGGAAATTGTCGTGGCGACGATTGGTTTATCTTTGGGAGTGCTGAATCCCCAGATGTACTCGATTATTGTTATGGTGGCGATCGTCACTTCCCTAATGGCTCCACCCCTTTTGCGCTGGTCTTTGTCGAAGGTGGTTATGGGTGAAGAGGAAGCTCGACGTTTGGAACAAGAAGAGCAAGATAGCCAGAGCTTTATCAAGCAAATCCAACGTGTTTTAATACCGACTAGCGGTGGCCCAAACATCCAACTCGCAGCGCAGCTAGTCGGTTACATGGCTCACCAAAACTCGATAGAAGTTACATCTTTATATGCCCTGAGTGATAAGCAGCCCCAAAAAAAAGCACGTCGAACAGCAACCCAGTTTAAAGACACCGCCGCCGAGGAAGCTCTGACGTGTGTCACTGAGGAAATGCAGCTACCTGCTGATACCATCCTGCAAACAAAAACGGAGTCTGGGCGTAGTAAGGCGGAGGTAATTCTGAATGAAGCGAACAAAGGCTATAACTTAATTGTACTAGGAGCTTCTGAACAGATCCGCCCCCAGAAAGCACTGTTCAATTTGCTTGTAGACCGGGTAGTACAAGAAGCACCTTGTGCAACGATGGTGGTGAAGTCGCACTTACCCCAACCCAAAGGCGAGATATGCAAAATCGCTCAACAACAGTTGAAAAAGATTCTGGTGCCAACGGTGGGGACAGAATATAGCAAAAATGCTGTAGAGATGGCAAGTACGATCGCTGCTCAAACAGGGGCATTAGTGATGATCGTTAACGTGATTAATTTGCCACAGGTTGAGTATATTCTTTACGAACAGCGATCGCTAACTCCAGTCAAGGAAATTGCCCACGATCTGCTCGAACAGCAAGCAGCAATTGGCCGCAATCTGGGTGCTGATGTCAAAACCTATATTTTGCAAGGAACCAGCCCAGAAAGAGAAATCCTCAAGTTTGCCCAAACCAATCAAGTTGACCTAATTATTCTCGGAAGTAGTATCCGAATGGTTACGGGTCGCGTTTTCTTCGGTCACAGAGTCGATGCAATTTTGAGTAAAGCCCATTGCCCAGTAGCGGTAATTACTACGCCATAGTCCAAATATGTATCAGGCGAAAAACCATATCTTTCGTAGGGGTAATTCATGAATTACCCCTACAGCATCGTCTATTTACGACCAAAGGATAATTAAGAAAAGCCTGAAACAACCTAAATTCAGCGCCCCTCAGCGCTTCTCTGCGTTTAAAAAAGCTACGAATTTCGGAAATGCTGTACTTAGCGCGAAGCCCTGTAAGTGACTGATGTTTGCAAATTAGCTAGAGCGATATTGTAATTCAAAATAGCTGTGACTCGATTACCTTCTGCTGTTGTCAGGTCATTTTCAGCATCAATCACCTCTGTTTGAGTGCCCACACCAGCTTGGAACCTCAGCCTTGCTAAATTTAGAGCTTCTCTGGCTTGATTTAAAGCCACACTGGAAGTTTGCACATTATTTAAATTGGATTGCAATTGAAAGTAGTACTGTTCTACATTAAAGCGAATTTGGTCGCGCTGGCTAGCAAATTGAGTCTCGGCGATCGCAATATTCGCTTTCGATTGAGCCGCACTCGCTCTTGCTGCGCCCCCATCAAACAAAGTTAGACTTCCTTGAATTGCTGCTGAATAGCCATCAGTAACGCTGACGCCATCATTATACCGATCTAGCAGGTTGTAGTTGGCTGCCAAACTAATTTGCGGCCCTAGCTGTGAAAGCGCCTGTCGTCGCTGTTGCTCGTAAATATTACGTTGTGCCAAATACTGTGGCAATTCTGGACGATTTTGAAACGCTTGGATAATAGTTTCTTCCAGTGTTGGCTGCCAAATACCTGCTAATTGTACAGGATCTGCGGCAGTGATATCAACTGACTGCGACAAACTTAACAGAGTTGCAAGCTGACGACGGGCAATTCGCTGCTGTGAAATCGCATTAGTCAGGAGTTGTTGGAAATTTGCTAAATTTACCTGAGCTTGCAGCACATCGAACTGCGTACCGACTCCAGCATCTAGTCGAGCTTGAGTATCCCGCAAACTAGCCTGGGCATTCACCACAGCAGACCGATTAATTCTGACTTGTTCATCGGCTTGTTGCAAACTGTAGTATTGAGTGGTGGCATTCAACCTAATTGTCAAAGACTGAGTTTCAACATTAAATTCATCTACACGTAGTTGTTCTTCAGCTGCTTGGATTGCCGCTTGTCGATTCCCGGAGGTATAGAGGTTATAATTCAGTTGTGCTGAACCATTGAAAGAACTCCTGCCTTGAGATTGACTGCTACTAAAACCATTCCCACTGTTAGTCACACTACCGTTGATTCCCAGAGTCGGAAATAAGGCAGCTTGAGACTGACGTAGGGCTGAACGACTGCGTTCTAGTTGCAATATGGCTACCTGTAAATCTCGATTGTTGCGTTGTACTAGTTCCAAAGCTTGTGCCAAACTGATTGACACAGTTTTCTGAATCTTCACTTCCTCCGGTTTGGTAGGAAATTGCAGAGGATTGGGATTGGGGTTGAGATAATCGGGAGCCTGTACAGAGCTTGAGGAATTCTGCGGTTTGAGGGGAGTTGCTGCATCTGCTAAAGTGGGAGCGATGCCTGATGGCAATGCTACGGCCAACGCGAGGCTAACCCAGGTAGAATGCACGAAGACTAAGCTAAAATTCATAAGATAGATGTAGTCATTAATCGGGCTTCTTTGAGGATACAATCAAAAGTTTTCATCCTGATTGCCCTGACAATGGTTTAAATTTTAAATTCCCCCTCAAAGGGTTGATGTTAACAAATTAACCTACAATCAAACCATCCTGAACTCGAATAATCCTTTGAGTTTGAGCAGCAATATCTGGCTCATGAGTGACAATCACAATCGTGATTCCTTGGTCATTAAGTTCTGTCAGCAAACTCATCACCTCACGGGAAGTTTCAGTATCTAAAGCTCCTGTTGGCTCATCTGCCAAAACTAACGCCGGTCGGTTAACCAAAGCGCGAGCGATCGCTACCCGTTGTTGTTGTCCGCCAGACAGCTGACTCGGACGGTTAGCGATGCGTTCCCCTAGTCCTACCTTTTCCAAGGCTTCTAATGCCCTTTCACGGCGTTTTGACTTAGGTAAATTAGCGTAAACCATTGGTAACATAACGTTTTCCAAAGCTGTCGCCCGCGCCAATAGGTTAAATTGTTGGAAAACAAAACCTATCCTTTGGTTACGGATATAAGCTAATTCATCATCATCAAAAGTCGTCAAGTTTCTGCCTTCAAAAATATAGTCTCCAGTTGTGGGACGATCCAGACATCCCAAAATATTCATCAGCGTCGATTTACCCGAACCTGACGCACCCATAATAGAGACATATTCCCCCTCCTCAATAGAGAGTTCAATTCCCTTGAGTATTGGAACACTAACTTCTCCCAAATAATAGGTTTTGGTAATAGATTCCATCCAAATCATTGTTGTCATATAAATTACGAATTACGAATTACGAATTACGAATTATTTAGTCACTACGTAAAGCGGTGATTGGATCTAATTTGGATGCGTTCTGTGCTGGAATCACCCCAGCGATTAAGCCAACCGTTAACGACAGTCCAAAACCAGCAATGATCGATAAGAAAGAAATGACAAACGGAAATTTGAAAATGTTTGCAGCTGCAAAGGCTAATAAAACGCCAGTCGCCATGCCAATACATCCGCCGACAATGGAAATCACGATCGCTTCGGCTAAAAATTGATTAAGTATTGCCGAATTAGTGGCTCCTACGGCTTTGCGAATCCCGATTTCTCGCGTCCGCTCAACCACGGAAACTAGCATAATATTGGCAATACCAATTCCACCAACCACCAGGGAAATTCCCGCGATCGCTACCACCATTACTGTAAATAAACCCACAATACTAGTGAAGGTACTAACAATATCAGCTTGATTAGTCAGCCGAAAATCATCAGCTTGTGGCGGATAAATGTTGTGACGCAACCGTAAGAGATTGGTGACTTGAAACTGAGCGGCTTCTAACTGCTCCTGATTCGCGCCTTTGACTAAAATTCCATTTACAGAAACGCCTACCAGGGCATTGTTACCAACCAGTCTCTTCGACATACTAGTTAGAGGGATGAAAATCTGGTCATCTCGATCCATCGGGCCTTGAGCGCCTTTAGGCTCCATCACCCCAATTACTTCATAAGCCTCTCCCTGAATCCGAATTCGCTCACCGATCGGATTTACACCCTGTCCAAAAAGTGTGGTTTGGACTGTGGGGCCAAGAATAGCCAGCTGTGCGGCAATATCTAATTCTTCTTGAGTAAAATATCTTCCTTGCTGAGGGTGAGTATTTCTGACTTCTGGGTAGTTTAAATCTGTGCCATAAATGGTTGTTGAAGTGTTCTGTCCTGCATATACAACTTGGGCGCTGCGTTGGAGATAAGCAGAAACCATCTGTGCTGATGGCGCTTGTGTAGCGATCGCCTTAGCATCTTCCCAAGTCAAGGTGCTGCTAGAACCTACCCCTTGACGGACATTCCCACTTCTTGCCGCACCCGCCAAAATTTGGATAACATCTGTACCCAATGCTTGTATCTGTTGCTCAACTCCCTTTTGCACTCCCTGACCAACAGAAGTAATGGCAATAACTGAGGAAATCCCAATAATCACACCCAACATAGTTAGACCCGTGCGTAATTTATTACTCCACAGAGTCTCTGCCGCCATTGTCAAGATTTCCAGCAACGGTACTGTGCGGGTATTTTTAACTTTGTAAAAGCCCTTAAATATCTTAAACATAAAGTTTTATTTAAAGAAGAATGGAGAATTCAGAATTCAGAATCAATTAGTGGGAGAATTAAACCCACATATTTATCTGCAAGTCGGACTCGAATTCATACTGAATTCTCACTCCTGACTCCCGAATTATTTGTTGTTAAATAAAATGCAAAACTTCATCTTGTCTCTAGCCTCCCTCTCCTTTATAAGGAGAGGGATTGAGGGTGAGGTAAGTCCCGGACATAAATTGTATGTTATTTAATTCTTATTCCTAAGGCGAACCACCGCCTGAACGACCTCCACCGCCACCGCCACCGCCACCGCCACCTCCGCCTGCTCCTCCTCCTAGACCCGGAAAAACTCCTCCTCTCGGTGTTGATTGCGGACGTGACCCTGCTGGGAAACTGAGCAATACCCTTTCGTTTCCTGTCAATCCAGACTTAACTTCGGTAAAGTTATTCACGGTAACGCCAGTCTCGATGGGAGTAAACACAGGTTTGTTATTCTTTCCTGCCACAAACACACCCGTAGCATTTTGTTGGCGCACTACTGAGGCCGTTGGCACTACTAAAACATTTTCAACTTGACCGACTTGAAAATCTACTTCCGCATTCATCCCAGACCGCAGTAGCATTTGAGGATCTGAAAGTGATACTCTCACTTCAAAACTGGTGACGTTTTGCGTTACTACTGCTTGGGCAGCAATTTGGCTGACTTTACCTTCAAAGGTTTTTCCTGGGTAGGCATCTGCTTTAATCGAGACTTTTTGACCAAGGCGGATTTTGGAAATATTTGTTTCCGCTAAACTTGCGACAACTTCATTTGTGGAAGCTAGAGACAAGATTGAAGAAGAAGAAGAAGAAGCTACTTCACTACTGGCAGTTGTAGGTGTCACGAAAGCGCCTGGATCGGCAAACTTCTTTGTCACCACACCATTAAAAGGGGCGCGAATGATCGTGTCATTGATTTGGGCTTGGATGTTTTGCAGCGAACCACGAGCAGATGTTACCTGGGCGCGGGCTGCGTCAATATCTTCTTGGCGCGTTCCGGCTTTCAGAAGTGCCAAAGCTTGCTGTCTCTGTTTCACCACAGCTTGTGCTTGCCCGATGTCTTCTGAACGTGACCCGGCTTTTTGCAACGCTAGTGCTTGCTGTGCTTCATTTACTTGGGCTTGGGCAGTGTCACGACTGGAACGGTTTTGGTTAAGAGTCTGAAGGGAAATACCGCCTGCATTGTAAAGTTGCTGATTACGAACAAAATTATCTTCTGCTTGGCGAAGGGCGGCTTGAGCGCTTTGCAACCGTGCCTGTGCTTGGCCAATATCTTGAGAGCGATTGCCTGTTTGTACCTTTTGTAGATTCGCCTGGGCTTCGTCTAATACTCCCTGTGCTTGAGCAATATCTTGAGGACGATTGCCTGCGATCGCTTTTTGCAAATTCGCGTCGGCTTGTGCCAATTGTCCTTGAGCTGAGGTGAGTTGCCCCCGCAGGTTGGAATCATCCATGTAAGCGACAATCTGCCCTTGTTTGACGAGATCTCCTTCCTTTGCCAACAGGCTTTTCAGGATGCCGGAGTTTTTCGGGCTGAGGTTGATTGACCGTTCAGGCTTCACTGTTCCGTTCGCTGAAACTGTGATTGTTAAACTCTGCCTTTCTACAGGCTTTGTCAGCACCCGGCGTCTGGCTTCTTGACGTGAAACAACCGTTACTTGGTAATAAACGGCATAGCCAATTCCACCCAATAGGCAAAGAGCAATTAGCCAAGAGAGCCAATTACGCCTGACCTTTTTTTTCTTTACCTCTGGAACCAAAACTGATGAATCTACGGGGTTTAATGTATCAATTTTCATATCGACTTTTTTATCTATAAAGAACGGCTACCGAGTCAGTTATTCATGCCTAAACCTATGCGTGGTAGCCCTATACTGACAATTTCTTGAGTTTTTAGTGTTTTCACAAAAAAGAATTCAGGAGCGGAGCGTCTGGAGTCTCCCCAAGTAGAGCAAGTGGCGTCAACTTGTGTTCAGAATTAAGCATGAATTGGAGTCCGACTGGCTCCTGAATAAAGGGTGAAAAACTATACTAAATTCAAGATTTAGTGGTCAACTCTCGTAGTGACGGGTCTGAATACCCAAGGAATTACATTCTGAATTCTGACTTCTTATTTAAAAAAGGTGTATGTTGATTAGCGATGGTCTCTCAGCAGGAATTACGTAGCCAGGAGCATAAAATTCCTGCTGTGGCCCAATAATAACCCCGTCGGGAAGTCTGGAATAACCATTACGAAGTCTAACTACGTCTCTAGCAGAAATAATTCTCCCATTAGCCAATCTGAGATCACCATTACGAAGTCTGGCTGCTCTGCTATTGTATTGGTTGTCGCGGTTCCAATTGCTCCTGTCTCCAACGTTTCTAACTTCTCCAGTATTGGTTCTGCCGTCGCGGTTCCAATTGCTCCTGTCTCCAACGTTTCTAACTTCTCCAGTATTGGTTCTGCCGTCGCGGTTCCAATTGCCCCTGTCTCCAACGTTTCTAACTTCTCCAGTATTGGTTCTGCCGTCGCGGTTCCAATTGCCCCTATTTGCGCGAGTTCTGACTTCTCCAGAATTGTTTCTGCCGTCACGATTTGAATTGCCCCTGTCTCCAACGTTTCTGACTTCTCCAGTATTGGTTCTGCCGTCGCGATTCCAATCTCGATCGCCTTCAACGGTCTGGGCATTTGCAGGTGCAGTCAAGAGAATGGGAGCAATGATCAGGGCAGCAGCAGCTAAGACTATTGATAGGCGGTTTGGTTTCAGCATGGAATTGACTCCTTGTTTAGATTAAAGTTCTATTCTTTCTGCTTAGGTTCGGATTCAGCAATTTAGACAGTTGCTTTTGTTTTGGCATCAAAATGTCTAATATTTACGTAATCGTATAATTTCATACATCCTAATTATGGCTTAAAAATTCCAGACTGATGTATAACCAAAGTCACTAGTAATTCCAGACTGATGTATGACTAAAGTCACTAATTTTCTTTCTAATGGCGAGTAGGGCTAAATCCCCGCTACAAAAATTAATTCTGTTAGCACCGTGTCATTACGAATTACGAATTATTCTAATCCTGGCTTGGTGCAATTCCTTGCCAAACAATATCCACAAGACTCAGGATAAATACTGATACTTCCGTGGTAGGATGTCCAAAATTTAAGTAAGTTCCTATTGCTAATTGGGCAGTTGGCATACTGACTTGGGACGACATCTGTTCTAAGAAAACGTAGTTCATCACCGATCCGACTAAGATATGAGCCACTGTCTGGGGATCGCAAGGGCGAAGGCGATTTTGGTTGATCTCACGCTCTAAGAAAGCAGTCAGTATTTTGACATCTAGCATCGGTCTTGGCTCTTTACCTCCAAGTTCTGGCATCGCATTGCCTCGCGATCGCAGCATCATTATCTGAGGTAGCACCTCACGATAGAATTCCATAATCTGAAGACAGATATTGATCAGGTTTTCTTTAAGATCGCCTTTGCCACAAAGAGATTCCAACTCGTTCACCCAGAGGGGTTTTTCTGGAATTCCCATCGCCGCAAAAAATAACTCTTCTTTCGTTGAGAATCGCTTGAAAATTGAAGCTTCAGAAATACCAGCCTGTTGAGCAATTTCTAAGGTTGAAGCACCAAATCCTTGTTGTAGGAAAACTTGACGAGCTGCTTCTAAGATTTGCTGATTGGTGATTCTGGGTGTACGAGCCATAAATCAATTCAAAATTCAAAATTCAAAATTCAAAATTAAAGACAGACAGACACTTCGGGGTGGGGTTTCTACCTACCTTGGGAAACAATGATTCTTTCGGCCACGCTCAGGGCATCGCAAGGGGTGAGGTTTTAAACCTCGCTTCTTTTTATAAATAAGTAAGTGGATACTTATTAATATATTGCCTTTGCGATCGGGATGTCAAGAACTAATCACGTAAGATTTTGCTACCGTCAAGAGCGGAGATCGTTTAAGCTAGCTGAAAGATTCTTTGATTAGTGGCTTAAAGGCGGTAGTGTGCCTAAATATGTTCGTTTGATTTCTTTTCTAATGGTTTGTAGTTTGTGCAGTATGCCAAAAGCCGCTAACGCGCAGGCATTAATCCCCCATACATTGCAACTAGATGCGACAAAGTTAGAGAAGCAGGGGTTGAGCTTGGCACAAGAGGCGGCTCAACTAGCTCAGTTTCAACAGATTGATTTAGCTTTGCCACGAGCGCGGTTGGCTAGTCAGCTGGCTCCGAAGAATGATAAGGTGTGGTTGCTGTTAGGTGGATTGCAACTGCAAACTAAAGAGTTTGATGGGGCGATCGCTAGCCTGAAAAAAGCGCAATCTATCAACCCTAAAAATGGTGATATTTTGTTTGCTTTGGGTTCAGCGAATTTTCAGCAGAAAAATTATCAGGCTGCTGTTGTCAATTACCAAAATGGTTTGAAGTTAAAACCCAACGATCCAGAGGGGTTATTTGATTTGGGTAATGCTTATTATTTGCTGGGTAAATTGCCAGATGCGATCGCGCAGTATGATAAAGCCGTCTCCCAAGATAAAAAATTCTGGCCAGCGATCAACAATATTGGCTTAATCAACTACGAACAGGGTAATATCCCCGAAGCAATTAAGCGATGGCAATCTGCTGTAATTATTGATAAGCAAGCCGCAGAACCCTTATTGGCCTTGGCAGTGGCACTGTATACTAAAGGCGATCGCCAAC
The DNA here is from genome assembly GCF_036919575.1 of Nostoc sp. Taxonomy (GTDB): domain Bacteria; phylum Cyanobacteriota; class Cyanobacteriia; order Cyanobacteriales; family Nostocaceae; genus Nostoc. Next base: position 12,610 of record NZ_JBALBY010000001.1, on the reverse strand, counting down.
AAGCACTAACCTTCGGAGAAGCAGCACTCCGCATCGATCCGCGCTATGCTAGTTTGGATTTCCTCAAAGAAAATCTCTGGGGCGATCGCCTCCTGTCTGATACGAAAAAATTCCTAGAATTACCCCGTATTCAAGCAGCCCTACAGCAACGAGAAAACTCATCATCAGCCCCAGGAAAACAGCCTACGCAATAGGAGTGGGGAGTGGGGAGTAGGGAGTGGGGAGTAGGGGGAAGAGGTAATTTTTCATTTTTCCAACTCCCCATTCCCCATTCCCCATTCCCCATTCCCCATTCCCCATTCCCCATTCCCCATTCCCCATTCCCCATTCCCCATTCCCCATTCCCCATTCCCCACTTGCCTAACAATACCTTTTCATAGTACATATATACTAACTAAATACAGGAACTAGTCGCCCAAAAACATTGGCGGGCGAATATTCCTGAAATAAGTCGTTAATTCTCAGTGGTCGTCTGGGGGCAGAAGTGCAATGATTTGGTCAACAAACTGTTGATGGTCAACAACTGGCTTAGAAATGTAGCCATCAGCGCCGCTTTGCTTGAGAAAGTTCTCGCGATCGCCTTCCATAGCATGTGCCGTTACCAAAATAACAGGTAATTTTGCTGTTTTTGGATCAGATTTTAACATTTGTGTAATCTTGATTCCATCAACAGACTTACCTTGATAAACACTTCTAGACAGAGAAACATCCATCAAAATCAGGTCTGCTTCTCCTGATTGGGCAATTTTTATGACTTCTTCGACATTTTCAGTGTGTTTCACACCCAAGCCGCCACGCTTGGACAAAATTTTGGAAAAAACACGAGCATTAATTAGATCGTCTTCGACAATTAAGACAGTTTTCATGAGAATTTTAGTTATAGAGGTGAGAGGATTCAAGAATTCCAGAATTCCAAATTAAGAAATGCAATCATGATCATAAGGAGTCAGAAGAGAGAATTCAGAATTCAGAATTCAGAATTCAGAATATCCCAGCAGTCAAGTCAGGGCGAAGAGTCACGGAAAGAATTTAATATCACGCGCGTTTAAAATCGCTTGCTCTAAACCTCTGTTATACATCCAGTACTTCGACCCTTCGGCAGGCTCAAGGCAGGCAAAGCTCAGTAACCATCGCACAGAATCCATTCTGGCTCCTGAATTCTGACTCCTGAATTCTGAATTCTTCTTCGGTAAGTATCATGGCTACTAAGTTTATGTAGATTATAGTCGTCTGCATCCTTTTTAATAGTCAATGTACATCCTCGTTATCAAGGATGATACTACTGCTTTTTATTCTATGGCTATCAAAATTTTGTTATGAATCCTATTTGATCCGTTATGCTGTGGTTGCCGCAGTGTTGAGTTCCATCGGCTTTTGTGTAGTTAAATTTCAGGGAAAAAACTCATGGCAAAACAGTTAAACCTGCTCTCAACGGGACAGGTAATTACAACAGCCCTGCACACTGAGATGCAACGGTCTTATCTAGAATATGCCATGAGCGTGATTGTCGGGCGAGCGCTACCAGACGTGCGTGATGGCTTAAAACCAGTGCATCGGCGCATTCTGTATGCAATGCACGAACTTGGTTTAGTACCAGATAGACCTTATCGAAAATGTGCGCGTGTAGTGGGTGATGTGTTGGGTAAATACCATCCCCACGGCGACCAATCAGTTTACGATGCCTTAGTGAGGCTAGTGCAGGATTTTTCTAGCCGCTATCCTTTACTAGCAGGACACGGTAACTTTGGCAGCGTCGATAATGACCCGCCAGCAGCGATGCGCTACACAGAAACGCGCCTTGCACCGATCAGTCATGAGGGAATGCTGACAGAAATTGGCGAAGAAACTGTAGAATTTGTCGGGAACTTCGATAATTCCCAGCAAGAACCAACGGTGCTACCTGCTCAATTGCCGTTTCTGTTGCTTAATGGCTGTTCTGGGATTGCCGTGGGAATGGCGACAAATGTACCACCGCACAACTTGGGGGAAGTTGTCGATGGGTTAATTGCCTTAATCGATAACCCAGATTTGTCAGATGAAAAGTTATTCGAGTTAATTCCAGGGCCAGACTTTCCCACTGGTGGGGAAATAATTGGTCAGGCGGGAATTCGGGAAGCATACACCACAGGTAAAGGTGGGATTCTGCTGCGGGGAGTTGCAACTCTGGAGGAGATTCCAGCCAGTAGAGGAAGCAAGCGCCGGACGGCAATTATCATTACAGAATTGCCTTATCAAGTGAATAAGGCGGGCTGGATTGAGAAGGTAGCGGACTTAGTAAATCAAGGTCGTTTGCAAGGAATTTCTGATCTTCGGGATGAGAGCGATCGCGAAGGGATGCGGGTGGTAATTGAACTCAAGCGCGATACCAATCCCCAAGAAATTCTCCAGAATTTATATCACCAAACTGCTTTACAAATGACTTTTGGGGCAATTCTCCTAGCGATAGTGGATGGACAACCCCGCCAATTAAGTTTGCGTCAAGTGTTGCAGGAGTTTTTGAGTTTCCGAGAACAGACGCTGAACCGTCGCTACAATTACGAGTTGGGGAAGGCTCAAAGTCGTGTGCATTTGGTAGAAGGTTTGCTGAAAGCGCTGTCTAATTTGGATGAGGTAATTGAAATTTTGCGCCAAGCTGCTGATGGAAGTACGGCAAAAATTAACCTTTGTAGCCAACTAGATTTGAGTGAGGTACAAGGAGATGCAATTCTGGCTATGCCGTTACGCCGCCTCACCAGTTTAGAAAAGCAAAATTTGCAGCAGGAATTTGAGCAGATAAGTCAACAAATTAGCTTATTGGAGCAATTACTCAACGATCGCCGGGAATTACTCAAGGCGCTGAAAAAAGATTTGCGATCGCTCAAGCGCAAGTACAATGATCCCCGGCGGACGAAAATAGGAGAGGAGCAGAAGTCTAAGGCAGAGGATCAGAAGAACAGAGGAGCAGAAGATGATGAAGACAATCCAAAATCCAAAATCCAAAATCCAAAATTAGAACAGCCAGCAGAGTCAGCGATTTTAGAATTTACCCAACGGGGTTATGTCCGTCGCACCCAGCCATCTGGGAAAAAGTCAAAAGCTGAAAATGGTCTGCATGATAATGACTTCATTATCCAAACTGTGTTGACCAATACCGAGAAAGACTTGCTAATACTAACCGGTGGCGGCAAAGTCTATCCTGTGAACGTGGGAGAAATTCCCCCAACTAGTGGACGTTCTCCACGGGGAAAACCTTTGATTACTATGCTCAGTAGTACTGCTCAAGCTGCTCAAGAAGCTGTGGTCAGCCGCTTTTTGCTGCCGGAAAATCTCGAAACTAGCCAAATGATTCTCGTAACAAAACAGGGAAGAATTAAGCGTCTATCTCTGGAAGAATTTACTAACTTGACTCGGCGCGGAATCACGATTTTGAAGCTCAAAGACGATGATGAATTGTCATTTACCCACTTCACCACTCCAGGGGAGCATCTGATTTTAGCTAGTTCCGGTGGGCGATTGTTGCGCTTTGCAGTCAATGATGAACAATTACCGATTATGGGTCGCGCAGCGATGGGTTTACAAGCATTTCGGTTATTGAAAAATCAGCAAATGGTTGGCTGTGCCACTGTCGGTAAAGATGACCAACTGCTGCTAGTTACTCAAGAAGGATATGCCAAGCGGATAGCTGCGAGTCAGTTAAGAGCGGCTAATCGCGGCGATTTAGGCACGCAAGCGCTGAAATTTGCCAGCAAAACTGACAACTTAGCTGGTATGGTCATAGCGATGCCAACTCTTGGAGACGCTACGCGAACGGCGGGCTACGCCAACGCATCTGGCGAGATCGCTTTAGTGACGAATAAAGAACGGGTAGTGCGAATACCTGTGGAAACAGTGCCGCTCTTAGGTAAAGATGTCAAAGGTGAAAGCATCCTCCAACTTAGCCGCGATGAAAAAATCATCACCGTCGCCGAAGTGCGATCGTAAATTATGTCGGGCTGATCTCGTTCCCAGTCTCCGACTGGGAATGCCTTCCAAGAGGGCTGCCGCCTCACGAATTGGCGGCAGAAAATATTGGGATGGTGCTTACTAAATCGCTGGATTTAGATCCCCGACTTCTTGAAGAAGTCGGGGATCTGGACGGATCGGGACAGTATTTTTAACTCCAATATCTCCATTAATTATCAATAATTTTCATTTAAAAATCACAAACTCTATATAAAATCAACCAATACAAACAAAATATTTGACAATTAATCTCAATAAATATAGGATTGTCAATGATGTTAAAAGTCTAGATAACATTTCTTCTACCTCAGTAAATCTCACTGAAGGCCGATGTTCTAATCTGTATAAATAGCTATTACTATTTATGTCAAGGTATGGAAACAAAAGTATAAAAAATGTTGCCTTTCTAAAAATATTTGTTATATTAGTTTATATAAGGCAATAAACCTTAAGAATTAAATTTGGAGTCCTAGCCATGACAAATGTAAGCACAACAAAAGTTACAACTCCCGTAATTGAAGATCGCAACGCTTGGCGTTGGGGCTTTACCCCACAAGCAGAAATTTGGAACGGTCGCTTGGCAATGATTGGCTTTTCAGCAGCCATTTTGGTTGAACTTTTTTCTGGTCAAGGCTTCCTGCATTTTTGGGGCATCCTATAAGTTTTAATATCTAAGATGACCTATAAATAAAAAAACCTGGAGTGCTAATTCACTACCAGGTTTTTTATTATTTTGCCATTAGTCAGTTGTCATTTGTCCTTTGTTTATTTACTAATGACCAATGATAAGCTGTTGCGTATTTAATTTGTATATTGGACGCGGGCTTTTCGGCCCGCACTACAATATTTTTGGGTTTTCATGTTATACAATTTAGCTGCACATCAACTTATCATGTCCGGGTGCTTACCCATAATAAAAGAACCCCACCCCCAACCCCTCCCCGCAGGCGGGGAGGGGAGCTAAAGCGCAGCTTTGGCGGGGTGCGGTTCCGGGTATTATGCTTAATTACCTGGACATGATATGACTAATGACAAATGACTCTTGATTAGCGAATATATTCCTTGAGAACGCTGTTACGATTTGGATGGCGTAACTTGCGGAGTGCTTTCGCCTCAATTTGACGAATCCGTTCGCGGGTGACATTGAAAATCTGGCCGATTTCCTCAAGAGTTTTCATCCGACCATCATCCAAGCCGTAACGCAGTCTGAGAACATCGCGTTCACGAGGACTAAGACTATCGAGGACTTTTTCAAGGTCTTCGCGCAGCAGATTTTTGGAAACTTGGTCTTCTGGTGTCTCACCATCGGATTCAATAAAATCGCCTAATCGAGAATCTTCTTCTTTACCAATGGGCGTTTCTAGTGAAATCGGTAACTGGGCGGATTTAGCAATAAACCGCAACTTCTCAATGGTCATTTCCATGCGAGTGGCGATTTCTTCTTCAGTGGGTTTGCGACCCATTTCTTGAGATAGCAGCTTGGTAGTTTTCTTAATCCGAGAGATGGTTTCGTAAAGGTGAACTGGAAGGCGAATCGTGCGAGATTGATCGGCGATCGCGCGGGTAATTGCTTGACGAATCCACCATGTAGCGTATGTAGAGAACTTATAGCCTTTTTCGTGGTCAAACTTTTCAGCGGCACGAATCAAACCGAGACTGCCTTCCTGAATTAAGTCTTGGAACGACAAACCACGATTCATGTACTTCTTAGCAATTGAAACCACAAGACGGAGGTTAGATTGCACCATCTTGTCTTTCGCCCTGCGACCAACATGGAGGCGATAACGAAAGGCTGGTAGTGGAAGTTGTACTGCTTCTGCCCATTCACTATCACGAGGATCGCGATCTAACTGTTCACAGAGTCTTTCGCGTACCCTCTCTAATTCCAGCAAATCGGCTATTTTCCGCGCCAATTCGATTTCTTCGTCTGCCCGCAACAGCCGAATTCTACCAATTTCTTGCAAGTAAAGCCGAATTGAATCTTCGGTATAGTGCTTTTTCTTGCTTTGTGTCCGACGACGCGATTTAGCGGCTTTTCCAGACTTTGCGTCGTCCTCATCAGACTGAGGCTCTAAAAATTCCTCGTCACCTTCATCGATGATCAGCAAGTCCTCTTCATCGTCTATTAAGAGTTCTTCTAACTCGAGCTCAGGCTGATTTATTATTTCTAGGTCAGGCTGATATATGCTTTCGAGTACGTTGTTAGCCTGGTTCATGCCGCGTTCCTCATGCTCCTTGCAGAATCAATTACTCAAGATGTGTTTACTGCTCTTTTAAACGAGCTAGTTGTCAACCGAAAATAAGCTTTTTGGCAGATTTGCCAGAGATATTTTCGGACGTTTTGCACCTCCCGTCGGAGGGTTTTTACTTTAGTTTAAGCAATTACTAAAGGTGACTTCTTCACTTTAGTAAATGTTATATGTGTTGCTATCACATATTGCTTTCAACTAACTGGTCAAAAAAAGACTCGCCTCGATCAAAAAATTTGCCACTCTATACAAATGAGTTCAGACTGTTGGCAGATTTTCCTATAAAGACTCTTCCGATTGTAGCCTGTTTCACAGAAATTGCACTCTTTTTGTGTATTAATCATGAACTCCCACAGCAATTTTTAGCCACTATTACCAAAAAGACATTAAAAACGGGAGTTATACCCGGAAATTTTTTCTCCACTTTTCGGAATTGCAGTGACGCTCTGATTACATTACAAAGTAAGTACGCTTGCTTTTGCCGAATTTCATGTATTTTACACAACATTAATTACTGAGAAAGAGTGCATTGTATGTTAACTCAGACAATTCCTCTTAACCTACCCATTTTACATTTCCTTCATAAATTACGCATTCCTGAGATTAAAGTGGGTCTTGACCTTGGGTAAATACAACAAGGGTGGTGGTGCTTGCCTGAAAGCAGTTAACCTTCTGCGTACTAATTACCTGAACTGAGGAGTTGAGGCGGTGGCAGAATCGACCTGATAGCAGATCAATTTAGGTTTAACTAATTTGGTCTTATTCACACGTTAGCGCACTGTGGCGATTTCAGCCCTATGAAAGTTGACAAACTTTTCTTATTGTATACAAGGATATTTTAATCAATTCAAAAACAATTTGTGTTGGGAACTCACCAATTTAGTCTTATCTTAGGCAAAAGTACATTAGATACATACAATGCAATCGCGATCGCCACGAGATTATATGAAGATATTAACAAGTTTTCAGTCAGATGGTGTTGGCTCCCAGTAGGCATTATCTCGAATCAAGAGAACCCAGAAGATTGCCTGATGATTTGGTGACAACGGGTTTTTCCGTAATTTAACTGTAAACTTAAATACTTTTGTTTCCGTAATTTTTGGTCATCTTAATTATGAGAAATCCTCAAGATACTTATTAATTGCTGTTTGATAGATGATATTCAGTTATTTGCTTAAAGCATAACAAATGTGTTTCTAGCTGGTGGGCGAAATTATTCAGTGAGTCAGTGCAAAAAGTATTATCTAGACTAAATTTATAATAAAGTTGGTAGTTTTGCTAACATTAGAATATTGAATTTTTGTAAATTGTTGACAATAAGCAAATTATATGGTTTTTTGCTAAGTGAGAAATTTAGAATTTTTGCAGTTATGTAGCAATAAAAAAGATAATGGGTGAAAACGTATCACCCATTACCCATTACCAACTTGACAAATTATCAGGGCAGTGTTATACCGTTTTTTTGTGAAGCTGCATATAATTTACCCCCCGGCTACGCCGTCCCCCCTTGTTAAGGGGGGACTTATTATATGCGTCTTCATAAAGAATTGGTATTAGGGAATTGATATTAGATATCGAGATCGGTGAAGTTGAGTTTAGAACCATAGGTTTCGATGAATTCTCGTCTGGGTGCGACCCGATCGCCCATTAAAATTGTGAAGATGCGATCGGCTTCGGCGGCGTCCTCAATTTCGACTTGCTTCATTTTGCGGGTTTCTGGGTTCATTGTGGTGTCCCAGAGTTGTTGTGGCATCATTTCACCCAAACCTTTGAAGCGTTGGATGGTATAGTTGGCGTTAGCAGGAAATTTGGCGATCGCTTGATTTTTTTCGCGATCGCTATAGCAATATTCATGATTACGTCCCCGTTCTACTTTAAACAGTGGGGGACAAGCAATATAAATAAAGCCCTGTTCAATGAGCGCTCGTTGATATCGGTAGAAGAATGTTAACAACAATGTACGGATGTGCGCTCCATCTACGTCAGCGTCAGTCATGATGACTATGCGATGATAGCGCAGTTGGGTGGAATCGAATTCATCACCTTTGACACCTAAACCGAGTGCTGTAATTAACGATTGAACTTCGTTATTTTTATAGATTTTAGCGTCGTCGGTTTTTTCAATGTTGAGAATTTTACCACGTAGAGGCAAGATCGCTTGAGTGCGGCGATCGCGTCCTTGTTTCGCACTCCCCCCGGCTGAGTCGCCTTCCACGATGAATATCTCGGATTCGCTGGGGTCACGAGAACTACAATCTGCCAATTTCCCAGGTAATGGCGAAGATTCCAGCACAGATTTGCGCCGAACTAATTCCCGCGCGTGACGGGCTGCTTCTGCGGCTTTGAAAGCTTGGATAGCTTTATCTAAAATTGAGTCTGCGATCGCGGGATGAAATTCTAGGTACTCGGTGAGGACTTCTCCCACCAGAGAATCGACAATTCCCCGTACTTCGGTGTTACCGAGTTTGGTTTTGGTTTGTCCTTCAAATTCTGGGTCGGGGACTTTAACGGAAATAACGGCTGTCAAACCTTCGCGGACGTGTTCGCCACTGAGGTTAGGTTCATTCTCTTTAATTTTATTGCGCTTGCGAGCGATCGTATTTAATGTCCGAGTCAGAACCGCTTTCAACCCTTCTAAGTGCGTACCACCATCCACTGTGCGAATATTGTTGGCAAAACCCAGCACATTATCCGTGTAAGCATCAGTACACCATTGCAAGGAAACTTCCACTTGTACGTTGTTTCGTTCCCCCTGTACATAGATAATTTCTTCATGCAGGGGCTGCTTCTCACGATTCATGTAGGCGATATATTCTTTAATGCCACCCTTGTAATCGTAGGATTCTACCTTGGGTGTATCGCTTTTGAGTAATTCCAGACGGTGGTCAGTAAAGGTAATTTTGACACCAGCATTCAGATACGCCAATTCCCGTAGGCGACCTGATAAAGTGATGTAATCAAACTCAATGCTAACAGTGAATATTTGGGTATCTGGTTTAAAAGTAACAGAAGTTCCGGTTCTATCTTCTTTATAAGGCTTGACTTGCAGTTCAGTAACTGGGATACCTCGTTCATAGCGCTGGATATGAACTTTTTTATCTCGCCAAACTGTAACTTCTACAACCTCAGATAGGGCATTAACAACAGAAATACCAACCCCGTGCAATCCTCCAGAAACTTTGTAGCCACCGCCGCCAAACTTACCACCGGCGTGCAATACCGTCATCACGGTTTCCAAAGCCGATTTCCCGGTGCGCGAGTGAGTATCGATGGGAATACCGCGACCATCATCTGTTACAGTCACCGAACCATCAGCGTTGATATCCACTTCTATATGAGTGCAATAACCCGCCAAAGCCTCATCAATTGAATTGTCCACCACCTCGTAAACTAAATGGTGGAGTCCTCGCGGTCCAGTGGTACCGATGTACATTCCTGGTCTTTTGCGGACGGCTTCCAGACCTTCCAGAACTTGAATCTGATCGGCACTGTAACTGCTCGTCATGTAAACTCTCCTGATGTGTGGGGTTTAAGTCGCTAAAAGGCAAACAAAAGTAAAAACACTCCAAAATTTTAACACAAAAGCCTTGTTAGCGTCTGTAGGGCATTTTCAAGAGAAGTTTATACTGGGGTTGCAGTCCCGTGTCTGAGGGTCAAGGGAGCAGACGAGTAGGGTAAGTAGGGTAAGTAGGGAGAGAATAGCTTAGGAATAAGAATAAATAACATACAATTAATGTCCCTGGCTTACCTCACCCTCAATCCCTCTCCTTATAAAGGAGAGGGAAGCTAGATATAGGATGAACTTTTGCATTTTATTTAATCCACGTTCCTTAATGAATAATGACTAATGACTAATGACTAAATTGATTGTGATTTGTGGGGCGACAGCAACAGGTAAGTCGGGTTTAGCTTTGGCTTTGGCGATGCGTTTGGGTTCTATAATTCTCAGTGCTGATTCTCGTCAAGTTTACCGTGAGTTTGATATTGGAACGGCAAAACCAACTGTCGCTGAACAAAAATTGGTGCCGCACTATTTAATAGATATCTGCGATCCAACAAACATGATGACAGTAGCAGACTATCAACAACAAGCACAAGCCTTAATTAATTCTCCCCCATCTCCCTCATCTCCCTCATCTCCCTCATCTCCCTCATCTCCCCCACTTCTAATGGTTGGTGGTACGGGTTTATACATCCGTTCCATTGCCCAAGGGATGAAAATTCCTAGAGTTGCACCGCAGAAAGAATTGCGATCGCAACTTGAATCTCTTGGTCAATCTCAACTCTATGCAATGTTACAACAAGTTGATCCTGTTGCTGTACAAAAGATTCATGCTAATGACTCAGGGCGGACTCTAAGAGCATTAGAGGTATATTATGTCACTGGTTATCCGATTTCTGAACAGCAAGGGGAAAATCCACCAAATTATCCGATTTTGCAAATTGGTTTGGATTGCGATGTTGACAAGTTGGGCGCTCGTATTCAACAGCGTACTGAGCAAATGATCGCAAATGGTTTGGTTGCTGAGGTGGAGTATCTTTGTCAAAAATATGGCGCTGATTTGTCTTTGTTAAATACTTTGGGTTATCAAGAAATTAAGCAATATTTGGTTGGGGATATTTCTTTAGATGAAGCGAAAGAATTAACAATTTTGCATACACGGCAATTTGCCAAACGACAACGTACTTGGTTTCGAGCATATCCACAAATTGAATGGTTTGATGTCGATGATCCTGATTTATTAGAGAAGGTTTGGTATCGGATAAATGAGTTTATTAGTTGGACAATTTCGTGAGATTTTTTTTGCTCATGCAAAGACGCAAAGTTTTTTGCGTCTTGACAGCGAGTGTCTTATAAAGTGTCGGGATCTACGCCCATAGCCCGTAGCCTATCTGCTAGTAATTGGGTGCGTTGTTCTGCTTGTTCAGCACGTTGTCGTTCCTGTTCAGCACGTTGTCGTTCCTGTTCAGCATGTTGTCGTTCCTGTTCGGCGCGTTCATCTCCAGTCAGCAAAACAGTACCATCTTGGTAGCACCAGCGTAACCAAGTATCCTGTCTATCTTCAAATTTGCCTTCCCACAAAGTTACGCCTAAACCAACTTGTTCTAACCAAATTTCTGAAGTTTCAAAGTAGCGTGTTCCCCTAAGTTCATAAACGCGCAGGGCTTTTTCTCCTAATTGCTGATTTGGGTCATATACTATGTAGTAACTAGCCCGCATATGTTCATAAATTTTCAGCTTTTTGCCCAGTTCATCACCTTCTTTATTAGAGACAATTTCGAGGACGACTTCTGGAGGTTTGCCAAAACGCCAAACCATATAACAACGATTTTGTTTTTCCCACCAATTTTCAGGTATTTGAACATCGAAGCTGAGAAAAACGTCGGGTACAATTGCGGGTTGACCGTCTGTATGGTAAACTCCGACATTCGCTGCTGCTAAATAAGTCTGGCTTTGTAAAGAACTGTAAAGAGAGCCAACCAAAAGACGTTGTTGTTTTTCAGAAGCAAAATTGTCCACAGGCGTATCATCTTCAGTGATTAGCTGGTTGGCATCTGGCACATAGTAATCATCATTATTGATTAGAACTTCCTGAACCATGATTTTATCCAGTATTTGAGAGCGTTATTTCTAGGTTAATTGATTGGGGATGGAAGGGTGCATTCACTCAATATTTAATACTGAAAAATTCTGAGGAGTAGTCATCAATGGAATCTTTTTCAGAACTTGTGGAGCTTTCTGGGCTACTAAATGATTTCAGACAACCCTGGTTTGTAGCAGGTGGATGGGCGATAGACCTTTTTATAGGAGATGTAACTAGGGTACATAAAGATATAGAAATCGCAATATTTAGGAAAGATCAGAGCAGTCTGCGAGAATATTTATTTGGCTGGGAATTTACCAAGGTTGTTAATGGAAAAATGGAGCCTTGGAATGAAAACGAATGGCTAGAGTTACCGATACATGAAATTCATGCTTATGCTAAAAATACCTTATTCTCGGAACTAGAGATTCTCTTGGATGAGTCTTCACAGAGCGAGTGGAGGTTTCGCAGAAATCTTGATATTGCACGTCCATTATCAATGATTCGATTACGTTATGATATTGGTGTACCGTTCCTTGCTCCAGAAATTGTACTCTTATACAAAGCTAAGAATCCCAGGTCTAAGGACGAAGATGATTTTTATCGTGTATGCAGGTTACTTGATGAAGAACGTCAAGTTTGGCTTAAGCAAGCAATAACAGTGTGTCACCCTGGACATCATTGGCTTGCAGAACTTCATCCTAGTAGTCTATGTCATTAGTTTTGATGGGTTGGATAGATTCGTGAAAGTTTAATTCTCGCATCATCTATCCGAAAGCGCCAATTAACACAAAC